>CAIKVH010000060.1 GCA_903830725.1 uncultured Burkholderiales bacterium | reverse complement strand
TATCTATTGCATTACGTGAATAATTGCCACTCCCAATTAAGAAAAGTATCCGGTCTATTTCGAACGGGGATATCTGAGGATTTATATTTTGGGACCAGTGAACAACATCGGCGATGCATCTGTGTGCGCCCCTTTTTTTTAAGTCACCCCCTAAGCAATGCTCAGATGTATAAGCCCGGTCAAAGATACTACCGTGCTGTGGATTTATTGCTGAAAACAAAACCTCACTGACCTCTTGTTGCAAACCAATAATATCGGCAGCTCCAAGTGAGGTGCTCAGGTGTCTTCCAGTTGCGATAAACATCAACCTAAGCACATGCAAATCTGGCTTCACAAAATGAGCAATTGCTCTGTCGCTCAAATCGGCAAGTTGTTCACCCCTGTAGGCAGACATTTGTGAATCTTTCAAAAAATTCATCGCTAGCGCCAACCCCATCCTCTTAAAACTCTGTAGCTTGTTTTTTATTGATTCGATACGAACTAGTCCATTGATATCTTGACAAGGAATATCTAAGACTTGGTGAAATTTGGTTGCACTGCCATCAAATTCAATAACTAAGTAATTAATAAACGCTGAAACGGTGTCTAACAAGTCATTAACAATGGCCTCTTTGCGAGGGGTTCCTATCGCTAAGCCTTGGATATCCGCTTTGTAATCGGTTTTACCCCTGTGTCGTGTGAATTCAAATCCCAGATTTTCCTCAAGGTAGCGATGACTAAAGGAGGCCAGTTCACCAACAGATGTGGCACGGCTTATATTGTTTGTCTTTGGATCAACAAGATGACGAAGAACAATTTCTTTTACAAGCGAAGCAAATTTTTCTCTATTTGGACCACGAAGTCCGGAGTTGAGCAAATTCGCAGCAAACACATAAAGCAAGTCTCCCGTATTTTGGTGAGGATTTGGAGCGTCCCGGTACCCCGTGCTTAATGCCCAATCGTCAAGCTGCGCGTGTGTGGTTCCGCCTCCAACCTGATTGTTAATTAATGAAAGCGCGTAATTTCTAACGGTATCCCAGTCCATAGGCCCTCTTGTTCCGTAATTTTTCTTATTCTCCCCTAGGATACCCTTAGATTTTGACTTAAGTCGCAACTATTATTCGATATAGCCCCCCGCTGCTTTGATGATGGGACTCCATTTTTTGACTTCAGCTTCTACTTTTGCTTTTAGTGCCGCGGGGGTCTGCTCCTCAGGCTTTGCGATTTCTACGTTCAGATCGGCTAGTCGTGCTTTCACATCCGGGTCCATTAACGCAGCCCGCAAGGCCTTATTTATTTTTTCAAGAGCAGCAGGCGGTGTCCCTTTAGGCGCGTACATACCGTGCCATGCAACAATTTCAAAGCCCTTCAACCCTTGCTCACCTATCGTTGGAACATTGGGTAAGCTTGTGAGTCGTTTAGAAGTAGTAACGCCGTACAGCTTCACCTTATCGGCTCTGATATATGTTAGTGTGTTGGTGGTTTGATCACATAGTAAATCAACCTGCCCGCCTAGCAAATCAGTTATAGCGGGGCCCGTCCCCTTGTAAGGGACTTGGGTAAGTGGGATTCCAAGTTGGCTCGTAAAAAGGAGCCCACAAAGCTGTGACACCGCGCCCGGTCCGGCATTGGCAAGGGTTACTTTGTCTTTATTTTTTTGAAGGTACGCTAACAATTCAGGCATGTTGTTAGGCGGTAGATTTTTGCTACCTATTAGCGTCATTGGAACATTAACCACTTCTCCAATATATTCAAAATCATTTAACGTATCGTAGTTTAGTTTTGCATACAGCGCCGGGGCTGTTGAAATGCCAATATGGTGAATCAAAAGCGTGTATCCGTCTTTAGGCGCTTTAGCAACTTTATTTGCTGCCAGCGTCCCACCAGCCCCAACGGTATTCTCTACTATGACCGCTTGCCCAAGCGACTTGCCCATGGGTACTGCAAGTAGGCGGGCAACGGCGTCTGTAGGTCCGCCCGCTGAGAAGGGAACAATCAAGGACAAAGATTTCGTCGGAAATTCATCGGCTAAACAAACATTTGACACCACTAGGATCAAGGTGCAAGCCAACTTCAAATAGTTTTTTACGTAACTAGGTAGAAAAATCATGTTGAAACCCTCTTATAGATGAATGTTTAGTGATTATTTCGCGAAATACCCCATTGTCGAAATTTGCTATGTTTTGTACTTAAAAGCTTATCGCCTATTGGACGAAAGCACTAGAGCGTTTTTACTAGTTCGTGCAAGACAGGGTTAACACTCACTCACATGCCCGTAGGAGTGGACTAGAAACTGAAAAGCCCCTCAGAGCGGTGCTCCAAAAGGGGCTAATCGAGACGCAAAAGATAACTTTTGCGCAGTTAGAGAGTAGAGGATTACTTCTTCGCTGGTTTTTGAATCATTGATCCAGCAAATTTACCACCACGCTCAATCTCCATATCAGAGTACTCCAAAGTCCCAGAGACCATACCAGAGGCGCGAATATGCAGATACTCTTCGCAGTGAATTTCCTTGTTAATCTCGCCCAAAACATCCATCTCCCTAGCGGTAACGGTGCCTGTAATTTTGCCTTGTAAACCAACCAACAAATTATCAGCCTTTAACTCTCCGTTAACAGTTCCGTGAATTTCGGCCTTACCAGGCACGGAAAACGTACCCTGGATGACTACACCCTCACCAATATAGATATCTTGTCCTTGAGATCTTGGCTTTGCGGAAGCACTCGAATTGGGGTTAAAGGCAGCATTTGGGTTGGAATTTACGTTGGGCGCTAAATTCGGATTTGCGTTTGGATTAGGTTTAAAAGTGTTGCCGACCATGGTTGATATTTCTCGTCTAAAAAATCTATCACTCAATTCTAATAGAAACTCCACCCTAATCGGCAGTACTTCTCCAAAAGTTTTAGTACTCCACTACCATTAATGAACAACTTAGCAAATTGAAAGCTCAAAATGGCATTTATTGCTCAACCCTAAGCCTGATTGATGTGTAATGGCACGCTTTTACCTTTGCGAACTTTGGGGGAGTTCAATGCAATTAAATGACCCGCGCTTAGATTTTCCGTAGATATCAGTAAAAGAGGCATTTTGACCCCCAAAAATGGTGCGTAAAGGTCGGCCTAGGTCAGGCGCGTTAATTTGCAAAGGTCTTTTTTGCGTATATTTTTTAATCGTACTCATGTTATTCTAAGTTAAACCGAATAATAATACTACGAATGATAGACTTTCAGCCTTTCAAACTGTGGTCTGAGTTGCTCCTTCATTAATCTAGGATATACGATGTTTGATGAATTTACAAGGCAAAACAGAATTGAATCCGTCAATTCGCTTAAAGAATCAATAGTCAACCTTAAAAGTGCCCACGAGGAACTTGAAGTTACGACCCAGGCATTCAAAGAGTCCATAGCCAAAGAGAAAGAATTATTTGAACGCGTGCTTACGATGGAAGTAGCGCAGCAAGTACCTGTAGTTGCCAGCGTGCCATCAAGATCAGGGCCAAGTCCTAATCAAGTCGTATATAAAACAGTTAAATCCGTAAGAGCCGCCCCAACAGAGACTCACCTAGATGAGGATGACTCAATTCATATTGAGGGCATCATGTTAACTGAGAAGGTATCCACTGTGCAATCAAAATAATTGATTTGCAACTCGGCCGCGCCGACGGCATCGGCGTTGTCGGTGTGTCCACAGTCCAAAGTCCACAAACTCGAACTTGGCCTGTGTCTGCCTGTTCTCAGCTGCCACGTGCCCACAAGCGGGACACGCCCCCGCCCTACAGGACCAGGCTTTGCGCGCAAAATGGATAAAGAAAATAGATAAGAGGCTTTTCTTTATGATTCAACCCATACGGGAAATTTTTTCATAACTTCTTGAAACTGCTCGGAACCTTCAAACTCGCTTAGCCAGCTTGCTAGTCGTTTGAAGGGTTGATCTAAGAACCACTGCTCATCAACTTTTGCAAATTGCCTGATAAATGGGGCAATGCCTGCATCGAGTAGACCAAATTTTTCGCCACTTAAAAATCCGTTTTGGTTCAAAGCGGCATCTAAGTTTAAAAGAGTAGTCATGGCCTCATCTCTTTGCGCAAGACCGCCCTTGTGATCAAGACTGTAGCGGGAAGGATATTTATAGCGATCAAGCTGCGATTTAAATTGTTCATCATTAATTTGGAGAAGCTTCATCGCTACCAGCTCATCCTTTTCATCTTTAGGCAACCATGAGTTAGGATCATTTTTTCTCAAAGCCCAAAACATAATCTTCAAACTCTCATCGATAACCTTACCTTGCTCAAAGGGTAGCCAAAGAACAGGTACTGTCCCCTTGGGTGAGAGGTTCAACATATGAAGTGGTTTACGCTTTAAATCGACCTCCCTATGCTCATACCTAATTTGGCTGGCATGCAAAGCCAACCTAGCGCGCATTGCATATGGGCACCGTCTAAACGTATACAAAATTATGGGTGACAGTGAGAGCGACATGAGAAATAGGAATGCCAAAACCAAATCATACCGGTTGCATCAAAAAAAGAGCCCGTACAAGCTCGGTAGCTAATGACCCGTCCTCGGTGTAATCCTTAATGCTTTGGCTTGCCGGCTTCATGGATTGCGGTCCAAACCTTAACCGGAGTGAAAGGCATATCCATCTGTGTTATCCCATATGGAGTTAGTGCGTCCATCAAGGCATTGGCCAAAGCAGGCAAAGAGCCCGTGCACCCTGACTCGCCCACCCCTTTGGATCCAAGCAAATTAAGCGAAGTGCTCAGCTCAACCGTTTCATTATCCAAGTGCATTAATGAGTCTGCGCGCGGCATAGCGTAATCCATAAAGGAGCCTGTGATGAGTTGTCCTTGCTCATCATAGACCACCTCCTCTAAGAAAGCCTGTCCCAGGCCTTGAACAACTCCTCCGTGCACCTGTCCCCTGACCAAATGAGGTGAGATTATCCGACCGAGTTCGTCAACGGCCGTGTAACGAACGACTGTTGTCTCGCCCGTATCTGGATTGACTTCGACCTCCGCGATATGGCATCCGTTTGGAAAGGTTGCCCCCGAGCTTGCTTCCCCAATAGCATTTAATTCACCTAATTTAGAGGTTTCAATAAACCTCAGAATGTCAAGTGTGGATACATTTGCTTTAACAGCACTCGCCCCCTTTTCAGGAATCGTCCATTGGCCGTCACAGAACTGAATAGCATCTTTATCACAATCCAATTTCTTAGCGACTTGGTCTGTGATCTGCTCCCTTAATCTAGCGCATAAATCTTTAATAGCACTGCCCGCGCCGTAAAGGGATCTTGAACCGCCTGTGCCATTACCTATTAATTTTTTGCCAGGGATACTTGCTAAATAATCGACTGAAGATGTGGGCAAGCCAAGTTCATTTTGAACAATTTGAGCAAAGGATGTTGCATGTCCTTGCCCAGATGCTCCGGTTAAGCCGTAAATGGTGAGCACAGAGTGTTCATTGAACCGGCCTTCTACCTGATCCTTTTGAACGGTCCCAGCACCCGAGGCCTCTAGGTAAGTTGCCAAGCCAAGTCCCCTAAGCATTCCCCGCGCCTTGGAGCCTTCCCGTCGACTTGCAAATCCTTTGTAGTCACTGGTTGTTAGAGCCTGGGAAAGCACTTTTTCAAAATCACAAAAATCGTAAGTCGTACCGTTCGCTGTTTTAAAGGGGAATTCCTCAGGTTTGATGAAATTTTTACGTCTAATTTCAATTAGATCAAAATGATGCTCATGCGCTGCAAAATCGACAAGTCGTTCAATGGCATAGGCGATATCAGGTCTGCCCGCGCCTCTGTAGGCGGAGGTTGGAACTGCGTTGGTAAATACCAAATCACTTCTCATGTAAAGGGCTGGAACTTTATAAACTCCGCCCATCGTTATCGAAAGATTGCGAGTGCCAATGAAAGTGCTCATAAAGGCGTTGTACGCGCCTAAATCTACTTGATCATGAAATTTGATGGCAAGTATTTTTCCCTCTTGATCCAAGGCGATCGAGCCATCAAGCGTGAGCCCCCTTCCCTGCCAATCGCTAAGAAAAACTTCAGACCTTGTACCAACCCACTTAATGGGGCGTCCCAAAAACTTGGCGGCAATTAAAACGCCTATGTGCTCGCTGTAAGGCCCCCCCCGTAGTCCAAATGATCCGCCCACATTTTTAATATCTACATCGATCTGATCCGCATTAAGCCCAGTTGTTTGGGTTAGGTAATTTTGCATTCCCAAAATACCTTGTGTGGGAGTATGAATGCGGTATTTATCTGCCAGTTGATCATACTTGGCAACTACCGCTCTAGGCTCCATTGGATGCCCGACTAAGCGTTGGCTTTTGATCTTCAGTCGGCTCACGTGTGCAGCAGTTGCAAAAGCGGCCTCCACTGCCTTTGCGTCTCCTGACTCAAAGTCAGCCGACAAATTACCCGGTACGGATGGATGAATTTGTGTGGCTCCAGGCTTAAGGGCATTCGTGATGTCGGATACAGCAGGCAAAGTATCAAATTCGATATCCGCCAACTCAGCTGCATCCTGGGCCAATAGCGCCGTATCGGCAATAACGAATGCAATAGGCTGCCCAACAAAATGGACCCAATCTCTTGCAAGCACTGGCATCTTGACGAGTTTTTGTGGCTCGCTAGATCTTGAAGTCACCGCTAGTGCGTTGGGAAGGTCTTTACCTCCATGCTCATCAATCTCCCTGGCCGTCATCACCCACTTAACCCCTGGCGCATTGGCAACTTGGGTCAAATCAAGCTTTGTAATCTTGGCATGGGGATGAACCGAGCGAATGACATGCATATGCAGCATGTCTGGGTAGTAATAATCCCCAGTGTATTTACCAGCACCGGTGATTAATTCAAGGTCTTCTTGCCTTGAAAAATTAACTTCTGCGTTGACTGTATTGCTCATACTTTTGCAACTCCGTTAATTGATTGCGCTGCTTTGCGAACCGCTTCAATAATATTCAAATAACCCGTACAGCGACATATGTTGCCTGAGAGCCCCTCGGCGATTTCAGCATCCGTAGGATTGCTGTTTTTAGCCAGTAAATCAACGCTAGACATAATCATGCCGGATGTGCAAAAACCGCACTGCAAGGCGTGACACTCAGTAAAAGCTTTTTGCACAGGATGAAGGCCACTTGAGCCCAACCCTTCAATGGTCAAGACATCTTGATTGTCGGCCTGCACCGCCAAGTGTGTGCAGGATTTAATCGCATTGTTGTTAAGTAAAACAGTACAACATCCACATTGACTGGTATCACAACCCATATGCGTTCCAGTCAACCCACAAAGGTCTCTTAAAAAATCGACCAATAACATTCTTGGCTCCACATCATGGGTGTGTGCTTTGCCATTGACTTTGATTGTGATTTTCATAATTCTTAAAATACCCAAAAATATAGTAAAAAAATTCTTGCAGAGCTAGAGGGTTGATCGTAGCGATATTTTATAGCGTGCGAAAGACAGTTGTGACTCTTGCCGTGTTTGGGCGCGCTAAATTTGAGACTATTTCATACTATCATCTAAAACTTACGAAAATTCTTTCAAAGCAATTAGAACATTAGGATAAATACCGTGACCCAACTACCCACCATTGAATTAGAGAGTTCACCCAACCCCAGTGCGGCTGTGATTTGGTTACATGGGTTGGGTGCGGATGGGAACGACTTTGTACCGATCGTCTCTGAGCTTGATCTTCAAAACTGCCCTCCCATACGCTTTATTTTCCCAAGTGCTCCAAGTATGCCTATCACCTGGAATTCAGGCTATGTCATGCCGGCATGGTATGACATCAGCGGAAGCGATTTGGTAAGCAAACAAGACGCCGAGGGAATTGCTAAATCTGCGGCAGCCATAGGGGATTTGATCGAAACTCAATTCAACCTTGGAATTGAATATAAAAACATCGTCCTCGCGGGCTTCTCTCAGGGTTGCGCTATGGCATTGCATACTGGACTGAGCTTTGCGCACCCATTGGCAGGCATCATCGCTCTTTCTGGTTATTTACCTTTATCCGATTCGTTTGAGACCTCAGCACACCCATCCAATCAAAATACGCCTATTTTCATGGCTCATGGGACTGAAGATCCAGTGGTTGTAATCAAAAGAGGAGAGGACTCAAAAGACCAGCTAAAGTCTCTTGGCTACGATGTTGATTGGAACACCTACCCCATGCAACACTCGGTTCATCCCAAGGAGATTTCGGACATATCGAAATTCCTAAAAAAAGTACTAGCGAATTAAGTTGCCATTAGCGTATATTTTTCAAAACCTAAGCGACGTAACTCACAGGCAGGGCACTTATTACAACCGTACCCCCAGGCGTGTAATGTTTCTCTTTCCCCCACATAGCAGGTATGGGTTTCACTCACAATAATAGACAGCAGCTCATCGCCTCCAATTTGATGCGCGAGCTCCCATGTTGCGCTCTTATCTAACCACATGAGCGGCGTATCAATCACAACCGGATTGTCCATTCCAAGAGCTAGAGAGACCTGCAATGACTTGAGGGTGTTGTCTCTACAGTCTGGGTAGCCAGAGTAGTCCGTCTCGCACATCCCCCCCACCAAATGTTTTAGCGATCGCCTGTAGGCGATGGTTGCTGCAAAGGTGAAGAAGAGGAGATTTCTTCCAGGTACAAATGTGTTGGGCAGTCCGGATTTAGCAAATGAAATCTCTTTGTCCTGCGTAAGTGATGTGTCACTAATTTGTCCCAAAATATCTAAATCTAAAACGTGGTCTTCGCCGAGTTTGCCGACCCAGGTGGGAAATGTTTCTCTAATTGAGTTCAACACCTTTATTCGGCAGGACATCTCAACTTGATGCCTTTGACCGTAGTTAAATCCGATCGTTTCAACTTTATCAAAATGCTTTAAAGCCCAGGCTAAACAAGTTGTTGAGTCCTGCCCACCGGAGAATAAAACAAGCGCAGATCGGTTAACTTCAGAGTTGAACATGACAAATTAAATGATTTAAATAGAAACACCACCCCAGGATTGTCCATCAAAAAGGTTTTGTACCCTGCTACTAAAAATCGCCTGGATTTCCGTTCCTAAGCCAATAATCCAATAACAACTCCCCTTAATAGTGCGGCACTAGGTCGATGAACCAGACATTTATTGAGCGAAATCGTTACCTCAAACACCAAAGGAGTGCGTGCATCGGTATTTTGAACTGTTTTAAGGGGCAAGTGAGAGCAAAAACCTGGTCTATTTATTGCATTACTGTGACATCTCCACGGTAAACAACCATTTACTGTTTAATACCCACCTGACCAGTGGGTATTTTTTTAAGCCAAATTTGGGAATTCGGATTGTTTTTGGGGTTTCCTGTGCTTTTATTTCGGTCCTTCTGGTCAAGGTGCAGTGTCAGAGCGAGCCATTTAGGGGCAGGGGGAGTTAATCCGACATTTTTTACCTTCGGGATAGAATGAGGCTTTAGTTAAACCCGGGATATTCTTTTGAATAAGCAAATTACCAATTTTCTTGCCTTCTTCTTAGTCGCTTCATCATTGTCTTTGTGCGTAAGTGCAGAGGAGCTGAAAGTTGGATACATCAATACAGACCGTGTGTTTCGAGACTCCAATGCAGCCATTACGGCCCAAAATAAGCTTCAACAAGAGTTCTCCAAGCGTGAAAAAGATATCGTAGATTCGGGTAATACTTTAAAGTCAGACGCAGAAAAATTTGAACGTGATGCGATGACGATGTCTGAGTCTCAGCGAAGCACCCGCCAACGCCAGTTGATGGAGCAAGACAGGGAGCTTCAGCGCAAGAGGCAAGAATTCCAAGAGGATGTAAAAAACCGCAAAAACGAAGAATTCAAAGTGGTTTTGGACAAAGCGAATAAAGTTATTAAGCAATTGGCTGAGGCAGAGAAATATGATGTATTGCTTCAACAAGTGGCTTATATCAACCCCAAATTAGATATCACAGATAAAGTTATAAAGGCCTTAAACGCCTCCAAATAGTACTTCACCTGGGATATTGCTTCGCTGGCGCCTTATAAGGCGCCACTATGCTTTGTGGCGCAAAGTGGCATTCAATTTGCTCTATCTAGGAAATTGTTAAATTGGCATTAAGTTGCCACTTTTCTTTGTCCTAACCATAAGAAATCTAAGATTGATGCCATGAAAACTCAGCCTACACGGAGCTCAACTGTGCCTAGTGCACCGAGAGACCCAGTTCAACTCAATTTGCGCACAGCCCCAATGAGCGCGATTTCCGAGGACCTGGAAGATCAGGCACAGGCTTACTGGGAGGGGTTTTACGGAAAACAGAGGTTACAGTCCCCTCCTTCTCAATTTGCTGCGTTTGTAGCAACAGAATTCAAGCACCACCCCCTGTTCGTAGATATAGGGTGCGGTAACGGCAGAGACTCCTTATTCTTCTCCTACTTGGGGCATGACGTTATAGGGATCGATAAGAGCGCAAGTGCCGTTGACTTTTGCAACTCGCAGATGATCTCATCAGGCGATAAATTAAGTGCATTTGTAAACTGCGACATAGGTGAACTGGAACTTAATCACCCACTGTTTAATGCGGCAAAGGATCGAAAAAAATTGATCTATTCCCGCTTCTTCCTGCATGCGATTCAAGAATACAAGGAGGATGAGCTTTTTGAATTTATTGTCCAGCTTTGTCAAAACTCAGAAGATATTGTTGCGTTGGAATTCAGGACTCAAGAGGACGAGCACAATCCCAAAGAGGCCAAAGCACATTTCAGACGCTACATCGCTCCTAGAGATCTTCAAATAAAACTTGAAAATAAATTCATGTTCAAAGT
The DNA here is from genome assembly GCA_903830725.1 of uncultured Burkholderiales bacterium. Taxonomy (GTDB): domain Bacteria; phylum Pseudomonadota; class Gammaproteobacteria; order Burkholderiales; family Burkholderiaceae_C; genus Limnohabitans. Next base: position 52,131 of record CAIKVH010000060.1, on the reverse strand, counting down.
TCATTACCAAGTTCAAGGTTACGGCTTGGCTAAATTCGGCTCCGAGGACGCTCACGTGTGCAGGATGATACTGAGCCGAAACAATTAATTGCAATCACTCTGAGCCTTACTCCTGTCGGAGAGGCAATGTTTTGCCGTTTTCAAGATTATCCAGGCTTAAAAGGGTTCAACCGTAACTTCAACTTTTAGAGTGTGCTCTAAACTTCCCTGTATAACCCCTCTCACAGGAGAGACATCCGAATAATCTCGCCCAGTAGCCAGGGTAACGTAGTCGTTTCCTGGAGAATAAAGTCCCATTTTGTTATTCGTAGGGTCAAAGTCGAACCAAACGCCTTGCATATTATCTAAATTGGTGGGGCAGTAAACGGAAATCCAAGCGTGTGAGGCGTCCCCGCCTATCAAACGTGCTTGCCCCGGGGGGGGTTGGGTCAACAAATAACCACTGACGTACCGAGCTGCGAGTCCCATGGACCTGCAACAACCAAGCATTACGTGAGCAAAGTCTTGGCAAACCCCCTTCTTCTGGGCCAGGGCTTTTAAAACGGGGGTGTTTATATCGGTACTCTTAGATTCATATATAAATTCATGGTGTATTCGCTCCATTAAATTTCTTATGACCCCTAAAAGCGTATTTTGTGATTTAAAACTAATTTCAGCGTAACTCCTAAAATCGTTGTGAATAGGAACCATTGGGGATGCAAACAAATACTGAACAGCATCGCTCCATTTGGCTGTTGCTTTATATTCCAAGTGAGCTTGGACCTGTGCCCACTCAATGGGCCAGTCCATCGTAAGGGTGTCCTGATTGATTAAAGGGACATTGGTCCTAATTTGGCTCATGGCAACAATATCAAGAAATTCGTGCGAACTATTCATCGCAACATAGGTGCTTACGTTTCCAAAAATGTCAAGTGAGGATTTTTTCTCCCCCGGGTAAGGCTCAATATTGAGGGAGTGCGCAATAACCTCTTGATGAATCATGCTTGGCGGTGTTAGGTGCAAAATGTGATGCGCAGTTACTACGGCAGGATCGTAGTCATATCTGGTTCGATGCGTAATATTTAACAACATGATTTTTTATACAATCAAGCGCTTAAGCTTTGTTCAGACTCAAGTGTATGCGTGAAATATTTTTCAGTAATTGCATCGTTGAGGTTCCATGTTGAAACCTTGAAATTTTGAGCCATTAATTTTAATTGCGTGAATTGGCCGCTCCCATCCATATGACACAATTTATCCAATGACCAATCTGCTTGGTTTGGAACAATTGAGGCCATTTGGGTCAATTCATCGGGAGCACTACCGGCGAGTTTGGAGAGCCTACCCTTTAGCGCATTAGAAACCCAATCTACAGATCTGGGATTATCAGAATCTTTGATCAACAGCATCAAAAGGGGACCCAACCCTCGAAGCTCTTGGAACTGAGCTTGATAGGTAATGGTACTGTCAAAGATGGTCAAGAGTGCATTGAATCCGGACGTATCTTTGTCCAAATGATTGAGAATTTGGCACTCAACAGCCATTTCAAGAGCGGTGCTTAAAAACCCAAGACGCTCAAGGTGGCGCCCGCAAGACAGGAGGCGCCAACCATCATCTCGAGTCATGCGGTCACTTTGAGTGCCAGTGATAGCAGCGAGTGAGGCGATCGTTCTATCGAGTGCGCTGATAGCGTAAAGAGATGCTCCCTCTGGCAAGTTCTCCCAAGTTTTGACACTCTGGGAGAAGTCTCGACGGGTGTTGATAATCAAATTCCAACTCTCTTGTGACAACCTATCCCTGACCGCGTAACCCGCCTGCTCTAGGGCAGACAAATTAAATCCAACACTGTTGACGCTCTCTCTTTTGTCCAAACTGTCTATGAGAGTGCGTTCAAACAAATTCTTTATGCTCATTGGTTTAGGCGTTGCACCACTCATCTCACCAGAGGCGCCTTTTGAGATTTCACCTTCTCTTGAATCTGCGTCAGGGACTTCCTCTGGGATCAAGCGAAAATCTTTTGCCATCTTCTCAAGCCACAAAAGCAATGAGTTAGAAGGTCTCTCATCAGCTCGCAGGGACTGCAAACACAGTCTCGCTAGCCGTACGGTATTTTCTGCACGCTCTGTGTAGCGGCCTAGCCAATATAAATTCTCCGCCGCGCGACTGGTTACAAGGCGCTTGCGAGACTCAAGAACACTTAAGTCTAGGTGCCTATTGAGCATCGTACTTGTATCGCGTTGTTGCGTTGCCTGGACCCAAACGTCCGCACTACTTCCACCACTTTGAATGGAGGAGATTTGTTCGCCTGGAGGGGATATGCGAGCCATGCCCCCCGGCAAAATTCGCCAAGAGTTGGAACTATCTGATACCGCAAAAACACGCAACATCATGGAGCGAGGAATAATGCCCGCTGGCATATTCTCGCTCGCATCCATCCATGTCGGCATTTGAGATAGTGGAAGGTAAGACTGCAAAGTGTATTTATGTGGATTTTGCTCAATAGTTTTAATCCAACCCTGTATTTGCTCGTCACTAAGACTTTGACAAAGGACAGCCTCAAAATCTTCCTCGGCGATACTGCTATCGGATCCGCCGGTACCCCTCAGGCGTCCTGGATAGGTGGGCTTTATCACACTTTGTTTTAGGTAAGGCTTGGCCTCTTGAAATGCTGCCTTCTCACCGCACCACCAAGTTGCAAGTGCCGGTAGCTCCAGAGTTTCTCCCGTAAAGGCCTTACTGATTCCAGGCATAAACCCAAGCAACGCGGGAGACTCGAGAAAACCAGAGCCTGGGGCATTTGCAACGAGCACATTTCCAGCGCGAACAGCCTGCAATAAACCGGGCACCCCCAGCATCGAATCGGCACGCAGTTCAAGGGGGTCTAAAAACTCATCATCTAAACGCTTTAAAAGCCCGTGAACCGGCTCAAGCCCCCGCAAAGTTTTTAAGAAGAGCTTGCTTTCTCGCACCGTTAAATCTCCGCCCTCTACCAAGGCTAAGCCAAGATAACGGGCGAGATATGCGTGCTCAAAATAGGTCTCGCTATAGGGCCCAGGGGTTAGCAATACGATATGCGCGTCTTTGCCCGCTGGACTAGCCAACTTAAGACTCTCAATTAGGGTTCTGTAACTTCCTGCCAACCTTTGAATGCCCATCGAATCAAAAGCATCTGGGAATTGTCTGGAGACCAATATTCGGTTCTCTAGCAAATACCCCAGCCCCGAGGGTGCTTGTGTTCTTTGAGCAACCAACCACCACTGGCCATCTGGTCCGTGTGCGAGATCAAACGCAGCGATGTGAAGGTGTCGCCCCCCTGGCGGTATAACCTTATGCAATGGACGCAGATATCCCGAATGCCCCTGCACGAGTGCAGCAGGTAATAAAGCTTCTTTTAAGAGCCTTTGCTCCCCGTAGACGTCAACCATCATTTGCTCAAGCAAACGAACGCGTTGGAGTACGCCTCGCTCAATTTTCGCCCAGTCTGGACTACTCATAATGAGGGGAAAGACGTCTACAGACCAAGGCCTAATGGGCGAATTACGGTCGGCATAGACGTTGTAGGTGACCCCATTCTCGCGAATCTGTCTAGACAATTCGCTGTTCCTACGACTCAGATCCTCAAGTCCATGAGGTCCTAAATACTCTAGAAAGTTAAGCCAATCCTGGCTTAAATTCTCAGGGGCTAATTGTGAGTGATCGCCCACAACGCAGTCGCCTTGAGTGGTGTCCTCGGTCAAAGTATGTTGGCGAAGTTCATCCAAATGCCCAATCGCTGAAGGATTGAGCAGTGGACGAATACCCTCGATCATCTCGGGGGTCAGAGCGCGGGGTTTGGGTGTGGGATTAGTCAAAGTGACGCAATTGTCTCATCGGCGTAGGTCAAGGGTAAAAGGGAACTCCCTAGAACCAGCTAGCTCGAAATTAGACTTTGCAGCCAGGATAGTTCCAGTGGTCGCATTATGGGTGGTAAATCGCGATAGTCGTCTACTCTCAGCGGTGTATGCATTGACGGGGAAAGATTCGTAATTGCGTCCTCCAGGATGCGCCACATGATACGCACAACCACCCATAGAGCGTTGTAGCCAGGTATCCACTAGATCAAATACAAGCGGAGCGTGAGAGCCTATGCTCGGATGCAGTGCAGACGGTGGAGACCAGGCTTTGTAGCGAACACCGGCCACGTAATTTCCAACCGTACCAGTGGGCTGCATTGGCAAAGCTCTACCATTTACAGTTACTGCGTAGCGACTCGGATTGAAACCAGTCACGGATACCTCTATGCGTTCTAGGGAGGAATCCACGTACCGAACAGTGCCCCCCGTTGAGCCCTCCTCCCCCATGACATGCCAGGGCTCAAGAGCCGTCCTAAGTTGCATCTCAACGCTTTGCACAACGCGCTGTCCAATAAGTGGGAACCGAAATTCAAAATGAGGGTCAAACCATTTACTATCGAATTTAAAGCCGGCTAAATTCATTTCTTGAATCACATCTGCGAAATCCATTCGCACAAATGTGGGCAGTAAAAACCGATCATGCAACTCTGTACCCCAACGTGACAGGGGGGCCTTAAAGGGCTTGTCCCAAAACCGGGCGATCAAAGCTCGCAATAAAAGTTGTTGGACAACGCTCATGCGGGCGTGAGGTGGCATCTCAAACGCCCTTAATTCCAACAGCCCAAGACGTCCTGTTGATGAATCGGGCGAGTACATCTTATCGATACAAAACTCAGATCTGTGCGTATTACCGGTGACATCGATCAAAATATTTCTCAGCGTCCTATCCAATAACCACGGAGGCATCTTGTCCCCGTAAACCTCCCTGTTGCGAGCGATCTCTTTAATGGCAATTTCCAATTCATACAGTTGATCATTTCTCGCCTCATCAAGACGCGGTGCTTGACTAGAGGGGCCGATAAACATCCCACTAAAAAGGTAACTCAAACTAGGATGGTTGTGCCAGTAAACCAGCAAAGACGCCAGTAATTCTGGACGCCTCAAGAAGGGACTATCTGCTGGTGTTGCCCCACCCAAGACAAAATGATTACCTCCACCCGTTCCGGTGTGACGCCCATCAAGCATAAATTTTTCTGCGCTCAGTCGGGTCTCAAATGCGGCGTTATACAAAAACTCAGTATGGTCAACTAAATCCTTCCAATTATGAGCGGGATGGATATTGACCTCAATGACCCCCGGATCAGGAGTAACCTGGAGTAACTTAAGCCTAGGATCCCGCGGCGGCGGGTAGCCCTCAATAACAACCGGCAGGTCTAGTTCAAGTGCCGTTTGTTCTACCGCCTGTAGTAGGTTCAAATAATCCTCAAGCAAGCTCAAAGGAGGCATAAACACGTACAAAACCCTTTGAGCAGGCAGCTTGCTTTTTTTATCTTTTTCTAATTGTTCTTTGACAGCCTTTGGCCCGTTAGAGCGCTGAGGATCTCGCACTTCAACGCAAAGCGCAGAACGAACGACCCAAGAGGCTGACTCAAAGCGATCAGGAACTTGAGTTGTATCCAGTAAAGGTTTTGTTACACCGGATGCGTTCTTACTCGCATTGGCGCTTGAGCCTTGTTTTTGTAACTTGATTGAAGACGTTGAAGTCAAGGGATTTCTTGAAGCAAACGGGTCTTGCTCGATCATATAGGGAAACTCAGACTCCTTTACCCATGGCAAAGTGTCAAGGGGCAGTCGGTACCCCATCGGTGAATCCCCAGGTATCAGATACAAGCGCTCATCCCTTGTGTACCATGGCCCAGTAATCCACTCTGTGCTTGGGTTGTTGGCGCGATTTGCTAACGAAGCGTCGTCAACCTGCAAGGGTAGTACGAATCCAACCACATGATCTAACTTTTGATCAAACACTCGCCTAATTCGCTCGCGCTCCATTTCATCATCAAGTCGGGTATCAAAAGGATCTACGTTGATGGGCAACCTTCTCTCACGCCACAAATAATAAAAAGTATCCTCAAAACTTGGCGTAACAAAATCGGATGCAATTCCCAAATTATGAGATAGTCTAAGGATAAATCGCTCCGCGTCCTCTGAGGTCCTATGCTGGGGTACACGCTCATCGGCGAGCAAATGGGGATGACTCCAAATAGTCTTACCATCTGCTCGCCAGTAGATGCTTAAAGCCCACCTAGGCAACTGCTCACCCGGATACCACTTGCCTTGTCCGAGGTGCAAAAAACCACCATCGCCGTACTCTGCCCTTAATTTATGAAGCAATTCAGTTGCAAATTGCCTCTTAGTAGATCCCAGTGCATCTGTATTCCACTCGGGTGCGTCCCGGTCATTGATACCAACGAATGTGGGCTCTCCCCCCATAGTTAGGCGAACATCGCCTTGCTCAAGCTTTTTGTCTACTTTCACTCCAAGCTCATAAATTTCGTTCCACTGATCATCGGTATAAGGCTTAGTTACGCGTGGCGACTCGTAGATGCGCGTTACGCTCATGTCGTGACTAAACTCCACCTCCGCATCATCAACAAGACCAGAGATAGGTGCGGCGCTCGAGGGCATCGGCGTACACGCCAAAGGAATATGTCCCTCCCCCGCGAGCAAGCCGGAAGTGGGATCTAACCCAACCCAACCTGCTCCAGGCAAAAACACCTCGCACCAAGCATGCAAGTCGGTAAAGTCGACTTGAGTGCCACTTGGACCATCTAGAGCTTTTACGTCCGGCGTGAGTTGAATCAAGTAACCTGAGACAAACCTTGCGGCCAAACCACAGTGTCGCAAAATATTTACCAAAAGCCAGGCCGAGTCTCTACAAGAGCCCGACTCTAGATCCAAGGTTTCCTCCGGCGTTTGCACACCAGGCTCCATGCGGATAAGGTAGCGAATGTCTTGACTTAACTTTTGATTGATTTGTACTAAAAAATCCGATGTGTTGCGAGTCGAACGGTCAACGCCTGCGAGATAATTTTTTAAGAGAGGCGTTAAAGTGCCCTTGACTCGGTAGGGAGCTAATTCCCGCTTCAAATCTGGAGAATATTTAAACGGATATTGCTCAGCACTGGGCTCCAAAAAGAAATCAAATGGGTTGTAAACGGACATCTCCACAACAAGATCAATGGTGACACTGAAGCGGCGAGTGGGTTTGGGAAAAACAAGACGTGCCAAATAATTACTAAATGGGTCTTGTTGCCAATTCAAGAAATGTCCCTCGGGTTCGACCTTAATTGCATAAGATAGAACATTGCTTTTGCAGTGGGGAGCGGGTCTAAGACGAACAACTTGGGGACCCAGTTCGACCAATCGGTCGTAGTCGTAACTGGTAACGTGGTGCAGTGCGGCGTGTATGGACATAAATTAAGGTCAAGCAAATCTTAAGCCAAAGATAATTTCTTAGCTTATTTCTCAGATTTTAGGCTCCAATTCACTAAAGTAAGTACGCATTGGTGCCGAATCTGAGTGGAGATACTTATATGAGACACTTTAACCACACCCCATTTTTATCATCCATCACCCTGACTTTAAAAGTACTGGGTGCTATTGGTGCATCTTTCTTGGTGATCACAAGCGCCCATGCGGATTGGGCTGAGTTAGACAAGAACGAGGATGCAGCCTATTTTTGGGACAAGGATTCTGTAAAAGCAATCCACGTGACTCGCTACGCATGGACTTTGACTGATTTACCAAAAACGACCAAGGGTCCAACAGGGGACGATTATCAGTCCCTCCTTACGCGGTGGAGAGTCCATTGCAAGACAGACATGTTCATTAAAATCTCAGAAAGTTATTACGATAAACCTCAAGGTAAAGGCAAGGAGGTTGCCTCCTTTGATGACCCAGAGTGGAGAATTGGTGAGCGTCCGATTCGACCAGGCACTTACGTAGCCATCCTCAAAAAACAACTTTGCAGCAATCCTGGCACATGATGATGTCAAGTGCCACCTAGGCTCACCTGCATCACTGACAGCCATTAATTGGGGAAGTCCCAAAAGGATGCACCCCCAAAAAAAGCACCATGTAGGTGCCGTCCCCCGTATGAGCGCACCATTTAGGTTGATACTTATGGGAAAGAGCTTTATTTCATCCAACTTTGGGATAATATCGATCAAGCCAATGCACTCTATGTATTTAAACGTGATCGACGCTTACATTCAAGATAATTTGTCTGTTCGTTAACTTTTAACCCATTATCAATGTAATGGCACTCAAATTGCTAAGTTGACTCAAGGAGTTACGTGCATGCAGCCTTTTGATGAAATGTATTCGCGCTTGCCCTACGAGGACAATGCGCTCCGGCCACAATACGGCCCCTATAAGCAATGGTTAGATGCTCAAACTATGTCTCAGATGCAATCGCATCAAGAGGAAGCGGAGGTTATCTTTCGCCGAGTTGGAATTACCTTTGCTGTGTACGGGGACAAAGATGAGGGAGGCGCCGGCACGGAGAGGTTAATACCCTTTGACTTATTACCCCGCATCATCACCCACAATGAATGGGTCAGCATGCAAAAGGGTCTGGTGCAAAGGGTCACGGCGCTTAACAGGTTCATTCACGACGTTTACCACGATCAAGAAATCCTCAAGGCAGGCATTGTTCCCACTGAACAAGTTACTCACAACCCTCAATTCAGAGCTGAAATGGTCGGTATTGATGTACCCCACCAGGTTTATTCGCAAATCAGCGGAATCGATATCATCAGAGCTGCAAATGCCAACGGAGAGGGCGAGTACTACGTTTTAGAGGACAACCTTCGCGTACCCTCGGGTGTAAGCTACATGCTAGAAGATAGAAAAATGATGATGCGTCTTTTTCCTGAACTCTTCAGCAAATACCAAGTGGCTCCTGTTGCTCATTATCCGGATTTACTTCTTGAGACGCTAAGAACTTGTAGCCCCGGAACGACGGATGAGCCAACAGTCGTTGTGCTAACCCCTGGCATGTACAACAGCGCCTACTTTGAACACGCATTCTTGGCGCAGCAAATGGGGATCGAGCTCGTAGAGGGGCAGGATCTTTTTGTGAAAGACCGTTTTGTGTACATGAGAACTACTCAAGGCCCCAAGAGAGTCGATGTCATTTACAGACGTGTTGACGATGACTTTTTAGATCCCCTTGCTTTTCGCGCCGATTCAAGCCTAGGCTGCGCTGGCTTAATCGATGTTTATAGAGCCGGAAATGTAACCATCTGTAACGCGGTGGGTACTGGCATTGCTGACGATAAGTCCATTTACCCCTACGTCCCCAAAATGATCGAGTTTTATTTAGGAGAAAAACCGATTCTTAAAAATGTACCTACACATATCTGCAGAAACCCTGAGGACTTGAAATACACCTTGGCCAATTTAAAAGATTTAGTCGTAAAAGAGGTGCACGGTGCTGGGGGATACGGGATGCTCGTTGGCCCCTCTGCTAGCAAAGCGGAGATTGAGGACTTTAGGCAAGCATTGATTAAAAATCCTAGTGGATATATCTCTCAGCCGACGCTTAGCTTATCAAGTTGTCCTACATTTGTTAAAGAAGGTATTGCGCCCCGTCATATTGATTTAAGGCCTTTTGTGTTGAGTGGTAAAACCGTTCAAATGGTTCCCGGTGGATTGACTCGAGTTGCCTTAAAAGAGGGCTCCTTAGTGGTCAACTCCTCCCAAGGGGGTGGAACCAAGGACACTTGGATACTGGAGGTTTAAGAAGATGCTATCCAGAACAGCAGATCATTTATATTGGATGTCTAGGTATACAGAGCGCGCAGAGAACACTGCCCGCATGCTAGATGTAAATTACAACACAGCACTTCTCCCCCAATCACAAGAGGCTGCGGTCCAGGGATGGCAAGGACTTTTATCAATCAGCGAACTGCTACCCGCCTATCAGGCTAAATACGGTCAAATCGTTGCCAAAGATGTGATGGAGTTTATGCTCAGCGATGAGAGTAACCCATCCTCCATTATTTCTTGTTTGCGCTCGGCCAGAGAGAACGCTCGCGCGGTTCGAGGTAGCTTAACGACTGAGGTCTGGGAAACCCAAAATCAGACATGGCTTGAAATGCAAAAGATGATCAAGAAAGTCGAATACAAACGAGATCCGGGTAAACTTTTTGAGTGGGTCAAGTTTCGCTCACACTTGTTCAGAGGCGTAACTGTTGGAACCATGCTCATGGATGAGGCGTTGCACTTTATGCGACTTGGTACATTTTTAGAGAGAGCGGATAACACCGCTAGGTTGGTTGATGTAAAGTTTCACGCGCTTCACAACGAATTCTTTGGTAACAACAGTGCAGATCAAGAATACGACTTCTACCACTGGAGCTCTATTCTTAGGAGCGTTTCTGGTTTTGAGATTTACAGGAAGGTCTACAGAGACATTATTCGCCCTGAAAGAGTTGCTGAGCTACTGATTTTGCGCGCCGATATGCCGCGCTCATTGCACGCCAGTTTGAATGAGGTCGTTAGCAACTTGTCTATGATCGCCAATGAGCACTCAGCAGGAACTCAGAGAAAAGCTGGGAAACTTCTGTCCGAACTCCAGTATGGATCTATAAACGAGATACTTGCCAATGGACTGCATGCGTTTTTGACTCAATTCTTAGACAGGGTTAATGAGATTGGATTTAACATTAGCAAAGATTTCTTAGTCCCCTCACAATAAGCTGAGCCCACATGGCCCTAAATTTGAAGCCTTGCTAATCAGGGCCCTAGGGTCTATTTAAAGACGCGATGAGATGCTAAACTGATCGCTTCAACATTTTCCTCGTTGCGATGAGATACTTTGTATTATTGATATTGGCTCTATTGAGTAATCCCCTATGGGCGCTAAATGATTTCAATGTCTCGGTCGAGAAAGATGTAGCTGAGGTATGCCGAAAATTTGATCAGCAAAAAGCATACGAAGAAAACGGTAAATCTGTCTTTATTAACTGCGAACTCACCAAGCAACAATATCTATCAATCATCAATTATCTTAAAAATACCAATAAACCGGTATTTTCTAACTTTGATGAAATGTTAAAGCGAGTTGGAGAAAAAGATTTTTCAAGTGTTTTTAGGAAAAAGGACACTGAGGATTGTGAACCTTTAAGAGATAAAACAGCAATACAAAAGACGCCCAACGCAACAAAAGCACTTAATTGCGTGATGGGGGATATGACACTCACATTCTTCTTAAACGAAAAAGATCAAATCCTCAAAACAAAGTGTCAAGTCGGTGTTGGGGGAAGAATATACCAAAATGTTTACGACCAATATTTTGGCAAATTCAAGCACACATCGGCCACGTTGAATTACAACCTAATGGTTGCTGAGTTGTTTGTCAGGGCCTCTAAGTGGGTTGACGGCTCCTACGTGAAGACGGAGTTCATAGATAACAACTTCGTCATTACGTTTTTAAACCCGACCTTTAACTAATAAATTTCAGGCGTCTGTATTGGCCTCAAAATGTTTAGCCTTAAGTCCTTACCTCACTCACCCGTTTGGTGATGTGTTCAAGTGCTTCTTCAATTTGATCAATCAAAAGCAAGCACAACTCACCCGGTTTTAGTCTATTCATTGCGGAGTCAATGGCTACAAATTCACCCCGAATTTCCTCAATGTAATTGGTTCTCCTAGCACCCTGGAGTCCTTGTCGAAGGAGATTTATAACCTCCCCATCTTGGCGACCCCTTTGACAAGCGTCCTGATAAAGCACAACTTCATCAAACGCCTCTCCAATGATACGGGTTTGCTCCATGATATCTTCATCCCTTCTGTCCCCCGCCCCGCTAATCACAACACTGCGCCGACTGGCAGGTATGTTGGTGACGGCTTGAACCAAGGCTTTGATGGCATCTGGGTTATGCCCGTAATCGGCTATTACGGTTGCACCCTTGTAGTCAAATACATTAAAACGACCAGGGACCGCAACAGCATCACTGATAAAAGTACTCAGTCCTTTGATAATAGTATCCCAAGCCAGTCCCGTAGCCCATGCAGCAGCGACCGAGGCCATTGCGTTTTCAATTTGAAAGCCTATCGCCCCCCCGCGGGTGAGCGGGACTTCCGACAAGGGTATGCGTACTTGGAATTTACCTTGCATAGCAACCATCTGATCATCTTCAACAAAGACGACTCTCTTGCCCTGAGCTCGGTGGGTTGCAATCACAGGGTGATGGGAATCCAATGCAAAGAACGTGACCTGCCCAGGACAATTCTTTGCCATCGCTGCAACCATCGGATCAGCAGCGTTTAAAACAGCCATACCGCTGGATGCAACGTTTTGAACGATCACCCGTTTAAGCACCGCTAGGTCTTCGACGGTTGTGATGTAGTTCAGTCCTAAGTGATCTCCCATCCCAATGTTTGTGACCACGGCTACGCTGCAACGATCAAAAGCAAGACCTTCCCTGAGCATTCCACCTCGAGCCGTTTCTAAAACTACAGCGTCCACATCGGGGTGCATCAACACGTTTCTAGCGCTCCTTGGTCCGCTGCAGTCGCCGGAGTCCATTTGACGGTCGTTAATGTAAACTCCGTCCGTATTGGTCATACCCACTCGCAGTCCGTTGGTTCTGAGAAGGTGGGACGTTAATCGAACGGTCGTGGTTTTGCCGTTTGTACCGGTGACCGCAATGACTGGGATACGCCCATCTTCACCGGCTGGGAACATGTTATTGATGACAGCTTCGCCAACATCACGCCCCTTACCAAATGAGGGACTCAGGTGCATGCGAAGCCCCGGAGCAGCGTTAACCTCTACGATACCGCCTCGTTGATCCTCCAATGGCTGGAGAACCGTTTCGCAAACGATATCCACTCCGCAAATATCCAGACCCACTGTTTGTGCGGCCGCAATCGCACGCGCCGCCACCTCAGGATGCACATCATCTGTTACATCAGTCGCAGTTCCCCCAGTAGATAAATTAGCATTGTTTCTGAGACTAACCCTGGTGCCTTTGGGAGGGACACTACTGGCATCAAAACCTTGCTCCTTTAAACGAGACTTGGCAATATCATCAAACTTAATTTTGGTCAGCGACGTGGCGTGTCCATCGCCCCTTTTGGGGTCAGCGTTAACTTTCTCCACGAGCTCCAAAATAGTATGCTTGCCGTCCCCTATAACAGTAGGAGGCTCACGCCTTGCTGCAGCGATTAAACGGTCTCCAACCACAAGCAACCTGTAATCACTACCTGGCAAGTAGCTCTCTATAAGTATTTCATCTGAGTATTTTGATGCATTAAGAAATCCATGCTTAACTTCTTCTGCGGTTTTTAAATTAACCGCAACGCCCTTACCTTGATTGCCGTCTCTTGGTTTTATCACAACCGGCAACCCAATCTCGTTGGCAGCCGCCCACGCGTCCTCTGCATCACTCACTGGGCGCCCCTTAGGTACGGGGACGCCTGCAGCGTGCAGTAACTTTTTGGTGAGCTCTTTATCTTGCGCAATTGATTCTGCGATTGCACTTGTCGTATCCATCTCAGCGGCTTGTATTTTTCTTTGACGACTGCCCCAACCAAACTGAACGAGACTGCCCTCAGTAAGCCTTCTAAAGGGGATACCTCGGGCGAGAGCTGCGTCAACGATTGAGCCCGTAGATGGCCCCAGGCGCAAATCCTCATCGAGCTCTCTTAACTCAGATAACGCCGTATCCAGATCAAAGTCCGTGTTATTGAGTGCGGCGTTACATAAATCAATGGCCAAGTTTATCGCCTTCTTACCCACCTCCTCCACAGAGTACTCCACAGTGACTTGGTAAAAACCACCCTCAGGTGTTTTGGTGGTTCGACTAAAGGTGACGGGACATCCCGCTTGGATTTGAAGATGTAGTGTTGCTGATTCAAGCGCATGAGCAATCGTCATTTTTTCTTGTTGATCAGTCCCCCTGAGGGCACCAACACCTGGAAACAGGTGTCGCAACCTAGTTTCCACCCCAGGTTCAAGAGCTAAATCGCATTCGGTGACCCCTTCGCACCTAACGAGCGCCTCAACGGCGGTGTTTCTAGTCCAAAGGTTAGGCCCTCTTAGGGCCCTGATTCTTGAGATTTCCATATTAGGAATCCATCCTTGCTTTTTTAACTGACTGGCTTTGGGCGTTTGGTGTTGGGGCGGTTTCATGTTGACCGAAATTTTTCAAACCAGCGCGGATCAAAAGGGGTGCAATATCCAGTGCCCAAGCGGTTGCAACTGAGGCCAAAAGCGTAGACGTAGATAAACTTTCTTGCTTAATAAGTCTCAAAATAGGTGCGAACTCTAACGCAAAGAGCATCGTTTCTTGATCGCCTCTGGCCATCACAACATGTGCATCCTTGCAGTAAACGCCGCGCCGCCCCATAGCGACATGCTCCTTGAGTGCGGGGTTATCAACTGACTCTGCGTAATAAATCACCTCTCCATCGCAAAGCTCTGAGAGTCCAACGATATCTGCATCATCTGCATTGATAACACCTACGCCCTCTTTTAAGACCAAATCAATTTGTGTTCTTACGACACCAAGCAACTGTTCTTTAGTTTTGATATCGTGTTTTTCTAAGCCTTCTTCAACTGGCAAGTTTGTCAAAACACCCACTTGGCAGCGGTCATAGGGAAGGCCTTCGCTTAGGATTTGAGATACTGTAGTTTCAAACACAGCAGCGTCAAGCGCCCTATTGATCAGGATTCTCTCGGATAAATCAAAGTGTCTGGCATCCTCGGCTTGCACTTTTCTTTGGTTCATAAATAGGCCTTCGCTACACGCTAAGCCCGTTCGACGTCCAGACAAATGAAGCAACCAAGTCACAAGATGCGAGAGTATGCGCGTTTGATCACTACCTAAGATACCAACAATAGGAATTCGTCCCGAATCTTTGTAATCAAAGAGGTGATCGACAATGGCTCTTCCAACAGGTCTTGGTCTGCCTACCGCTGGCTTAATATGCATCAAAAGACCCGGCCCCGCATTCACCTCTACGATGGCGCCGCCCTGAGCGCCAAGGGGCTTGGAGATATCTTCAACGACCAAATCGATCCCCGCGATGTCTAATCCTATAACGCGCGCAGCAAGGGTTGCTATTTGTTCGATATCTGGGTGAATTAAATCTGTGACGTCATTACTCATATTTCCGTTACGCTGAACAATAGCTACTCGGTCCTTGGTCAGCACGCTTTTAGCGTTGAGTCCCTGACGCTGAAGTTCGAGTACAGCGTGTTGGTGCTCAGAGAGGCGAATCGTATCAAGCGGGAATCCCTCCTCCTCTCCTCGCCTTGGGTCACTGTTGATTTGTGACTCGATCAATTCTTCAACGGTACTTTTCCCGTCTCCCTTAATCGTTGCCGTCTCACCCCGTGCTACAGCAACCACCTTATTGCCCACCACCAAGACCCGGTGCTCCTCACCTTTAATGAATCTCTCAACGATGACATCGCTGCCCTCACCCTGTGCAACTTTAAATGCGGCCTTGATCTCATCTGCAGTGTTCAAATCTAGCGCCACACCCCTGCCGTGGTTCCCGTCACTGGGTTTTATCACAACCGGCAATCCCATCGACTGCGCAACCTCCCAGGCCTCCTCGGCTGAGTCAACAATTTGGCCCTCAGGAATAGGAACCCCGCACTGACTCAGGAGTTGCTTGGTCAGGTCCTTGTCACTGGAAATGCTCTCGGCGATTGCGCTTGTGCGGTCAGTCTCCGCGGTCCAAATTCTGCGCTGACGAGCGCCGTAGCCTAATTGGACTAAATTTCCTTCTGTGAGTCGAATGGATGGAATTTTCCTATCGCTTGCGGCGTCTACAATGCAAGCCGTAGAGGGCCCCAGACATAGATCGTCCACCATTGCCTTTAGCTTTGAGACTATACCTTGCGTGTCATAGGGTTGGTTATTAATTGCAGCCATCACCAAATCCCTGGCAGCAGTCAAACTCTCGCGCCCTACTTGCTCTTGACGCGTTCGAATGACTACCTTATAAACCCCCGATTGGCTTGTTTCTCGCGCCTTACCAAACCCAACAGCCATACCCGCTAAAGTTTGAAGCTCAATAGCAACATGCTCCATGATATGCGCAGGCCACGTCCCCGTGTTAAGTCTTTGAACAAAACCACCTCGCTCACCAACACCGCACCTATGCTCAATCAAGCCCGGTAGCCAATTTTGCAGGCGCTGCGCAAACCCAGGAATCTTGTCTGAGGGGAACTGCTCCAACTCTCCAATATTCACCCAAGCTTCTATGACCGGACGATAGGTCCAGAAATTGGGTCCGCGCAGGTAGCGCATCTGCAAAAATTCAATATCTTTGAATGCCATTGGATGTTCGTTTTTAATGAGATGGTGGAAAAATACAGTTATAGTCTATAAGCCAGGGGAACTGCTGTGCTGATGGATACAATCGAAGCTATTCGGGAGATGTTTTTTTTGATGATGCGGTGGGATACTTTAGACAACAAAGTCAACTCATCTCGCGCATGAAATCTTAGCTCTTCTCGCTGTCTAGTTTTAATAAAAGTACGAATGATTGCTCACCCTTTAGGTTATAGCCCCGCTTCTTTGCCTGTTAGCTGGAAATCCATTGTTTCAGCAAAGATCTTACCTACTGAGAACGTTCTAGGGTGGATGCAGGTTGACCTAGATTCGCAGTTATGTTTCAACCCTGGAATTCTAATCTGTACTGAGGCCCGCCTATTGGGATTTGAAAAAGGCCCCCAGGGAGAGATTACGACCAAAATCTGGGATTTAAAACCTGGGTGCAAGGTGAATTATTTCGATTATGCAGGCGTTGGAAATTTAGAGCTATTGGATTCAAATTTAAAACTGGCGGACTGGCGCTTTACGCTCAAATACCAACAAGATGCATCTCAATTGACAGAGTTGGTTAATTTGATTTGCGGGCGATTGTCCCTTGAAACAGCTAACCCGCTCTTTGTGGAACCCCTGGACCAGGAGCCTCGATGCCCGCAGTGTAGAGCTACACTAGATGCGAGCGGGCAGTGCAGGGCCTGCCAAAGAGAAGTAGCAGCACCCGCGGTTTCTTGGAGTTTGTTTAGACTTTGGCGCTTTGCGAAACCCTACCAATGGCAACTCCTTAGCGGCTTTTTGCTAACTTTAGCCGCAACGGCCGCAACTCTTGTCCCCCCTTACCTCACCATGCCACTCATGGATGATGTGCTGATTCCCTTTCAAAATGGACAGCAAATCGATATTGACAAAGTTTCTCTTTATTTAATGGGCCTTTTCGGATCAGCCCTGCTCGCCTGGGGGCTGGGGTGGGCCAAAACTTATATTCTGGCCTTGGTCTCTGAGCGCATCGGAGCAGACCTGAGGACGAGTGCGTATGAGCATCTGCTAAAGCTCTCTCTCGAGTACTTTGGTGGACGAAGGACCGGAGATTTGATGAGCCGAATCGGTAGCGAGACGGACCGACTTTGCGTCTTTATGTCTCTGCATTTGTTGGACTTTGCGACCGATGTGCTCATGATTTTGATGACCGCATTCATTTTGGTTGCAATCGATCCATGGCTTGCTGTTGCGACATTGGTACCACTGCCTTTTATTGCATGGTTGATCCATATTGTTCGAGACCGGCTTAGAACGGGGTTTGAGAAAATAGATAGAGTCTGGTCCGAGCTCACCAATGTGTTGGCGGACACCATACCGGGTATTCGGGTTGTAAAAGCTTTCGCACAAGAGGAACGGGAAACCGCTCGCTTTAGAGAGGCCAACCGTCACAACCTCAACATGAATGACCGTATTAATTTTTTATGGTCCCTGTTCTCGCCCACAGTCACAATGATGACAGAGGTCGGGTTGTTGGTTGTTTGGGCATTTGGTATTTGGCAAGTCGCTCACCATGACATTACGGTTGGTGTGCTTACGGCCTTTCTCGCCTACATCGGGCGTTTTTATAACCGCCTAGATTCGATGAGTCGAATCGTCTCCAATACCCAAAAGGCAGCAGCAGGGGCCAAACGAATTTTTGAAATCTTGGACCATGTCTCAAGTGTTCCTGAACCTTTAAATCCCAAGCACTTGCAAGTAGTTCGAGGCGAAATACAAATCACCCAAGCCGGTTTTAGGTACGGCAATCGAGCAGTGATTAAGGATCTAACTTTGAACATTCAACCGGGCGAGATGATTGGTTTGGTGGGACAAAGTGGTTCGGGTAAATCCACTATGGTGAACCTGATTTGTCGCTTCTACGATCTATCAGAGGGTGCAATTGAGCTCGACGGCATTGATATTCGAGATCTCACACTCGCAGAGTACAGGTCTCACATCGGACTCGTCTTGCAAGAGCCTTTTCTGTTCTTTGGCACCATCGCAGAAAACATTGCTTATGGCCGCCCCTTGGCAAGTCGACAAGAGATCGTGAACGCTGCGAGAGCTGCT
This sequence comes from uncultured Burkholderiales bacterium, assembly GCA_903830725.1. Classification (GTDB taxonomy): domain Bacteria; phylum Pseudomonadota; class Gammaproteobacteria; order Burkholderiales; family Burkholderiaceae_C; genus Limnohabitans. The sequence continues at coordinate 33,875 of CAIKVH010000060.1, read as the reverse complement.
AATGCGCATGAGTTTATTTTGCGCCTCCCACAAGGATACGACTCTCTCGTTGGCGAACGTGGGCAAGGCCTCTCGGGTGGTGAGAGGCAAAGAATCTCAATTGCTCGGGCCTTGCTCATTAATCCTAAAATTTTGATCATGGATGAGGCAACATCATCCGTTGACACTGAAACTGAGCAAGAGATTCAAAAAGCGCTTGATAATTTGGTAAAAGGCCGGACCACAATTGCGATTGCCCATAGGCTCTCAACCCTGCATAAAGCTGATCGATTGGTGGTCATGGAGGCTGGTCAAATCGTTGAGATGGGCAAACACGATGAACTCCTAGAGCGCAGGGGCGCCTATTGGAGACTCTACGAAGCCCAGGCACGACAAGCCGAAGAGGACCGCGCTGTGTTTGACCTACAAGGCGGGAACGCTCAAAGCGGAGAACTCTAATGAACCGTGAAATACTCAGTAGCTATACGCACCAATTACAACCGCTCCCACCCTTTGAGCTTCATAAAAACGACATGGGTAAATGGGTACTGACGACTGTAGATCAAGGCGATTCAAACCATCAACAAGAATACCGGGAAGTCGTTGTCGTTAGAGCCTTCCCTATTGAAGCGCCTAATTTTGGCATTTCAATATTAAGTAGTGACGCAAGAGAATTGATCTGGATTGAGACGCTCGATTTAGTGGACGCCGCTCAACGCAGCTGCATAGAGCAAGCGCTTAGAGAGCGTGAATTTATGCCAGAGATTTTAAAATTAGATAGGGTATCAGGCTTTACGACACCGTGCACTTGGCATGTACAAACCTCAAGAGGGCCCACAGAGTTAGAACTCAAAGGCGAAGAGGATATAAGAAGACTCTCTACTAAAACTCTTATTGTGAGCGATAGATACGGTGTTCAGTTTCTCATCAAAGATCTTCCCCAACTAGACAGACATAGCAGAAAATTACTAGACCGTTTTTTCTAGTCGAAGAATCTTGGGTCTATTTAAAAAATCCTTTTAATTTATCAGCCCACCCGTCCTCATTAGGAGAGTGTTTCCCGCCCCCTTTTTTGAGTGACTCGTCCAACTCACGCAAAAGTTTGCGCTGATGCTCAGTTAACTTCACCGGCGTCTCGATGTTGATGTGGCAATACAAATCGCCCGGGAAACTAGAGCGAACGCCCTTAATTCCCTTGCCCCTAATCCTAAACTGCTTACCCGATTGGGTCCCCTCTGGGATATCGATCGTGGCTTGACCATCTAATGTTGGAACACTAATCTCACCGCCGAGGGAAGCGGTTGTAAAACTAATCGGGATTGCGCAGTGCAAGTCATCTGCATCGCGCTCGAAAATATCATGCTTTTTGAGCCTGATCTCAATGAAGAGATCACCAGCAGGGCCTCCGTTTGTACCCGGCTCCCCGTTGCCTGAACTTCTAATTCGCATAGCGTCGTCGATACCAGAGGGTATTTTGACTTCAAGGGTCTTTTGTGTTTTTGTTTTGCCTTGGCCGTGACAGGTTGGACAAATCTCGGGAATAATTCGCCCTGAACCCCGACAATGGGGGCAGGTCTGTTGAACGCTAAAGAACCCTTGCCTCATTTGCACAGCGCCACTACCCTGACAGGTTGTGCAGGTCTTGACTGATGTGCCGGGCTTGGCCCCACTCCCCTTGCAGGGCTCACATGCATTCCAACTTGGGATCTTAATTTGAGTCTCTTTACCCTTGGCCGCCTCCTCAAGGGTAATCTCCATCGCGTAGCTTAGATCATTACCTCTGTAGACTTGGCGTCCGCCTTGTTGACGTCTAGCTTGGCCAAAAATGTCGCCAAAGATGTCACCAAATGCATCCGCAAATCCGCCCCCAAAGCCTTGCGCTCCACCGGGACCGCCGCGCATGTTGGGATCTACCCCAGCGTGGCCAAACTGATCGTAGGCTGCTCTTTTCTCTGCGTCCGAGAGCATTTCATAAGCCTCTTTGGCTTCCTTGAATTTTGCTTCTGCGTCCTTAGACTGATCCCCCTGATTACGGTCAGGGTGGAACTTCATCGCTAACTTGCGATAAGCCTTTTTGATGTCTTCTTCACTAGCGTTCTTTGCAACACCTAGGATCTCATAAAAATCGCGTTTAGCCATGATGGTTTTATAGTTGATCGAGTACAAGCGCCGCGAAGTGTCTTTTGCAAGGACACAGCGCGGCGCGTTGGGTAATATGATCCTTGTTTTTCAAGGGGATCAAATACGTTAAAAGTTTGAGTTAGCCTTTTTTGACTTCCTTAACTTCTGCGTCAACGACGTTATCGTCGTGTGGCTTTGAAGAGGCACTGGAAGCACCTGCGTGCTCCTCGTGTCCGGCGCCGCCCGCTGCCTGCGCAGCCTGAGCGGCTTGCATATCTGCATAGACCTTCTCGCCAAGCTTTTGGCTAGCAGTCATCAAGGCCTCAGTCTTGGCGTCAATTTCTGCCTTGTCCTCACCCTTTAAAGCCTCTTCAAGTGACTTGAGGGCGGACTCAATAGCTTCTTTCTCACTGGCTTCAATTTTGTCGCCGTGTTCACCCAGGCTCTTCTTGACACTGTGCAGGGCTGAGTCCGCTTGGTTACGCGACTGAATGATCTCTAACTTTTTCTTGTCCTCTTCAGCGTTGATCTCGGCGTCCTTAACCATCTGCTGAATCTCCTCCTCAGAGAGTCCCGAGTTGGCTTTAATTGTGATTTTGTTTTCTTTGCCAGTTCCCTTATCTTTTGCACTTACATGCAAAATTCCGTTGGCATCGATGTCAAAGGCTACTTCAATTTGTGGTGTACCACGCGGTGCAGGAGGAATCCCCTCCAAATTAAACTCACCCAAAGATTTATTAGCATTTGCCATCTCACGCTCACCTTGGTAAACCTTAATGGTCACCGCAGGTTGATTGTCATCAGCGGTAGAGAAGCTTTGTGCAAACTTGGTGGGAATCGTGGTGTTCTTTGTAATCATCTTCGTCATCACGCCGCCCAAAGTCTCGATACCAAGAGACAAAGGTGTAACGTCAAGCAACAACACGTCAGTCCTGTCGCCAGATAGCACCTGGCCTTGAATCGCAGCGCCAACTGCAACGGCTTCATCAGGGTTAACGTCTTTACGGGGCTCTTGACCAAAAAACTCTTTGACCTTTTCCTGCACCTTAGGCATACGAGTCATACCACCGACCAAAATCACGTCGTGGATGTCGCCTACGCTTACGCCTGCGTCCTTGACCGCTGTGCGACAAGGTGCAATGGTGCGCTCGATGAGTTCTTCAACAAGAGACTCCAACTTTGAGCGGGTGATTTTTACACTCAAATGCTTAGGACCAGAGGCATCTGCAGTGATGTAAGGAAGGTTTACATCGGTTGAAGTTGCAGATGAGAGTTCGATTTTCGCCTTCTCTGCAGCTTCTTTTAAACGCTGGAGCGCGAGCACATCTTTGGAGAGATCCACGCCCTGCTCTTTTTTAAACTCGCCAATGATGAAATCGATGATACGTTGATCAAAATCTTCACCGCCTAAGAATGTGTCCCCGTTGGTGGAGAGCACTTCGAATTGCTTTTCGCCGTCAACATCAGCAATCTCAATGATTGAGACGTCAAAAGTTCCGCCTCCAAGGTCATACACAGCAATCTTGCGGTCCCCCTTCTCATTCTTGTCTAATCCAAAAGCTAATGCTGCCGCGGTGGGCTCATTGATAATTCTCTTAACATCGAGTCCTGCAATGCGACCAGCATCTTTTGTAGCCTGGCGCTGTGCGTCATTAAAGTAAGCGGGCACGGTTATGACGGCCTCAGTCACAGCCTCCCCTAGATAGTCCTCAGCCGTTTTCTTCATCTTGCGAAGAACCTCGGCACTAATTTGGGGTGGCGCAAGTTTGTCACCCCTGACCTCAACCCAGGCGTCGCCGTTGTCAGCTTTGCTGATTTTATAAGGCATCAGGTTGATGTCTTTTTGTACTTCTTTCTCTTCAAACTTACGACCAATTAATCGTTTAACTGCATAAAGAGTATTGCGAGGATTTGTGACTGCCTGCCTTTTCGCAGAAGCACCGACCAAAATCTCACCGTCCTCCATGTAGGCGATGATTGAAGGAGTGGTTCTCGCGCCCTCTGCGTTCTCGATCACCTTGGTTGTATTGCCCTCCATAATCGCAACACATGAATTTGTGGTTCCTAAATCGATACCAATCATTTTTCCCATTTTTCTTCTCCGTGATGATCGCTTTGGTTAATAAAGCGATCTATTGTTAATAGTTACTGATACTTGTTGAAAGTCTTAAATCTAATCTGTGGATAACTTGTCAAATTTCAAGCAAAAATTATTATTTATTTTGCTTAACCACCTTACTTAGGCGCTGAAACCGTGATCAGGGCGGGCCTGATGACGCGGTCCATAATCAAATATCCTTTTTGCAAAACAGACACAACAGTGTTGGGCTCTTGCTCAGCGGGAACCACGCTAATGGCTTGGTGCTGATGGGGATCAAATTTAGCGCCCGGCGCAGGGTTGATCTCCAACACCTTATTGCGCTCCAAAGCACTTTTGAGTTGGCGCAACGTTGCCTCAGACCCCTCTCTAATTTGCTCCAATGTCGCCTCTTTAATCGCTAAGCCAGCCTCCAGGCTATCAGTCACAGGAAGTAAACTCTCTGCGAAGCCTTCGATGGCGAACTTACGGGCTTTAGACACTTCCTCATCCGCTCTGCGTCTTGCGTTTTGAACGTCCGCCTGTGCCCTCAGGAACTGATCATTCAATTCAGAAACTTTAGCCTGCAAAATTGCAACTTCAGACAAGGCCTTTGACAACGGATCCAAATCCTCAACGCTTGAGTGATCCTGTGGCTCTGTGCTTGGTGGATGGCTTTGATGAGATTCACCGGAACTGTTGCCGTGTGGGACTTGAGAAGACTCATCGTTGCTGTTTTGTTCTGACATATTTGCTCTTCAAGTAGATTGATTCTTGCCTATCATTTAGGGCCAATACCTAGGAGTTCAAGAGGGTAGTTTGTAAATAATTAACAAATCCCCTTTTAGGAATCTTTTATTAATACTATTGGAATAAATAGATAAAAATTTAATTCTAAATAATTACAACACAAGAGCCTCCGCCACATAACTCGCTAAAGAGTAGGCGCAAGAATTAGATGAGTTATTAAGCACAACGAGGATTAAATTATTGCCGTTATTGCCGTTATTGCCCTTATTGCCAAACCTTTAAACGCCAACAGCTGGGCAAACCATTGGCGGAATTTAAATCACCGGATCCCTCAAAAATGATTTATTGCAAACTGCCCCTAATGGATGCAGGATGACCAGGAAGAGGAATCAATATATTTGTATTCACCAGTTGGTCACCATCAACTCTTAAAATAGATAAATCCTGATCTATGAAGTTTCCAACGTAAACATATTTTCCGTCGCGACTAAAAACAACGCCCTCAGGAAGTCCGCGAACGTCAACTTCATTACCCCTTGTGACTTTCTTTCCGTCGATTTTCAGAGCTACCACGGTCGCATTTCTGTTGTAGAAAAATGCCTCCTTGGATGCGTTAGTACCTTTAAGCAATACGGCAACTGCCAACTGACCTGAAGGGCTTATTGCAAAACCCTCTGGTCCGTCCCCCACCACAACTTTATCAATTGTTCTGGGAGGATTGGCTTCGATGTCGATCACGCTAATTGTGTCGATATGACCATCAGCAGCCCCAGCATTTCCGTTATCCGCAGTCATTGCAATTTTTCCGTTCGGCGCGACACCCATGTTGTACGGCCAAAGACCGACAACAACATCGTATTTGTTGTAGGTCACCTTCTCTCCCTTAACGTCAAGAACTGCAACCTTGTGTCCAGGAAATTTTGTTGCGAAAGCCCCGGTACCGTCTGGCCTAAAAGCCACGTGCGAGACTTGCTCGCCGATAATCACTGTGTCAATCAAGCTCACCTTTTTACCATCAACTCTTAACACACCGATTGAGTTATCTGCTCTTTGTGCGACAAGCACAAGGTTACCGGCTTTGTTAAAGGAGAGCCCAGAGGGCTGTTTGCCAACTAGCAAAGTGTCAATCACTGTTGGAGGAGTGGTGGTTAAATCGACCACAAAAATCCTGTTGTCAGGCACTTGTCTCAGCACCCCTGCCTCGCTCACAACGTTTGTCGAATTGGCCAAAAGAGCAATGCTTTGATCGGGTGAAATCGCCAAATTTACTGGAGGTCCACTGATCGTATTGGGTAATGGGAGAGATCCTACGATTGTCGGCTTTAAAGGATCCGTTCCTATGTCCATCACGACAAGCGCATCACGAGCGCTTTGGCTCAATACGGCAACCCCCTTATCCGTGTAGGTTTGCTTCTCATCGATTCCTATGATGATGAGCTCGCGTTTACCACCTACTATAGCGGGGGACATAAGATCTGCACATGCACTCATCAGCCCTGCTATCAGGGAGATTAGGAGTATTTTAGAAATCAAGGATAAATGGCGTTGTAGGCACATAAAGCAACTTTCTTCAATAATATTGGAAAAATTAAAATAAAATTAATTAATATATTCGGAGAATACATTTGAACCCATTTACCGAAAGCCCAGAGATTGGGTTTACCCGAGTGAGCTCTTGCTGATTTATTCCTTTTAAAACACATAATGACTATTTACAAAAAACTTAACGACTTAGGAATCGTCCTGCCCCCAGTAGCCACCCCGGCTGCGGCTTATGTCCCGTTTGTGGTAAGTGATTCCCACATTTACCTAAGCGGACACATCGCTAAAAAAGAGGGAACTGTATGGGTTGGTCAACTAGGCCTAACGATGCCAACCGAAGAGGGACAGCTTGCAGCAAAATCGGTTGCAGTCGATCTTCTTGGCACCCTTCACGCAGCGTGCGAATCCGTGGGTAGGAGCTTAAATGACATCTCCAGGATTGTTAAAGTGATGAGCCTAGTCAATTCCACCTCTGAGTTTAAAGAGCATCACTTGGTAACCAATGGTTGTAGCGAGTTATTAGGTCAAGTCTTTGGCGAGGCAGGCGCGCATGCTCGCAGTGCTTTTGGCGTCGCACAACTACCCATGGGCGCCTGCGTAGAAATAGAGCTCATCGCTCGTATTAAGAATACGTAACCCTTAACCCTTAAACCTTAAGCTAGGCCCCTTATTTTTGATCTTTTAGTACCACTTGAATTTGTTTGAAGTACCCACATATATCAACCAGTTTACTAACTTAGCACTTATTAAAACCGTAAAGTTCTTAATTGAATGGGCACTGGTATATAGTACGGGTTGAAAATAGAGTGAGACAGTGAGACTAAACTGTAGAAGTGGACAGTATCCATAAGGCTCACCCCTTCAATGGACATGAGCAACATATAAGGAGATTTAATGCAGTACTCAAACAACGCAAACAACGCAAACCAATCGTTAGGGCAGCGTGCGCGAACTATTTTTTCAAAGGCACTTCTTTGCTCTGCATTCCTAGCTGTCTCCTGGGCTCAGGCCCAGGCGCTCCCCTCACCAAAAGATATTGAAAATGCGGTGGATGCGGGTCGATACACGCAAGCTGAGGCAATGCTCAAAGAGGTTTTGCATCAAAAACCCTCTAGCGCAAAGGCTCACTACGAGTTAGGTCAAGTTCTAGCTGAGGAGAAACGTTTCAATGAGAGTCAACAAGAATTACTCGAAGCGCAAAGGCTCGATCCGAGTTTGAAATTTGCAAAGAGTCCAGAAAAATTCAAAGATATTTTAGAAAGAGTTAATGTCGCTGAACACGCAGCGCAGTCCAATCCTTCACGTCCTAACAGTGCGCAAACCTCTATGCGAACACAAGAGACGGCCTCGTTTCCTTGGGGATATATCTTGTTAGCTGTGGGAATCATGTTCTTACTTGGCTTCATTATTCGCAGAAATGCTCCACCCCCAATCGTTTACGGGCCTGCCCCCTCCCCATACGGACCCATGGGCCCAGTTGGACCGGGGGGTCAAGCTTACGGGCCTGGTTACGGGCCTGGCCCCGGATACGGACCCACGGGCTCCGGAATTGGTGGCGCGGTTGTAGGAGGCTTAGCAGGTGTCGCTGCGGGTTACGCCTTATCCAAAGCCATGGAGGGCGGGGAACATCACACGGACTCCTCTGGCATGCAAAACAACGGGGGATACGTGCCCTTTGATCAATCTCAGGCACCCGATATTGGATCCTTTGACTCCGGCTCAGGATCGGGCTGGGATGACAACTCCTCTGGGGGTTCGGACGACAGTAGTTGGTAAAAACGAAGGGCGCCTAAGGCGCCCTTCTCTTATCTCTTTGCGAGACTTTAACGCAACTATTACTGTAAAAGTGTGTCGAGTCTAAGACCTTCAAATCTTAACCAAATAGCCTTTGTCTCTTCGCTAGGCGTTAGTAAAAAACAGCTCAACAAAGTATTCAATCTAGCTTGTTGTGGCATGGTTAACAAAATATACCTAGGCATCTCGCCGTCCGTTTCTTCGTTAAGCAGGCCGATCCAATCCATCTCCACTAACTTCTCAATTACTTGCTCCAATTCAAGTGGATCAACCTGCAAATACCTAGACATCGCAAAAAGGCTTGCGCCCTTAGAGTCGTTTTGCTGGATTCGGTAAAGAAGTTGCAAACACTCAACTGCGAGCTGAAACTTCCATCCCGGACCGCCCCCCTCCCTCACACTTTCCTGTAAAAGCGCGGGAAGACAAGAAACCCAAACGGCACCAACCAAAACGATGACCCATAAAGTGTAAATCCATACCAACAAAATCGGTACTGTTGCGAAAGCTCCGTAGACTACGGAGAAGGTCGACATCTTTCCAAGATACAAGGTTAATAATTTACGAGCGCCCTCGAGTGCAACCCCCGCACTGAATCCACCGATCAAAGCGTGTTTAGACTCTACCTGCGAATTGGGCATAAAACGGTAGAGAGCGCTGATAGAACACACCAATAAAACGAACTCAATGAGGCTTAACAAAGGTCTCCAAATAATTGAGAATACCGGGAGCGTATCTCCTGTGTAACTAAAGACCATTGACATTAAGAAGAGTCCCAGTGCGACCACCAAAGGACCAAGTGTCATTGCAGTCCAGTACAGAACCATCCGCTTCATCCACGAGCGGTGAGTACGAACTCTCCAAATCGCATTCAGCGTATGATCAATGGTTAAGACCAATGCGATGGCTGAAAACACCAACGCAGCAAAGCCCGCAACCCCCAACCGGCTCGCTTTAGACGAAAACTGGGTTAGATAACCTAGGACTTGACGGGAGATGCTCTCGGGCATCAGACTCTCTACTAGCCAGCGCTGAATGCCAACTTGAAACTGCCCAAATATGGGAAATATCGTAAAAGCCGCCAAGACAACTGTAAATAAAGGTACCAGTGCAATGGAGGTCGTAAAGGTAAGGCTACCCGCTGTTTGGGCTAACCGGTCCTCTGTAAATCGCCTGAATACAATTAATGCAGATCGCTTCCAGGGAAACTCCCGTAAATTTTGACTAAGCGCTTTAAGATAAGAGACAATCATGTAGTGGTTAATAAAAACAGCGAATCGATTAAGCTCGGTTTAGTATGTAAGAGTTCAAGAGGTTATATTATCTTTCAAAAAATTTCGAATAAGCAATTCTAAAGTGTTAACTTTAGCTTAACCATAAAACTTTCTCACGATCACTTCGAACCACATAACGAGACAATCAACACCGTGTCTGATACCCCTTTATCCATTCCTTCAAAACCAGGTGAGCTAGAAATAGACCCCCCTGCGTCTATCAAACTAACTCAACGGGTCGCCATAACTTCACTCATCGCATTAATTGTCTTATCGGTTCTGTGGGAACTTTGGCTGGCCCCCATTCGCCCTGGCGGTTCTTGGTTGTGCATAAAAGCGCTGCCCCTTTGCATTCCCTTGACTGGTTTATTGAAGAATCGCCTATACACCTACCGATGGCTTAGCCTTTGGATTTGGTTTTACTTTATCGAAGGCGTTGTGCGCCTTTGGGGTGACGCTTATCCAAGTAGACTATACGCTGGGTTAGAGGTTGCAATTTGTATCTTATTATTCGCCGCCTGTGCGATGCATGTCCGTTACAGATTCCAAAATGCAGTCCATACGGCGAATTTCCCAATTTGAAGATCATCTGAACAAGTACCTCGCAATCAAGATCACTTAACACGTTCTAATTTCATTGCTCTTATGAACGAATTTCTAAATAAGCTATCAACCATCGTTGGATCAACGCATATCCAAACCACCGGCGACCTCACCAAATACGAGGAGGACTGGAGAAAACGCGCTCGGGGCAAAGCACTTGCCGTAATTAGCCCTGGAACCACTAGGGAGGTCTCCCTCCTTGTCAAAGCCTGCCTTGAGGAAAGAGTCAGCATCGTGCCTCAAGGGGGCAATACCAGCATGGTTGTCGGATCTATTCCAAACGATAGCGGTACGCAAATTTTACTTAGTATGCAACGCATGAATAAAGTCAGAGCGATTGACGCAGCCAACCTCACAATGACTGTTGAGTCGGGGAGTGTTTTACAGCAGGTTCAACAAAGCGCGGAAAAGGCAGGTTTTTTATTTCCCCTCAGTCTTGGCTCCCAGGGCAGTTGCACGATAGGGGGAAATTTATCCACTAATGCCGGCGGTACCCAAGTGGTGAGGTATGGCAACGCCCGCGATCTTTGCTTAGGACTAGAGGTGGTAAGCGCTAACGGTGAGATTTGGAACGGACTGTCTGGACTTAGAAAAGATAACACGGGCTATGATCTAAAAAATCTATACGTAGGCAGCGAAGGAACCCTTGGCATCATCACGGCCGCAACTCTAAAGCTCTATCCCCTGCCTGCAGCAAAATTAACCGCATGGGCAGGCGTCCAAAGCATTGAACAAGCCGTTGAATTACTAGGACTTGCACACAAAATGCTTGGACCTGCGCTGAGCGGGTTTGAGGTCATGGGGCAATTTGCTCTCAGTTTAGTGGACAAACATTTCCCTCAAATGAAGGTTCCCTTATGGAAAGAAAATCCATACTGTATTTTGTTAGAAGCCTCTGACAACGAGTCAGAGTCGCATGCAAGGACTTTGTTTGAAGGACTCATGCAAAAAGCCATTGAGGCTGGCGTTATCACGGATGCGGTCATTGCCGAGAGTCTCGCTCAAGCGAAGGCGTTGTGGTTAATTCGAGAGAACATTACGATGGCTCAAGCTGCGCAGGGGCTAAATATCAAACACGATATTTCAATACCAGTCTCACAAATCCCACCATTTGTTATGCATACAGACGCACTCATTACACAGAAAATTGAGGGCGTTCGAATTGTGAATTTCGGACACCTTGGGGACGGAAATTTACACTACAACGTACAGGCACCGCAGGGAATTGATCCAAAAATTTTCCTGCAAACTTACGAGCACGATATCAACGCTCTGGTCTACGACAGTGTGATGAAGTTTGGCGGGTCCATTTCCGCAGAGCATGGTGTTGGAAGCCTAAAAGTTAACTCTTTAAAGGACTACAAGGACCCAACAGCGCTCTCGATCATGCGGTCAATCAAACAAGCCCTTGATCCCCATAACATCATGAACCCAGGTAGAGTGATTAACGCTCTGTAGAGAGGTAGCGTCGCCGCCCATTTCAAACTGTCAGAAAAGAGATTTAAAATCCACACACAGTTGATCCCTTTATTTAATTTCTCACATTTCTGGCTCACCTAAACTGACTGAAAGCCTTAACTCCTCAATTGCAATGAACTCAGATCCTTTAGTACCCAACACCAACAGCAATCAATACGAACTGTTCATGAAGCACGTTTTTGAAAACGGTGTCTCCAAAGAGGACCGAACTGGTACGGGGACGAAAAGTGTATTTGGTTATCAAATGCGGTTTAATCTGCAGCAAGGATTTCCTTTGGTGACAACTAAAAAGGTTCATCTTAAATCCATTATCTATGAGCTTCTTTGGTTCCTCAATGGTGACAGTAACGCCAAATGGCTACAGGAACGAGGTGTAAGCATTTGGAACGAATGGGCCAAAGAAGACGGTGACCTCGGGCCAGTCTACGGAGTTCAGTGGCGAAGTTGGCCCACCCCAGATGGCGGTCATATTGACCAAATCAGTGATTTGATCAAAACTCTTAAATCCAACCCTAACTCCAGACGGATGATAGTGAGTGCTTGGAATGTATCTGAATTAGACAAGATGGCTCTAATGCCTTGTCATGCTTTCTTTCAGTTCTATGTTGCTCCTGCTGAGGTAGGGGTCAGCGGCTCTCGCCCTAAACTCAGTTGCCAACTGTATCAACGTAGTGCAGATATTTTTCTGGGAGTTCCCTTTAACATTGCTAGTTACGCATTACTCACACACATGATTGCACAGCAATGCGGATTTGAGGTGGGTGAGTTCATATGGACTGGTGGGGATTGCCATATCTATAGCAATCACACCGAACAGGTAAATTTGCAATTATCTAGGGAGCCTTTCGCATACCCAAAACTTAACATCAAGCGTTGTCCAGACTCGGTGTTTGATTATGCCTTCGAGGACTTTGAGGTTCTAGGTTATGAATGCCATCCTGCCATAAAAGCCCCAGTTGCGATTTAAACATTGCCCCAACTCGGTGAGGATATCAATTGACCTTAACTGCAAGTCGCCAAAGCGAAGTGATCTCTTTAGACCTTGCAGCGTAAAAGGGATCGTTTGGATCCTGAGCTTTCTTATGTTCGGGGTGAACATCCATACGCTCAAGCACCTCTAAGCCTGCCTCTTGTATCCACTGCAGCAACTGCGCCCTAGAGCGAAGACCAAGATGCTCCGCAATATCTGACAATATTAACCACCCCTCACCGTTAGCTAGTAAATGCTTGCTCAGCCCGTCCAAAAATCCTTTGAGCATCTGACTGGCAGGATCAAAGACAGCGCTATCTACTGCCCCACTAGAAGGGCCTGGGAGCCAGGGGGGATTGCAAACAATCAAGGCCGCTTTAACTGGCTCTTGGGATTGAACATCAACGGGAAATAAATGGGTTTGCACAACTCGAATTTTTGAGTGCAGCCCTTGGTCTTGTAGGTTATTTAAGGCACAAGCAATTGCCCTAGGGCTTTGATCGGTTGCAATAATTCTCTGCGCCCCCCTTTGGGCCAGGATCAATGCAAGGACACCTGTGCCTGTGCCTATGTCAAATACATAAGTCTTTGAATCTAATGAATTAGGCAAAGGGGCTGAGGCCACCAACTTCAAATACTCGCCGCGAATGGGGGAGAAGACACCGTAGTGAGGCGTAATATTAAATACAGGTATACCGTGGGAGGATAAATCAATATTCACCCCCTTCTTTCGCCATTCAAATGCACTGATTACGCCCTGTAATTCGCGAAGTGAGACGATAAACGCAGGAATATTTAAACCATAAACCTGTTCGCTTGCGCGCTCAATATCGGGGGCGCGTTTTAATTGAATTTTATGATCACTCCCGATGGGTATAAGTAATTTACCAAGTATTTGAGCGCGACTCTTTTGATCCTCCCTGAAGGTATCAAATCTCTGGGAAACTGTGAGAGGCTTACCCGATTTAGAGTCATCTCTTTTTTTTATGCGCTTATCCAGCCTTCTAGCAATGGCTTGCAAAAGATGACGAGCATTTTGAAAATCTCCATTCCAAAGCAAAGCAGTACCTGAGTTGGCTAACTTGAGAGCGTGATCAGCTGTGCATGTGTCATCGATGAGCTGTAACTTACGCGGAAGTGGCGATCCATTTTCAGATCGCCATTCATAACGTACTTGCTCCCCGTTCCTATCAACCACTAAGAAGTTATCGTCTGGTTGAATAGGGTCCATCATGCAAAAACAATCATTAACGGATGAATTTTAAGAATATGCATGAGTCTAGGTGCTTTGATAATTGAATCCTTGGGTAATGATTTTTTGGATCTCATCGATTACCTTTTCAGTAAAAATGATTCGATTCAATTTAAGTATGCCAGAATTAAGTAGTCAAAATGGTCCTAAAGATATGAGAAAATCTAACTTGGTACAAATTGATCTTATAAATGGCTCTTAAACTTATATTGGCTCGCGCTCGCAACGGCACGATTGGCCAAAACAACACTCTCCCCTGGCATCTTCCAGAAGATTTAGCGCACTTCAAGAAAACTACCATGGGCAGCCCAGTCATTATGGGAAGAAACACTTGGGAATCTATTCCTTCAAAATTTCGCCCTCTTCCCGGTAGAATGAATTTCGTCCTCAGCAGCTCATTAGCATTAGAGATGAGTGGTGCTAAAGTGGTCAAAAGTATCGATGAAGCGATTAATCTCGTTGGTACAAACACTGATTTGTGGGTCATTGGAGGGGCGTTAGTGTATGCCCAGTGCATGGGGCTTGCGACTCATGCGGTAATTACAGAGATTGAAGCTGATTTTGAGGGTGAAGCCAAGGCCCCAGTCTTTGATGAGCACTGGAGGGAGATCAGCCGAACGCGTCACACCGCTGTAAACGGGATGATTTATAGTATTGTTTATTTGGAAAAAAACTAAGGAGACTTTTATGTCAGAGGAAGGATTTGAAGTACACGGACCTCACGACCATGAATTGGAACATGCTAGCGAACACGGTGGCAGCAAAAGCATGACTAGCCAAATTGCGATGTTCACAGCCATTATTGCTACTTTTGGAGCAATTTTCGGTTACATGGCTGGTGCTACTCAGGCTGACGCAGGACTTTTTAAAAATAATGCTGCAATCATCAAGACTGAGGCGTCTAACAAATGGAACTACTACCAGGCAAAGAGTAGCAAACAAAATCTTTGGGAACTCGCTCTAGATGTAGCGCCAAAAAATCGGGTTGAGTTTTACACCACGGAGATAGCGAGATACAAATCTGAAAAAGCTGAGATTAAAAAAGATGCCGAGAAACTCGAAGCGGAAGCAAAAGAGTGGGAAGAACGCTCAGAGCATCAGATGCACAACCACCATCAGTGGGCACTAGCTACTACGATTTTGCAGGTCTGCGTAGCATTGGCTGCTATTGCTTTGTTGACTAGAAAAAGTTGGCTTCAAAAGGGAATGTACGGCGTGGGCGCACTGGGACTTGTGATGGGTGTCATCGCCTACATGCATATTTAAGAGCATAAAAAACTCCTAAAAAGTCTTTTTCAAAAAACAATGAAATTAGCGACTTGGAATGTAAATTCCTTAGCAGTTCGACTCCCCCAGGTGCTAGATTGGTTATCTAAAGATCCCTTAAATTTAGATTCAACTTTGCCAACTGGCTCCGGGGTGGATGTCCTTGCTATTCAAGAGACGAAGACGACTGATGATAAGTTTCCAGTAAAAGAGTTTGTTGAAGCTGGGTTTC
Source organism: uncultured Burkholderiales bacterium (assembly GCA_903830725.1). Lineage (GTDB taxonomy): Bacteria > Pseudomonadota > Gammaproteobacteria > Burkholderiales > Burkholderiaceae_C > Limnohabitans. The sequence goes on along the minus strand of CAIKVH010000060.1, from coordinate 18,539 downwards.
AAATTGCTTTTTTTGGTCAAAAAACTTATAACGGGGTTGCGCTTGTGTCCCGGGCTCCCCTGGAAGATGTCGTTAAAAATATCCCCGGCTTTGAGGATGATATGGCGCGAGTCATTTCGGCTACGGTCAACGGGGTTCGAATTATTGGCGCTTACTTTCCAAACGGTCAAGCACCTGGTAGCGATAAATTCGAGTACAAGATGCTTTGGCTTAAAGCACTACATGACTGGATTAAATCTGAATTAGTGCGATATCCAAAACTAGTTTTAATGGGCGACTTCAACATCACCTTTGATGCCAGAGATGTATGGGACCCCGTTCACCTAGAGGGAACCATCCACTGCACGCAGGAGGAAAGGATGCATCTAAACTCACTCATTGATTTGGGATTTAAGGATGCATTTCGCGAATTCGAGCAAGCTGAGAAAAACTACTCTTGGTGGGATTACCGACAATTTGCTTTTAAAAGAAACCGTGGATTGAGAATTGATCATATCCTAGTAAGCCAGGAGCTTAGGTCTCAATTAACTCATTGTGTGATTGATAAGCGACCGCGTAAAAATGAACGCCCAAGTGACCATACTCCCGTAATTGCCTGCTTTGATTAGAATTCATCAGGCACTCCTTGTCACTCGTGGCGAGTAGGCGAGAGCCGCTTATCGGTCCCTTTAGATGTCAACACTCTAAACCAAGTTCCTGTATTTTTCGAGTAATGGTATTGCGACCAATACCTAATTTTTGTGCAGCCTCAATCCTTCGCCCCCGCGTATTTGCAAGTGCAGTTTGGATGAGGGTACTCTCAAAACGTCTGCTTAATATATCCCACACGTCATGGTGTCCTGCGACCAGTAGGGACATCGCCTGAGCTTCCAAGCCTACTTGCCAGTCAGCCCCGAAATGGCTGGTAGATGTTGGATTCAAAGAACCAACAACCCCGGATTGAATCGTTGAGGGGAAGTTATTATTTAAACCCATTGCAGGCGGACTTAGAGGATCTGGCAAAGCGCCGCCTCCAGTGCCCAACGCATTAGAAGGACTGGACGAATTAGACTGAGCTACAGCATTTGAATTGGATCCACCGGCTTGAAAAGGCAAGGAAGGGATATCAGCCCCAGCGTTTGCAAAAGATTGCAATACATCTGGTGGCAAATCTTTGGGTTCAATAGTTTGAGCCGGAGCCATTACAGTCAGCCAATGACAGATGTTCTCAAGTTGTCGCACATTACCGGGAAAAGAAAAGCCTTGCAACACAGCAATAGCGCTCTCTGATATTCTTTTAGATTCAACACCAAGTTGTTGTGCACTTTGTTGAAGGAAATGATACGTCAGCATTGGAATGTCCTCAAGTCGCTCGCGAAGTGCTGGCAACCTAAGTCTAATCACATTTAAACGGTGGAATAAATCTTCCCGGAACACACCGTCTTTAACGCGTTGCTCAAGATCTTGATGGGTTGCAGCGATAACTCTGACGTTTGCTTTTAGTGCAACGTGTCCGCCAACGCGGTAAAAATTACCATCGCTTAGAACTCGCAACAGTCGCGTTTGTAAATCAAAGGGCATATCACCAATCTCGTCTAAGAAAAGTGTCCCTCCTTCAGCCTGTTCAAAACGTCCTCTTCGCATGGTTTGGGCACCAGTGAACGCTCCTCGTTCATGACCAAACAATTCGCTCTCTAAGAGATCCTTGGGGATTGCAGCAGTATTGATAGCGACAAAGGGGCCACTGGCACGGATTGAATGTTTGTGAAGTGCCCGCGCTACTAACTCTTTACCTGATCCGGATTCACCGGTAATCATAACTGTCACTACACTTTGACTTAGGCGACCAATCGCTCTGAATACATCTTGCATTGCGGGCGCTTGGCCAAGCATCTCTGCAGATAGGCGTGCGCTCACAGAGTCACCCTGCTCGCGTTTGCTCTCATCAACTGCGCGACGTATTAACTCTATCGCTTTGGGAAGATCGAAAGGCTTGGGCAAATACTCAAATGCACCGCCTTGAAAAGAAGAAACAGCACTATCTAAATCAGAATAAGCCGTCATGATGATGACGGGCAAGGCTGGATGCTTCTCTTTTACGGCGGTTAACAGTTCGAGCCCCGTACCTCCCGGCATTCGAATATCACTTACTAGAACTTGAGGTCCCTCCTCAGGGGAACAGGTTTCAAGAGCCTTTAAAACCTCCTGAGGATTTGTAAAACTCCTGGTCGGCATATCCTCACGCATCAACGCTTTCTCTAAAACAAAGCGGATGGACTGATCATCATCAACGATCCAAATTGGTTTCATTAAAAATTTACCTCTAGTTTTATCACTTAGTGCTTGTTTAGACGCGTCCTTGACCTTTAAAGGCAAAAATCCTTAAGGCAAAGGAATCAAAATCATGAAATCTGTTTTCCCAGGCTCGCTGTGACATTCAATGACCCCCGAATGTTGTTGAATAAAAGTTTGCGCTAAATTCAACCCTAAACCCGATCCCCCGTCTTTCCCAGTGACCAAGGGGTAAAACAACCTATCTTTGATAGATTCCGGAATCCCCGGTCCATTATCTATTACATGCAATTCCAGTGCCAATCGGTTCATCTGCTTTCCAAAAGTTACTTGCCTGGCAATCCGAGTCCTAAGAGTAATCATTCCCATTCCATTGGCTATTTGTTCAGTTAAGGCCTGAGCTGCGTTGTGGACAAGATTCAAAATGGCTTGTATCAACTGCTCCACATCTCCTCTGAACTCAGGGATAGAGATATCGTAGTCCCTGATCACCTTTAAGCCCTTGGGAAATTCCGCCAAAATCAACGACCTAACCCGCTCACAGACTGCATGAATATTAACTGGGGCAACTATGTGCGGTTTTCGGTGGGGAGCCAATAAACGGTCCACCAATGCCTGTAGCCTATCGGCCTCTCGAATGATGACTTGGGTGTACTCAATGAGATCTTTAGATTCAATCTCCATCTCCAGCAGTTGGGCTGCGCCGCGAATCCCTCCAAGCGGGTTTTTAATTTCATGCGCTAAATTTCGAATGAGCTCCTTGTTAGCCTGTGCTTGATCAAGTATCCGCTCTTCTTTATCTATCCTATTTTGTTTATCTAGAGGGAGCAGCTCAATCAAAATATCATTATTTTGATCAAGTGGCACCATAATCACGTGCACTGCAAAGTCATCCTTGGGAAAGAGCTTGACGTGCGCATCAAACCTGAAAGCAGCAAACTCCTTGGCCTTAGCACCGACAAGCGCACCCTCAAAAAACTCTTTTTCAACAAATAAGTTGAGAAGTGAGGCCCCCGCTATGGAGCGTCTTGGAATCTCCATCACCTCTTCAAAGGCAGAGTTTGCGAAAATAACGCGCCCCTCTTGATCAGCAACGACAACCAAAGTTGCCAATAAATCATAAGAGTTAAACCGAGAATCCGAGTTCAAAATGAGCCCACCTTTTAATAAAGAAAATACCAGCTAAGGAAGTTTTGCGATTTCACGCTTCAACCCATTGAGATCTGCCGTATTGCGATTCATCTCACTTTCGATCTCTTGTCTTTCGCCGGGCGTGATTGCTAGCCCCTTCAGTCGTCCCTCTAGTAGAGTTTGCCTGGCAGTTATCCGAGCGCGTTCATTTAACAAAATAATTTTTCCCATTTGGTCCCGAGAAATTTGCTCACCTCCAGCGTAAGACGCTACAGAGTTGAGTGCTGTCTTGGGTGCTGTGTTGGGCAATAGGGTAGGCAGATGCTGACTCCCCCCTACAACCGTCACCGAACCACGAGGGGTGTCTAGCAACTTACACTTCGCTCTCTCACTCAATGGGCTCTCAAGCTCAGGCTGATTTGTGAGTAAATTCCCGCATTTCCAAACCTCTTGCTCAGTCTGCGGATAGGCGAGTTGAATACAACTCACACACAAAAAGATGCACCGCGATATTTTGAACACTGAATTCATCTTAAGCACAAATCGAATTAATTTATCAAAAAAAAGGACGGCAACGCCGTCCTTTTTCTGAAACGCGTTGCTCAACTTATAGTGAGTAATACATATCAAACTCAACAGGATGAGTTGCCATACGGAATCGTGTGACTTCTTGCATCTTTAGTTCAATGTATGCATCAATCATTGCGTCTGAGAACACTCCGCCTTTGGTCAAGAATGCGCGGTCTTTATCAAGATAATCAAGCGCCTGATCCAAGCTATGGCAGACGGTTGGCACCAACGCGTCTTCCTCGGGTGGCAAGTGGTACAAGTCTTTAGTTGCTGCCTCACCAGGATGGATCTTGTTCTCGATACCGTCGAGGCCAGCCATCATGAGTGCTGAGAAGCAAAGGTAGGGGTTAGACATTGGATCTGGGAAACGTGCCTCAATACGACGAGCCTTATCGCTGTTCACATAAGGAATGCGAATAGAGGCGGAACGGTTACGACTTGAGTAGGCCAATTTAACAGGCGCCTCAAAACCAGGAACCAAGCGTTTGTAGCTATTGGTTGTAGGATTTGTAATGGCATTCAAAGCGCGAGCGTGCTTGATAATTCCACCGATGTAGAAAAGCGCTGTATCGCTTAGTCCAGCGTATCCGGTACCTGCAAAAAGGTTCTTGCCACCCTTCCAAATGGATTGGTGAACGTGCATACCAGAACCATTGTCACCGACCAGAGGCTTAGGCATAAATGTGGCAGTTTTGCCGTAAGCATTTGCTACGTTCCAAACTACATATTTCAGTTTCTGTGTCCAGTCAGCGCGCTCAACCAAAGTAGAAAACTTTGTACCGATCTCGTTTTGACCAGCACCAGCAACTTCGTGATGGAATACCTCAACAGGAATGCCCATCTCTTCTAAAAGCAGGGACATCTCTGCACGCATATCTTGCATGCTATCAACCGGGGGAACTGGGAAATAACCGCCCTTTACTGTGGGGCGGTGACCGCGGTTGCCGCCTTCCAATTTTTCACCAGAGTTCCATGGAGCTTCGTATTCATCGATTTTAAAGAATGCACCGCCCATTTCATTTGACCAACGAACATCATCAAAAATGAAGAATTCTGGCTCAGGTCCAAAATAAGCTGTATCTCCGATACCAGATGACTTAAGGTAAGCCTCTGCGCGACCTGCGATAGAGCGTGGATCGCGGTCGTAGGGCTTGCGCTCGAATGGCTCGTAAACATCACAAGAAAGCGCAATAGTAGGCTCTTGGAAGAAAGGGTCCAAGAATACAGAACCTGCATCTGGCATAAGCAACATGTCAGACGCCTCAATGCCTTTCCAACCCGCGATGGAAGAACCGTCAAAAGCATGTCCTTCAGTAAATTTCTCTTCATTAAAAGCAGAAATCGGCACTGTAACGTGCTGCTCTTTGCCCCTGGTATCTGTAAATCTGAAGTCTACGAATTTAACTTCGTTTTCTTTAACTAGTTTCATGACGTCTGACACATTTTTGGCCATCTTGGGTATCTCCTAAGGGGGAAGGTTATTGAAATTTAAAAGATGTATCGAGCAGAATTTGTGCCATCTGACCGAACACCCATTAAAGTTGAAATAAAGTCGAAAACGCTAGATTGTGCACCTACTCTTGTGCATTTTTGGAGAAAGTTGGCCCTCGGCCGATAATTTCAGGACCAAATTAGCCAAAAAATAGTTCTTTATAACTAATACTATATTTTGCACCAAATTAGTTCATAAAAACTAACGCACCAACTCGGGACCCATTGACGCACCAAATTCAACCATTTTTTGTTTTAAGGTTTTGTATGCCTCATTCACGAGGGGCTTGGAGCCTTTTACACCAAGCTCAATGTGCTTGCCGTGTTGAGGGTGATCAACACTTGGAAGACTAAAGACCTTGATGCCAGGATAAGAGGCCTCTATGCTCAGCATATACGGGGTTAAAGCCGCCTCCATGGCGCCGTAAACAATGACAGAGAGTTCGGCCGTTTGAGAGAGTTGATGAAAGTGCTTGTACTTGTTATCCAAAACCCATTCAATCATTGGCCAGGCCATAACTGGAAAACCAGGAACGAAATGAACAGTTCCCAAGGACCCGACACAAGTGAAGCCGGGAATTTTGTTATAGGGGTTATGGATCAACTCTGCACCAAGCGGAAACACGCCCATGTTTAAGCGGTGAATGTTGTCTGGATGATCAGGCACGTAGGGGTTACCAGACTCTTTTGCTAGGTCCATCATTCTTTGTCGAATAAGCACCTCGGCCTCAGGGTGCAGTTTCAAATCAGCCCCCAACGCACGTGCTGCGCATTGACGCGTATGGTCATCTGGCGTAGCACCAATTCCGCCACAAGAAAAATAAACGCCAGAAGTGTTAAAGGCAACCTCAAGCATCTTAGTAATCCGCTCAGGCGAGTCGCCTACTATCTCAACTTGGGACAAGCCCAGACCCCGCGCGCTCAACAGCTCAATAACCTTACTCATATGTTTATCAAGACGCTTACCGGACAAAATTTCATCACCAACGATGATTAGACCAAACTCCGGTACCGAGGGAGACAATGAGCCTGAGGGGAGTGAATTTACTTGCATATTATTTATATCTATTGGTTAAAAATCAAATCCTACGCATCAAATATTTTTAAGATGATTCTTTAACTCTTCTTCGCTTAGCTTTAACATCTTAACTGCTTGCTCGGCAGATATAAAGTCAAGGTGAAGCATGTCTGTGATGATTGCGTTTTTGTCAACTGCATGATGTTTATCGTCAGATGATTCGCCAAAGAGTAAAACCATTAAAGTTTTACCCACAATATTCATTAATACACCAAACAATACCAAGCCTAACAACATGGTTACTCCAGCAATGATTCTTCCCCAAAACGTAACGGGGAACATATCGCCGTAACCGGTCGTTGTCAAAGTAACGATACACCACCACATTGAAGCCGGTATGGATGTGTAAAAGCGCTTATCCTCTGGAATTGGATTTTTACTTACGGGATCGTGCGGCATGAACTTTGAAGCCTCTGGCGGGGCGTCCACTGGAAGCGGATTAAGTTTCAGATGAGCGTCCAACTCCATCTGACCGACCTCCATAGCCTCTGGGGAATAAAGCTCACCTTCTACAAAAAACATTAAGCTACTTGAGATCATCAAAACGGAGAATAAAGCAATAAAGTAAATTCTTAAATTTGTAACTATTGGATTTGCAGATTTAACCTTGTTAGTTAACTCTTTTAATGCTGCTTTAGCCATTTTCAAAACTCGGAGTACCCGCACTACTCTCAAAAGGCGAAAGACCTTCGCGCCTTGCAACATACCTAAATTTAAAATTTGCAAGATAGTGGGCAAAATTGAAATCAAATCAACCAAACCCCAAAAACTAACAATATATTTCAAGCGGTTTACTGCAAAATAAACGTTACCCACATAGTCCAAAATAAAGAAAATAACAGCGGCATACTCAACGACGTGGAACCACTCCAAAAACTCGACTCCATAGGGCTCAACTGTCTCTAATGCCATGGATATACACGACACGTAAATCCAAAAATTTATGACTGCAGCCCATCGTTTGAACGAATGACTCAAAGGCTCTGTAAAAATTGACTCAATTAGTCCCTTTTGTACGTGGCTATGATTAATTTCAGCAGACATTTTTACTCCGAATTGAATGATTGGATAGTTAATAACAAAAAATTAACAACCGACTATCATAATCCAGGATATGAATTTGTAATTAAATTAATTTTATTTTTCTATAAATCTTTCCTTCAAATTTCTCTTTGTCGCCATATTGAAATAATCATAACCAGAAATAAATTAAATTTGCTTACTTAAAGCTTGATGTATTCGTCAAAAAGACCAATAAAAAAGGGCCTCCGTAGAAGCCCATTTTCAAACTGCAGATTTTTTAATCTACTTAAGTTGAGCTGCACCAAATTTACAGACCGCCTCGTCTTGGGAACCCGTACCACCAGAGCATCCCAGGGCACCAATAATCTTTCCGTCTACGACCAGCGGTATCCCCCCTCTAGAAGCAATGACATCGTCCAGGGTTGCGACATAAGCAAATTTTTGGATTGCGTCTTCAAGTAGTTTAGTTTCTCTGCGAAAACGCACTGCCACCCTTGCCTTGTGTTCTGCGATTTGGATCGACGCATACTGAGCCCCGTCCATCCTTTTAAAGGATACCAAATTGCCTCCAGAATCTACCACAGCAATATTCATCTTCCAATTACGTCTTTTAGACTCATTCATCACGGCGTTAATTAGTGCCTCGGCTTTATCAAGTCCAATCGGCGAGCCATAGGGCACGTCAAAAGGCATTGCCTCTGGGATAGTGTCCATTGGATTAGGAGTGGGAGTTGCATTTGTTTGGGCATTACTAATCCCCGCCAATAGGGCCAAGAAAGAGGTAAGGACAATTTTGTACGCGGTTAATTTCATCAAGGTCTCCGTTTATGTTTTTTACTTGTAAATTCAAAGCAATATTTGTATCTGGAATTTAAAACTCCAAACGTATCCTTTGATTTAGGGATTCGTCAAATGACGTCTTTCATTTTGCACTCTTACCAACTTCGCCACCCCCCCGTAAATCCCTAACAACAGCACCAAATATCGCAAAAAACGCCCTAAAATCCCGACAAAATCCTAAAATCCGATATTTTCACTTCAATTTTCCAGGTGAAAAACCAAATTCTCTACTTTTGGATTCAAGATTTGAAGGCTATAAGCCGATACTATTAAAGCTAGGTTGCAATAAATCAAATCCAACTATTTTCATGAAAAAATTACTCCTACTCTTGATCCTTGTATGCCAACCGACGTTTGCACAAAATAATTCCAATATTTTTCAAACGATTCGCTTTAAGGGCATCAACTCAATAGATGTTATTTTGGAAGTCGATGATGACGCGAAAGCATGTGGGTTGAATAAATCTGAACTACTGCGCTCCGTTAAATTTATATTAAATCAATCCAGAGTTCTTAAAATTGAGCCTAGTGCCGAGGATTACATTGCACTAAATATTACAACCCTCCCCACTTCATACGAGGAGGATAAAGCTCCTTCGTGTTTCTTTGTTACGCAAATTGAGCTGAACCGCTTGATTAGCTTTAAAGATAAAAAGATTTACGCATCGCTTTGGGAGAGTTCACTTCTTAACTATGCTGTTGCCAGTGAGGACGAAGTTGCCCAGCCAACTGGTGAGAAAAAAGAGCCTAGAGAGCGCAAAATAACTAACGAAAAGTTAATCGAGTCAGTGCTTCAAAAATTGATTTCATCTTTCTTAAATGAAGTAGAAATAGCGAATCCTTAACGACTCGAACGCGATAAACTCGAGCGCGCCAAGTTTACTTGGCCTACTTGGCCCACTTGGCCATTGCTTGATCATCACTGACGCGGGCATCTACCCAACGCGCTCCTTCACTTGTCTGCTCTTTTTTCCAAAAAGGAGCTTGCGTTTTAAGGTAATCCATCAGGTATTCGCAGGCCCTAAAACTCTCGCCTCTATGAGAGGATGTCACCGCTACTAAGACGATTTGATCCTTAGGCTGAAGCACACCTACTCTGTGTACGATTCGGGCTGAATTGATACCGAACCTAGTACTCGCATTCTTTAGCATCTGCTCAATTGAGCGCTCAGTCATGCCGGGATAATGCTCCAACTCAAGACTTGAGATGGTTGATTCGGCACTGGCGCTGAGTTGCTCTCGTTCGCGAACTGTGCCTACAAAACTACAGACTGCGCCAACTGATGCGTCGTTCGCTCTTAGTTCAGCGATCTCTTTGGAGAGATCAAAATCTTCAATTTGAATACTTACAGAAAAGCTCAAAGAGTGGACTCCTAAATTAGCTCTGCCAGTTTAAGGGCTCATCCGCCGGTTACTGGCGGAAAGAAGGCCACTTCACACCCCTCCAACAGCAATGCTGTTGGTAGGCACATCTCTTGATTTAGAGCTGCCTTGAGCACGCGACTCATAGCAAGGACCTCTGCATAAGCTCCTCCCCTATTAATTAATTCGTTACGCAATTGATCTATGGTTAGAGAGTCCGTCTCGATCTGCTCAGACCCAATCCCAAGGCTCTCACGGATTGAGGCGAAGTAAAGAACATTGACTCTCACCGGCTCCAACCCTCAAATGGAATGTACTGAACAATATCGCCTGCTTTAATTGTTTGTCCAGGGGGGTTATCAACTACACCGTCCCCCCATACAACGGAAGTCAAGACACCAGAACTTTGATTAGAAAACAAATCAAGTGTGCCCTGAGCGTTGTGTCGAACTCGCAAAAACTCCCTCCTCTTGTCTGCCTTGGTCCAATCAAAGTTTGCTTGCATGGGTAGGTGGTTATATTGCACCTGCACAACTCCTTGCAAAAAAGATAGGAAGGGTTTGACCAACAGTAAAAAAGTAATGTAACTTGATACTGGATTCCCTGGCAATCCAATAAAGTGGGTGTGAGGTGCTCTAGGGTTTTGAGACGTTTTTAGTCGCCCATAAGCAAACGGCTTGCCCGGCTTGATTGCCAACGCCCATTGATGTAACTCTCCTAAGGCTTGGACACTTGGCTTTATATGGTCTTCCTCTCCAACAGATACGCCTCCGCTGGTTAAGATTAAATCATGATTTTGAGAGGCCACGGAGAGAGACTCAATTGTTGCCGCTCTATCATCTGGGATGTTGCCCATGTCGGTGACGATACAACCTGCACGGATCAACAGTGCTTTTAAAAAGAAACGGTTAGAGTTATAAATCTTACCAATGCCCATCTCTGCTGGCGCGAGCTCTCCGGGCATTACCAATTCATCTCCTGTTGAAAAAAGCGCTACTTTAGGCCGTAGGCTCACCAACAAATCTGAACGCCCCAAGGAGGCAGCCATGCCAAGGGTAGCCGGCGAGAGAACTATTCCACTTTTAAGGACCACTTCGCCCCTTGCAATATCCTCTCCCATCAAGCGAATGGATTGCCCCTTTTTAACAGAGGTGCGAACGCGAACCAAATCCTCGCCCGCACTCTCGCAGTCTTCTTGAATCACCACAGCGTTGGCGCCCTGAGGAATCGGCGCTCCAGTGAAAATTCGGGCCGCCTCTCCAGCACTGATCGAGTGCCCACTGGAGCCTGCAGCAATGCGCTGAGTAACTTTTAGGGTGCCCCCGTCCTCGCTGATGTCTTCAAATCTTAGCGCATACCCATCCATTGCACTGTTGTCGCAGGGGGGAACGTTCAACTCAGACGTCACATCTTCTCGAAGTACCCGGTTGTCAAGATCAAAAGTGTTTACTCGCTCCACTCCCAAAAGAGGCGTAGCGAACCCCCTGAGCTCTTCTAAAGCACTCTCCAACGGCAGCAAGGTTTTATTAAAATTCATATGAATAGGGACAGTTTAATCAGCGCATTGCTGCTCGATGTAGTCCTTAATCCTTTGCACATCAGCAGGCATATTTAGGACCCGTCTGGGCAGGGCCTCAATCCCGTTGAACTGGCTTGGCCTAACTGGCTCAACCCCTAGGGCCTCAACGATCGTAGATGCGAACTTAATCGGCAAAGCGGTTTCTAAAACGATCATTGGAGACGGAGTTTGAGATGTATTTTGAGGGGCAGTCTGATACTCGCGTGCGACTTTAACGCCATCCGCCGTATGCGGATCAATCATCTGTTGATAATCTTTATAAACAGATTGAATGGTTTTAAGCCGATCACTGTGTGTGCTTCGTCCGCTTACAAATCCAAATCTCTTTCGTAAATCACCAAACTGTTTGTTCTTGCTCAGATCAAAGTATCCTTTTGCTACAACATCTTGTGCAAAGAGTTGGTTTGTAAGCACACTATCTCTATCTAACAAATCAAACACGAAACGCTCAAAATTACTGGCTTTAGAGATATCCATCGAAGGACTAGAAGTCTCGTGGGTATTTTGAGCGTTGCGCACTTTGTAGATACCGGTTTTAAAGAACTCATCAAGCACATCGTTCTCATTTGTCGCAACTACCAATCTATCAATAGGCAACCCCATCATTTTGGCAACGTGTCCTGCGCAAACATTTCCAAAGTTACCGCTTGGAACAGTAAAACTAACGAGCGAACCTACTCTCAAATCACTATGCGATTTAGATATGACCTGGAAATAACCAGCAAAGTAGTAGACCACCTGTGCGAGAAGTCTGGCCCAGTTGATAGAGTTAACTGTCCCAATTGAGAACTTCGATTTAAAAGCCAAATCAGCGGATACTGATTTAACAATGTCTTGGCAATCGTCGAAAACACCTTCTACAGCGATATTGAAAATGTTCTCATCTTGTAGGCTAAACATTTGAGCTTGCTGAAAGACACTCATGCGGTCCTTAGGACTCGTCATAAACACCCTTACACCGCGTTTACCACGCATCGCATACTCTGCGGCACTACCGGTGTCCCCTGAAGTTGCGCCCAAAATATTTAGTTTTTGTCCGCTTCTAGCCAGTTGATATTCAAACAGATTACCCAACAGTTGCATAGCCATGTCTTTAAAAGCCAAGGTAGGTCCGTTGGATAGGGCTTGAATATAGAGGTTTGGCTCAAGCAGTCGAACAGGAGCAATGAGGTCGTCACCAAAGGTTTTAGCCGTGTAGGTCTTCAGACACAAAGACCTTAAATCCTCGGGCGGAATATCATCAATAAATAAACTTAGAATTTCATAGGCTAGATCGGCATAACCTTTTTGCTGAAAAACGCCCTGTAAGCGATCAATGGCTTGTGGGTCCAATCTTGGGTACTTCTCTGGAAGGTAGAGCCCCCCATCTGGGGCTAGTCCCTCTAACAAAATTTCACAAAACCGGCGACCCTCACCCGCCGTATTTGCAGAGCGTGTAGAGATGTACCTCATCAAGACAACTCTTCCTTACGAATACGAACGATTGGCGCTAAAACCGAACTGAGCGCTTGAATGCTGGCCATTGCTTCATTCATGTGCAACTCCAAACAAGCGTGCGTCAAAATAATCAAATCAGTTTCTTGCTTGGACTCAGATCCAGGACGCTGGAGCACAGCATCAATACTGATGTCAGCCTGGGCCAAGATTCCAGCGATTTTGGCCAATACACCTGTCTCATCAGCCACAACTAAGCGCAAGTAGTAACTTGTCCTCACCTCGTCCATAGAGAGGATAGGTAAATCGCTCATCGAATCGGGCTGAAAAGCCAAATGCGGGACACGGTTTAGGGGGTCTGCCGTCATTAAACGGGTAACGTCCACCAAATCAGCAATGACAGCGCTTGCAGTGGGCTCACTACCTGCGCCCTTCCCGTAGTAAAGAGTCGTTCCAACCGCATCGGCTTGGATCATCACTGCATTCATCGCACCCTCTACATTGGCAATCAAGCGCTTATTGGGGACGAGACATGGATGAACCCGCAACTCAATGCCTTCACGAGAACCCTTTGCATTCACTCTCTTAGCTATGCCAAGTAATTTAATTCGGTAACCGAGTTGTTCGGCGTAACGAATATCTTGGGCTTGTAGTTTCGAGATGCCCTCAATGTAGGCCTTATCAAATTGAACGGGTATGCCATAAGCAATTGCAGACATGATAGTTGCTTTGTGCGCAGCATCCACCCCCTCAATATCAAAGGTCGGATCGGCCTCAGCGTAACCCAAGCTTTGGGCTTGCTGGAGGACCTCAGCAAAGGGGAGTCCTTTGTCTCTCATCTCAGACAAGATGAAATTGGTGGTGCCATTGATGATGCCAGCAATCCACTCAATTCGGTTGGCCGTTAGCCCCTCTCGAAGTGCTTTGATAATCGGAATGCCCCCGGCCACAGCGGCTTCAAAACAGATCATAACGCCGCGTCGGTGAGCGGCCGCGAAAATCTCCGTACCATGCACCGCTAGTAGTGCTTTGTTGGCAGTCACTACGTGTTTGCCTGCTTCTATTGCAGCCATTACCAGTTGTTTCGCAATACCGTATCCACCAATCAGTTCGATGACAATATCTATATCGGGATTGGCAATGACCGCCTTAGCGTCACTGACAACCTGTGCATGATTGCCAACCACTTGACGTGCGCGCTCAGTATCCAAGTCCGCAACCATGGCAATTTCAATGCCCCGTCCAGCTCTTCGTTTGATCTCTTCTTGATTGCGCAACAAGACTTCAAAGGTACCGCTTCCCACAGTACCAATACCGAGTAATCCGACTTGAATAGGTTTCATGTTCCGTGTTTTTTTCTGTAGTTTTCTAAAAATTTAGCAATGCGCCCAATTGCCTCACGAAGATCGTCCTCATGTGGCAAGAAAACGATCCTAAAGTGGTCGGGGTGTTTCCAATTAAAACCCGACCCCTGCACCAGCAAAACCTTCGTTTCATTCAAGAGTTCAAAAATAAATTTTTGATCGTCCTCGATCGGATACACCTTGGGATCGAGTTTGGGGAACATGTACAGGGCTGCTTTAGGCTTGACACAGCTAACACCTGGAATGGCAGTGATCAGCTCATAAGCAATATCTCTTTGGCGACGAAGGCGCCCCCCCTCTTTAATCAAATCGTTAATGGTCTGATATCCACCGAGCGCCGTTTGTATAGCCCATTGGCCGGGGACATTGGCACACAAACGCATAGAGGAGAGCATATTCAAGCCCTCGATGTAGTCCTTGGCTGCTTTTTTGTCCCCGGATACAACCATCCAACCCGCCCTGTATCCACAGGAGCGGTAACTCTTGGATAGGGAGTTGAAAGTCAACGTTAAAACATCCGTTGATAAACTCGCAATGGCAGTGTGCTCTACGCCGTCATAGAGCACCTTATCGTAAACCTCGTCTGCAAAAATAATTAACCCATGCTCACGTGCTATTTCAATGATGCCTTTTAGCAAATCGTTTGAGTAAAGCGCCCCAGTCGGATTATTGGGATTGATCACCACAATTCCCTTGGTGTTCGTGTTGATTTTGGAGCGTATATCTTCCAAATCTGGCATCCAACCGTTCTCTTCAACGCAGTTGTAATGCACTGGAGTACCCCCGGAAAGTGAGACTGCAGCCGTCCATAGAGGATAATCAGGCGCGGGTATTAGAAGTTCATCTCCATCGTTAAGCAATCCGTTGGTAGCCATTACTATTAATTCGCTGGCACCGTTGCCCAGATATATATCGTCGAGCACAACGCCCGATACGCCTTGTTGCTGTGTGTAGTGCATGACGGCTTTGCGCGCGGCAAAGATACCCTTGCTGTCAGAGTAGGCAGCAGCATTGGGTAAGTTACGGATCATATCTTGCTGAATTTCTTCTGGCGCATCAAATCCAAAAACGGCCAAATTCCCGATGTTCAGCTTGATGATTTTGTGGCCCTCGTCTTCCATCAGCCGAGCTCGGTCCATGACCGGCCCGCGGATGTCATAACAAACATTGGCTAACTTGGTGGATTTGAGAATGGGATTCATGGCCCTCCGACGCTTGTAATGGGTGTACTTTTATGCTTTAGTCCGCTCTTTTAAGAGACACAAAAAGAGCGAACCTATAATTGGAACATATTTAAAGAAAAAACTCCCTTTTATGTGTGAAATTTCATGAAACTTCAACCCGACCGCATACAAACTCTGGCCGTAACCGGCTATGGAGAGGGCTGGATCGCAGTAAATGGGGAGAAATTCACACACAGCATCGTACTCTCGTCCTTGGGCGATAAGCGCCAATGGCACTGCAAAGATCCGGCGGCCCTTGGCGAATCAAATTTTGCAGAATTCTGCGAAATGGACATAGAGATGATCATTTACGGCAGCGGAGATAAGCTTTGCTTCCCCCGCCCAGAGTGGCTCAGAGGCCTTTACGCAAAGGGAATCGGTGTCGAATGCATGGACACGCAAGCGGCATGTCGCACCTACAACATTTTGGCCGCAGAGGGGCGTAAAGTCGCTGCAGCCCTGCTCGTTCAGCCCTCACAAACGGGGGATGGCTCATGACATTAATTTAAGTTAAAATATCAGGTTGTTGCAGTTTTTGACAAATACTGCTTGTTAAATTTTTGCTAGTTGACCCGGATTGAAGATTTATGGCGATCGTTCTCAACAAACCTATACCTGAATTTGAAGCGATGGCTACAGGTGGAGTGAAAGTTACTAACCACTCTCATACTGGTCAGACCTTGGTGCTCTATTTCTACCCTAAAGACAACACCCCTGGCTGTACCACTGAGGCTATGCAGTTTAGGGATAAGTACAAAGACTTTACCAAAGCTGGTGCAGTTGTTTTCGGGGTCTCCAGGGACAACATGAAGTCTCACGATCTGTTCAAAGAGAAATTAGAACTGCCGTTCGAATTAATTGCAGATACAGAAGAAAAAATGTGTCACATGTTTGGTGTAGTAAAAAACAAGATCATGTACGGCAAAAAAGTCAAAGGCATAGAGCGAAGTACATTCCTCATTGGAGCCGATGGCCTCTTGAAAGAGGAGTGGAGAGGCCTGAAGGTTCTTGGTCACGTAGACGAAGTGTTGAAAGCAGTGAAGGTCTTAAAGAAAAGCACTGCAGCCGCTTAAATCTCCCCTACAAATAACACGTTAATTGGTTTGCGTAAAGTTGTGACGGAAATGTGAATTACATTGCTTTATTTTTGTAATTTATTTGTCTTTTTTTTCTATTTTTAAACCTTTTTAATCATTGAGTTCGGTTATGATTACGAACGATATGTTTATAAAAGCAATCCAAAGCACTTCAAATCAAGCCGCAAAGGTCCTCACCTTGTGCGGCTTTTTTACTTTGGAAGATCATTCTTTTTCATTCAAAATCACACACAATTCCACCTATGCCCTTACCTCCCGCCCCGACCAAGCGTGCCTCTACACTATCCTCCCAAAGTTATGACTCAGCTGTAATTCGCAGTAAGTCGCGCAATGAAACGCAAGACAATGAGCCCGCCTCTCATCCCGTTTCGAATCTAGAAGATGATTTTTCAATAAACGGCGGAGGTAACGTTGTAACGGATTACGACACCCATCCCGCTAAAAGCACTGAGCCCGAAGGTCTTCTGGCATTACAACAAAATAACACCACCGCAGCACTCAAAAATACGATCGCGGGAGAGAAGAAAAAGGCCAAGAAAAAGCACGCGGGCCCAAGTAAATTATTTGTATTAGATACGAACGTGTTACTACACGATCCGATGTGCCTCTTTAGGTTTGAGGAAAACGATATCTTCTTACCGATGATTGTTTTAGAGGAGCTTGACGGCCACAAAAAGGGAATGACCGAGGTGGCCCGTAACGCCCGTCAAACCTCTCGCACCCTAGATGCTTTAGCGGGGACCCAAAACGCGGACATCACAGCTGGATTAAAACTAGATAGCACGGGTCATGTAGAGGTTTCGGGCAAGTTGATGTTTCAAACCCAGCCCCTCAACTATAAACTTCCTGACAGCTTGCCCCAAGGCAAAGCCGATAACCAGATCCTGGCAGTCGTTGGTGCGCTTGTTGAGAAGATGGCGCCACGTGAAGTAGTGCTTGTCTCCAAAGACATTAATATGCGCGTCAAAGCACGCGCCCTAGGCCTTGCTGCTGAGGACTATGAAAACGATAAAACACTCGATGACGGGGACTTACTTTATTCTGGCGCCCTTGCTCTGCCTCATGACTTTTGGCTCAAGCAAGCCAAAACCATTGAGAGCTGGCAAAGCGGTAGTCATACCTTTTACAGATTCTCAGGCCCGATTGTGGCTGATCTACATATCAATCAATTCGTCTACCTTGAGGTGCCAGGAGAGCCAAACTTCAATGCCCGCGTAACTGAAATTCGGGGCAAGACCGCAGTTTTCAAAACACTCAAAGACTTTCATCATATTAAAAACGCAGTTTGGGGCGTGACTGCCCGCAACCGAGAGCAAAATTTTGCGATGAATTTGCTCACCGATCCAGATATAGATTTTGTAACCCTGACTGGTACAGCGGGCACGGGAAAAACTTTAATGGCCTTAGCCGCAGGACTAACTCAAGTACTCGATGACCGTCGATATACAGAAATCATTATGACGCGTGCAACTGTCAGTGTGGGCGAGGATATAGGGTTCCTTCCAGGAACTGAGGAGGAGAAGATGGGGCCTTGGATGGGTGCGTTGGACGACAACCTGGAGGTATTGGCTAAAACAGATACCGGGTCTGGCGAATGGGGGCGTGCAGCAACCAACGAGTTGATTCGAAGTCGCATCAAAATAAAGAGTATGAACTTCATGCGTGGTCGCACTTTTATGAGTAAATACGTCATCATTGATGAAGCACAAAATCTAACGCCCAAGCAAATGAAAACGCTAATCACTCGGGCTGGACCGGGAACTAAAATTATCTGTATGGGTAACCTAGCTCAGATCGATACACCTTATTTAACAGAAGGGTCATCTGGACTAACTTTTGCTGTTGACCGCTTTAAAGGTTGGCCACACGGAGGGCACATCACCCTAGCTCGTGGCGAGAGATCTAGGCTCGCCGATTTTGCAAGCGATGTTCTGTAAGACCAAAACAAATTCAAATTTGTAGCCTGAGATAGCTTTAGTCTCGCTCATTGCCTCTGGGCAAGGATTCAAACTTGGTCAGTGGCTTCAAAAATGCCAACTTAACGGTCCCAGTAGGACCGTTTCTTTGCTTGCCAAT
>CAIKVH010000059.1 GCA_903830725.1 uncultured Burkholderiales bacterium | reverse complement strand
CTAAAGAGCGAAAAGCCCTTTGAAGTGCGTAAGTACGCGTCTTATCTCATCGCAGAGACGTCTGTTCAAGCGGACATGGACAGGGCTTCAAATCAAGGGTTTAGGCGAATAGCTGATTTTATTTTTGGGAATAATCAAGCCGTTGGAGCCAGCGGCCCTGCTGGCAGTAACTTACCCGCAGAGTCTAAGGAGAAACTCTCTGCCAAAATTGCTATGACTGCCCCGGTTGTGGTTGAACCGCTAGATGCAATCGATAAACCTATGGTGAGCTCTGACAATTGGAGAATATTTTTTGTTATGCCTAGCGAATACACAGAGGCAACGCTACCGAAGCCCAACAATCCTGATGTAAAAATAAGAGCAGTTCCAGAGAAATATTATGCTGTCTTTAACTACTCAGGCTTTAACGGAGCGGACAAAATTCAAGACTACTCCAACCAATTGCTCGCCTGGGTAGAGCGTAATAACTTAAAGCCAATGGGCGCTACTAAATTAGCTAGGTACAACCCGCCCTGGACGCTTCCTATGTTTAGGCGCAATGAAATCATGATTGAAATAGAGCAAAAATAAGGCCCGCAGATGCCTGGCTTACTTATTTGATTTCATCTTGTATTGGCTGGGGCTATAAGCTCTTGAGACGTTTGGATCTCTCAGTTTTTGGTGTTTGGTTACTCTGCCGCTGACCCTCTTGCGCCATAAAACATAGGAGCCCCTTTTGAGGTGGGTCTTCATCAAGGCTTTGATATCAGGCTCTGTCATTCCATAATTAGCCTTGATAGCATCAAACGATGTCCTGTCCTCCCACGCCATTTCAATGATGCGAGAGATATCTTCCTCTGTGAGAAGCGCTCTTAGTTTTTCACCAGGCAATTGGATGTCCCCTGTAATCTATAAAGTGAGCACCATTTGTGGGTTTTAGCAGGTCAATGGCACTGAGCATTTGAGAGACTGAGTCTTCGGGGGTTAGGGTCTTAGACGCATCCACGAATGGCGCAGATAAAGGGGACGCAACTGTTCCTGGTTGAAGGGCAACAAAGACGGCATTGGGATTTTTTCGGTTATGCTCGATTGCAGCAGTTTGTAGAATCATATTAAATGCCGCCTTAGAGGATCTGTAGCTATACCACCCCCCCAGTTTGTTGTCCGAAATACTGCCAACTCGAGCTGATAATTTGGCGTAAATGCATCTACTCTTTCCAAGGACGGGGGCAAGATTCTTTAGCATGACACTTGGTCCTATGCAGTTTATCCATAAAGACTCACTGAGCGTTGAAGCCTTTATGGCTTGAAGCGACTTCTCTGGGCCGTGTCCACTAATCATCAATGCACCAGTAGCGTCAATAATCAAGTCAAAGTTTCCTGAACCCTTTACTGGCGCAAGAGCCTCCTCAATAGTTTGTTCATTCCTTAAATCGAACGCGGGCGAAGTTTCTCGGCTCAGTTCCAAGGCCTCTGCGCAATTCGAGTCGAGTTGAAGTGCCCTTAAGAAAGCCTTTCCTATGGATCCACTTGAGCCAACAACGAGTGCGCGGTAATTAAGGTGTAAACTGTTCATGAGCCTAGGTATTCGTCCTCGACAGAGGAATGGGGGACAGCTTGTATCGCTTCAGTGCTGCACGAAATATTGAATTGGGTGGCAGTCATTACTTCTATTGATCATTTTCTGATTTTAAACCTTCAATGGACAGTCCCTATAATTTAAGGGGCTACTACTGAACGCGCTTACGCGTAACATTTCTTTTCGAACAGTTTTAATTCCCACAACCTTTGAACCGAATCTTCATCCTATCCCTATCCTTGCTTCAACTCATTAGTTGGGGCAGCGTTTTTTACGGATTTGCCCTGTTTGTAGCTCCCATTGAGACGGAACTGGGGATTGTTCGAGTTCAGTCTTCACTTGGTTTTAGCCTGGCCTTACTCATGGAGGGGCTCTTTGCTTACGCGGTCGGTCGGTTAATAGACCGAGGGCATGAAAGATTCGTCATGACCTCGGGCTCTACTTTGCTCGGGGTTGGGTTATTATTTCTTGGGACTGTCAACTCACTAGCTGGGTATCTAGTTGCTTGGACCATTCTGGGCGTTGGACTCGCGGGAACTTTGTATCCACCTGTTTTTGCAGTGGTGATTCGCAGATTCCCTTATGAATTTAGAAGCGCCATAATCACAATGACTTTCCTCGGGGGACTAGCAAGCACAGCTTTCATCCCCCTTATCTCATTTATGATTAACGAGATGGGGTGGCGAAATACGGCGCAATTTTTAGGTTTTTTAAATTTCATCATCTGTGCGCCTGCACATTTCGCCCTTCTTAAAAACGCGCCTGAGTCAGTAGCGATTAAAGGCGATCTTGAACCTAAGAAAAGTTCTCTAAACCGTTCTAAGAGTGATTTCGAACTTTTAATTAAAAGTCCCACCTTTTTGTACCTGTGCGTGTTTAATGTTCTTCTCATGGCGGTTACCGCTGCGGTTCCAGCGCATATGATTAATTTACTCAGAGAGGCGGGACTTGCACCGTGGTTGGTGATTGCTGT
>CAIKVH010000058.1 GCA_903830725.1 uncultured Burkholderiales bacterium | reverse complement strand
GTGAAATCGTTGATGCGTTCAAAGAGATGTACGACGCTGATGTGTCTGCAACTCTAGTTTCAAAGGTAACAGAGAGGGTCTTAGAGCAGATCACGAGTTGGCAGGCCAGGCCTTTGGACGCGATTTACCCGATTGTTTACTTAGACTGTATTGTGATCAAGATTCGTGAGAATCAAACTGTGATTAACAAGGCCATCTATCTGGCGTTGGGGGTCAATGTGGAGGGGCACAAGGATTTGCTGGGGCTTTGGATCTCTCAAAACGAGGGCGCTAAGTTCTGGCTCTCTGTGCTGACTGAGCTGAAAGCTCGGGGAGTGCAAGACATACTCATTGCCTGCGTTGACGGCCTTAAGGGCTTTCCTGAGGCCATAGCAACAGAGTTCCCTGAGACACGTGTCCAGTTGTGCATTGTTCACATGATTCGAGGAAGCTTGAAATATGTGTCCTGGAAGGACTACAAGAAGGTAACAGGAGATTTGAGAGAAATCTATCAGGCAACAACAGAAGCTCAGGCCTTGAAAGCATTAGAGGACTTTGGGGTGAAATGGGACGCGCAGTATTCGCAGATATCAAAATCCTGGACAAACAACTGGGCAAATTTAAGAACGATATTTGACTTCCCCCCTGAAATACGAAGGGCTATCTACACGACTAATGCAATTGAATCTCTCAATAGCGTCATACGCTCGGCTACCAAAAGAAGGAAATTATTCCCGAACGAGGCCTCAGCGATGAAGGTTGTATATTTAGCTATCATGCAAGCATCAAAGAAATGGACAATGTCTATTCAAAATTGGAGAGCTGCGATGAACAGGTTTGAAATAGAATTTGGTGAACGCTTAAGTGTTCACCGATAACCCCGCCGTTAATTTACACAGATTTATTTACAGGCTCGGAAAAAGTTAGTTAGCCAACCATTCTTACCAATACCTATCCTCAGGCTGCTTTTTGAGCAGCCTCTTTTTTTGAGTCAATCGATTTAGCTCTGTGCTCAATATCATCCTCCGAAAACAAAACTCACAGGTCGAGAGCGGTGCATTTGAAGCCATTCTGCATTTTCATTTAAGCAGGCAATACCCAATTTCATAATAATATGCTTGAGACTTTCAGTATCATCGATATAAAGTGAAAGTTTTTCCTGCGCCAAAAGCATCATAAGCCCCATTTTTTGATAACTACGTGATAGCTCTGGATGACCCTGGGGTTCTTGATACAACTTAACTCCAGCGGAGATAATTAAAGCAATAGAGTACGAAAAATCAATCCACTGTGTTTGATCATCTTTGATCCCAAAAAGTTGCATTATTAGGGAAATTAAAGTCAGAGATATTCCAATTAAGAAAAAGTATTTGGAAATCGAACCCAAGCGTTTCTCTTGGTATTCATGATAATGCATGCTTTTCTTGCTATTTACGAAAAACTTCTTTTGATCCAATATCCATGCATTTAAAATATATTCGACCTTGCGGGAGTCGAGTGTATAGCCTTCATCGATTTTAAATAATTGAGTATTTAACACGGCTTGCCTAATCCATTCAGTTTCATCGCGTTGCTCTCTAAGGTAGTAATGCGAAGCCGATTCTTTAAGACCCGCAACAGACCAAAAGTATTGAACTCTGCAAGACTCTGCTAGCGCTCGGTAATCCAAATAATTGTCTTCAATTTGTTTAACATTAAATACCAGAAAGCTAGGTAGTATGTTCTTTAACCACACGGGGAGATCAACCACTGTTAAAGCTGTAAACAAAGCAACCAAGAGGGATGCCATTTGCCACGACCAATGCGTAATTGGTGAGTCAGAATATATAGCGTGACACGTAAGGGCAAGCACTGATCCTAAGACTAATCCCAAAACACCCATACTCCTTTTCTTTGCTGATTGCATGGATAGTTCATCGGAAACGGCAAAAAGCCAACTTGCTTTTTCAGATGAAGCGCTCAGGGCGTCTTTAATCTGTAAATAGTTTTTTCTTTTTTTATCAATTTTCTCAAAATCTTCATCGAGTAGTAGCGATGCTTTTTCGTTAAATTGATCAATTTTCTTAATTATTTTTTCCCAAATATTTAAATATTTCTTATCATTAACGCTTTGTATTGCATCAATAGACACCTGTGAAGTCGTAGGTGCAAGATCTATCGTTTCGCCAGGTGGGTTAGAGTTAAGGCTAAAATTCCTGTGAGTATTTATCCAAGTAATAGGGCCATTATCAGGTACTTCGGGGGTAATGCTGGGAATGCCATCTTTAAAAACTTTGACGGTGTAGCTTGTTCCGCCATCCTTTATTTTCGAATCTTTTCCGTCCCAACAAGCAATCAGCCACTGTGATTTAGAAGCTATGAAGTGAGATACATTTATATAGCATTCGGGCGATGGTGTATTTGATACATTTATTTCTTCAACGTAGGTTGCTTTTGAAATCAGCTCATTGAACGTTTTTACAGAGTTTTCTGTATTTGGTTGATCAAATGTTTGAATAAACTCATTTCTAGGCAGAGCCAGTGCGGCATAAAGTCCCCAACCCTTTTTTAAGGCTAATACTGCGGCAATTTGATCTATGCCTTCAGCCAGTCCACTTATTAATATTTTAGGTGAATTAGGATAATTAATATCAAATTTATCTAAACATTTGTCAATCGAATCTAGTATAGTTGTAACTTGTGATGGCGGAATATCACGGTGTCCTGTGATGCCAACGACGATTGGAATCAATCCTGATTTATAAGTAAAGTTCATAGCATTAAATTTGATGAGTTAATGTTTTTATTTGAAGGTAGTTGAAGTTCTTAATTACTATTTTATCTGCTTGTTACTGATTGTATTTTTAAAATTAGCTACTTCATTCTCATCGCTCCTTTCTAGGAGCTTTGAAGTATATTTAAAGTTTATTCCGCGATAGTTCACAAAGCAAAATAATTGGGCTAAAAAATTTAGATTTTCTAGTGCCTTTGCCAAACAAACCTTGCTTGAAGTGAAATTAATTAATGTTGTCTCTGTCTAATTAATATTTCCTTGCCTATTTTAAAATAATACTCACGTGTCATTATTCCGTCTAATCTCAAAGGTGGTAAGATATTGATGATATTATGAAATCTTTGTTTTCTGATAACTTTACTAAGCTTGAAACCTTTAAGGATGTAAATAATAATCAGAAATTCAATGTGGTTGTTTTGGGCTAAAAAGTCTAATTAGGGGCGAGTAAATGGCAGATTTTGATCTAGTGCAACTTCAAGAAATGGATAAGGGAACCCTTTCGGCTTCCCAAATTTCTGGCTTTAAAAAATCCTTGCAATCACAAGGAATAGCTTATACGCCTTACTCTAAGCGTGTCGGTCCTGGCTTGGCTACACTTTCTACTGAATTGAAGCGATTCTTAGACCTTACTGTACTCCCTGATTTCATGGCGGTTTTGAGTAAATTAACTGAAAAGCGATTCAAGCACGCTTTCTTGGACGTTCGCGTTTACCCGCAGGGCCATGAGCTTGATTCTTGGACTGGTGCAGAGGAGGATGGAGAGGACTGGGATGACGTACGTTTGAGTGTTCTAGTCAGTTTTGTCCTCTCGATACCCGAAGATGACAGTTTGGATAGCATGACTCGTTTGGGTTTACTCGGACTTTTCGAGGAGGAGCCTTGGAATCCGGAGGTGAAAAAGCTTGGTAAGAAGGGAAAGCTTCATACCAAGCTCAACACTGATGTACTTAATCAGCAAATGAGTGACATGGACTTTGACTTTTTTCATCCTTTCTCATTTAATGGTTTTGAATTAGAAATTCTAATTGACGGCTGCCCTGAGGCTGATTTCGAGGGCTTACGTGAAAATGCATTGGGCTTAGCCATTCAATCACAAAGACTAACTAAAAAGACTTTGACATATGTTCCCGGTGAAATCACTGAGGAAAACGCCGATTCCCAACTTCCTATCCTTATTGCTGGTATCGCCAATGCACTAGGTGTTTCGAATTTAGATCCAGATAAGCTGCAATCAGGGGATTCCTTGTACGCCCTAATGGGGTTTAATGACACGCTTACTAAGTCCCTTGTCCTATCTGTAAGAGGTCATTTCAATGTATTAGGTATGGTGGGTGGAAATCAGATGGTGACTGTTGGTAATGCCATTGAATTTGCTAAGGAGTTTTACACCAATTTATCAGATGAGGATGAAAGTGGTGAAGATGAGGACGCAGAGGAGGAAGAGGATTTTGATTGGGACGACCTAGACGAATCCGAGGAGCTTGACGATGATGACAACTATGAAGGCGAATTCAATGACTCAGGAGTCAGGCATGGCCATGGAAAATATGTTTGGCCCAATGGAACTTCCTACGAGGGAAATTGGATTGATGGTCGAAGAGAGGGCGTTGGAAAGATTACTTATGCTGATGGCGGGTACTATGAGGGTTCATTTATCAACGGCGTTCAAAGCGGTCATGGCAAGCATGTCTGGGCCAATGGATCCTTTTACGAAGGACTTTGGTCTGAAAATCACAAAAATGGTCCTGGTAAGCTAGTTCATCCTGATGGAGCCTATTATGAGGGTGATTTTGTTGAGGATAAGCAAGATGGCGCAGGAAAATACTTCTGGGCCGATGGTTCCTATTACGAGGGAAGCTGGTCGAATGATCAATTTGACGGAACGGGAACATATATTGCTGAAGATGGCTCCTCATATGAGGGCAATTACTTAAATGGTAGTCAACATGGTGAAGGTAAATACACTTGGGCTGACGGATCTTATTACGATGGAAATTGGGCAGAAGGTTTATATCAAGGGTACGGTAAACACGTAGAGTCGAGTGGAGCCACGTATGAAGGCACGTGGTTAAATGATCTTAAGCACGGCCAGGGTAAATTCGTATGGGCTGACGGAGCTACTTACGAAGGTAATTGGTCTGAGGGTGCACAGAACGGGTTC
>CAIKVH010000057.1 GCA_903830725.1 uncultured Burkholderiales bacterium | reverse complement strand
GTGAGGTTGCAAGGCGAATGGAGCAGCGGCTGGACTGGTTTAAAGAAAAACCAAAGTCTTGGATTGACTGGGAGCCGGTGAACGGTGGGACTGAGGCTCACAGTCGTATTCAAACTCGGTATCCGGGTGCAGACGCGCTCATCGTTGAATTCAACGAGAGAAGATTACTTGAAGCAAAAAAAGTATTGAAGCCTAATTGGTTAAAGCAATGCTTGAGACTTTTGCAGCGCGGCAATTGGAATTTACAGACCTACTCTATTGCAAGAGCTCACGCTGGCGCTCAAGTTGATTTTCTTTGGGCCAACATGCTGCTGCATTTAGCACCCAATCCAACTGAGTTGATCAAAGAGTGGCACAAGTCTTTGAGGGTTGGGGGTTGGGTGATGTTTAGTTGTCTTGGCCCCGATACGAGTATTCAGCTCAGAGAGATTTATGAAAAGCTCGGTTGGGGTGCTCCTTCTCATGAGTTCACAGACATGCACGACTGGGGAGATATGTTGGTGGAGGCTGGGTTTGCGGACCCGGTTATGGATATGGAGCGCATCACACTCACCTACTCCTCGCCGGATGCGCTCATCAAAGATTTACGTACGCTTGGGCGTAATTTTAACAACGCCAGATTCAAAGCGCTTAAGGGTAGAGGGTGGTTTGAGAATCTCAAGACACAACTCATCCATTTGTCTAACTCCAAAAATACGGTGCCAGGGGTTGATTCAACTTTGAAGATCCCGTTAACGTTCGAGATTATTTATGGGCACGCATTCAAAGTTGCGCCTAAGATTAAAGTAACTGGGTCCGCCTCTTTCTCCGAAGAGGATATGAGATCAATGCTGAAAGGCAGTTAGAGTTGTTGGTTAGCGTTTTTAGTTAGCGTTGTTGGTAAGCGTTGTTAGTTAGCGTTGTTAGTTAGCGTTGTTGGTAAGCGTTGTTAGTTAGCGTTGTTGGTAAGCGTTGTTATTTAAAGCGTGCGCTAATAGAAGCCTCTATCCCCTTTGCATCCAATCCAAGTTGGGAGAGGATCTTTTGCGGATCTCCGTGAACAGTAAATTCATCAGCAATACCCAGTCTTAACACTGGGATTGAGATTCCCGCGTCTTGAAGCGCCTCCAACACCGCACTTCCAGCACCGCCCATCAGCACACCCTCCTCGACGGTTACGAGTGCGCTGTGCTCTTTTGCTAGATCAAGAAGTAACTGAGTATCGAGTGGCTTAGCCCAGCGCATGTTTGCAACCGTAGCGTCGAGCACCTCTGCGGCCTGCAAGGCGGGATACAAAAGCGTTCCAAAGGCAAGTATTGCAATGCTCTGTCTGTCGCCTTTGGGCTTAGTGGTGCGTCTTCTGACCTCACCTTTACCGAAGGGAAGTGTTTGTTCGACGCTTCCCGTCTTTGTGCCCGCACCGGAACCTCTTGGGTAGCGAACAGCGACGCAGTGGTCCTGTGCGTACGCGGTTGACAAAAGCGCGTAACACTCCGCCTCATCTGCGGGACAGGCAACGCTTACATTGGCAACGCAGCGAAGAAATGCAATATCGTAAATGCCCGCATGGGTCGCACCGTCTGCACCCACAATACCAGCTCTATCAAGAGCGAGGACTAGGGGCAACTTTTGCAACGCTGCGTCGTGAATCAATTGATCGTAGGCTCTTTGCAAAAAGGTTGAGTAAATAGCAACTACAGGTTTTAAGCCCTCACACGCCAAACCAGCCGCGAAGGTGAGCGCATGCTGCTCCGCAATTCCGACATCAAAGTAACGGGCAGGGAACTTTTGTTCAAACTCCACCATCCCCGATCCCTCACGCATTGCGGGTGTTATACCAATCAAGCGTTTGTCGTGGGCTGCCATATCGCACAGCCAAGACCCAAAGACTTGACTAAAGGTTTGCTTAGGGACTGCTGTGGGCGCAGTAATGCCAACCTTGGGGTCAAACTTGCCTGGGCCGTGGTACATCACAGGATCAGACTCTGCGAGTTTGTACCCCTGCCCTTTGCGAGTGACAACGTGCAAAAACTGAGGTCCTTTGAGTCCTTTAAGGTTCTCAAGGGTTGGAATCAAAGAGTCCAAGTCGTGTCCGTCAATGGGGCCAATGTAGTTAAAACCAAATTTCTCAAAGAGCGTTGCGGGGACAACAAAGCCTTTGGCTTGTTCTTCAAAGCGTTTGGCAAGTTCAAACAATGGGGGTGCACTCTTTAGGATTTGTTTACCCGCCTCTTTTGCGCTTGCGTAAAAACGCCCGCTCATCAGTTGAGCAAGGTAGCGATTGAGCGCGCCAACGGGTGGGCTAATCGACATGTCGTTATCGTTTAAGACGACCAAAATGTTGCAATCCGCAACGCCTGCGTTGTTGAGTGCTTCAAAGGCCATACCCGCGGTCATGGCCCCGTCCCCGATGATGGCAACACAGTTTCTGTGTTCACCCTTTTCTTTGGCGGCCACTGCCATACCCAGGGCAGCAGAGATACTGGTTGAGGAGTGAGCGGTTCCGAACGCATCGAAAATACTCTCGCTTCGCATTGGAAAGCCGCTGATGCCTCCGAGTTGACGCAGGGTGGACATTTTGTCGCGTCGACCGGTAAGGATTTTGTGAGGATAGGTTTGGTGACCCACATCCCAGACCAAGCGGTCCTCAGGTGTGTTGAACACGTAGTGCAGTGCAATGGACAACTCAACAGTGCCGAGGTTTGAGCTGAGGTGTCCGCCCGTTTGAGAGACGCTATTGATTAAATACTCCCGCAACTCTTTGGCCAAGGGCTTGAGTTGCTCTTTGGATAGTCGACGAAGATCTGAGGGAGATTGAATTTGATCTAACATTTTTGGATTTTAGAAACTGCGATTGACAACTTTTAAGGCAATGGCCACAAGCGCATTGGTGTGGGATAAGTCGCTATCAAACAAAGCCTGATTGGCTTGGACTAAGAGCACATCGGCTTTGTGCTTGGCAGCGTCGAGTCCCATCAAAGAGACGTAGGTGGGTTTATCGGTGTCGGCGTCCTTGCCTGCTGTTTTACCTAAAACAGCAGACTCAGCGGTTACGTCCAAAATATCGTCAACCACTTGGAAGGCCAGTCCCAAGGAGCTGCCAAAAATCTTCAAGCTTGCAAGGGCAGTGTCCGTAACGCCGGAGCAAAGAGCGCCTGCGCTAACGCTCACCTCAAGCAGTGCACCTGTTTTAAGCTTGTGCATGTGGCTGAGTTCGACCTCATTTAAATGCTTGCCCACGCTTTTTAAATCTATGGCTTGACCACCTGCCATCCCGTTGTGCCCTGCTGCTCTGGCCAACAAGCCACAAAGTTTAGCTTGCAATTGGGCGGGTATCAAAGAGTGCTCAGGCGTTAGAACCTCAAAAGCCAAGGCTTGGAGCGTGTCACCCGTGAGAAGTGCAACCGCCTCACCGAACTGAACATGAACGGTCGGCTTGCCCCGTCTGAGCACATCATTGTCCATACAGGGCATATCGTCGTGCACAAGTGAGTAGGCGTGGATGAGCTCTACTGCGCAGGCAAAGCGCAGTGCTGCCTCACGCCGCCAAGCCAACTCGCTTTGGTCTTGATGCGCAATACCTGCTTCAAATGCGCCGAGCACAAGGAGTGCGCGTAAGCGCTTACCACCGCCTAGAACGGCGTACTTCATGGACTCTGTCAAATTGGCAGGAGCGTTGGGCGGGATCCACTGGTTTAAAGAGGCTTCAATTTCAGCCAGTCCATTGGCACTCCAGGTCTCTAAGTCAAAAGACTGCGCGAGTTGAGATAACTGAGTGGCGTTCAAGGTGCTGCTTTCCAAGGTTTTAAATCCCCGTCTTCGAGCAACTTAATTTGGTCCTCGACCGATTCAAGTCGTTCGCGGCAGAATTTCAACAAAAAAGCCCCTCTTTTATAGGATGTGAGCAATTTCTCGAGCGGCAACTGACCGGACTCCATCTGTGAGACGAGGGCCTCGATCTCGCCCAGGGCGCTCTCATAGCTCTCAGGCGCAGGCGCCTGATCTGAGGAAGTGGTAGTTGTTGGTGCCTTTGCCATGCGATTTAAGCCCAAGTGTTGGTAGAAAGTCTCAATTGTAGGTCTCAAGCGGCACCCAAAGGTTAGTACCCGGGGTAGAATCGGGGTTTTCCGCCAGAATTTAACTGGTTTTCCCTATAACTTCTATTACTTCCCTGTGGGGAGTCTTTAGGTCAGGTCAAAATGTCTGATTTAAGTCTTCAACTGCAGCAGGCGTTTAGTCAACTTCCTGTCTCTAGCTACTCTGATGAAGCGCTTTTTAAGCGTGAAATCGAAACTTTGTTCGCCAAAGGGCCCAACTACGTCGGTCACAATTTGTCCGTTCCTGAGTTAGGCGACTACCACGCGATACAACAAGAGCGGGAGGGTCGTGTGCTGGTGCACACGGAAAACGGCATCGAGCTCCTCTCCAACGTTTGTCGCCACAGACAGGCTGTGATCCTGAAGGGTCGCGGCAATCTCAGACAAACCCAAACGGGCACGGGCTTTAACGGGACGACTTCCAACATCGTTTGTCCGCTTCACCGCTGGACTTACTCCACAACGGGCGAGTTGATCGGGGCACCCCACTTTGCAAAGGATCCGTGTCTAAATTTGAACCGTTACAAAGTCCAAGAGTGGAACGGCCTACTCTTTGAGAACAACGGGCGCGATGTCGCCAAAGATCTGCAATCTCTATCGCCCCTCTCAAGCCTTGACTTTACCGGGTACGCACTCGACCATGTTGAGTTGCATACCTGTAACTACAACTGGAAAACCTTTATCGAGGTCTACCTTGAGGACTACCACGTAGGGCCTTTCCACCCGGGGCTAGGCAACTTTGTAACTTGTGATGATCTGCGTTGGCAGTTTGGGGATGAGTTCTCGGTTCAAACGGTGGGCATTGCAAATAGGCTTGGTAAAGCGGGATCCCCCGTTTATCAGCGTTGGCAAGAAGCACTGATGAAGTACAGGGACGATAAGGTTCCTGAGCACGGTGCGATCTGGCTCACCTACTACCCCAACATCATGGTGGAGTGGTATCCGCATGTGCTGACGGTATCCACACTGCATCCGATCAGCCCTACACAAACCATGAACCGCGTAGAGTTTTACTATCCGGAGGAGATCGTAGCGTTTGAGCGCGAGTTTGTTGAAGCGCAAAGGGCTGCTTACATGGAGACCTGCGTCGAAGATGATGAGATTGCTGAGCGCATGGACGCAGGTCGTCTTGCACTCTTGCAGCGCGGGGACAACGAAGTGGGTCCCTATCAAAGCCCTATGGAAGACGGTATGCAACACTTCCATGAGTGGTACCGCAAAAGCATGACGGACGCTTTCAAATCGGAAGACTAAGTTCCTTCCCTGCGCCTAAATACATCTTTCTTTCATCACTGGGGCCTGCTTTGGAATATCAAACTATTATTTCCGTCTCTGAGCTTCAAAACTTACTGAAGAGTCACTCCTCTAAGGTCGTCATCTTTGATTGCAGTTTTGATCTCGCTAATCCAGCACTAGGCTTAACCCAGTTCCAAGAAAGCCGAATTGCAGGCTCTTTATATGCAAGTCTTGATACGGACTTATCGTCTCATAACCCCAAAGATGCAGTTAACGGGGGACGCCATCCCCTACCGAGTAGAGAAATTTTTGCGAATTGGTTATCTAAGATGGGCGTCACCCATGAGTCGCAGGTCATTGTTTATGACCGCCAGGGTGTTAATTTTTGCGGACGTCTTTGGTGGATGCTCAAATGGTGCGGACACTCATCCGTTGCTATTTTGGACGGAGGCCTAAAAGCGTGGACGCAGGCAGGCGGTGAAACCGAGAGTGGTGAACAAAAGCAACTCATTGGCAATGAAGCAAAGACATTCAAGCTCAACACACCTCTGGTTCAAATGTTAAGCATTGGGGATTTAAAAACGGAACTGAACGGACAAAGTCCACCAACTTTAGTTGATGCACGAGGAACACCGAGGTTTAAAGGGGAGGTTGAGCCACTTGACCCTATTGCGGGTCATATTCCTGGTGCGCTCAACCGCCCCTTCAACAACAACCTCAATGCCGATGGTTTCTTTAAAAGCAAAGAGGAGTTGAAGAGAGAATTTGATGCATTGCTAAGCTCTAGGAATCCAAGCCATGTCGTTCATCAGTGCGGCAGTGGTGTTAGTGCGGTACCTAATTTAGTAGCCATGGTCATCGCAGGCTTTGGCTACACAACGCTTTATCCAGGGAGTTGGAGTGAATGGTCAAGGGAGCCCAATCCTCCTGTGGAGCGTTAACGGTTTTGATGGTCACCCAAATATAGGGCGTGTAGGG
>CAIKVH010000056.1 GCA_903830725.1 uncultured Burkholderiales bacterium | reverse complement strand
TATTAATTTGCTTGATATGCATACGTTTTGGAGCCAATCAAGTTCAATCGGCATCTTTGAAGGAAGAAATCGGAAATCCAGCGAACTTAAATGGGTAGCTTCGCGTGTTGATCTCATTTTCGGTTCCGATAGTGAGCTTCGAGCAATTGCTGAAGTATATGGGAGTAATGATTCTGCAGAAAAATTTGTCAAAGACTTTATAAAAGCATGGGTCAAAGTTATGAGTCTTGATCGCTTTTAGAATAAATTTTAAAAATGTAGAACTAACAATCAGCCATTTTTCAAGAATAAATTTAAAATTCCAACGTGTCTGGGAAAATCATCGATTCTCCCTATCTTGCAAGATATCCGCCGTCGACTGGATAAAATGATCCCGTAACAAAGGAGGCCCTATCAGAAGCAAGCCAAGCAACCAACTCCGCAACCTCCTCTGGGCGCCCTAAACGTCCTAATGCATGAGCAGCTATCAAAGCATCGTAGGCCTGTGGCGTATCAATTAGCGCCCTCTCTAATGGTGTATCGATATATCCAGGACAAACCGCATTGATCCTCAGACCTGAAGTACCGTATTCCCAGGCAGCAGTTTGTGTTAATCCAATCACTCCGTGCTTTGCAGCTACGTAGGCTGGGGATCTAGGCGTTCCAACTAGACCCAGTACGGAGGCAATATTGATTATGGATCCACTGCCTAGAGCCAGCATGGCTGCAATTTGAGCTTGCATACCGTAGAAAACTCCATTTAAATTTGTTTGCAAGACTTGTTCCCAAGCATTTATAGAGTAATCCGCAGTTAGGGCCCTAACTCCACCTATTCCTGCGCAATTACAAGCTACATCTAGGCGACCAAAATATTCTAAAGTTGATTTCACCAAGTTCTGGCAAGCCAGTGCGTCGCATACATCGCTAATCCTTATTAAGGTTTCACCGCCTTGGATGGCGATTAGCTCAGCAGTTTCCTTGAGAAGTGATGAGTTTAGTCCTGCTATAACCACCTTCGCACCCTCTCGTGAGAGGACTACTGCGATGGCGCGTCCAATTCCGGATGATGCTCCTGTAACAATTGCTATTTTATTTTTCAGCATTGGAATCTTTTCTTTACTCTAATTTGAATTTAACAATGGTTCCTGTCAACTACTTACAAGTTCCTAAAAGCCCAGAGGGGAGATATTGCGAAAATGAAAGGACTGTATTCAGCAGGAATCTTTCTGATTGACGCGACAATTTTGTACATTTTTACTGTTTTTATCTGTTCGCCATAGAACAGACTAAAAGTCCGGGATCCTAAAGAATAGCGGATGGTGAAGGCTAAACGTTTTGGCGCATTCCATTGAATAAGAAAAATTCATCTCCCTATGCGAAATCCAAATACCAAAACACGGACTTCCCCTGGAAACAAGGTTGTTACTGCTGCAGAGGCAGTAACGCATATTCAATCC
Source organism: uncultured Burkholderiales bacterium (assembly GCA_903830725.1). Classification (GTDB taxonomy): domain Bacteria; phylum Pseudomonadota; class Gammaproteobacteria; order Burkholderiales; family Burkholderiaceae_C; genus Limnohabitans. Next base: position 28,995 of record CAIKVH010000056.1, on the reverse strand, counting down.
AATAGTACCCTGGCAACTGGTGGATTTATTGGAAGTGGTTTTGCAGAAGGTCTCGCTATAGCTCTAGAGGATAGGTTTCTAGGTAAGGATTCCACTACAACAAAGGGTGATCCCAGTGGATTAACCTTGATTTATGCGGGTGGCCAAGGGGATGGGGCAAACCGTGGTTTGAATCACTTAGCACACCCTGGTTTGTTATCTTGTGCAATTGGTGGACATTGGGGGTTGGTACCCAAACTGCAGAAATTGGCTTTGTCGAACCAAATTGAGGCATATAACCTACCACAAGGGGTTATCAGTCAGTTGTACCGTGATATTGCAGCTCACCGTCCAGGGCTAATTACAAAAGTCGGGGTAGGCACGTTCGTTGATCCTCGACATGCAGGGGGGAGATTAAATAACTGTAGCAAAAGAGATCTCGTTGAATTGCTGAAGATAGACGGGAAAGAATACCTACTTTACAAGACTTTCCCAATCCACGCGTGTTTACTCAGAGCTACAACATCCGACGAGCACGGAAACATGACGATGGAGAAGGAAGCCCTAACACTGGATACGTTAGCAATAGCTATGGCGACGCATAATTCTGGAGGAATAGTTATTGTTCAAGTCGAAAGAATAGCGAAATCAGGATCTTTGCAATCGCGCCAAGTAAAGATTCCGGGGATATTGGTAGACTTTATTGTTGTATCAGAAAAAATAACTGATCACTTACAAACATATTCTGAACCGTATAGTGCGGTTTATTCTGGAGAAATTTTAGCTCCAAACAAAGTCGTAGTACCCTCAAAACTTGATGCAAGAAAAATTATCGCAAGGCGCGCTGCACTTGAGTTGCGTGCCCATGATATTGTTAATTTGGGTGTCGGAATTCCAGAAGGGATCGCTAGCATCGCAGCAGAGGAAGACTTAGTTGATCTCATGACTTTAACTGCCGAGCCAGGAGTGGTGGGAGGACTCCCCGCGAGTGGGCTAGATTTTGGGGCTGCTACTAACGCAGAAGCAATTTTAGATCAACCCTATCAATTCGATTTCTACGACGGTGGAGGTTTAGATATAGCCTTTCTTGGTATGGCTCAGGTCGACTCTAAAGGAAATCTCGACGTCAGTCTTTTTAACGGCCACTTAGCAGGGGCTGGCGGATTCATTAATATTAGCCAAAATACCAAAAGATTGGTATTTATGGGGACCTTTAGTGCAGGCAACCTAGAACTAGAGATTATGGATGGAACGCTTACGATCAGACGCGAAGCTACTGTAAGGAAATTTATTAATCAGGTGGAACAAATAACCTTTAACGGTGAAGATTCTGTTGCGCGTAATCAAACAGTAATATACATAACAGAGAGATGTGTGTTTAGTCTCACAAAATTTGGTTTGGAATTAGTAGAAATTGCTCCAGGAATAGATTTAGATCGTGATATTTTGAAGTTAATGGATTTTCGCCCTAAGTTAGCTAAACAGATTATAAAAATGGATAAGCGAATTTTTCGAGAATATCCAATGGGACTTAGGAGTGAGATTATTAGCGATCATGATGAACGTAAACCGCATACAACCGAAAAATAAAGATTATGAATATTTCAGACATTAAAGCAAACGCATTTGCAATGCCGTTAACTAGTCCTGCATTTCCACACGGACCATACAGGTTCATAAGACGGGAATTCTTAATAATCACTTATAGAACTGATTTAGATGCATTGAGATCAGTCGTGCCAGAACCTTTAGAAATACAAGAACCCATTGTTAAGTTTGAGTTCATTAATATGCCAGATTCAACGGGATTTGGATCATATACAGAGGCTGGGCAAATCATCCCAGTTCGACTAGAAGGCGTAAGTGGATCATATGCCCATGCAATGTATCTTAATGACCACCCACCCATTGCTGGGGGTAGGGAGCTGTGGGGATTTCCCAAAAAATTAGCAAATCCAAATTTAGAAATAGAAATTGATACCTTAGTGGGAACCTTGGATTATGGAAAAATAGAAGTGGCTAAAGCAACAATGGGGTTTAAACATCGGGAGGTAAATCCCTCACTTGTTATGGCGGCATTAGCTACTCCGAACTTCTTGTTAAAAATAATTCCTCATGTAGACGGAACTGTCCGTATATGCGAATTGGTTCGTTATTACACAACGCATGTAAACCTTCAAGGAGCGTGGACGGGTCCAGCAACATTGGAGTTACATCCGCATGCACTTGCGCCTGTATCGGAACTTCCGGTTTTAGAGGTGGTTTCAAGCCTACATTTTATTGCAGACTTAACTCTTGGACTTGGTGAGGTTGTATACGATTATTTGAAATAAAGAGAAGCTAAACAAAATCATTTTTAATGAGCTGTCCAACCCCCATCAATTGGAATAAGGGATCCTGTTATTGATCCAGCATCATCGGAGCATAAATATGAGGCCAGTGAAGCCACTTCATGCGCAGTCACAAATTTTTTAGTTGGCTGTGCAGAAAGAAGAATTGTATTGATTACTTGCTCTTCGGACATATGTCGAGATTTCATCGTCTCTGGTATTTGCTTTTGGACTAACGGTGTCCACACGTAGCCAGGACAAATTGCATTGCATGTAATTCCATATTCAGCAACCTCAAGAGCAACAGCTTTCGTTAATCCAGCCAGTCCGTGCTTGGCAGCTACGTAAGCTGATTTAAAGGGGGAGGCAATCAATGCGTGAGCTGAAGCAATATTAATAATCCTACCTTTTCTAAAAGCTTTCATCGAGGGCAATACAGCTTTGATTGTGTGAAAAGATGAAGTTAAATTGATTGCAATTATTTCATTAAATTTGTCGTCTGGAAAGTCTTCAATTGGTGAAACAAACTGGATGCCCGCGTTGTTAACAAGAATGTCTATAAATTTGAATTCAGAAATAATATCAAATATCATTTTTCGAATTTGATCTGGAACAAGCATATTTGCTCGAGAGTGTACGCATCTCACGCCGTACTCGGTAGATATAGATAAACAAATTGCTTCAAGTTCAATATCACTGCGAAGTCCATTAATTACTATATTGACACCTTTGGATGCTAAATTCTTAGCTATTGCTAGACCAATTCCGCTTGATGAACCAGTTATAAGTGCTATTTTATTTTGAAATTCCATGGCTTAAATTCTATTAAAGAAACCAAAAATATATAGTTCGATAGCGAACGGTAAATTTTTAAAATTTCTATATCGTAAGTGTATAAAAATTAAAAATTGAATGCAAATTAAATAATATGAAAAATTTAAATGAACTTGTTGAAAAGCATGAAAAAAAGATTCAAATAAGATCGAAATTATTTTTATTAAAATTAAAAAATATAACGATAGAAAATGAAGTTGAAAGAGTAATAAGTAATGAATTAAAAAATCAATTAAATGACTTGTCAAAAGCTATGAATGAGGCCTACTACTTGGGGCAAAATAAAATAAATAATTCAGACAATTCAGATATAAATTCAATAAAAAAACAGAAATTAAGTAATGTAAAAAGATTGAGTAATACAAGAAGCAATCCCATTACATCTTTTGTAGAAATGTGTTGTAAAAATTTATGAAAATTTACTTGCTTGCGAAGTGTGTTTTCGCACATACAGAACTGTAATAAACAATTAAAGTAGTTGCTTAACTAAAAAATGCATATGTTACTTAACCTAATAATTATTTTATTATTCTTGATGCTAATAGGAGCGATACCTGCTTGGCCACACAGCAAAACCTGGGGGTACTATCCCAGTGGCGGTTTAGGTTTAGTGCTTCTTATTCTAGTTTTATTATTACTTGGAGGTCGAATTTAATATTACTACGAATTAAATTCGTATAATTTAAATTAAAAATTTATTTACTTACCATCAATTAATTTAAAGTTCGACAATTTTCTGTTGAACAAACAAATAGATTTGAATTGCTTTAAAAACCTGTTAAAAATATATCACATAGTAAATAGAAATTCTTATAATTTTAGAAAATGTATTTATTAAATATTTTATATTTGCACAGTTACTTATTTTTGCTTAGTCAACAAGCTAACCGCACCAACAGTAATTGCTCCTAGCGTTGCAGCTATCAACATAGCTTTAAAGGGCTTATGTCTAATTGTGTCCGCTGCATGATCAATAATATCGTGTCCTCTAGTTCTAATTAATATTTCACTTTGTTTGATAGCACAGAGACTTTTATTCGCTAGCTCGGTGATTTGATTTTTTGCCTCTTTGATAATTGGTTTTGAGTCCCGTATTAGATCTTCAACTGTTTCACTAATTTCTAAGTTAATTGCATCGATTACTTCGTGGGCTAATTTTTGTCCGTTCATTTTTTATTTTCCTAATTAGAATATTGCAGATGTTTGTATTGTTAAGCAATAAATAAAATTAGTCTGTGTGATATGAGACAAAGTACTCAAGCATACAGACGAAAATAATATTAATTATTATTCTTAACCTGTATTTAATATATACGTTTTTAATTTTTGAAACTTTACAGGTGAAATCAAATGATAACTACTAATAAAAAAATATTGAAATACTTATACGCTGCACTATTATTGTTGCAAGTGGGCTGTTCCAATATGTCTGAAAGAGACAAGTCTACTGCTGTAGGTGCTGGTGCCGGTGCACTTGGTGGTGCGATATTAACTGGTGGAAGTCCCGTAGGAACGGTCGGGGGAGCAGCAGTGGGAGGGTATATTGGGCATGAAGTAGCAAAGCCAAAATAGGAGTTTCCCCGAATCAATGTATTGACATGCATTCGGGGAATATTCTTCCAGATTAAAACTACTGTTTTACTGATATTTGATTTTTGACAGCTTTTACGCCTTTAACTTTTGCCGCAATTGTTTCAGCCATATTTTTTTGCGAAACATTTTTAACGAACCCTGAAAGCATAACAGTCCCGTTAAGTGTTTCGACGGTAATGGACATTACATCGATACTTTTTTCATCAAATAATTTACTTTTAACGGATGTAGTTACAACACTATCGTCTATGTATGCCCCAACTGTTTCTTGATCGTTTGTGACTGCACAGCCTGAAGAAATACAAAAAATAGAAACTAACGCAGCATACTTTAAAGCGGTTTTGAAAGACATATTTTTCCTATAAAAAATTTAAATTGTTATTAAAAGATAAATATCTTTGTACCTAATTTACTAAATATTTCTAAATCAGTCTGTTCGCTAACTCACTGTTTTGAATTCGAATAATGTTCGATATCAGACAGACCCCATATGTTATTTCTTATCAAATCCATTTATGGAATGTGTTCGTGCGAATACTCCAAACGAAGGAAATTTATGAGGCTTTTAAATTTATTAAATACAAAGTCTCGCCTTGTATTGCTTCCAATACTGGCGTACTTAATTACTGGTTGTAGTGGTGGAGGTGGCCAAGATCCAATTCTTGGTACCCCTAGCGTGAACTCTCCACCACAAGTTATATTGACTACACCTGCTAAAACAGATCCAATTGTTGATGGAGTTGCAAACAACGTTTCGCTGACTGCAAAGTTCAATCGCAACATGTCCTCTTCTACGCTAAACAATTCAAGTTTTACTGTGAGTTGTATTGCCGGAGGTGCCGTAACTGGTGTAGTTAGCTATGATGCAACTAAGCAACTTGCCACATTCCAGCAGTCAGCAAGTTTACCTGTAAGTACTACTTGTACAGCCACTATAACTACTGTTGCTACCGATACAAATGGATATGCATTAGCCTCCGACTATGTATGGAGTTTCAGTACAGGGACTATTACTTCACTTGCGCCGACCATCGTAGCAAGCAATCCTTTAACAGGCGCCTGTGTTACTCAGAATGTAAGTGTTACGTTTAGCAAATCAATGGATTCCAGTACTCTGATACCAGCAAATTTTTACGTCGATAATACAGCAAATGGAATTATGACTGGAACTGTCGCCTATGATTCACCAAGTAATACTGCAACAGTTACAGTCACAAATGTACCGGGTATAGAAGTAAGCACTGCCTATAATGTTAATTTAACAACCAATGTTAAAGATCTAACAGGATTACCTTTAACATCTGCATACCTAAGAGTTTTTACCACTGGTAACTCATTTTGCGTTGCTGCCACGCCAGTTGCATTGGGCACCATTTCGACTTACGGAGCTTTTGGCGGAGATGCCGGAGTTACCAATTCAGGAGTAAATACCGAAATTAACGGAGACTTGGGTACCACTGCTGCTTGTACTTTAATCACAGGATTTCACGATAGCTTATTTAAATATACTGAAACTCCTCTGAATATTGGGGGAGTTACAGGTAGCATATTGTGTAATGCACCTGCACCAGGTACTGCTGCTAAATATGCAACTGAGTTAATTGCTGCTTCAGATGCTCAAACAGCATTTACACAATTAGCTGCAATGGCAACGGACTTTACCATAGCTGGAGAGTTAGGAGCTATTCCTCCCCTTGCACCAGGGGTTTATGCTTCAACAACGAATTCATTCATTATTAGCCAGGGAAATTTAACTTTAGATGCGGGTGGTAATCCTGACGCTGTTTGGGTATTTAAAATGCCTTCAACATCCCTGACCGTTGGCACGTTTAAGCAAGTTTTACTTATTAATGGTGCTCAAGCTAAAAATGTTTATTGGCAAGTTGGAAGTGCTGCCACTATTGGTTATGGGAGTTTTATGGTTGGAACAATCATTGCGTATTCCGGAGTAACCTTTTCTACTGCTGGACAATTAAACCAAACAACTCTAAATGGTAGAGCAATAGGTCTCCATGCATCAGTAACAATGGTCAATACAACTGTTACTTCTCCGTAACGAATCAAAATAAAACCTTTAAAGATATTTATGAAAAAATTTAATATATTATTAATTTCAATACTTGGAATATTTGTAGCGCCACTTTGTCATTCACAAAATGTAGATCACTTCTATGGAGGTTTGGGAGCTGGCTTGGGCCAAGCAAGAATTGACGATGAAAGAATCAATTCTGCATTGATTGGGGGTGGGGCGTCAAGTACAAGTATCACAGACAACCGAAGAGATGCCACTTATAAAATTTTTGGTGGCTATCAGGTTAATCCAAACTTTGGATTAGAAGCAGGATACGTAAAGTTAGGAAATTTTGGTTTTAATTCCACAACTATACCAAGTGGGACGCTGAATGGAAATGTTCGTTTGGAGGGTATAAACTTGGATTTAATTGGTTATGTACCGTTAAGTACTAAGTTATCGGTTATTGGCAGAATTGGAATTGTAAATACAAGAGCTAGAGATACTTTCACCTCGAGTAATGCAGTGGCTTTGAACAATCCAAATTCTCATGTGACTGATACAAATTACAAAGCGGGAATGGGATTATCATATAAATTCAGTGAATCAATATCATTGCGTGGCGAGTATGAGAGATACCGAATTAATGATGGATTAGGAAATAGGGGGGATATTAACGTTGCATTATTGAGCTTAGTATTTCCATTTGGTCGAGATGCAACGCCTGAGCCTAAAGTTATTGAACATGTTCAATATGAAGTAGCGCCCATTGTAGTTGTAGTTTCAGAAGATCCCAAACCACCTCAGGAACGTATAGTTTATGAAGAATTGCCTGCTCCAATTGCAATAATTGCGTTACCAGAACATCTTCACGTATCCTTTAATTCTGATGTTTTATTTGGGTTCGATAGATCATTGATTTCAACTAATGGAAAAATTGAATTAGATAAATTCGCTGCTGAGTTAAATGGAATCGACTACGATCACGTAACTATTGTTGGCCACACGGATCGAATTGGTTCCGAAGCTTACAATAATAATTTATCTAAACAACGTGCAGATTCCGTAAGAACTTATTTTGTGTCAAGAGGCATAATTCCCTCAAATAAGATTGAGTCTGAAGGCCGAGGTAGCTCAGAACCAATCACTGATGCAGGCGCTTGTAAGGGACTTCACTCCTCTGTTGATGCTATTGCGTGCTTAGCCCTTGATCGTAGGGTAGAGGTTGACGTTGTCGGCGTAACAATTAGTAAGCAATAACTAACGAATAGTGAATTTGATTTTAATAAATACTGCTATCAAATTAATCAAAGAATCTTTGATGCTTTGTGCGTAAACTAACAGACTCAAATTAACAAATAATGGATCATTAGTTCTTTATAAATAACTGGAAAATATATGAATAAAAAGTGCTTGGTTTCAATTGCAATAATTACCTCAATTTTTGCGAATGCCGTTTATGCTCAAAATCAAGTGGGATCTATGAATACCTTCTACGGCGAAATTGGATTTTCTCCAATCGACCTTGCTGGTGCTGGTGGCGATACTAAACCATATGGAATTAGGTTTCTTATTGGAAATGAATTACATAGGAATTTGGGGTTAGATGTCCTATACACAACTACCGTCGCAAAGGATAGTCGCCCAGGATATGACGCTTCGTTCAGTGGATTTGGCGTGTTCTTAAAGCCTAAGTACGCAATCATAGAAGGTACCGAGATCTTTGCTAGATTAGGTGTCTTACGTGCTGATATAACCGCATCAAATAAAGGTTCTGATTTGGGTAGTGATATTGCATACGGCGTTGGAATACAAACAAATTTAACTAAAACCGTATACGGACAATTTGATTTTATGCATTCATATGACAGGGATAATGTTTATGCTAAGGGATTCACTGTTTCTGTTGGAACACGATTTTAATTACATTAACTAATTATTTAAAAAGCACTGTTTGACAGTGCTTTTTTTATATTATTTTTTAAATAATCTTTTTTGTTATCCAACACACAGACAATTAAATCTTAGAGCGCAATAATAAGGCAATAGGGTATGTGCACATGAACTATATTTTTTAAATTATTACTTACTAGGAATACTAAAATGACACTTACTGAAACAAAAACCCAAGATGCTTCAACATCACAACAGCATCATGTAAAAGCATCTGAGCATTTAGAATTGGCTTCAAAGGCCCATAAGGAAGTAGCTAAGTTAATTAGTTCTAACGACCACAAGGGTGCTGTCGCTCATACTAAAATTGCCAGCGACCATGTTGCTAGCGCTCAAGAGCACATTGCACATGCTGCAAAAAAGACAGCTGCTGTTGCTAAATAAACTTTCTTAATTACCAATTAAGAAGCAAAGAGCCGGTTATTTTAACTAATGACTGGCTCTTTCACCTTAGCTCTTTTTCTTGCGCAATTTATCGATTTATTTTTAAAATGAACGTGAATTCAAGGGCCTAGTACAGCGTTGAAAAGAAGTTTATCTTTATTTCTTTCCAATTTGACTTGCAGCGCAGATTTATTTGCATTTGCGGTAGTAATTTAAATTCTTATTTCAATATTAGCCACTAAAGCTTGGGTAATAAGCTCTGGTAGAACTTCAAAACATAAACTTAACTGTGTAAGTATAAATTGATCCAAACTATCAGCCTCGTAATTCGAACTCTTTATTTCTTTTATTAAATATTTTCTGTTAGCTATAGAATTTAATTCATTATCTAACTCCGTGCCTGTCCTTTTGTCTAGGGCACTGGCTAAATCCCTTAGGGCCTCCCGCAACTGCTTAGATGCGTCTAATATTTCTTTAGCTATTTCCTTTTGTTCGAATTCATTTCGATGCGCTCCAAGTGCAGATATATAGTTTAAAAGAGTATGAGAAGCTACTAAAAATCGCCCGTTTGATATTTCATTGTGTCTTACTTTTTTAGGCTCTTTTTGCATAGCTGAATATGCATTAGACAATGCCGCATCTGAATTGTGCGCTTCCCTCCTAGATAAACGATAGGTAAGATGTTCTATCTTTCCTTTTTGATATTGCTTAACTATTTGATTTAAATAATCTGCTTGGCATTTTAAACTTCGTGCCGCTAAATTCGGCCACAGTTTCCATTGCCAATTCGGTAGCAAAAGCCAGGCGGCGACTCCGGCTACGGCGCATCCTATGAGTGTGTCCCATAGCCGCGCTGGAAATAGAACCTGTCTTAATCCGATTTGATGAAAACTTAGAACAAGAACTGTTGTAATTGCTGTTGTTGCCAAAATGTACCTTGTACGACGTGTTCCTAGGAATACGCCGCCTAACAATACGATCATTGCAGATTGTATTATTACAGGCTGAAAGAGTTGTGTTAAAGCCCATCCTATCGCTAAGCCTTGAGTTGTTCCTATAGCTCTTTCAAGTAGCCGTTTGTGAGTTGCCGCATACTGTTGTTGGCTAACAAATACTATAGTTAGTAAGATCCAGTATCCCAATTGATCATGCATTGCCTGCATAATTAAAAATCCAACAAAAAGACTCGCACTTAAACGTATTGCATGCCTAAATAGTGGCGATTTTATTGTTAATTGTTTCTTTATGCGTGACCAAGCATCTTTCAAGTTGGCTGGCTGACGGTCGAGTAATTGTTTGTGCAAATCTGAATTCGGTTGTAGAAATACTTCCGAGAAAACTTTCGCCAACGATGTGAGGTTATCTCGAACACCGTGAAGTGCTTGTAATTGACGATTAGGCGATGCATATTTCTCTATATTCTTTATTGATGCACTTAAATCTTCAATAGATCGTTTGGTAACTCCCTGATGTATAGGTTGAGATTCAGACTGTATTGCAGTCGAAAATGCTGACGCCTGTTTGCCTAATAGAATTAAAGTACGTTGACATCTATATAGAACATCTGAATGAAAAAATGATTGCGTTAAAACCTGGTAGTCTGCGTGGGAGCTGCTAGTTCTTTCATGAATATCTTGTGCAATCAAATATTGATGCAAAGCCAATTTAAGCCAATCGGAATTATTACCGTGTTGGAGTCTACTCAGTATACTTTCCTTTGTTGAGTTTAGTGCATTGACTACACGCCCATTTTGGAGCACTAAGGACATTCGTCGTTCCGCCTGGTCAATTTCCCGAATGGGCTCGAGCAAGTTTGCTTTCAGTTGTAGGTATTCACCAAGTGCAGCATAAAGTTTTGCTAATCTAGCTTGAACGGGTTGTTTAGGTAGTAGTGCAAACCAAATAACAGAAATTGCTCCATACCACATTGCTCCAATTAAAAGTAGGGGGATTGAACTAGCGACTAGTGTTCGACTAGAGTGGGCTGATAGTGCTGTATATAAAATGAGCACTAAAGATCCGAACGATATCGCTCGATATCTCTCTCCTATTGCACCTAGCATCGTTAGAGTAAAGGCTGCAAAGCAAATCACAAGTGCTAGTAGTATCGGCCAAGGTAAGCTTAACCATACTGCTCCAGTTACAGTTAAGAACGTACATATGGCAATGAATTGTGATCGTAAACGAGCCCTCCAGTGATCATCAGTCTCAGTTAAGGCACTTGCTATAACTCCCAACATTATCTGCAGAAGATCGCTATCCCAATTTGTTAACCAATGTGCCAGAAATACCGTTGTAAGTGCTAACAACGCTCGTGTGCCATTTGTGAAGCTATCACGGTTGAATGTAGCCAATACTGTTTGAATCCATTCACCTTTTTTTAAAATAGAGATAAATTTATTCATTGTTGGAGATTTTAAATATTAGATAGGTCTTAACTAAAACATAATTTAGAATAATCCTCTGACTCCTAGTGTAGACGAAATCACCAGGATGATTATTTTAAGTTTCTATCTCCCCTTTCTTACTAATTTGCTTTTACTCTATCATTTGCCAATGTCTCCAGGTTATTTAATCAATTCCTTTCGCTGTTTATTTCAATCCGGTTATAGAAATTTTTCTTATCGAAATTTTTCTTATAGGATCATTTTTCTATCAATTCACTTTTTCATATTAGGTAGCTCTGCTCAAGCTCAATTTATTCGCATTCCGCTGCCCTCAAAGGAGCAGCGACTTAATTTTTCGGGCACTGATCTTGATGGAAACCTTTGGAGTTCATCCAATCAACTTGGTAAAGCAGTTGTTCTAAATTTTTGGGCGACATGGTGCGCACCATGCCTCATTGAACTTCCTACGTTGCAAACTTTAGCTCAAATAAGCGATCCTGACCTGGTTTCAGTAATCTCTGTTAACGTTCGCCAGTTGAAGCCCCAAGTCCAACGATTTGTTTCAGTTACTGCTCTGGAGCTACCTATTATTTTGGATTCAAAGGGAGAAATTGCCAAAAGCTTTAACATCAGGATCTATCCAACCACGATACTAATTGATTCTCAAGGCTTAGCAAAGTGGAAAATTGAGGGAGACGTAGACTGGACGAGTCAACAGGCAAACTCCTGGATTCAGGCTTTGAATAATCCAAAGTTTCGGAGATAATATAAGGTTGGTAGTTATTGGTCACTTTATATAGCACATACTATATCGGTACCGATGCTGCTTTCAACTGCCTTCGAGGTTTTGAGTGCTTCTAGCGCTCTCTTAAACGCCGACAGTTTCTTTTATTAATCCGGAGATCTTTTTCATGACCCCCGTTCGTAGAACAATCCTAAAAGCCGCCCTTGGAGCCTTTAGTACCCCCCTGATGGTTGCAAACTCAGTTTCACAGCCTCTACCATCCTCTAGCTCTAGTCTAAATATGCCCCAGAGGACTTTTACCCCTAGCCCTGGTAAGTGGAGGACTTTTGAAATCACTACCCGCGTTGAGATTGATTCACCCATCTCCACTACTCGTGTGTGGTTGCCTGTGCCAAGCATTGAAACTAACTGGCAAACTTCACTGGGCAACAGCTTTCAAAGCAATGGGACCTCAAGCTTAACATCTGATGGTGAGCAAGGTGTCAAAATACTATTAACTGAGTTTGCACCTAAACAGTCAACGCCATTTGTTGAAATCACGAGTACGGTTCGAACTCAAAGCCGGATGGACTTAGGTGCTCGAAGTAACCTAGCGGGCGGACAAGAGTCACTTGATACGCTTCAATATTACACACGCTCTACCAAACTCTTGCCAACTGATGGTATCGTCAAGAAAACAGCTCTTCAGATCACCCAAGGTCTTGAAACGGATGACCAAAAGGTGAGGGCTATTTATGATTGGGTTGTAGCCAATGCATGGCGTGAGCCAAAAGTACGCGGATGCGGTGAAGGTGATATCAAGCTAATGCTTGAAACTGGAAATCTAGGCGGTAAGTGCGCAGATATTAATGCGCTTTTTGTGGGTCTATGCAGATCTGTGAAAATACCAGCGAGAGATTTATACGGGATTAGGCTCGTACCATCCTCCTTTGGGTACAAGGAGCTCTCAGGTAATCCCGATAGTCTTAAGGGAGCACAGCACTGCAGAGCAGAGGTTTATTTGAAAAACCGGGGTTGGGTTGCTATGGATCCTGCCGATGTGGCCAAAGTTATGCGCCAAGAAACACCCGAATGGATCAAATCGCCCAATAATCCGTTAGTTAAACCTGTTTATCAAACCTTATTTGGAGGATGGGAGGGTAATTGGTTGGCTTGGAATAGTGGGCATGATGTTAGATTGCCCTCCAGTCAGGGGCCAACGCAAGGGTTTTTGATGTACCCCACTGCGGAGAATAACGAAGGAAGGTTTGATTCCTACTCCCCAGACACATTCAAATATCAAATAAAAGCAAAAGAATTGGTGTGACATACTAAACGGTATCGCCTACTTGCTGGCCTATTTAGACTTTTCAAGAGAAATAGGGGACTTTAGTATCAAAAATTGGTTCTAATTGATTCCTGGAGCTATGCGTTTTCGCATGTTATATTTGGCGAATTATAAAAAACCACATGGAGATGATGATGACATTAACGAGACGTAAATTAATTTCTGTTGCATCAACCTTGGCTGCGCCTTGGGTGATGACGTCGTCCAAAGCACAAAAGGTAGAGTTCAGCGTTAAGTTCGGTAGTAATTTGCCTGCAACTCACCCCCTCAACACCCAGGCCGTTGCACTTGCAGCCAAATTAAAAACTGAGTCAAAAGGCCGTATTGATCTTCAAGTTTTTCCCTTCAACCAATTGGGAAATGACACAGATATGCTTTCACAATTGAGGTCAGGAGCGTTGGACTTTATGACGCTATCCCCACTGATCTTGGGTACATTGGTGCCCGCTGCACAGATCAATGGTGTTGGATTTGCTTTTAAAGATTACAACCAGGTTTGGAGTGCTATGGATGGTGATTTGGGTGCCCACGTACGTCAACAAATTGCTGCAACAGGAAGTATTTTTGCATTTGACAAGATTTGGGACAACGGATACCGCCATGTAACTAATAGTGTTCGACCCATAAACGTGCCTGACGATTTGAAAGGTTTGAAACTACGTACCCCTCCAGGTCCGATGTGGGTTTCTATGTTTAAAGCGCTAGAGGCGTCCCCTACACCTCTTAATTTCGCAGAGGTCTACTCCGCCTTGCAAACAAAGGTTGTTGAAGGGCAAGAAAACCCACTTGCTATTGTTTCAACTGCAAAGCTAAACGAAGTCCAAAAGTATTGCTCAATGACGGGACACATGTGGGATGGATATTGGTTTATGGGGAATAAAAAGCTATTTGATCGCTTTCCTGCCGATTTACAAGCTTTGATGACTAAGTTAGTGGCAGAATTTGCGCTCCTTCAACGTGCTGAGGTTCGCAGGCTCAATGAAACTTTGCAAGCGGAGTTGAAAGCAAAGGGTATGATATTTAATGATGTTCAGGTAGATGCCTTTAGAACGAAACTTCGTTCGGCTGGTTTCTATGCAGATTGGCACAAGAAGTTTGGAGATGAGGCTTGGACTGAGCTTGAAAAATACACAGGTAAATTGTCCTAATTTACACAATCTAATGTCCTAAATAAGGCGCCCAACGGGCGCTTTATTTTTTGGGTACTAATTTAAACCAACCAATTGTTTCGAGTTTTGCGCGTTTCTATAAATTTGTTAAGTTGTAATTCTAATTGCTGTAAGACCCCGCTCCAGTCTGCTCGGTGGGTTTGTCTAAATAGTTGGGCGTTTGGATACCAGGGTGATTCCTCAGTCATTAAGAACCATCTCCAGCATGAGTTAGCTTTAAGTAGTATCCACGTCCGCAGACCAAGGGCCCCACACAGATGTGCAGTGGACGTGTCAACACTAATAATTAGATCTAAGTTTTGTGCAATCGCTGCAGTGTCTGCAAAATTTCTAATTTCACCACTTAAATCTAAAAGGCTCGAGCCTCTCCAACCGATTTGATTTAGATCTCTTAGTTCTTGGTTGGGAATTTTTCCAATTTGAAGGCTCACCCAATCAAGGGGAAGTTTGAGGAGGGGTTCAAGCTCATATAAATTGAGATTACGCTGCTTATTGATTTCCCAGGTGTCTTGTTGATCATCTCTGTATCCGCTTGACCATATCAAACCAATGCGGGGTCGTCTAGGAAAGCGTAAGTCGTTACTTTTTAAATTTGCGTCATTGAAGTTAATAGCGTTTCCAGGGGCATTATGAAGGTTACGGTCTCTTATTAAGTCATCTAACTTTTTAGCCCAATACAATTTTAGTTCTGAATCGACGCTTAGATAAGGGGCAGAGTGCTCAGATAAGTCCGATAACTTGCTTATTCCCATGGCCAAAGGCAAACTCATCAATGGACAATGAAGGTCATACGGCGGTAATTTTTCTCCTCTTGAAATAACTCTTATTGGTAAATTGGATTTGTTACCTTCATTGTTAACCTTGAAAGACATCTCAATTAGTGATTTGAGAGCGGGTTGTACCTCTATGATGAGTGCATTGTTCCCTTGAATAAGCGCGTTCGCGAACCGTACAAACTGCAAAGTGTCTCCCAAGCCTTGCTCAGCATGGAGCAAGATGCATTTGCCCTCTAGGGGTAGATCTCCTAGCCAAAGGGGTTTGTCGAACTTTCTTTGGGTCTGCTGGTTTTGAAGTTCGTTGTGTTTCCAGCGCCACTCGTACTCTAAGAATCCAGTCTTTAATTCTCCTAAAATTAGATGGCAATGTGCGATATTCCAGTGCGAGCGAATGTGTTGCGGATCAATTAACATTGCCTTTTTATAAGACTCTACTGCCTGCGAGTACTCAAGTAATTCAAAGTAACAGACCCCGCTGTTGTAGTGGGCCAGTAAGTAGTTGGGGTTCAGTTTGATGACAGATTTGTAGCAATCTAGAGCAGTTCGATATTGTTTAATTTCGCTGTAAACAACCCCTAGGTTGTAGTGAGCATCCAACAAAGACGGATTTAAGTGCAGTGCGATGCGAAGTGCTCGAATTGACAAATCAAAAGATTTGCAACTGAAACAGGCAATTCCCAAGTTGTAGTAGGCGTTAATTTGGGACGGATCTTGCTCAATCACTACTTCGAATGACCGAATGGCCTCCTGGTAGGCTTCTTGATTTTGCAAGGCTACGCCTAGATTAATTTGAGCTTGAAGGTACTTGGGATTTGAATTCAAAGAGCGCTGAAAATTCATTAATGCTTGACTATTCTCATTAATGGACATGAAAATCAGTCCTATTCTGTTGTAAGCAATATGTTTATCTCGATCTAGCTCGATTAATTTTTGGTAACTCTGTATGGCAACTAAATTTTGATTTAATTTTTCATAATGCTCTGCTAAGAAGATGCAAGCTTTAGAAATCCATTCGCTTTGATCTTGATAACTGTCAACAATGAGTTGGCAGCAAACGCGCGATATAAGCGGATAATGCAGACACTCAAGACCCTTTGCAAGGTGATAGAGTATTTCTGATGCTGAATCATTCTGTTGAGTTTGAGGGATTGAAAATTTATCTAGCCAATGAATTAGGGATAGCCTAAGCGACTCTACTCCTGAATGCTCGGAAAAAAATCTCTCATCAACTTGATTGGATACGTCTTTTAGATTTATATTCTGATCTAATTGAGCTAGAAAAGAATGAGCCAGTTCCTGAGGTGTTTGAATCATGTAGATACGGTTCTTTTCTTGTAAGAAATTTTCTAGATTTTAGTTTTAAAAATGAAATACATCTGTAATTTGTTTGGTTTCTTCTTTACTAATTTCTCATTTTATTGATATTTAAGGTATGTCTGAGTTAAACGATTCATTGAGTAATTTAGAGTTATTTCCCCTGGGCCTGACCCTATTTCCGGAAGGAATAATATCCCTCAATATTTTTGAGCCTAGGTATTTGAGCATGATAAAACGCCATTTTCAGCGCGCAGAGCCTTTTGGGGTAGTGACTTTGCTGAGAGGTTTTGAAGTTAAATTGCCTGAACAAGACGTTGCGTATGCAAGGGTTGGGACTTTGGCCAAGATTTTGGACTTTGAGGAGTTGCAACCTGCTGTCTACCGCATTAAGTGCGTTGGTTGGCGTCGATTTGAGATCAATCATTCCTTACCCCCGCAGGCAGGAGTTGAGCGTGCACAGGTTAGCCTATTAACTGACGATCCTGAAATCAAGGTGACTCAAGCGTTACAAAATGTTGCAGATACATTAGGGCAATTCATTGCGCAAAATCAGGAGCGAGGTGTTAAATTAAAAGATTTTCCGTTCTCCCAGCCCTTTCGCCTAGATGAGTGCGGATGGGTTGCAAATCGGTGGACAGAATTATTGAGTTTGGAGCGCAGTGATAAGGTCAGTTTGTTGGCGGAAATGAATCCACTCTTAAGACTGTGCAGAGTAAGTGAGTTAATGAATCTCTAATGTCAGATTTTGTGGTTAGGGATTGATTCGAATTTTATTTTTTCCAATCAATCCCTGCATTAACTGGTACTCTGGATCAATGACGTTCTTTAACGCCTCTTGATTCCCACCTCGAAGCATCCATCCTTGGTTAAATAGTTGGTTGCGTAGTTCACTGCTTTGTTTGAGCGTTGAAATCTCCCTGGAAAGTCTAGATCGTGCTTCGTTAGACAAGGATTTAGGGCCAACTAAAGCGTCCCAAACCTGCAGTTGAGTTGAAGCGCCCTTGATTCCAAGCTCTGAGAGTGTGGGGGTATTCGGCGCCAAAATACTTTTACCTCCTAAAAGTCCAATAGCTTGAATCTTTTCACTACGAACTAAAGGCGTTGCAATTCCCACTGGAACCAAGGCCATTTGTATTTCACCAGCCATTAGCGCATTCATCACCCCTGGGTTACCAGGGTAGGGGATATGAACCGCTTCTAGGCCAGGCGTGGCGGACTTTAAGGCCTCCATTGCCAAGTGAGCCATTGAACCCGTCCCAACAGAGCCGTAATTCCAGTGGTTCCCCTCGCTTTGAGCGAGCTTTATAAATTGTTTTCCTGTGGGCAGGTTTATAGGGGCAACTAGCACAAGCGGACTATCAGCAATTAGTGAGATAAGTGAGAAATCTTTGAGCGGATCAAATTCTAGGTTGGGATACAGCAACTTAGCGGTCGTTAAATTTCCGTTGATCAGCATACCTAAAGTGTGATCATCATGAGCGCGCGCAACCAACTGCGCGGCTAAGTTACCAGATACTCCGACGTGATTTTCTACAATAACTGCTTGTCCAAGCGATCTAGAGAGCGGCTCAGCAATGGTTCTTGCGATCATGTCTGGCGTTGAACCCGCGGGAAAGCCAACAACGATGCGAATAGGGTGTTGGGGCCAATTTATCGGTTGTGAATTTGAGGTAGAAGGGGCGTAATCCTTTTTCTCATCGGCGAACACCTTAGATAAATTCCCAATCGGTAAAGTACTAAGTGCACAAACAATTGTTAAAACCAAAAATTTTGAAGCCGATTTAAGTAATTGATGTTTAATTATTGAAATTTTTCGGTCGTTAAAATTATTCATAAAAACTGTTCGTCGTATCTGATTCATCGCAGTGAAAGGTAATACTATGCTTGCCACACTCCGTAACCACTTTGTCTAAGTCGAATTGCAAGGTCAACTTCCATGTAGCGTGCATCCTCATATGGCATCGGATTGAACTCATGATATAGCTCGGGCATTAAGTGTAGTCCGTAATCTTTTACAAATCGGTTTGACTGAATGCCTGCTTTGTGCTTATCAAACCGGACATCAGGATCAAGTCCGGTCATACCCACGTAAACGCAGGGCAGGCCATCTTTGTAATCAGGATTGGCTCTTAAAAAGCGACGCTTTTTCAAAACATCCTTTGAGAGTTCGATCACGTAAACGTTGTGCCTTTGGGGGAGCTTCATCAGTGCAGTTAACTGTGAGGATAGATTCGCTTGATGACGGTCTCGTCCTCTTCGTATTCTTCCATCCTCTGGCTCAACGCACTGGGCAGCGTTCGAGTGGGTTTAACTCCAAGTGTTTTTAGCATTTCAGCTTGACGAATAACGTTACCTCGGCCCGTGCTGAGCTTGTTATATGCGCTGTCATAGGTTATTTGAGCTTGTTTTAGCTTGTTACCCAAAGACTCCAAATCTTCTACAAATCCGACTAGTTTATCGAACAACTCGGCACCTCGGTTCGCAATATCTTGCGCGTTTTTACTCTGCGCCTCTTGACGCCAAAGGTGCGCTACAGTACGAACAACAAATAACAAGGTTGATGGACTTACCAGTAAAACGTTCTTTTTCCAAGCTTCCATGAAAAGTTCTTTATCCTGAGCGATAGCAAGCATGAAGGCAGGCTCAATTGGAATAAACATCAAAACAAAGTCAAGTGACTTAACGCCGTATAAAGATTGATAATTCTTGTGTGATAACTCTTTGATATGATTCTTTACGGAGTCAATATGTTTTTTTGCCGCATGTTTTTTGATGTCTGCGTCCTCACTAGACATGTACTCATCGTAGGCGTTCAAAGATACCTTTGAATCGATCACCAAGGAGCGCTCTTCGGGTAAGTGAATGACTACGTCGGCTTGGGCCCTGCTTCCGTCCTCTCTGGTTTGACTGGACTGAACGACGTATTCCTCGCCCTTTCTAAGTCCAGAGCCCTCAAGAACGCGCTCTAGCACGAGCTCTCCCCAATTGCCTTGTGTTTTGCTGGAGCCTTTGAGGGCATTGGTAAGGTTTTTAGCTTCCTCGGTTAAATTCTGATTCAGTGAGACCAATTGCTTAACCTGTTCGGCAAGTGCTGACCGATCCTTCCCCTCTTTGACATACACGTCCTCAACTTTTGCCTGAAATTCAGTGATTTTTGACTTTAAAGGATCGAGAAGTTGGCTAAGGCGTTGTTGATTGTCCTCTGAGAATTTCTTTGATTTTTCTTCTAATATATCTTGCGCCAGAGACTTGAATTGAAGGGTAAGGCTTTCCTTGGCTTGGTTGAGAAGTTCTATTTTTTCAGCAGCAGAACTCTTTTCGTTTTCAAGTTGAATACGGACTTCGGCTAAGGATTGGTTACTTTCATTTAAACGAAATTTGGTTTTTTCATGGCTATCAATTTCATGCTCTTTAGCAAGCTGAGTCTTCTGATGGGCGCTCAGTTCAGCCTCTAATTTGGCTAGGGCAAAGCTTTTTTCCTCACGCGTTGAGCTCAGCTCTTTTTGAACCCCTGCTAACTCAAGTTGTAAATCATGGAGTTGAATTTTTAGTGATTCCCGCTCGCGTTCGAATACCTCCATTCGCTCTTGTGTAAGAGCTGAGTGGACCAAATTAAGAGTGTCGCCTGCAAGTTCCGCAGGACTTGCGTCTTTTGAGCGCAATACAAATTTACTGATCAAGAGAGCTACAAGACCTAAGATCAAACAAGCCGCTATTGCAACCAAGGCCATCGTCAATAAAAGGGGAGAGGAATTGATTTCGGGCATATGCGTTAAAAATTTAATTAAACGATTGACGGTTATTCTTTAAAACTAGCTTACCCATTACTCCCCTGGAGCTCATTTTTGCGTATGCAGTTTTAAGCTCTGACATATCAAACACAGTATCGATCAAGGGCTTTATTAGTCCCCTCTGATACCAATCGGCGAGTTCAAGAAGCATTGCTCTGTTTTTATCATATTCCCGCCTGGAGAAATCCCCCCAAAACACTCCGATTATGCTGGCCCCTTTAAGCAGAGCAAGGTTTAAGGGGATGCTGGGGATGTTTCCGCCAGCAAAACCGACGACCAAATACCTTCCCCGCCATGCAATTGATCTAAATGCCGGCTCCGCCCACTGTGCACCAACTGGGTCATAAATTACATTGGGCCCAAGGCCTGCGGTTAAGGCTTTAATTTGTTCACGGAAGTCACCCTGCAAATAATTGATAGATTCGTCGGCACCAAGTTTTTTGCATATGTCGCATTTCTCAGGACTAGAAGCCGCAGCAATAACTCTGGCCCCAATTGCCTTTGCAATTTGAATAGCGGCAGTACCTACACCCCCGGATGCGCCTAAAATTAAGATAGTCTCCCCCGGTTGTAAACCCCCCCGGTCAACAATTGCGTGATGGGATGTTGCGTACGTCATGATTAATGAAGCGCCGTCCTCTGGGGTGAAATGATCGCTCAGCGGCAGACATAATTTTGCAGGCGCTAATGTGTGACTAGCAAAACCCCCTGTACCGTTTAGGCAAGCTACCCGGTCTCCAATGCTTAAATTTTTAACTTCACCTCCTATTTTCCGAATAATACCTGCATACTCTGCGCCTGGCACAAAGGGCAACGGGGGTTTTTGTTGGTATTTGTTTTGTATGATCAAAAGATCTGGAAAATTAAGGCTAGCAGCTTCAATTTCAATCAAAACTTCCTCGGGACCTGGAGCCGGCGTAGGTATCTCTTTTTGTACTAGATCATCAACCCCGGTTGTTTTCTCACACAGCCATGCAAGCATTTTGAATCCTTATATTTGTGTTGCTACTAGGTACAAATGATACGGCTTTTGCAAAAGCAATAAAATAAGACTACTATTTTATTTGTCGAATAGATCATATAGTGAGCCTACAATACGGATTCAACAAGGGAATTTGATGAAAATTTTAGTATCCAACGACGACGGTTATCAGGCTCCTGGGATCATTGCCCTTTATGAGGCCTTAAAAGATTTGGGGCAAGTCGAGGTGGTTGCTCCTGAACACAACAATAGCGCTAAATCAAACGCCTTGACATTAAATGCACCGCTTTATGTTCACAAAGCGCCCAACGGATTTCGTTACATAAACGGAACCCCTGCCGATTGTGTTCATATCGCACTTACTGGCCTATTAGGTTACAAACCAGACCTGGTAGTGTCTGGTATAAATAATGGGGCTAATATGGGTGACGATACGATCTATTCAGGGACTGTTGGTGCCGCAATGGAGGGCTATTTAATGGGTATTCCAGCTGTAGCGTTCTCTCAAGTTAACAAGGGGTGGGAGCATCTTGACGCAGCAGCTGCACGGGCTCGCGCTATCGTCCAACATTTGAGTCGCACCCACATTTTGGGCTCCAAGCCTTGGTTGTTAAATGTGAATGTTCCTAACAAGCCCTTGGACCAGTTGGGCGATAATAAAATTTGCAGGCTAGGACGTAGGCACGCCGCAGAGCGAGTGATTACGCAAGAAAGCCCAAGAGGCGAGACCATGTATTGGATAGGCAGCGCTGGCCCCGCAAAAGATGACGCCAGTGATACCGATTTTCATGCAACCAATAACGGATATGTTGCAATTACTCCTTTGCAAATTGATTTGACAGAATATGCAGAGTTAAACTCCTGGTCAAAAGTGATTGAAAATTAATATTGATGATAAATTGCGGCTACTTTCTTTTGCCCTCTTTCAATGAAAAAATCTTTTCATGACAAAAGAAAGACCCTCCTTTCCATTAAAGCTTGACGCACTAGATAATAAAAAAAGTCTGGCGAATAGACCATCCTCCTCTGTTGTCTCCTTGTCACAGGATAAAAATTCCAATCCTCTTAAATCTGCTCCGCAAATCGTGGACAGTGCTAGCGGGGTTGGCTTAGATTCAGCAACGGTCAGAGAGCATATGGTCAAAAAACTTGCACATCAAGGTGTCGCGGATAATGCTGTGCTCAGCGCCATGTTAAACGTAGAGAGGCACCGTTTTGTTGATACTGCTTTGGTAAATCAGGCGTATGAGGATACAAGTTTGCCGATTGGATTGGGCCAAACGATCTCCAAACCCAACGTAGTTGCGCGCATGATTGAGTTGCTTAGGCAGGGTAGATGTTTGGATGCTCGAGGAAAGCTTGGGCGGGTGTTAGAGATTGGGACGGGGTGCGGGTATCAGGCGGCTGTACTAAGTCAGCTTGCGAGTGAGGTTTATAGCATCGAGAGACTCAAAGGTCTTTATGAGCGAGCAAAGGAGAATTTGCGACCGCTTCGGGTGCCAAATCTGCATCTACTATTTGGGGACGGGATGTTGGGCTACGCAAAAGGCGCTCCCTACAGCGCAATCATCGCTGCTGCTGGAGGGGAGAACATACCAGAGCACTGGCTAGAGCAACTGGCTTTAGGAGGGAGAATCGTAGCTCCTGTAGAAACGCAATCGCGGACTCAAGTCTTATTGGTTGTGGATAAGACAGAGAATGGGTTTGAAAAAACATATCTTGAAGCCGTGCACTTTGTGCCTCTAAAATCGGGAATTAACTAAAATGGTCTGGAGATGCAGGATGGCAGCCTTTATGAAAAGCAAAGATAGCAATGGCTTAGCCCTTCAGCTTGCCAGTGGGGGGTCTTTGGGTTTACGATTTTTTGGCAGTTGCCTAATTTTGATACTCCAGGCTTGCTCGAGCTCAGACATCTCAATACCTGCCCCCGTACTAGATCATTCAGTGGGCAAATCCAACTACAAAGAGCCCCGTCCAGTCGCAAGCCCTCGTCCTGTTCCTTTAGTTGCTAGCGAAAGCTCGACCCGCCCTGGCTATTACACTGTGAAACCAGGGGACACCATCTATCACATCTCTTTGGACAATGGTCAAAACTGGAAAGATCTCGCGAGATGGAATAATTTAGAAAATCCCAACGTCATTGAAGTGGGGAAAGTGTTGCGGGTTGTTCCCCCTGAGGCCGGTGTTACGACAGACGGGGTTGTTGTCCGTCCCGTTAACTCGCAAAACAATCCAACCACCAGTACAGGAACCATGACTAGCGTGGGCACGACAGGAGGGGTGCAGACTTCACCCCCGCTTGCAACTGCAAATCCTGCAACACCTGCAACACCTGCAACACCAACGCCCACTCAAGCGGCTACCCCCAATCCACCATTCCCTTCTAGCACGTCCACGAGTGCAGAAAGTTCAACTGAGAACCCAAGCTTTATCTGGCCCTCTTCAGGGAAAATCATTGCAACTTTTGATGAATCAAAGAATAAGGGTATCGATATAGCCGGTAAATTGGGGGACCCAGTTTTGGCCGCTGCCGATGGCAAGATAGTCTATTCTGGCTCTGGACTCAGGGGTTATGGTAATTTACTGATCATCAAACACAACAACACTTATTTAAGTGCCTATGCGCACAACCAGACAATTTTGGTGAAAGAAGATCAAAGCGTCAAGCAGGGACAAAAGATTGCCGAGGTGGGAAGCAGCGATGCAGATCAACCTGTATTGCATTTTGAAATTCGTAAGTACGGCAAACCCGTCGATCCTCTTAAATGGTTGCCAACGCGTTGAGAAAAAAATCAAGATCAAGGTCCAAGTCAAACGGAACTGCTCTCAAAGAGGTTGAGCAGGGCTCATTTGAAAGTTATCCTACCTATTTTATTGAATCCCTAGATTTAGAGGGCAGGGGCGTTAGTCGCCGTGAGGACGGGAAAGTTGTTTTTATAGAAGGTGCATTGCCCTTTGAAACTGTGAGGGCACAAATTAATATACGCAAACCTAAATGGGAAGAGGGTATATGCGTTCAAGTATTAAAAGAATCTTCGCAGCGCGTGGCTCCTGAGTGCAGCTATTTTGGATTAAAAAGAACCGACTGTGGTGGATGTAAGATGCAGCATCTGCACGGTACAACCCAAGTCGCAATCAAGCAAAGAGTACTTGAGGATAATCTTTGGCATATCGGTCGCGTCAAGCCATTAGAGATCATGCGCGCTGTACACGGTCCTCAGTGGGGCTATCGCTATAGAGCCCGTTTGTCTGTTCGCTATGTAAAGGCAAGAGAGCAAGCTCTTGTTGGATTCCATGAGCGGCAGAGTCGCTACATAGCTGATATTCGTTCATGTCAAGTCCTACCGGAACATGTTAGTCAACTACTCTTGCCCCTGCGAGCGTTAATTAGTTCATTGAAAGCTCGCGAGAGTTGTCCCCAGATTGAGGTTGCCTGTGGGGACACTGTAACTGCATTGGTGCTAAGGCATTTAGAGCCCTTAGATGAGTCTGACAAAGAATTACTTAAAGTGTTTGCGGATGAGCACAATATTCAGTGGTGGTTGCAACCCTCTGGTACGGATTCGTTGCATTTGATGGATGACTCGCAGCCCTCTCGTTTGGCCTACAGCATTCAGGAGTTCGGCGTAAGAATGCCGTATCGCCCTGCTGACTTTACACAGGTCAATCCCCATATCAATGAAGTTTTGGTCTCTAAGGCCATTAAGTACCTCCAGATCCAAGAAGGCGAGAGCGTAGTAGATTGGTTTTGTGGTTTGGGTAACTTTACGCTACCCTTAGCAACCATTGCATCAAAGGTGCTTGGCATAGAGGGTAGCGAGATATTGGTGTCTCGTGCAAAAGAGAATTTCGAATACAACCAAAAGAGAAGAATTGAATTAGGGGTTGATGAGCTTAGTTCTGCTGAGTTTATGGTCCGTAACCTCTTTGAGATGACTCCTGAGGTGTTATGGGAAGATGGCTCATTTGATAAATGGCTAGTCGATCCCCCTCGAGAGGGATGCATGGCGTTGGTCAAGGCCTTGGCTCAGATTAGTCAGCTTCAAAGTGTGAGGGATGCAGCCTCCTCTTGGAAACCCCCTAGCAGGATCGTTTACGTAAGCTGCAACCCCGCTACTTTGGCCCGGGATGCTCAAATCTTAGTTCATGAAGCGGGTTACGTGTGTACGATGGCAGGCGTGGTGAATATGTTTCCCCAGACTGCGCACGTGGAGAGTATGGCTGTGTTTGATTGGCAAGGCTAACTCATCGCATTTCCCAAAAAAAAGGGGTTCAACTGAACCCCTTTTTTGACTCTAATAATAGAGTTTTAATTCATTTTATTACTCGCGCTCGCCACCCAAGATTCCAAGCAAAGCCAAAAGACTTTGGAATACATTGATGATATCCAAGTAAAGTGTTAGAGTTGCTGAGATGTAGTTGGTTTCACCGCCGTCGATGATTTGTTTAAGGTCATATAACATGAAGGCGCTGAAGATACCAATGGAGAGCACTGATATAACCAGCATGCCTGCGCTAGAAGCTACGAACAGATTAATTAAACTTCCAACCATTAGCACGATCACGCCTACAAACAACCATTTACCTAAAGAGGATAGATCGCGCTTGATAACGGTTGAAAGGCTAGCCATCAGGAAGAATACGCCGGCTGTTCCACCAAATGCCATCATAACAAGATCGGCACCGTTTTTGAAGCCAAGAACCATGGCAATCATGCGCGAAAGCATCAATCCCATGAAAAAGGTAAATCCGAGAAGAACGTAGACACCAGTCACGCTCTCTTTTGTTTTCTCAATGGCGTAGATGCCACCAAACGCGCCGACCAAGAAAAGTAGTGTTCCAAGGCCACCGGAGAGTGCGTAGGTGATCCCAGTCGCAATACCGATCCATGCACCCAAAACTGTTGGAACCATACTGATGGCAAGCAACCAGTATGTGTTGCGCATCACTCGGTTGCGCTCTTCAGCATTTAGCGTTACATAGGGGTAGTCAATAGTCTGATATTGTTCGTTCATATATTTATCTCCAAAATGTATGCCATTAGCATATAAGGACTATTTTAGGACAATTCAAGTGTTAGATGCTAGTGGTATCATAATTTAATGCCTCAATATGAATGCTAAATAATTCATATTATTTTATTGGCTTAGATTTTTTATTATTTTAGTAATAAATTATTTGGTTAAGGATCAATATTCAACTGATTTTTTAGGGTGTAAGCTGGGGATTTAGTTTGTCGAAAGAGCGGGGCACTGTTAATCTAGAATAACTATAGCCTGAGCGACTCGATCAACGTCAGCAAAAAAATCTATAAATCCTCTATGAAAACCAAATATTACCTTGAAAGTGCAGACGTCAAAGCAATCATGACCGCGAGTGAGGCAGAGGCCCACAAAAACAATTGGGCCGTATCCATTGCCATTGTAGATGATGGTGGGCACTTACTTAATTTTTTGCGACTCGATGGAGCTGCCCCGTTTTCAGCACACATGGCCCCTGCTAAGGCCAATACTGCAGCACTCGGGCGTAAAGAAACCAAAATATATGAGGATGTTATAAACAATGGACGTTTTTCATTTATCACTGCGCCAGATGTAAATGGTCTATTAGAAGGTGGAGTTCCCATTTTGAAGGATGGGCAAGTAATAGGCGCTGTTGGCGTGAGCGGTGTTAAATCAACTGAAGATGTACAAATAGCAAAGGCTGGAATTGAAGCCTTTTACAGATTGCACCCCTAGGAAAAATTCCCACCTAATCGAGCAGTAGATTGTGTCAATAGCTTAAGCGCTCGGGACGAATTTCTTGAAGAATAGTTGTTGCAATCTCCTCAATGCTTTTCGTAGTTGTAGATAACCACCGAATTCCAGAACGGCGCATCATCGCCTCTGCCTCTCTGACTTCGTATTGGCAATTCTCTAAGCTTGCATATTTAGAGTTGGGTCTGCGTTCATTTCTTATCTCACTCAGTCGGTCTGATTGAATGGTTAAGCCGAAAATTTTATTAATATGATGTTTTAGAGCGTCAGGTAATTGTTGGCGTTCGAAGTCCTCTGGAATCAGCGGATAGTTGGCCGCTTTGAGGCCGTGTTGCATCGCGAGGTATAAACTTGTTGGCGTTTTACCGCTTCTGCTAACTCCAACCAAAATAACGTCTGATAGCTCTAAATCTTTATTAAGCTGGCCATCATCATGCGATAGGCTAAAGTTGATAGCCTCTATTCTGTCGTGGTATGCGCGACTTTTACTGACGTCTGAGAAGCGGCCAATACGGTGGTTGGATTTAAGTCCAAACTCTTCTTCTAGGGGGTGAACGAAGGTGCCAAACATATCAAGTAGCATGCCCTCGCAGGTTGTCTCTAGCACTTGAAAGACTTCCGTGTTGGCAAGGGTCGTAAAAACAATGGGGCGTCTGCCTTCAATCACCCCAGTTTGGTTGATCTGACGAACTGCTTGGTGCGCCTTGTCCACGGTGTCAACGAAGGGAAGCCTTACGTGACGCGGAGTTAGTTCAAATTGCGCCAGTATGGCGTTTCCAAAGGTCTCGGCTGTAATACCTGTTCCATCGGAGACAAAAAAGACTGTGTAGTTGTGCATTGTTCAGGCGCAGCTGTCTGCCTAGAGAAAATTAGTTACCTGCATTTTGCCTTAATCGAAGACCGTACAACGGATTCCGCTAAAATTAAGGGATAGCTAGATTATTCACAAATGCCGAATTCCCCCACTCCTAATCAACAACAACTTAAAAGTTGGAGTGGCTGTGCGCATTTGTCAAACCCGAAGGGGCCTTACTGCAATCATGGTATTGCGAGGCATTTCCCTCTTTTAAGGGTTGCACCGGTTTTAACTTTTGGAGTTTTCTTATGTCTAAACTATTTGAACCGACCGCCCTGGTCGTACCTTTTGAAAACCTGAGGATGACCGACGTTGAGTCGGTTGGCGGTAAAAACGCCAGTCTAGGGGAGATGATCTCTCAACTTCCAGCAGGCGTTAAGGTGCCAACAGGTTTTGCAACAACAGCTCACGCATTTAGAGAGTTTTTGAGATTCGAAGGTCTAAGTGAAAAGATTGAGGAAAGACTCAAGACACTTGATACTGAGGACGTTAGGTCCCTTGCAAAAGTTGGTGCTGAAATAAGAGGCTGGATTCTTAGTCAGCCATTCCCTTCTGATCTGGAGCGTGAAATCGGTCTTGCTTTTGACAAGCTAAACGGCTCGCAATCAGAAGCATCTTATGCTGTGCGTTCATCCGCTACTGCGGAAGATTTGCCCGATGCTTCTTTTGCCGGGCAGCAGGAGACGTTTTTAAACGTAGTTGGTTTACCCGACATCTTGCACAAAATGAAAGAGGTGTTCGCCTCCCTTTATAACGACCGCGCTATTAGTTACAGAGTCCACAAGGGGTTTGAGCACGCAGGTGT
>CAIKVH010000055.1 GCA_903830725.1 uncultured Burkholderiales bacterium | reverse complement strand
TTAGTTAGCGGGCAAATTCAAATAGCAGACGCCAAAGGTAACGTACAAACGACATCTTTGTCCAGTTACAACTATGATCCTGCGCTCAGCTCAGCGTTTGTAAACAATCCTGCCAGCATCAATAATTCCACATCATTCAGTTTGGGCCTTAGCATTAATGGAAGTGCTCCATTGGTCGCAAATATTCCAGCAAATGCAACAACAAATGATGTTGTTAACGCGATAAAAACTGCAATTGCGTCCAGTGGGGACTCGTCCATTACCAGCGATAACGTTAGTATGGTGAATACGGGAACAGCAACAGATCCTGCATATCAAATTCAGGTCGTAAGTCCTGCTTCAGGCGCAGCCCAGCCCTTAACCTTTAGTGCATTTCAAGCAGTAAACTCAAATGCTGCAGCTCCTTCTGTTAACGGAACATTTACATCTGAGACAGCTGCGCTTAACAACACGAGTGCTTTTAATTTGAATCTGACTGTCGCCGGTCAGGGCTCAACAGTCGTGACTATTCCGAGTGGTGCCTCCCTAACTGATGTTGTGAATTCAATAAATACGCAACTGGCTAGCCAATCAAATTCTATGTCTGGAGATACCGCAAGTTTGGTTAATACGGGTACTGCACTCGCCCCGGCTTATCAAATCCAGATCACTGATGGAAATAACGTGACGCAGTCGATTGTTATGGATTCCACAATAACTCCTGCAGTTGCTGGCCTGAATTTGATGGCCTCCACAGTTGAAACTGCATCAAATGCTAGCTTAACGGTTGATGGTGTAAATTACGCAAGAACCTCAAATTCGATCAATGATATTATTACTGGAGCAACGCTAAGTTTGTCGGGAACGTCCCCTGCGGGTAATCCTGCCGTTGTGAGTTTGACTCAAAATACTCAGCCGATTGTTACGAGCATTACCGCATTGGTAACAGCCTACAATGATTCAGTCACTATGTTTGGCGCAGTAACTAATCCAAAATCAACTTTGCCTACCTACGGCGGGACG
This sequence comes from uncultured Burkholderiales bacterium, assembly GCA_903830725.1. Lineage (GTDB taxonomy): Bacteria > Pseudomonadota > Gammaproteobacteria > Burkholderiales > Burkholderiaceae_C > Limnohabitans. The sequence continues at coordinate 4,358 of CAIKVH010000055.1, read as the reverse complement.
TTGTCGGGTAACTCAACCGTTCGTACAATAGGTGAGCAGCTTAGAGCTATGGTTACGGGATCTTCCTCTACCCCCGGCAGCACAATTGGGTCTCTATGGCAAATGGGTATCACATTAACTTCTACAGGAACATTGTCGATTAACACGACAACCCTCAACACTGTTTTACAAAACAACTATAGTGATGTCGTAAAAACATTCACGGGCAACCTCGATAACTCCACTTATTACGGTACCAGTTCTAGAGGTATAGCAGGGGATGCAGTTACATCACTCACCACAATACTTGGTAGCTCGGGACCTATTCAATCTCAGACTAATGACTACAATACGGATATTACCAAGCAACAGACCAATTTGTCGGACTTGCAGTCTAGGATGGCGGCTTTGCTGACGCAATATACCAATCAATTCGCTGCAATGGATAGTTTTGTTGGGGAGATTAATTCTGAGAAAACAAGTCTTACATCAACCTTTGCAGGAATGATGGCAATGTACACCAACAAATAAAAGTATTAATTTATTTAAAAATTTTGCTGAATTTTCTAAAGTCGTCTTTCTTTGTGTCGATCTTGTAATTAAGACGCAAAAAATCAATACTCTGAATCCTGTTCTTAGCAACACGGCTTCTCTTAAACCCATACCCGTTAAAGTTTTACGACCTCGTGCCGATTACAGTGCATGGGTGGAATTTATCGTTTCCTGCGGTCAATTCCGTTTTGCCCTAATTAATATGGGAAAGGATGGTTAATATGGTTGATTCTGTATCCTCTGGGGGAGGTTCCCCCGCAATGTCTGGCTCTAATACGCCAGCTATAACCACTTCTGTGGCCGGTGGGTCGTTGGTTGAATCTGCGCCAAATGTTGCCCCCCCACCAGTTCCTAGTGGATTTGTTCCCTCATTGCCTAAATCAACTGTTACAGTTAATTTAGAGCAAGTGAATCAAAATGTTCAAGACGCAATTAGTCGTCTTAACAATATGCTTCAACAAAACTCTACGGGACTTAGTTTTGCTATGGACAAATCTATAAATGGTCCTGTCATTACAGTAACCAGTAGCGTTACTGGCGAAGTGATTAGACAGATCCCTAACCAAGCAGTACTTGACGTTGCACATAACATTGATGCAGTTAAGGGACTTCTTTACAACTCAAATGCATAAATTTTTAATTTATTTACTTAAGTTTTTTGAAACCCGGTCGAATCATTAGTTATCAGGAATCTTTCTGAATTTTTTTTAACCCATTGGTGGACTTTTAGGAGAAACATCATGTCAGTAATCAACACGAACAACAACGCCTTATTTGCTCAGAATTCAATTTATCAGGTCAATAAAGCACAGTCAAATGCAATGCAGCAATTGTCTACTGGCCAGCGCATCAATTCTGCAAAGGATGATGCTGCCGGTTTAGCGATTGCAACACGGATGACTTCAGATATCAATGGCTACGCAGTTGCCGTTCAAAACTCTAACCAGGGTATGAATATGGCTCAGACTGCTGATGGTGCTTTGAACAATGTTAACAATATTCTTCAAACAATGCGTCAACTCGCAGTTGAAGCATCTAACGGCACAATGACCTCTGCCAACAGAAAATCAACACAAGCTGAAGTTGCACAATTACAAAAGCAAATTGACTCAATTGCTCATACAACAGCGTCTAACGGCATCCAACTTTTGGATGGAACCGCTGGTAACGTTATATTGCAAACTGGTGTTAATCAAGGTAATACCATGACTATGTCAATTGGCTCTGTTCAGACCAAAGACATTGGAATCGGCAGTTTGGCTTCACTGACATCAATTCAAGCAAATAGCACACCTGCTGCTTTATCAACTGGTGATTTACTCATTAACGGTGTATCGGTACCTGCTTCTGTAGCTACATCTGATACAAGTTCATCCAATTTGAATGAAGCAAGTAGCATCGCAAAAGCTGCTGCAATCAACTCAGTATCAAACAATACTGGTGTGACTGCAACTGTTGATCCAACCTCTGTTGGTGGTACAAGCATGACAGCTGCTGCTTTAACTGGTAGTTTGACAATTAATGGTGTTTCTACTGCATCATTCTCAACAACTACAGATACAACTATCAGCCGTCAATTGACAATTCAAGCTATTAACAACATTTCCAAGGAAACTGGCGTTACCGCTTCTGACAGTCAAACAGCAACTGGTGGGGTTATTTTGAGTGCCGCAGATGGAAGAAACATTCAAGTTGCATTTACTACTTTGACAGCTGCCTCAACCGGTGTTACTGCTGCAGGTACATATGGTGGTCAAATTGAGCTTCATAGTACAACTGCATCTCCTATTGAAATTGGAACAACCCCATCTGGAACAATTACAAATAGCGGATTCACTGTTGGTTCTTATCAGCCAAACCAGGCTACAGTTGTGACAAATCTGCAAACTCAGGCTGCTACAGCACCAACATCGACTTTTGATGCTACTACGATGTCTATCAATGGTGTTGCTATCGGGGCTACTTTAGCTCAAGACGATACTGCTTCTTACATTGACGCTACAAATGCTGTAAGTTCAGTTTCTACAAATAGCTCAATAGCGATTGCTGCTGCTATAAACAGACAAACAAAGTTAACTGGCGTTAGTGCAGTTGCTGCTCCAAACGTAATCACTGGAAGTTCATTCTCTGCATCTGCCTTAGGGGCTGCTGGTTTGAAGATTAACGGAGTAACGATTGCTGCTGCTGCAACTTTGGGTGCAAGTAACACACTAGTTGATTCAATGAACGCCATTAACCAATACTCTGGTCAAACTGGTGTGACAGCCGTTGACAATGGAAATGGTTTGACTTTAACAGCTCAAGATGGTCGCAATATTGTTATCGAAGCAACTACAGCGGCAACTGCAGCAACTCAGCTCGGTATTCCAGCTGCAGCAATTGGAGCTGCTACTGCTCCAGTTACAACCTACGGTAAAGTTCAGTTGGTATCTGATAACAAATTTACTGTAGCGGCGGGAAGCAGCGGTACTTCAACGCTTGAAAATTTAGGATTTAACGTAGGTACTTACGGTGGTGCAAACAATGGTCTGAAAATCAATCAGATCGATGTTTCTTCACAGTCTGGTGCTCAATCAGCAATTACAGCGATTGACGCAGCTATCTCTACAGTATCTGCAATCCAGTCAAACGTTGGTGCATACGAGAACCGTTTGTCAAGCACAGTGACAAATCTGCAATCTATGAATACGAACATGTCTTCATCACGCAGTACGATCCAAGATACTAACTACAGCACAACAACTACTGCTTTAGCTAGATCACAGATCATCTCTCAAGCTGCCACTGCAATGTTGGCACAAGCTAACCAGTCTGGTCAAACAGTTCTCTCTTTACTCAAGTAATTTAGAAACGGTTTACTAAAGCTGATCAAAAACCCCGGGTTCGCCCGGGGTTTTTCACATGGTGAAAGGAAATGATCTATTTTGAATAAAATTTAAAATAATACTTAGTAATTAATATTTAAATTTTTATTAACCAATAGTAATTGATATATATCAACTAAATAAATTATTTTAAAAATAATTGTTAAATGATTAAAGATTTTGAAAGATCTGTCGAATAGGATTAACGAGTAAATGTTTTATCAGTTAGTTTGGTCAAATTCGGCAAGGAAAAATTATGTCACTATTATCGACTTTTATAAACGGTCTAACGACTTCTGGAGTTCAATCCTTAAGTACGGCCGCCATTGCCGGACTAACAACTTCAAACTTTGCATCTTTAAGCACTTCTGTTATCAGTTCTTTGACAACAACGCAAGTTGCATCTCTCTCTACTGCTGAACTGGCGGTTTTAACTACCTCGCAGCTTTCGGCTATGTCAACGTCTGAAATAGCTGCACTAACTACTTCTCAGGTGGTTTCACTGACAACTGTAAGTGTAAATTCACTTTCAACTGCATCGGTTGCTGCCCTAACTACATCTCAAGTTGCTGCATTAACAACAAATGAGTTGAATGCGCTTGGAACTACAAACATCAACTCATTATCAACAGCACAAGTTGCTGCTTTAACGACTTCGCAAGTGGCTAAATTGACCACTTCCAATATTTCCTCTCTTAGCACAAGCCAGGTTAGTGTGTTAACGACTAACCAAGTGTCGGCATTAACCACAGCTGAATTGAATGCATTAGGGACAACCAACCTTTCTTCTTTGACGACTTCACAAGTCATAGCTCTCACAACTTCTCAGTTACATGCGCTGACGACGGCCAACGTTGCATCGCTGAGCACCAGCCAGGCTGCGGTGTTGACGACCGCTCAGGTAGTTGCGCTCACAACTGCAGAGTTGAATGCTCTAGGTACTAGCAACATATCTTCACTGAC
>CAIKVH010000054.1 GCA_903830725.1 uncultured Burkholderiales bacterium | reverse complement strand
CGCTCGCAAGTCCGCTACCAAAGCAAAGACAGATACCGACAGCCTCCGCTAGACCCCCTCCTGACGATTCGGCTTTGCCTTAATGCCGCTACGCGGCCACCTCGCCGAGCAGGGGGAATGCGCGGATTTAGTGTTCAATAAACTGCGCCGTGAGCCTCAACATACATCGAGTATAAAGAGTGACTGCTGGTCATGTATAGACGATTATTTTTAGGTCCGCCAAAGGCCACATTCGGACAACGCTCGGGGAGACGAATAAATCCTATTGGCTTGGCCTGGGGATTTAAAACCAATACCCCGTCCAAGTCCTCAGACTTTCCCCTCAAGGCATAGGCGGCTCTGCCATTTGCAGAAGTTGTAGGCTCCGCTTGAACAAGCCCATTGCTGCCGTATCCACACCAAAGGTTCCCGTCCTTGTCGACTCTAAACCCGTCTAATGCACCTTGATCAGCGGCGTCATAAAACTTAACCTTGTTGGACAAACTTCCATCGGGCGCAACATCGTAGCTCCAAATACTGCGATTCGGGGAGGGCTTAGCCTCGACCACGTAGAGCTTTTTCTCATCAGGTGAGAAAGCCAATCCGTTTGGATTAAATATGTCCGTAATCACTGCAGTTAAAGTACCGTCCTTTTCAATTCGAAATACGTTGGTATTGGCCTGCTCGGTAGTGGCCTTAACCCCTTCCCAGTCCCCGTTGATACCAAAGAGTGGATCCGTAAACCAAATAGTCCCATCGGATTTCACCACAATATCGTTGGGTGCGTTTAACCGCTTGCCTTGATAGTTATCTGCAAGTACAGTAATTTTCCCATTCGCTTCAGTTCGCGTTATTCTGCGAGTTGCGGAGTGTTCACAAGTGATAAGTCGTCCCTGCAAATCTTTTGTATTGCCATTTGCGTAATTTGATTTATCCCTAAATACGCTGACCGTCCCCGTTGCCTCGTCGTATTTCATGATCTTTTGGTTGGGTATGTCGCTGAAGAGCAGATAACCACCTTTAGGGAAATAAACTGGGCCCTCAACCCAGCGAAATCCACTTGCAAGTTGTTCAACACTGGTGCTATAGATACGGTATTTGAGGAAACTAGGGTCTAAGATTAAAACGGAGGGATCCGGATACCGCTGATTGGGCGCAAAAGGAAAGGACTGGGCAAGTGCCTGACTCAAAGTACCAAGTCCTCCTAAAGCTGTGAGGCTTGCAGTGGTGGTTTTGAGAAATTTTCTGCGATCATTCATAGTGTTAAACATAATTCAAACTTTCCTTAGAGGGGGATAAAAATCAGATTCCACATCATACGTTTTAAAACTAACTGTCCCCTAAAAATAAAGCCATTCAAGCAAGGGGGAAACCCTTGATCTTTGCTTAATTTAGCTTGTCTCTTTTATGCCCATTTCTATCTGAACTGTCTTTGAATGCAAATACATGCCGGCAAGGCAAGTTAAAATAGGACAAAGGTTGTATATGAAAACAGTAGCTATCGTCAACCCCAAAGGAGGATCTGGCAAATCCACCCTATCCACTCAAATCGCGGGGTATTTTGCCAGTCAAGGTCACAAGGTTATGCTGGGAGATGCAGATAACCAGGGGTCCTCAAAATATTGGTTATCGCAAAGACCTGCCAGCCTCCCACTCATAAAAACCTGGGACTATCAAGCAGATTTGGTCCTCACAGCAAAACCACCACCGGACATAACACGGCTCGTCATTGATACCCCTGGGTCACTGGAGGGTTGGCGACTAAAGGAAGTGGTGAGCCGGGCAGATTTGGTTATCGTGCCTATTCTTCCTAGCGCGTTTGATGTTCAGGCTACCAATGCATTTTTAACAAATCTTACTCATTTAACCAGCGATCAAAATACAAAGATAGCTGTCATCGGCAACCGAATCGATGCCAGAACCATATCTGCTAGCAAGTTAAAGTCATTTCTATCGTACCTCGATATTCCTGTGATAGGATTTTTAAGGGACACGCAGTACTATCTTCAAATGGTAGAGCACGGGCTCTCCATGTTTGATATCTCCCAATCTAAAATTGAAAATGATTTAATCCAGTGGAGTAGCATATGCAAGTATTTAGATAGTCTTTAATCTATAGAAAAATCACTTAATTAAACACTTACCGGAATTAAGAATCACGGTACCTTCAGACCGGTTGGGGAAGTCAAAATAGTAGTCATGAATTCAACTTATTCAAAAACATTCGTCTATGTCTCCAGCGCTGATGACGCCGATATAGGCGCTTATGAAATGCTCCCAACGGGAGAGCTGGTTGCGGGTGCTCGCATCAAGGCTGCACCCCTTGTGATGTCAATGGCAATAAACGCGAAGAGCAAACTGCTTTACGCCGCATCGCGCTCCAAACCGTTCACGGTATTTGTTTACCGCATTGACCCCAGCAGTGGTGCACTCACTCTTTTTGATAGCGCCCCCCTTGCCGAGAGTTTCCCCTTTATTTCGCTAGATAACACTGGGCGCTACCTTTTTGGTGCTGGCTACGGGGCCTCTCTCGTGAGTGTTAATGCAATCAGCGCTGATGGCAAAGTGGACCCCTCACCCAAACAAACTGTGCCAGTAGGAAGAAACGCCCATTCGGTTCGTATTGATGCTAGGAACGAATTTCTTTTTGTTCCCACTTTAGGTAGTGACCAAGTTTTTCAATTTAAATTTGACGCAACAAACGGCACTCTCAGCTCAAACACACCCGCTATTCATCTTGCAAAGTCTGGAACTGGACCCAGGCATTTTGTGTTCTCCCCCGACAATAAATTTGTTTACTTGCTAAGTGAACTGGTCGGCACAGTCACCACACTTTCTTTAGATCAGCAAACGGGCTTACTCAGTCAAGTATGCGTTGACTCTTTACTTCCCGCGTCATCGGATTTGCAACCCGGCGTCCCAAGGGGACCTGTTGGCCTAGCCGGGGCACCCGTTCGCAATGTTGAAAAGGATATTTGGGCTGCGGATATTCAAATCACACCCAACGGTAAGTTTCTAATTGCCTCTGAGAGAACCAACAGTACTTTGACTGTGTTTAGTGTTGACTCGCAATCTGGCAAAATCGTCCAAACTTGCACGACTCCTACAGAAAAGCAACCCAGGGGGTTTGGAATTGATCCAAGTGGTCAATTCGTAGTTGCAACGGGTGAGTTATCCAACAGCGTTTCTGTATACAAACTAGATCCCCAAACAGGCACACTGCTATGGATTGGAAAGTATCCAACGGGCAAGGCTTCGAGTTGGGTAGAGATAATAGCTTTCTAAGTTTTTCTAAGCTTTTCCAAGCTTTTCTAATCATCCCCAGTCGGTTGTTTGTTGAAGATCTGAAGGCACTTTCTTTGTCCCTATCGGCTCTAAATGGTGATACCTCTCTTTAGATACGACCTAAAATACATTCCTACCAAGAACCCACCTTTAGAGCCTAAAAGTCATGAACTACGCTGCCATTCTTAGAGAGAAATTAAACCAAAGGCGAGCACTTATCGTCCCCGGGGCTGCTAACGCACTTGCCGCGCGCGTGATTGAGTCTATGGGATTTGAGGCTATCTATTTAAGTGGTGCAGGACTCACCAACACCTTTTACGGGCTACCGGACCTAGGCTTCATAAACCTCACCGATCTGGCCGGCCACACGAGCGCAATAAAAGACGCCGTGCGACTGCCGCTCATTGTTGATGCGGATACTGGATTTGGCAATGCGCTCAATGTTCGCCAAACCGTCAAGGTACTCGAGCGTGCGGGTGCTGATGCCGTTCAATTAGAGGACCAAGAAAGCCCCAAGCGCTGCGGGCATTTTAATGACAAGTCAGTGATTGGGAGTTCTGAGATGATCGGCAAAATCAAAGCCGCCGTAGACGCTCGTACTAACCCAGACTTCATGATCATAGCAAGGACAGATGCCAACGCGGTGAACGGAATGCAGGACGCGCTAGACAGAGCAAATCTTTACCGCGAGGCAGGAGCAGATGTACTTTTTGTTGAAGCCCCAAAAAACTTGGGCGAGATCAAACGCATTGCCTCTAGCCTGAGTAGCCCGCAAATCATCAATATTGTCATTGGTGGCAAAACCCCCACTCTCTCACATGCCGAATTAAAAGAGATGGGATTCGCCGTGGTTTTATATGCCAATGCAGCACTGCAAGGTGCAGTCATGGGGATGCAAAATGCACTTGGTAAACTCAAAGACTCTGGGCAATTGGAGGAGTCAAGCGGACTTGTTGCAAGTTTTGAGCTTCGCCAAGCCTTAGTCCAAAAACCACTCATGGACGAGTTGGAAACAAAATACAAATAAAACGGACCATGAAATGCAAAGATTAATCAGGTCACCCCACAAAACATTCTCTGCCCAAGCGCATTGGGTGCGTAATTGTTTAACTGCACTTTTCTTTTGCTTGCCCCTGTATACGCAGGCGTATGAGGATACTGTTACAAAGGAAGTATTTGAAATCCCTTTGTACAACACAGTGGGCGGACAAGTGATTAGGCAGGTACGCATCGGCTACGAGAGCTATGGGCACTTGAACGCGAGTGGGGATAACGCAATTTTAATCTGTCACTTCCTAACAGGTACCTCTCACGCAGCTGGCAAATACCGCTCCACTGATCCCCAAGCGGGTTACTGGGACAGCATCATAGGCAACGGCAAACCTATTGACACGAGCAAGTATTTTGTACTCAGCTCAGACACTCTCGTCAATTTGGGGGTGGGCGATCCTAACGTCATCACCACGGGTCCCTCAAGCATCAACCCCATCACAAATAGACCCTACGGGCTCACCTTTCCCATAGTCACCATTCAAGACTTTGTTCGAGTTCAAAAGGCATTGGCCGATAAACTGGGTATCAAAAAATTTGTGCTCGTGATGGGAGCATCTATGGGTGCAATGCAAACCCTTGAATGGGCAACCGATTACCCTGAAATGGTAGAACGCATCATTCCCGTGACCTCAAGCGGTTTTGAATCAAATGCTTACCTAATTCAAACCCTTCATAACTGGTCTTATCCAATTATTATGGACCCAGCTTGGAACCACGGGGACTATTACGGTAAACGCCCTCCTACGCGTGGGCTCTCGCAGGCGCTAGCAGAGGTAACGCTCAACTCGAGGTCTCCGTCATGGGCGCAAAAATTATTCGCCAACCGTATCGCCGTCGAGGGTCAACATCCTCTTATGCAGTGGCAGAACAAATACGCTATTGAGGATACGTTTGCCCAAGCAGCTGAGGCCAGGAGCAAAATCTCGGACGCCAATCACCTCCTGTACCTTGCTCGCGCTCAACAGCTTTTTAAAGCGGGGAATTACGCAGATATCCAACAAGCCATTGAGCAGGTGCAGTCAAAAGCACTCTTCATATCGGCCTCTAGTGACTTGTTGTTCTTCCCATCCTATGCATCTTCAGCAGTCCAGCAGCTGAAGGCTGCTGGGAAAAAGGCTCGATATATAGAAATCGTTGGTACTGGAGGTAATCTAGAGGGCATTACGGATATTGAGTCTGTGGCTGATGAAATTAGACAGTTCATAGCGCAATAATCTGCAAAGAACATCAATCCGCAGTGATATGAGCAGCCTTCACTAATTTCTCATACTTATCGGACTCTGTGCGAACAAAATCTTGAAACTCCGCAGGCGTATTTCTTGGAACGCTCATGTTGTCTGATTCAAACCGTGATTTAACTTCCTGCGTATCTAAAATTGCATTAATCTCTTTGTTCAATGATTGAATAATATCAACGGGGGTATCAGAGGGTGCAAAGACGCCGCCCCAAAGTGAGAAATTAAAGCCAGTCAAACCGGACTCAGCAACGGTTGGAACATCGGGCAACATTTTCATGCGCTTAGGAATTGAGACAGCAAGAGCCCTTAACTTGCCCCCGTTTAGTTGTGGCAGAGCAGCGCCCGCGCTGCTGAAAAACATACTAATCCGACCAGCCATCAAATCCGTCATTAGTGGTCCAACGCCTTTATAGGGAATATGCACCATGTCTAGCTTTGCACCAGCGAGCAAAGCCTCTGCGGCTAAATGTCCCGGTGTACCGGCCCCAACAGATCCAAAACTCAGAGTCCCAGGACTAGCCTGTGCTAGACGAATTAAATCCTGTATGGATTTAATCGGTCCGTCCGCAGAGGTTAAAAGAATCAGCGGGGCATTAGCGACCAACACAACTGGCTTTAAATCCTTCATAGGATCGTAGCCAAGGTCCTTGATGAGAACGCGGTTCAAAACCATCTCCCCCGTTTGACCAAGAAAGAGAGTGTACCCATCACCCTTTGATTTAGCAGCAATCCGGGTTCCAACTGTGCCAGCAACGCCGGGACGGTTGTCAATCAAAATGGGTTGTTTATAAACACGCGTTAGACGCTCAGAGATAAGTCTGGCCAACAAATCCCCTTGCCCACCAGGGGCGTAGGCAACAACCATCGTAATCGCTTTGTTGGGATAGGCGGGAGTTGGCTCAAGAGCAAAGGCTGCTTGTTGAGCGAACGCAAGCAGCGCCACAAAACTCAGCATGTTGATAAAGCGTTTGCAAAGCGTTTTAGTAGATCCCATATACCTATGGCCTTTTTAATGATTTGGGGCGGCAACAGAGCGAGTGCTTGCAGCCAATGGGGTAGACAAAGCGATGCTGTCAGCGCTATTGGCTTTTAGGGGGGCAAGACTTTTGTCAGAGGTGTCAGAGGTGTAAGATTTTTCTGATTTGTCGGAGGAGCCCGTTACCGTATCCCCAGTCCATCCCCCGCCCATTGCCTTTACGATCAAAACGGAGTTAAGGAGTTGCTGACCTTTGTTTTGAACATCCTGGCGAGCATAACCAAGATAGGATTGTTGCGCAAGCAAATACTCCAGGTGGTTTGCAGCCCCTGTTTCATAACGAGCCTGGGACAAGGATAACGCATTCTTAGAGCTCTTAACAGCAACCGCCAAGGACTGGGAGGCCTGGGCTAAAGATTTTTGAGTGTGAAGGGAGTTCTCAACCTCCTCAAACGCGTTTAAAACAGTTTGCTTATAAGCTGCAACTGCCTGAGTATTTGCCGCTTTTGCAGCGGTCACACTCGCCTGTGTTTTACCAGCGTCATAAAGAGTCTGAGTAGCATTCAACCCAACTGACCACAAAAGCGCGCTCGTAGAGAAGAGTAAATTCCTAGTATTACTGTCAGAGCCGTAAACGCTGCCCAAATTCACGGTTGGAAAGTAAGCAGCTTTCGCAACTCCGATTTGGGCGTTTGCTGCAGCAACAGCCCGCTCTGCACTTGCAATGTCTGGTCTGCGTTGTAGCAATTGGGAGGGCTGTACGAGAGGAATTTTCGCAGGTACGGGTAGCGCAGGTGAGAAGGCAACCGTGAACCCCGAGGCTGGGACTCCCGTTAGGGTTGCAATTGCATGCTCGAAACGAGCGCGCTGGTCCAATAAATTCTCAAGTTGCGCCTGAGTCCCAGACATCAGTGCAGTTTGCTGATCAACATCTAACTGCGAAGAAGCGCCTAACTCAAAACGAGAGGTCAAATATTCCACCGCAGCGCGTTGCGACTTGAGTATTTCTCTAACAAGTGAAATCTCCGTGTCAAGCTCTCTTAATGAGAAATAACTCACCGCAAGTTGTGCAGTTAAGATTAGTTTTGTATTTTCAAAGTCAGAAGCAATTTGCTCTTCAGTCGCCTTAGCACCCTCAATCTGACGCCTGACGCGACCCGCCAAATCGAGTTCGTAACTCACGTTAAGACCCGCATTAAAGTCGCTCTGGCGAACTGACCCTGAATAGGGATTTGGTGTAGTTAGGGGACGATCGTTGGAATTCCTTGACCTCGCAGTTCCTGCATACATGCCCAGACGGGGAAACAAGGAGCTGTTGGCAAAATCAGATTGCGCACTAGCCTGATCAAGCCTAGCCTGAGCAAGAATTAAATTGTTGTTCCTAGCCAGGGTCTGATCTTCGAGTTGGTTAAGATCTTTATCTGCGTAAATCTCCCACCAACGGCCCTTGAGCAAATGGTCCTTAGGTTCCGCTAGCTGCCACCCTGCCTCGGTTCCCCACTTCGTAGGGGAGTCTATGGCGGGCTTTTGATAATCGGGTCCCACCGCACTACAAGCGCCCAGTAAAACTGTGCATGCAAGCAGGAGCGGCGATACCGGTAGGCAAGTCGACCGAGGCGACCTTTGAGGATAGTGGTAGGACTTCAACCTAATCAAGAGGGGCTCCGGTTGGATTTGGCTGGGGGATTTGAGTTGTCTGGGGTCTGAAGTACTGGTGCCTGTAGTTTTGGAGACTGGGGATTACTTGAATTAGTGAGATCCCCCTTGAATTGACTCATGCTACTGGGCTTGGGGGCGATCACGGTGTCTTTGGGAGCAACTACTTCAAGCTTAGGATCCGACTTAGTAACGGACTTTGCATCTGACTTTGCATCTGACTTAACGTCTGGTTTAACCTCCGGCTTGGCATCCGTTTTAACGCTAGCTTTTGGGGCATCGGTCTTAACATCCCCCTTAACATCCCCCTTAACATCCCCTTTGGCTTCTCCTTTGGATTCTCCTTTGGCATCACCTTTGGCATCACCTTTGGCATCACCTTTGGCATCACCTTTGGCAT
>CAIKVH010000053.1 GCA_903830725.1 uncultured Burkholderiales bacterium | reverse complement strand
CATGAGTAATTTGGCAGCAATTTTTTCCGCCCTCAAGCACGAGCTCAAGGTTGAAATTCACGCGCACGCCGTCAGCATCGCTTAAAACATGGGCAGCCTGAGTATTATGTGTTTGGTCCTCATGCTCCGTTCTCTTTATCCCAGGCAGATTAGCAAAGGAGCAGGACGTTGCCGTTCAAACTAAGTCCTTGTCCTTGGTGCCTTCCTCCTCGCAAGTCATAGTAATTGCTCACGCCGCGGGTGGGTTGCCTTTTTACATACAAACTTTGAAAGGACCCCGTAGAGTTTCTATTCTTTGAATATCGTGTTCGGGGATGTATTTTCCAATCAGATGATGAATCATTTTGCGCTGAAATACATCCCAGCTAATTAGGGGCTGAACAAGAAGTTCATGACGTCCCCGTCTTGAACCACATATTCCTTGCCCTCAGCCCTCATCTTGCCAGCGTCCTTAGCGCCTTGCTCGCCTTTATAAGTGATGAAATCTGCAAAAGCGATTGTTTGAGCTCGGATAAAACCTTTTTCAAAGTCAGTGTGGATGACTCCCGCCGCTTTGGGGCCCGTGTCGCCTTTGTGAATTGTCCAAGCACGAACCTCCTTCACACCCGCGGTGAAGTAGGTTTGAAGGCCGAGTAGCTCATAGGCTGCGCGGATGAGTCGGTTTAATCCGGGCTCGCTTTGACCCATTTCACAGAGGAAGAGTTCTTTTTCCTCATCATCCATATCACTCATGTCCGCTTCCATCTTTGCGCAGATTGCAACCATCGGAGCTTTTTGAGATTCTGCTAAGGCTTGCAGGCGTTTTAAGTAATCATTGTTTTCAAAACCGTCTTCACTGACATTGCCCACAAACATAGCGGGCTTGGCAGTAATTAAGCAAAACGGTTTGAGCAGTGCCCATTCATCCGCAGAGAAAGGCAATGTGCGAACAGGATGACCCTGATTGAGAGCGGTTTGGCAAGAGGTCAAAAGAGGCACCAATTTAATGGCCTCTTTGTCCGTGCCTGATTTAGCCGCCTTTGTATAGCGAGCAATAGATTTCTCGACTGTTCCTAAATCTGCCAAGCAAAGCTCAGTTTGAATCACCTCTAAGTCAGAGATGGGATCGATTTTCCCGGCCACGTGAATGATGTTCTCATCCTCAAAGCAACGAACAACGTTCACGATGGCGTCCGTCTCTCTTATGTGGGCTAAGAACTGATTTCCCAGTCCCTCGCCTTGACTCGCACCAGCAACGAGGCCAGCAATGTCAACAAACTCAACGATTGCAGGGACTACGCGCTCGGGCTTGACGATCGCTGATAGATCTTTGAGTCGTGAGTCAGGAACCTCAACGACACCGACGTTGGGCTCAATGGTACAAAAGGGATAATTCTCAGCAGCAATACCCGCTTTGGTAAGCGCATTAAAAAGAGTGGACTTACCCACGTTAGGTAATCCGACGATGCCGCACTGTAAACTCATAAACAATCCATGAAGACGTGAAAAGGGATGAGTCTCTCGACTCAAACCCTAGATTATCGACTATGTATCCCCCTTAACTCAAGTGAATCAAATGGTATTACATTACCAAATTAGACTTTCAGAAATTGTAGGAGTGGTAGAAGTGGTTAAGGCTAGGTTGGTCAACTTTGTAGGCGTTGACTTAGTAAAGCTTCAAAGGCTCGAACTGGGTTTAAGTCGTTGAACAGGATACCGCGCTCAGTGATGATCTTTGAGCTGATTTTTTCACGAAGTAAAGGATCGCTAGCCAATAGGGCGGCCTGGTCCACATATTCTTGATCAGTTGATGCTATGCATTCCTCTAGTCCTAATTTAGAGAGTATTGCGCTTGCAAATCGACCCCTTAAGAAACGACCTCTTTTTGTGACGATCGGTAAAGCGCATTCAATTGCTTGCATTGCTGTGTTAAATCCCGAAAAACCAAGAGTGTCCAAGTACAGATCGGCAAGGTGCATGAGTCCGTAAAAAGATTGAGGACTCATCCACGGCAAGAACACAACCCATTCGCTCAAATTGAGTCCCTCTGATGCAAAGACTTTTTGGAGCCGGGCTTTCAAAAGCTGTGAGCTCGCTGCGTCTTTGTAAAGAAATAAGAACTGATAGGTGGGTTTCTTCTCTAGCCTGCTAGACAATTGATTTAATTGCTTGGCGAGTGCAACAAACGTCCAGTCGTATTCGGGAGAGTATTTAAAAAGCGTGCCCGGGCACAACAATTTAATGCTGTCCTCCCTCACCGCGTACGCACTTAAATCAACCGTCTCTGGCTTGATTTGGAGTTCCCCATAAGTGCATCCTAAAGAGGGTAGCGTAAAGAGTTTTTCGCTATAAGCGTTTTGAGATTCTTCGCCCTCAAAAAGCTCTGAGGAGATAAAGTAATCCATCGTCGCTATACCCGTTGTCTCAGGATGCCCCCAACTCACCATTTGAAGCGGCGCAAGGCGCAGGTGCGCCAGTTGCAAGGTCAATGCGTGCATCCCTATCTCAGGGTAGAGGACTGCGTCCAACCCCGCACCCCCAATAGCGCTTGCCCAGTCCTTCAAGGAGGGAAGATTTTGGGTAAAGGAGACGGCTCTGGATTTGGCAAACGCTGTTTGCTCGTCACTGATGGTCCCGAGGTAGTAGATGTGTATTTCAAACTGTTCAGGGTTTAGGTGCTCGACCAACCCCTTCGTAATCGCATTCCAAACAGAGTGGTATCTGATCTGGTCACTGATAATGCCTAATCTGAATTTTTTCGTACGAGGTGTATTTAAACTTTCAAGTTCAGGTGTGAAATGTGCAACTTGAGTGTTGCCAAAGGTGCTCTGCCAGTGCGCCATCACTTTACGGCAAACCGTCGAGTACTGCTGCATCAACTCTTTGTTGTTGCGCTCTTGGTAAGCGAGATAAAAGGGTTGATGCAGTCCAACGCTTTGGTATGCATTTAGAAAACCAGGATCGTTGCACTGCGAGTCTAGTTCATCTAGAGCAAGAGACAAAGCGATGCGCGAGGATTCCAAATGCTCAACCGACTGAACAAAGGTCGGAATATTAAGCAGTGCAATTCCCCATTTGGCACTGTGGTATTTGGAGTCTACTGCTAACGTGCGTTTGTAGCTCTTTTGAGCCAATTCGGGTTGATCTAATTCTTTGAATGCATTGCCTAAATTAAAGTACCCTTGTGCAAACTGGGGGTTGAGCGAGAGCGCCTGGGTATAGCAAGCAATTGCTTCCTGGTTTTGCTTTAGCTCTCGAAGCACAACCCCCTTGTTGCTTAAGGCGTCAACAAAGACGGGGTTGTGATGAAGCGCTAGGTTGTAGCAAATGAGGGCATCGCTGAAGCGCTTTAATTCCTGAAACACATTGCCCAAGTTATTGTGTGCGTCTGTGTACTGAGGATAGATTTGTATGGCCCGTGTGTAGCTATTAATTGCCTCATCAAAGCGTTTTAGTTCCCTGTAGACGTTTCCCTTGTTGTTGTGCAGTTGTGCGGCATTACTATTTAATGCAAGTCCTTTGTCAAAACTCTCTAGCGCGCGGTTAAAGTCTTTGAGCTCACAAAGAATATTGCCCATGTTGTTAAAGGCATCAAGATAACCAGGGTACAGGTGTATGGCCTGGTTGTAGTAATTCAGTGCAGTGTTCAAGTCCCCGAGTTCTGCATACACCCTTGCGCAGTTGTAATATGCCTGTGCATAGGCGGGGTGTATCTGCGTAGCGCGCTGGAAACTCGTGACCGCGCGTGCGAACTCTCCCAGTCTGTGCAGAACCACACCCTTGTTGTTATACGTGTCGGCAAAATCCGGGCGCAGTGCAACCGCTAGATCGTAACTCGCACTAGCAAGGCGAAGTTGATTGATGGCCTGTAGAGCGTTGCCCTTATTAGAGTGCGCCTCTGGGTAATCCTTTTGTAGAGCAATTGCTTTGTCGTAACTTTGAACGGCCAGGGCAGGGTTGTTGAGCTCCATGAGCACCATACCGCGGTTGTTAAAGATGCCCGCGGATTTGTCATTTACTGAAATAGCTTTGTCAAAGTAATTGAGAGCTTCACTGCTTTGTCTGGTCTGCGCAAATAAGGTACCCATCAACTGCAGCGCTTCGAAATTTCGTGGATAAAGTCTTAAGGCCTCCAAGTAAGCAACTTTAGCTTGTTCAAGATTGCCTTGTTGGTGAAGGGCGTAACCCTTTGCCAAATAAGATTGAGATGCAATCTGGGTGGCAGAGCCCGCACCTTGCGGTGATTTGTGCGGGTTAGTATATTTTTTTGCATTCAACGGATTAAGACGATGGCTGTTTGTTTTAAAAATTTAAGAGAAATTAATTATAAGTGCGCTAGCGAACAACGGATTATCAATCCCACATTTAATAATGGCCAATGGGTAGCTTAAAGCTTAGCAAGCGTACACATTTCTAAAAATCGAAATCTCGAAATCTCCATGACGGCTCTTATTAACAGAATTAAAAGGTAGGTAATATGGTGAACAGCAAAACATTTCTGCAAAAGTTAAAACCCCTAAACTGCCTCTTATGGGTACTTCCATTTTTGAGCCTGCAAGCCTACGCCTCGTCTTCCTCCTCGGTGCTCAAACAAGATGACTTTGTGGGCATATCGTTTTGGATCATTTCGATGGCGCTGGTTGCGTCCACTGCATTTTTCTTTCTAGAAAGGGACAGAGTCGTTGCAAAGTGGAGGACTTCGCTGACAGTATCAGGCCTGGTTACTCTGGTTGCTGCGGTTCATTACTTTTACATGCGCGATGTATGGGTTACAACGGGCTCGACTCCGACCGTATTTAGATACATCGATTGGTTTATCACTGTACCGCTCTTAATGATTGAATTTTATTTAATCCTATCGGCTATTGCAAAGGTGCCCGCAGGTGTCTTTTGGCGTTTGATCATCGGAACTCTTGTCATGCTGATTGGGGGATACCTTGGTGAGGCGAAATACATGGAAGTCGAATCCGCGTTTGTGCTTGGCATGTTAGGTTGGGCGTTCATCCTGTACGAAATCTTCCTAGGCGAAGCAAGTAAGATCAATGCCCACAGTGCTCCCCACTCAGTCCAGTCCGCGTTCAAAGTGATGCGACTCATCGTAACGCTTGGCTGGGCCATTTATCCACTAGGTTATTACTTTGGATACCTAACAGGTCAAAACCCAGTTAACAGCGCCAACAGTCTCAACATTATCTATAACCTAGCCGATGTCCTCAACAAGATTGCATTTGGACTCATCATCTGGGGAGTGGCTATTAAGGAATCCGAGAGTATCAACAATAAAGCCTAACCTAAGACGGATGATATCCATCCGTTTCACGTCATCCCTTCAATTAAAGGCTCCCCCTTATGCATGCCCTAGTCATAGGAGGGGGATTTGGCGCAATTGCTAGCGCACTGCGCCTAAGGGCCAAGGGCTACCGAGTTACTTTAATCGAGCGTGGTTGCGAGTTAGGCGGCAGAGCTCAGCGCTTTGAGCGAGGGGGATTTCGCCACGACAGCGGTCCAACTGTAATTACCGCCCCATTCCTGTTTGAGGAATTGTTTGAACTCTTTGGCGAGAAATTATCAGACTCCGTCGTGTTAGTTCCCTTGAGTCCATGGTACCGATTTGTATACGCTGATGGCGAACACTTTGATTACGGGGGAACACTGGAGGAGACACTCGCTGAAATAAAACGTATTGCGCCCGACGATTGTGATGGTTACCTTAAGTTGTTAAAGCATTCGAAAAACATATTTGACACGGCATTCACCGAACTTGCCACACAACCTTTTGACAGCTTTCTCGTCATGCTTAGGCAAATACCGCGACTACTCAAGTTAAAGAGTTACCTAACAGTCTGGGAGTTGGTGGGTCAGTATTTAAAAAACGAGAGGTTGGCACAAGCGTTTTCTATCCAACCGTTACTTTTGGGGGGGAACCCTTTTCAGACAACTAGTATCTACAGTTTGATCCACTACCTTGAGCGTGAATACGGGGTCCATTTTGTGATGGGGGGAACGCATGCACTCGTTCTGGCGTTAAAGAAACTAATGATCCGAAGGGATATCCGCATAAGACTGGGTGAAACGGTGAAGTCCATAAGTACTGTGAACGGGGCGGCAGTTGGCGCAGTTCTCTTGAGCGGGGAGGAAATCCCTTTCGACCTCGTGGTGTCTGACGCAGACCCCCTTCATTTGTATAGCTCCATGGTCAAGCAGCAAGATCAGTCCCGTCTGTGCCGGATTAAGCGCGCAAGGGCTCAGTTATCGATGGGACTTTTTGTGCTTTATTTTGGAACGCTCAAGACCTATCCGAATGTAGCGCACCACACCATCTGGATGGGCAAAAGATACCGTGAATTGTTGGATGAGATATTTAATCAAAAGGTGTTAAGCGAGGATTTCTCGCTTTATGTGCACAGACCAACCGCCACGGATCCAAGTTTTGCACCCCCAGGATGTGATAGTTTTTACGTCCTGTGCCCAGTCCCGAATTTATCAGGCGCACAGGACTGGAGCGTTGAGGGGCCAAAGTTGCGCAACCGAATTGTGGCTGCTCTTGATCGTACGATTCTTCCCGGACTAGCGAGTGCAATAACAGAGGACTTTTACAAGTCGCCTCAGGATTTCGAGTCCGAGTATCTTAGCAAACACGGCGCTGGATTCTCCCTAGCGCCCACCTTTACACAGTCCGCTTGGTTTCGTTTTCACAACCGCGCTGAGGGTTTGAAGAATTTGTATTTGGTAGGGGCAGGTACCCACCCCGGCGCCGGATTGCCAGGCGTTCTGTCCTCGGCAAAACTGGTGGATTCTCTTTTGACAAACATCGAAAGGCAGTTTATATGAGCATTTCCCCACAAAGTCCAACGAGTGTTCTAGAAACAAAGGGGGCGAGTTTTTTCTGGGCAAGCTTTTTCTTGGGAAAGAGGTACATGCTGCGCGCAGCAAGGCTTTACCGACTGTGTCGCTATTTAGACGATACGGTCGATGAGTGCGAGTCGCCTGAACAGGGTCGACGCATGATCCTGGATGTGACTCAAAACCTAAGCTCTTCAAGCTCCAAGGACGAAGTAATCAATGACGGCTTGGCCTTGCTCCAAGAGTGCGGTATCAACAAAACAGTGCTTTTGGAACTAATAAACGGGGTAAATTCGGACAATGATTTGGTTCGACTGCAGGATCAAAAGGGTTTACTTCATTACTGCTACCAAGTCGCAGGGACCGTTGGACTGATGATGTGTCGCGTACTGGACGCAAAAAATCCAAAATCCAAACCCTTTGCAAAAGATTTGGGTATTGCAATGCAACTCACCAACATCTGTCGCGACATCAAGGCCGATGCGCTTGTCAATAGACGCTACCTCCCCGCTGATTTGATACATAACCTGGAGCCATCAGCTCTCATTAAACCCAACGCGCGAGATATCCCAATAATTAAATCAGCAGTTCAATCGTTGCTTAAATTGGCTGATGTCTACTATAAACGGGGAGAACGGGGTTTGGCCTATTTACCGCTTAGAGCTAGGTTTTCAATTTTAATTGCCTCACGCATTTACCGAGAAATAGGGGTTAAGCTGGCTAGCCAGCAATATGAATACTGGCCTACTCGCATCGTGGTTTCAAATCCTAGAAAGTTTGTTGTGACGCTTGGCGCACTTATATCGGTTTTTTACCGCTATAACTTTTGGATTCCTCCCAACAGTTATACCCATCCCAAGCGCACTTTAGAAGATGCAATACCTTTAAACTCTTCGCTGAGTCTGATGGATATTCCAAGTGATATCCACTAAATATGACCTTGTCATCATTGGCGCAGGATGCGCTGGACTCAGCTTAGGCTACCAACTCTCGGTAATGGGCGCCGTGTCTCCCAAAACACTTTTGATAGAGTCTCGACTTAGCTACGAGAACGACAGAACATGGTGTTTTTGGGAAGATAAAGCGAACCCCTTTAATAGTCTATGCACGCACCAGTGGAAAGAGTTGTTAATTATTAATAAGCCTAGCGAACAGATTCTGGAAACAACTTTTGATTGTCACTCCAGCCCCTACCAAGTTCTAACTGGAGGGACGTTTTATCAACACACGATTGAGGCGATTGCTTTAAACTCAAATCTAGAGTTAGCTCTTGGTATTGATCTTTTGAAAGAGCCAGAATATCGAAACGGCCTTTGGTACTTAAAGACCAATGAGGGCAGTATTGCAGCCAATATGGTCGTTGACACACGCCCGGTTGGGACCCCTGCCATGCACGGGGCGACGCTGTGGCAATCTTTTTCGGGATATGAGGTTGAGTGTCTCAGCGAGATATTTGATCCCCGGGCGGCTGTCTTGATGGACTTTTGTCCCTCCAACTCTGAGTACACAGGATTTACTTACCTCTTGCCGATCTCAAAGAATGTTGCGTTGATTGAATTTACAAGCTTTGGCGTCAAGCCCTACGCGGCCCCCGCCTTGAGGGCTCACCTTGAGGAGTCCGTAAAGAAATTCTTAAACGCAACGGACTATAAGGTGAGAAGGTCCGAGTACGGCCTAATCCCTATGGGCTTAAAGCCTCTTGATGATGACAAAGCTCAGCATACACAGGGGGAAGATTATTATGTGCGAGTGGGTGTTAACGCAGGGGCTGCAAGGCCCTCTACCGGGTACTCTTTTCAAAGGATACAAAACTGGTCAGTTGCCTGCGCACTGTCTATCGTGAGCCGGGGAGTGCCTATTGCCCATGTCAAAGATCCCTATTTATTGCAGAAAATGGATGCCTTGTTTTTAAACGTACTCAAAAACAATCCCACCCTTGGACCAGAGCTATTCTTTAGTTTGTTTTCTGGGGTAAATCCGAGGAGACTGATTCGGTTCTTAACAGACAAAGGAGAGTTCTTGGATCTTTGGGCTGTAATTAGGGTGTTGCCTAAGGTTCTCTTCCTAAGCGAACTCCTTAAGACTTTAATAGCTAAATTAAAGAATTGAGATCGATGAGCCAAAACTCCGTGACCACTTTGAACTCAGGGGCTTCAGTGAAATATCAAAGTGCTTTATTCAGCACAGTTGCCCTCGGCGCAAGCGTTGCTTCAATATACTTTGCGCCAGATGAATCTATTAATAATTTAATGATCTTGAGTATTTTTATTTTTGTTTTAGGTGTGCCCCACGGTGCCATTGATCCTTTGTTTGCGCAAAAGCTATTGCAAATAACAAACTGGCGATCTTGGTTTAAATTTATCTTGATTTATCTTTTATGGGCGTTAGGGATGGTTGTCTTATGGGTTACGTCCCCTGTACTCTTTATGTTCACATTCTTAGTCTTGTCTATTTTGCATTTTTCTAGAGATTTAAATTCAACAACCCCATTCGTAACAAAAGCCCTTTACGGGGGGGCTGTGATTGTTTTGCCGACAATATTTCACCTGCAAAGGATGACCGATTTGTTCTCTATGATCCTTGATCCACAAAGTGGATACTTGGTTGGGAGCGTCATTGCTAGGGTCTCAATACCCTGGGCCGCTTTGTTGGTGATTGCTATTTGTTTTGAATGCCAACGAAATAGAGCGCAAGCAATTGAGATTTCCGCTTTAACGTTAATGGCAATCTTGGCTCAACCTTTGATTGCGTTTACAGTGTTTTTTTGTTTGATGCACAGCTTAAGACACATCATCCGTTCCAAGGATTTTGTCGGCGTTAAATGGTCCAAAATGGGTGCGACAGCTGCTTGGCCAATGGCCTTAAGTGCAGTCGCGGTCTTGCTTTGTTGGACATTGCTCCCGAACAGGGGGGATTACTCCAAAGTGTTGCAGTTGGTATTTGTAGGGCTCGCCGCCTTGACCGTGCCTCATATGATTTTGGTAGACCGAGTTAAGTATCCGGTGTCAATTTAATCGACTCGAACTAACCTGCTACCTAACCTACTGCTAAGACCTGCTTTGTGGTCGATCTGTAAGTCGATTTAGTGCGGCGGTCGTATCTTTTTTGCGATCCGTTTTGTTCTCAACACTGCATCTTCTCCGAGCGCAGTAAATTCAACGATCGTATAGACAAGCCCAATAACCATAAGGATGAATATGGCTATAGCCGGCATTAAGATATTATGATGCATGTTTTCTGCTCATTAACGTGCACAATTTGAAATATATTGCAAATGCAAAAATTGAGGGAATCCAAATCGCTGTGTAAATAGCTTGTAATTGATCCTCATCCACAAACCACAGGTAGGCTGAAATGACAAAAGACAGCATCACAGCAAGAAGAATAAAATAATCTGATCGTTTGAACACTTGATGTAGCCTTTTAAAAAATTAAATTAAATGTTGTTCACTTACCGCGTGACCTACGGCACTAAGCAAGCAGCCTGAGATCCCAACCGACCCCATTAACCGAATGCCAGAGGACAAACCGAAAGCAAATATTTGCATATCAAAAATATGCATGATGCCCAGCAAAATACCAAGGCATCCTGAAAAGGCTAAAACATAGCCTGTCCATTTAACAGCGTTAAGCACTCTAAATTTAGGGGCTCTGTGATCAACGGGTTTCGTAGAGCGCATAGGAGGTTTTGGTTTTAAGAAGCGACTTGAATTTGCAGTTGTTGATTTGCAGTTGTTGATTTGCAGTTGTTGAAATCGTTGCCTATTGATTTCGAAACTGATCATAGGATGAGTGGATGAATCCGTCTGTCTGTTACGTAACAGGGGATTCAAAACAATTCCAAACTCTCCAAACTATTTAGAAAAAGCAAAGTCTTTAAATGCCAGTTTGAAGCGCGTAACGTGTCCTAGCGCACAGATTTTTTTTACAAAAGCTGGGCGGCTACCTGGACATACTCCGCACCCGCACTTTATTGCTTTGATTTTTTGCGTATCCGTATTCGGTTGTTGATCGGCACCTAAAGCCGACCTGATTCGATCAGATCGATTGGTTTTGGTAGGTGAGTACCGTAGTTGATTTCAGCCCCATCAACTCTATGTTGATGGTCATCATCAAAAATAACTTTTCCAATATGGCCTGGGGGCATCCCGAGCCCCTGTAGCGCCACTATTGTTTATCGTGTTGCTTAAATTCCTGGGGAAAAAGCGCCGTTGCATGGGCTCTTTGTCACAGTCAGCGGTAGTAAACTAGCATAGAATTAAACGCTCGGGTTGACCACAGTACAGTCGAGCAATCTAGCTAGAAGACGTAAATGACGCAAGGATTTGCAAAATGGGTTTCTTTCAAAAAGGGCTTGACTCTGTTAAGCGTATACCTGCCAAGGGCAGCAGCTTTAAGCGAGTAGTCACAGTCCTCCTCATTGGGGCATTCATTGGTTGTGGTTGGTATTACCTCTCTAGCAAGGGCGAGGCAGACAACGATAAGCGCACGGGCTCCAAAAACCGTCCCGTCTCTGTAGTGGTCGGTGAAGTTAAGACGGGCGACATAACTGTCAGTTTGAACGCACTCGGAACTGTTGTTCCGAGGAATAGTGTGACAGTTTACCCACAGGTCAGCGGCGTTTTAAAAGATGTTTTCTTCAAAGAAGGCGAAATGGTCCAAGCCGGGCAAGTACTTGCCCAGATAGATCCAAGAACTTATGAGGCTACTTTAAAACAAGCCGAAGGGGCGTTGGAGAGGGATAAGATGCTGCTTCGAAATGCGGAGCTAGATCTTAAGCGCTATGAGACATTGATTGCACAAGAGTCCGTATCCACTCAGATCTATGACACACAAAGAGCGCTGACCTTGCAATACAAGGGTAGCGTTTTGACGGATCAAGGTTTGGTAGATGCTGCAAAGCTTCAAGTTGAATACGCAAGGATTACCTCCCCGATCGCTGGTCGTATTGGACTTAGACAAGTGGACCCTGGAAATTTGATTCAGGCCAATAACTCAACGCCGCTGTTTGTCATTACCCAGGTCAGCCCGACGACTGTGATCTTTGCTGTGCCGCAAAATTTACTGAGCACTTATCTTCAAAAATTAAATCCTACCCAGTTCCCAGCTAGCCCCGGCGCTAGCGCTAGGAGCAGCAACAACAAAGAAGCAGGAACCAGGTACGGCGGTAATGACGGTGCTAAAGATAATGCAAATAACATAAAAAGCAATTCGAACTCTAAACCAGGACCTTCAAAACCAGTTGAAATCGAGGCGTGGGACAGCGATAACAGATCGATTTTGGATAAAGGCCGACTCGATAGCATCGATAATGTTATTGATTTGAACACTGGCACGGTCAAACTAAGGGCGATCTTCCCCAATGCGAAGAGCACATTGTTTGCGAACCAGTTTGTGAATGTCAAGTCGATTTTGGATGTTAAAAAAGACGTGACTTACATGCCTGCAACAGCGATGCAAAAGGGCACGATCGGAACCTTTGTATACCGCGTCAACGAGGACGGTAAAACTGTATCAGTCGTTCCTGTAAAACTGGGTCCAACGGATGAGGACAAGGTATTGGTCGAGTCGGGGTTAAGCCCGGGTGATAGGGTTGTGGTTGACGGATTAGATAAGTTGCGCGAGGGGGCAAACATAGTAATCGGCGAGGCGGCCCGCCCAGGAGGGGGAAGGGGGAAGAAGCCGGGTGAATCACCGGACAAAGCATCTGATAAAGCATCTGATAAATCTGCAGACAAAAACACAACCAAATCAGATGACAAAGCAGCAGGGAGTCCAGTTCATTCAGGAACTTCACCGAATGGACCGAATGCAGTGACACCTGATAAAGTAGATAAATCCGAAATGTGGGACAAAAGCAAGGCAAATAAAGTAGCCCCATGAATCCCTCGCGCCTATTCATACTCCGCCCAGTTGCGACATCGCTACTGATGGTGGCGATTATGTTGGCCGGAATCATTGCCTACAAGTTGCTCCCCGTCTCCTCTTTGCCCGAGGTTGACTATCCAACCATTCAGGTCGCAACCCTGTACCCAGGGGCGAGCCCAGACGTGATGACCTCCTCAGTCACCGCTCCCCTCGAGCGTCAGTTTGGACAAATGCCGGGCTTGAACCAAATGTCCTCGACCAGTTCGGGCGGTGCATCAGTTATCGTTTTACAGTTCAGCTTAGACATAAATCTTGATGTGGCTGAACAAGAGGTGCAAGCCGCGATAAATGCTTCGAGCTCCTTACTCCCTGCTGATTTACCTGCACCTCCCATTTACTCCAAAGTCAATCCTGCGGATGCGCCCGTCATCACTCTCGCTATCAGCTCCACAACGCTACCTCTAACAAAGGTTGAGGATTTGGTTGATACACGAATGGCGCAAAAGATCTCCCAACTCCCAGGCGTTGGCTTGGTCAGCATGTCCGGTGGTCAAAGACCCTCCATTCGCATTCAAGCGAATCCGAAATTGCTTGCTGACATTGGACTGAGCTTGGATGATGTAAGGATTGCAATTGCGAACGCGAATGTAAACTCCTCCAAGGGCAGTTTTGATGGCCCAGAGCGTGCATCAACCATAGATGCCAATGATCAAATGAGGACTGCGCCGGAGTACAGCAAACAGATCATTGCCTTCAAAAACGGCGCACCCATCCATCTCTCTGATGTTGCAACCGTAGAGGAGGCACCGGAGAATGTGAGGCTGGGGGCTTGGAGCAACGGGGAACCCGCAGTGATCGTTAATATTCAAAGGCAACCTGGTGCCAATGTTATTGAAGTGGTCAAGCGCATCAAGAAACTCCTTCCGCTCATCTCCTCCACGATGCCCTCAAGCGTTGATGTCAAACTCCTCACCGATAGAACTACAACGATTCGCGCCTCTGTAGAGGACGTTCAAATTGAGCTTCTTTTCTCAGTAGTACTTGTTGTACTCGTTATTTACGCATTCTTAGGAAATGTCTACGCAACCATCATCCCAGGTGTTGCAGTGCCCTTGTCGCTGATAGGGACCTTTGCTGTCATGTACCTGGCCGGCTTCTCGCTTAATAATCTTTCATTAATGGCGCTCACCATTGCAACGGGATTTGTGGTGGATGACGCCATTGTCATGATTGAGAATATTTCCCGCTATATCGAAGAAGGCGAAAGCGCACTGGAGGCTGCACTCAAAGGGTCAAAGCAAATTGGATTCACGATTATCTCACTCACCATCTCATTGATTGCGGTCTTAATCCCCCTCATTTTTATGGGCGATGTGGTTGGAAGACTCTTTAGAGAGTTTGCAATCACGCTTGCTGTCTCCATCATCATCTCAGCCGTTGTCTCGCTCACACTCACCCCCATGATGTCCTCCAAGCTTTTAAAGCACGTGCCCGCAGATGAGCAGTCTGCGTTTTATAAAAAGACGACCTCACTGTTTAATCAACTCATAAGCCACTACGGGGCTACGCTGACCTGGGCGTTAGATAGACCCAGGCAAGTACTCGCATTGGCGGTGGCAACGCTTGTGATGACGATTGGTTTGTATATCTTTATTCCCAAAGGATTTTTTCCAATCCAAGATACCGGAGTCATTCAAGGGATCACTGAGGCTTCGCAAAGCGTTTCCTACGCTGCGATGGCTGGTTACCAACAAGAGCTTGCAAACGTTATCTTGCAAGATCCTGACGTAGAGAGCTTGTCTAGTTTTATCGGCGTAGACGGGGTCAATTCAACGCTTAATAACGGGCGTATTTTGATCAACCTAAAACCCCATAACCAAAGAGCGAGTATTCAAAAAATACTTCGAAGAATTCAAGAGCAAGTCGATAAACTCTCAAATATCAAGATTTACTTACAGGCCTCACAGGACCTAACGATTGAGGATCGCATTAGTAGGACGCAGTACCAGTTTACAGTTGAGAGTGCTATACCGAACGATTTAGAGCAATGGGTTCCCAAAATCGTAGACACCCTGTCCACTCTGCCCGAACTCGCAAACGTGACTTCGGACTACCAAAACCGTGGACTTCAGGCCTATGTTGTCATACACAGAGACGACGCTGCGCGCCTCGGGGTAACGGTTGCGGGTATTGATAATGCTCTTTATAACGCTTATGGTCAACGCCTAATCTCAACCATTTTTACACAGACCAACCAATACAGAGTTGTTTTAGAGGCCAAGAAAAGTGCAGAAAGGGGTGTTAACGCGCTCAACGATATTTACGTGCCTGCATCTAGTGGGCAACAAGTCCCGCTTAAAGCGCTAGCTCATGTAGAGGAGCAATACGGGTTGTTGACCATTAATCACCAGGGTCAATTTCCGTCTGCCTCGATTTCGTTTGACTTGGCCAAAGGCTACTCGTTAGGGGACGCCGTAAAAGCAATTAATGCCGCACAAGCTGAGATTAAAGTTCCGGGCAGTGTGCTCACGCGCTACCAAGGCGCAGCGCAGGCTTTCAGTGCCTCACTCACCAACACTTTATGGCTGATACTTGCCGCGGTGCTCACGATGTACATTGTCCTAGGGGTTTTGTACGAGAGTTATGTGCACCCACTCACCATTCTCTCAACGCTTCCGTCTGCAGGCGTTGGTGCCTTGCTCGCACTCATCATCTCTGGTAACGATCTAGGCATCATTGGGATTATTGGAATCATTCTCTTGATTGGTATCGTTAAGAAAAATGCCATCATGATGATTGACTTTGCTCTTGAGGCTGAACGTGTTCATAAAAAATCTCCCAAAGATGCAATCTTTGAGGCCTGCATGCTGAGGCTCAGACCTATTTTAATGACCACCATGGCTGCTTTACTCGGGGCGTTGCCCCTGATGCTGGGGACAGGAGTGGGCTCAGAGCTTAGGCACCCCTTGGGTATCACGATGGTCGGGGGCTTGCTCCTGAGTCAACTCTTGACGCTTTATACAACGCCCATCATTTATCTTGCCTTTGATGAGTTGTCTAGAAGATTGAATGAAGGTCAAGTTGGAGATCAAGCTTGAGGATATATTTTGAATTTGGACCCCATAGAGTACAAGATAGAGTACTCAAAGAATCTGACTGCATAGCACGCATCTAAATGAGTATCTCCAAGCCCTTTATCAATAGGCCCATTGCAACGACTTTAATTACGGTTGCAATTGCCCTATCCGGGGCTCTCGCCTTTTTACTGCTGCCCGTTGCACCGCTCCCTCAAGTTGAGTTTCCAACTATCCTAGTTCGCGCGAGTTTGCCCGGTGCAAGTCCAGAGACTATGGCCTCCACAGTTGCGACCCCTTTAGAGCGCGCGCTTGGACGTATCGCTGGCATCTCGGAGATGACCTCAACGAGCACGCTCGGCAACACGAACATCGTGATTCAGTTTGATCTCAGTAGGGGCATCGACGGGGCCGCTAATGATGTGCAAGCAGCAATCAACGCCGCGCACGCGCTATTGCCTCAAGGACTGCCCATCAATCCGACTTACCGCAAAGTCAACCCAGCGGATGCACCGATCTTAATACTGAGCTTGACCTCGGACACTTTGTCACGCGCTGCTTTATATGATGTTGCATCAACCGTCCTAGCTCAAAAGTTAGCGCAGGTCAAAGGGATTGGACAGGTGAGCATTGGGGGAAGTTCATTGCCCGGGGTGCGTGTTGAGGTGGACCCTAAGCTGATGACCCAAAACAACATTGGGTTAGCAGATGTGAGTGCTGCAATCGCTGCATCCAACGCTAACCGCCCCAAGGGAATGTTTGACAGTGGGGACCAAAGTTGGCAAATTCTGGCTAATGATCAAGCAAAGTCCGCCAAAGACTATATGCCCTTGATCGTCTCGTACCATAACAAAGCAGCCGTTCGGTTAAAAGATATCGCAGAGGTCGTGGACTCCGTAGAGGACCTTCGTAACGGCGGTATTGCCAACACCAAGCCCGCCGTTTTGATTGTCCTCTTTAGGCAACCCGGTGCCAATATCATTGCCACAGTAGAGCGCGTCAAGGAAACTTTACCCATCCTTAAGGCCTCTATCCCCGCTGCAATCGATATTGGTATACCTATTGATAGAACTCCCACCATCAAGGCCTCTTTGTTTGAGGTTGAGAAAACTCTTGTCATCTCAACCTCGCTCGTGGTGTTAGTGGTTTTCTTATTCCTGGGCAACGCGCGCGCGACCTTCATTCCAAGTATTGCGGTCCCCGTATCGCTCATTGGTACCTTTGGGGTGATGTATCTTTTGAAGTTCTCTTTGAACAATTTATCGCTAATGGCACTCACCATCGCAACAGGCTTTGTCGTCGATGATGCGATTGTGGTGCTTGAGGCTATTTCAAGACGGATAGAGAGTGGGCAAAAGCCTTTTGAGGCTGCACTGCAGGGCGCAAAGGAGGTGGGCTTTACGGTTTTGTCCATCAGTATTTCACTGATTGCTGTATTTATTCCTATTTTGCTGATGGGGGGCATCGTTGGACGACTCTTTAAAGAGTTTGCAATCACCCTGTCGGTGTCGATTCTCGTATCTCTTTTAATCTCGCTTACAGCAACGCCAATGCTTTGCTCACGACTCTTAAAGCAGCGCTCAAAAGAGTCCATCAAAGGATTTTCTAAGTTCACCGAGAGCTCATTTAACAAGTTGCTGAGTTTGTATCAAAGCTCGCTGAGCGTTGCGATGCGCCATAGAAGAATTACGCTTTTGATTTTTGTCGGGACAATTTGTTTAAATGTCTACCTCTACGTCATTATCCCTAAAGGATTTTTCCCGCAACAAGATACGGGTAGACTGATTGGCAACATACAAGCCGACCAGGATATATCCTTTCAAGCCTTGCAGCTGAAGATGGCTAAGATGACTGAGATTGTCATGAAGGACCCAAATGTAAAAGACGTCATCAGCTTCACAGGTGGCGGTCAACGCAATACGGGGAGTGTGTTCATAGCTCTTAAACCCATCGCTGAGCGAGCGCCGATGGAGGAGGTTGTAGGAGGACTGAGAAAGAAGCTTTCCTCCATCTCGGGCGCATCCCTTTTCCTGCAGCCCGTCCAAGACATTCGCATCGGGGGTAGAGGCAATAATGCACTCTATCAATTCACAATTCTCAGTGATAACTTAAATGAGCTAAGAGCCTGGGCTCCTAAAATCCGTTTTGCAATGATGGACTTACCCGAACTGATTGATGTCAACACGGACGCACAAGATAAGGGCCTCCAAACGACGCTGACCATTAACCGCGAGGCGGCGGCGAAGTATGGACTAACGCCGAGCATTATTGATCAAACACTTGGGTATGCATTTGGTCAAACTCAGGTCTCAACCATTTTCAACCCTTTAAACCAATATCACGTTGTGCTTGAGGTGGCGCCTAAGTTTTGGCAGAGTCCGGAGATACTGAACCAGATGTACTTTAGTACATCTGTACCCAAGCCCTCCACCTTTGCGCTCGGTCCCGCTCAGTCAGTGTCTGCTACTGGCTCAGCAGCGGGTCTTAATGTGGGCAAAAATCCAAACGCCAAAGTCCCGCTCAGCGCTTTCGCAAATTTCAAGATGAATAATGCGGCCTTGGTGGTGAATCACCAGGGTCAGTTTGCTGCGACGACAATTTCTTTTAATTTACCCCCCGGCGTCTCTCTTGGAACTGCTTCAGATGCAATCAACGCTATGTTTGAACGCTTGCATGTTCCCGATACAGTTAGAGGAGGTTTTCAAGGGACAGCGCTCGCTTTCCAAGATTCTTTGAAAAGTCAACCCATGCTTATCATGGCCGCACTGTTTACGGTTTATATAGTGCTTGGCATTTTGTATGAGAGCTTGATACACCCCCTAACCATTTTGTCAACTCTGCCCTCAGCTGGGATTGGGGCCCTATTGGCCTTGATGTTTTTTAACACCGAGTTCAATGTGATTGCGATGATTGGTGTTATTTTACTCATTGGAATTGTTAAGAAAAACGCAATTATGATGATTGATTACGCCATCACTGCGCAAAGGGATCAGAACTTGAGTGCACTAGACGCTATAAATAAAGCGTGTATGCTTAGATTTAGACCCATTTTGATGACAACCGTGGCTGCTATTTTGGGCGCTGTACCTTTGGCAATTGGGGCCGGGGACGGGGCCGAGTTTAGAAGACCGCTTGGGATTTCAATTGTGGGTGGATTGGTATTAAGTCAGATACTGACTTTATACACCACACCCGTGATTTATCTCTATATGGAGAGACTTCGTAATTGGAGAAAACGAACGTGAAAAGCACATCCTACGAACTGATACACGCAGCTTATAAAGCCTTTGCTGCACCTTCTATATTTGTTGTGTTATTGATTATGGGGTGTGCAGTTGGGCCTGATTATGTGAGGCCAACAGCGCCAGTGCCTGAGACCTATAAGCAATCACCGGACTGGAAACCCGCGGACCCTAAGGATGCACAACCCAAAGGGGCGTGGTGGGAGATCTATAACGACCCAGTGCTGAACGCTCTCATGAAAAAGGTCAGCGTTAGCAATCAAAACATCATCGCTGCTGAGGCCCAGTACCGTCAAGCACAGGCCTTGGTGGGCGTAGCACAGGCAGGACTTTTCCCGAGCATTTCTTTGGATGTAGCGTCAAGCAAAGGCTCAGCAACCAGCAGTAAATACCAAAGCGCGGGAGTCGCTGCGAGTTGGGAGCCCGATTTATGGGGTGGTATCAGAAGATCAGTTGAAGCCAATAAAGCCAGCGCACAAGCAAGTGCGGCCAGTTTAGAGGCAGCACTTTTGTCTACTCGCTCTGTATTGGCGCAAACCTACTTTCAGCTCCGAATCACAGATGTCCAAAAGCAGATGTATGAAGACACGGTTGAGGCGTATAAAAAATCCTTCAAAATCACAGAGAACCAATTCAAAATGGGAGTTGCCTCACAACTTGATTTAAGTGAAGCGCAAACTCAGTTGCGCTCTACAGAGGCGCTTGCAATAGACATCAATGTCACCCGTGCTCAACTCGAGCACGCCGTTGCTGTTTTGGTGGGTGAGTCGCCCTCAAAGTTTGCAATTGCCCCTGAGAAAATAGAGTTCTCTAGCGATACTAACTCCTATAAAAGCTCGATAGCAACTGTCTTGGATAACTTGCCCGTTGTGCCCACTGGGCTACCAGCACAACTCCTGGAGAGGAGACCAGATATAGCGAGTGCAGAGAGACTGATGGGTGCAGCAAATGCAAAGATTGGCGTTGCAAGAGCTGCGTTCTTTCCTACCCCCTTGATTTCTGCATCTACGGGGTATCAAAGTGCAGTGCTGCCTAATTTAATCAGCGCACCAAATAAAGTCTGGGCCGTAGGTCCTAGCGCTGCGTTGGCATTATTTGATGGTGGTGCGAGGATTGCAGCAAGTGATCAAGCCAAGGCTGCTTATGAGCAGAGTGTTGCCAACTATAGGCAAGTGGTACTTAGTGCTTTTCAAAATGTTGAGGATAACTTGGTTGCCGTTAAGTTATTGGAAAGTGAGATAGCCAAGCAAAGCCAAGCTGTAACGAGTGCAAGACGCTCGACAAGAATCTCTTTGAATCAATACAAGTCAGGGATAGTGAGCTATTCAACGGTCGTCACCAATCAAGTTACGCAGTTGAATAATGAAAGAACTTTATTAACTCTTGAGAATAGGCGCATAACAGCTCATATAAGTTTAATAGCAGCCCTAGGCGGTTACTGGGGCGATGGCTCAAAAGCTAATTAAACTAACTGTGATGGTTTACTGAGACGGATTGTTATCCGAGATGATATCCAGACGAGCGGATGGATTCATCACGGATTCGAACCGCGGACCTGTGGATTATGATTCCATCGTCCTAATAATCGGCGTTTTTCAGGGTAGTTGTCCGATGAACTTTTTAAGACCCAATTTTAGTTCGATTCTCCTGATTCAATTCAACCCTGTCAATGTGAGCCCAATTTCTTGTCTTACCTGACCACCTGATTGGATTGTTCTCCTTGGCTTTTTGATATACCTCTGAGCGTCTTTTT
>CAIKVH010000052.1 GCA_903830725.1 uncultured Burkholderiales bacterium | reverse complement strand
TGCTCGTGTCCTGTGATAAGGGACAAGAGAGCTTTGCAATCGAAGAATTTAGGCTCACACGTTCGTAAGTTTGCAGATCATGACTAAAAAATTCACAATTGAAATTACAGGTGGCGGACGTGAGTTTGGTGCTGGAAAAATAACTAAAACACAATATGCGTATTGGCAGGACGGGCAATGGTCGTACAGCTCTTCAGATTTTGAGGTTGGTTTTAATCCTTCTGTCGATTAAATTTTGACCGATTTGGCCTGACTGGCTAGATGTTCCATTCTAGTTAGAATCCCAAGACGCTTGGGTAAGCATTGTTCTAACTCTTAGTGAGTGCCTCCTCCAGCATAACTAATGGATATTCGCTATGTCCACAGGGCAGATTTAGTGGTTTAATGTCCCCAGTTCGGGTGAGGATGATTGGTCTATATTGCTCTTGAGATGGTTTAAAAAATTTAGACTGAATTCAATTCATAAATACGCATTTCAATTTCTCTTAACTGTTTATTTTTTTATTGAGGTTTAACAAAAATGATTCAACTGAACATTAATGGTCAAGATCAAATGGTTGACGTAGAACCAGACATGCCTTTGTTGTGGGTTTTGCGCGATGCGCTCGGCATGACCGGAACTAAATTTGGTTGCGGTATTGCACAGTGCGGTGCTTGTACTGTTCATCTGAATGGGCAACCCGTTCGATCATGTTCTTATCCAGTCTCTGCTGCTGTAGGCCAAAAAATCATAACGATTGAAGGACTCTCTACAGATACGACCCATCCAGTTCAAGAGGCTTGGCTAGAGCTTGATGTGCCCCAGTGTGGCTACTGCCAATCGGGTCAAATTATGGCTGCATCAGCACTTTTGGCCAAAATCCCCAAGCCAACCGACAAAGATATTGATGATGCCATGACAAATATTTGTCGTTGCGGTACATACCAACGCATTCGTGCTGCGATTCATCATGCCGCTGAAACCGGTAAGGGTATTGGATCTGTTATTCATTACATGGCCGACGGGGTTGACACAAAATCCGTTGACTCTGAATTGATTTCAAACGCTTAATGGGAGAAATAATATGACAACAATTACAAAATCTCCTTCAGACACTGAAACACCAACCGTCACCAAGGCTCAGGCGCTTAAGCTTTCTCGTCGATCCTTTGTTATTGGTTCAGCGGCTGTCGCCGGGGGTGGGCTATCGGTTGGGTTTCACGTACCTGCACTTGCGCAAACGGCTCAAGCGGCTTTAATGCAAGAGGTCAATGCTTGGGTACTCATTAAGTCTGATGACTCCTGCGTGATCCGCGTCGTTAGAGCGGAAATGGGGCAAGGCACTCACACGGGCTTGGCACAGTTGGTTGCTGAGGAGCTAGATTGCGACTGGGCAAGAGTCAGTGTTCAGCAAATGACAGCGGGTCAAAACTTAGCCAGAAACCGTGTTTGGAAAAACATGGCAACGGGCGGTAGTCGCGGTATCCGTGAATCCCATGAATACGTCAGACAAGGCGGAGCGGCGGCTAAGCTACTGCTAGTTCAAGCGGCCGCAAATCAGCTTGGTGTTCCAGTTGCTGAGCTCAGTGTGACCAAGGGTGTTATTCAACATGGGGCTTCTGGGCGCCAACTCTCCTATGGACAAGTGGCTGATCAAGCAGCCAAACTCCCAGCGCCAGACGTTAAAACCCTCAAGCTTAAATCTCCCAAAGATTGGAAACTTGCAGGGCGTCCTCTTAAGCGTCTTGATACAGCATCAAAGGTCAATGGACGCTTAAAGTATGCTGTTGATGTCAAGTTGCCTGGAATGCTTTATGCTGCGATTAAAGCGTGTCCTGTTTTTGAGGGCAAATTGAAAAGCTTTGATGATTCAGCAGTTAAATCGATGCGTGGTGTTAAGGCAGTGCTCCGGGTTGACGACAATGCGGTCGCAGTCGTTGCTGATAATTGGTGGCGAGCCAAGCAGGCCTTAAATGCACTTCCTATCGTCTGGGATGAGGGTGCAAACGGAAAAGTTTCAAGTGAGACGATCAGAGCCACACTGGAGGAGGGGCTCACCTCCACTCAAAATGTATTTGCAGATACCAATTTAGGCGACGCGGATGCGGCGATTGCTGCAGCGCATACCAAAGTGGAGGCGACTTACGTTACCCCATTCGTCAGCCACGCTTGTATGGAACCTATGAACTGTACAGCTCTGGTTACAGCTGATAAAGCAGAGGTGTGGGTGCCCTCTCAGAATGCAGAAGCAGCTCTTGCTGAGTTGGCAAAATCTACTGGACTAGACATCACAAAATGTGAGGTCTACAACATGTCCTTAGGGACAGGTTTTGGGCGTCGAGGCGGATTCCAAGACTACGTTAAGCAAGCGGCCTTGCTTGCTAAGCAAATGCCGGGTATTCCTGTCAAGCTCTTATGGTCAAGGGAAGAGGACATTACGCATGACTTTTACAGACCTATTGGGCATTGCAAAATGTCTGCTGGCTTGGATAAAAAGGGCAATTTGGTCGGTATGCATATTCGTGTATCGGGACACTCAATTAATGCTTACGCTGCGCCGCACAATATCATTGACGGGAAAGATCGTCGTCAACTCCAAGGCTTTTGGTCCGAAGCGGGGGATGCTCAATTTGGATACACCATCCCCAATTTAAAAATTGAGTATGCAATGCGTAACTCCCACGTGCCTGTTGGGCCTTGGAGGGGCGTTAACACGAACCAAAACGGTTTATACAGTGAATGCTTTTTAGAGGAAGTAGTTCGTGCCTCAGGACGCGATTCATTAGAGTTTAGACGCGCATTACTAAAGGATCACCCCAAACATTTGGGTGTTTTAAATGCTGTTGCAGAAAAAGCAGGTTGGGGCAAGCCAACTGCACCTGGCGTGCACCGCGGTATTGCTCAGTTTATGGGGTACGGAAGTTACACCGCCGCTGTAGCTGAGGTGAGCGTGAAGGGTAATGAGGTCCATATCCATAAGCTCGTTTTGGCAACAAACTGTGGACACGCCGTTAATCAACGCATGATCGCAGCGCAAGTTGAGGGATCTGTGGCCTACGCACTCGATACCTTGCAAAGTGAGGTAACGATCAAGGACGGCCGTGTTGAACAAGGTAACTTTGATACTTATCCAATTGCTCGTTTGAGGCAGATGCCTCTCATTGAGACTGTCATTGCACCTACATTTGACTTTTGGGGAGGTGTCGGAGAGCCAACCATTTGCGTTGTAGCGCCTGCTATCTTGAATGCGATCTACAAAGCCAGGGGTAAGCCTGTGAGGACAGTTCCCCTTAAGTATTCAGGGTTGAAGATCGTTTAGTTTCTGGCTTTAGCTGGGTAAAACCAAACTCAATTCATGCTTAACTCCTCTATAGCCTGTGTGCAGGCTTTAAGGGGGGGTGTGTAGTATTTGGATATCTAAATAGTTTCAGGCGTATACAAAACAATCGACATGCAAGGCGTCCCTGCTCAGTGCTTAAAGTTAAGTGGATCTGCCCTTAAGTCGTTGGCATTCCTGATGAGTGGGGTATTGGGTTGTGCAGGATTTTTTGTTTCAGAAAGTGTTTCAGCACAAAATCCAAAATTGATTGACTATCAAATTAGTGCTGATTCAGTGTTTGAGCCCTTAGGGGGGCGAGTGGGAGTTGCTTCTCGCGGCGCACAAATTGTTCAAACACGAAATGGTCAATGCACTCTTTGTCACGCTATTCCGGGTTTTAATGGGCAGGTTGGTAACTTAGCGCCTTTACTTGAGGGCGTTGGCGCTAGATTGAGCGCTGCTCAGTTGAGGTTAAGAATTATCAACTCAAGCGTACTCAACCCACAGACCATCATGCCCAGTTACTATAAGGTCGAAGGATTGGTGAGTGTGGATCCAAAGTGGAGTGGACTGCCATTGATGAACGAACAGCAAATAGAGGACGTAGTTGCATATTTGGTGACACTTAAATAGCGACTGAATGAATGTCGGAAACAAAAAACCAAATGGGAATTTTGATGCGTAAAGAAAATTATTCAACCGATCAGGCTAAGCGAAACAGTTTGCATGGTCTATGTAAGCTGGGTGGTTTAGGGATGGACTCTTTATTCTTCGAAACATTTGGAATGGGGGCTGCTAGTCTCTTAGGGTTGGTGGGAGAAGCTCACGCCGATGAGGATCTTTTCAAGGCTTTGTTTAAGGAAATTACTGGCGGCATAAAGCCCAAGGAGGGAAGAATTGTTTTAGAGACTCCAAGGCTTGCGGATAATGGGCACTCGGCTGCTTTTCGCGTTTATGTAGATAGTCCCATGACTGCAAACGATTATGTAAAAAGTATTTACATCCTGTCAGACCGAAATCCCAGACCCTTTGTTGCGCGCTTTGATCTCAGCCCTTTGAATCCCAGAGCTGAGATCTCTACTCGAGTGCGCTTAAACGGATCCCAAAATGTGCATGCGTTAGCGCTGACCTCCAAAGGTGAGTGGTTCACAGCGCAAGTACCCGTTGAAGTTACTGAGTCTGCTTGCTTGGATGCATCTTAATCATGGCTGCCAGAATTATCATTCCACCCAATATCAAAAGCGATCAGCCTTTTGAGGTTCGCATTTTGATTCAACACCCAATGGAGACGGGTTACCGTCTAGATATGATGGGCACGTTGATTGCAAAGAATGTGATCAAAACCTTGCAGGTCAAGTGGGGGGACGTTGTTATCTTTAAAGCCGCCCTAGGAACGGGGATAGCTGCAAATCCTAGTCTACAGTTTTGGATGAAGGCTAGCCAATCTGGTCTCTTAAAGCTTGAATGGGAGGACGATGTGGGAGCTCTAGGGCAGGCTGAGAAACTGTTGGAAGTAGTGTGACCAGACTAGCCTCAAAGTTTATGAGTGCGCGTAATCTCTCCAAGGTTCTCGGCTCACCAGACTTTCTCAAATTTCTAAGGACAGGTTTAATACTGCTGTTCTGCTTATCTAGTGTCTTTTCCAATGCAAACGATGATGAGCGCGTTTTGCCCCAGCAGGCACTGCGCTCTGGCTCCACCTTTATAAGCGAAGACCTACGCTCGTTACAACGCAGTGATGATCTGAACCCGGCATTTCTGTGGGTAATGCAAGGCGAGACTTTGTGGAGAAAAATAGAAATGAGCTCTACGGGATCCCCTTCCACGTCTTGTGCAACTTGCCACGGTGATACTAACCTTTCAATGAAGGGGGTATCAACACGGTACCCTCAAATAGACAAAATTTCGGGTGAGTTAATTAATTTAGAGGGACGGATTAATTACTGCAGAACCCGTCATCAACTCCTAACC
This sequence comes from uncultured Burkholderiales bacterium, assembly GCA_903830725.1. GTDB lineage: Bacteria > Pseudomonadota > Gammaproteobacteria > Burkholderiales > Burkholderiaceae_C > Limnohabitans. Next base: position 70,244 of record CAIKVH010000052.1, on the reverse strand, counting down.
CCCTTAGCTCTTGAATCTGACGAAATGCTAGGAATCAGTGCCTACGTTGCTATTGCCTCACGAGGATTACCCATGAGCACAAAGATAGATTCAAACAATATAGATCATTTTCGCATGGGGAAAGCTTTGTATTACACCAGGATGGGGCAGATCAATTTGGCTTGTACCCATTGTCATGAACAAAACTGGGGCAGAAAACTTCAAGGTGAAACAATTAGCCAAGGCCATATCAACGCATATCCAGCCTACCGGCTCGAATGGCAAAGAATGGGCTCCTTGCACCGCAGGTTAAGGGCTTGTTTGAGCGGGGTTCGAGCCTATATGTATCCGCTGGGTTCTCCGCAACTTCTGGACTTAGAACTATTTCTGGCCTGGCGCTCCTCGGACGCCAAAATCACGGTTGAAAGCCCTGGGGTAAGACGCTAGTAAAACGCGGCTAAAAATGGAGCAAAATCCGCTAGAGCTTAAATGCAGTTAAAGCTCAAAAATTTAAGATGAATTTCTCACCCCAGTATGGAGCGCTTCATGACAACACATACAAAAATTTCTTTCATAAAGCATGCGGCTTTCTGTGCACTCCTCTTGGGGTACGCAACACTTTCACAGGCTCAACAAGCCAAACTTGTGCGAGTCCCTCTGCAAACGCATGATTTATCGATTCCGGATAAGGTTGTCGTACAAGCAAGGGCCGAGTTTGCAGAGACTGCAGCCGCGGGGAGACACACCCACCCAGGCGAAGAAATTGGTTACATTCTCGAGGGGCAACTTGAATTGAGGGTTGACGGGCAAGCACCTCGCACCCTTAAAGCGGGGGATGTGTTCTTCATCCCTGCTGGTGTAATTCATGACGGCGTCAACACTGGCTCCGGAGCCACGAAAGTTCTGGCGACGTACGTTATCGAAAAAGGTAAACCTGTGGCAACTTTAGTTCCAAATTAATTGGGTAAGAAAGAAAATGATGCGAGCAGCTTGGTATACACAAAACGGTCCAGCAAAGGATACTTTGATTGTTGGAGAGATGGAGAAGCCCACGCCTGGTCCGGGTGAGGTAAGGGTGCAGCTTAAAACCTCCGGCGTTAACCCCTCAGACGTTAAATCCAGAATTGCGAGACCTTTAAATGCGCCCTATATCATTCCTCACAGCGACGGAGCAGGGGTGATAGATGCTGTCGGGTCCGGGGTTGATCAAGGCCGAATAGGTGAACGAGTTTGGATATGGAACGGACAATGGGTGCGCCCTCTCGGGACTGCTTGTGAATTTATTGTGCTCGATGAACACCAAGCCACCCGACTGCCTGAATCGACTTCGTTTGCTGAGGGTGCATGCTTAGGGATTCCAGCACTCACTGCTTTGCAGGCAGTTAACCTGTGTGGAGATTTAAAGGGCAAAACAGTTCTAGTCACAGGTGCTGCTTCGAGTGTTGGACATTATGCCGCTCAGTTGTGTGTGCAAGCGGGTGCTAGGGTGATTGGAACCGTGGGAAATCAAGAAAAAGCTGCTCATGCAAAAGGCGCAGGCGTGAGTGAATGTATTTTCTATAAAACAGAATCTGTTCCAGATCGCATCAAATCAATGACCAACGGCAGGGGCGTAGACGCAGTCATCGATATGGATTTCTCTAGTTCAAGCCAATGGCTTGCCCAGGGTGCGCTAGCCCCTCACGGCATCTTTGCTTGCTATGGATCCAATATCCCAGGGGATATCACCATTAACTTTCGCCCCCTTCTTTTTCAATCCATCACTTTTAAATTTTTCCTGATTTACGATATAACCCCTGGGGACCGAATCAGGACACTCGCCCAGATGACGCAGTTGCTAGAGAACCAAAAACTCAAGCATACTGTTGCAAAAACCTTTTCTCTCCCCGATATCGCACAGGCTCATCTTGCGGTTGAGGAGGGGCGGTTTATGGGGAACGTTGTTATTGAAATTTGATCTTTGTAGATTTCTTAATCGTTTATTTATTTTTTAACTCTAACTAATTTTTAATCATGCGTTTTTTAAGTTTTGATAATCACGGTGTTTCAACGGTCGGTGTCGTTTTAGACTCAAATTCAGATCAATTTGTTGATCTCTGCTTGCTGGCAACTGGGTTGCCCCATGAACTGGGTGCACTGATTGCGACGCCAAATGGTTTGCAACGCGCATATGCTGCGGCCAAGGCGGCCCCTGTAACCACGCATAAGGCTATGAAAAGCGTGCATTTGTTGCCTTTGATAGCGAGTCCAAGCAAGATTGTTTGTATGGGACTTAATTACGCTGATCATGCCAAAGAGGGGGGTAACGCGAGGCCTGAGTTCCCGAGTTTCTTTTTGCGTGGACCGTCCTCCATGATTGGACACGACCAACCTATTATTAGGCCTAAGGCGTCCAGCAAGCTTGACTACGAAGCTGAGCTGGCCATTGTTATTGGTCACAAAGCTCATCACCTAACGCCTGATAATGCACTGGCTAGTATTGCTGGGTACTCCTGTTTTAATGACGGCAGTATTCGTGACTTCCAAAGAAAATCTTCGCAGTGGACATTGGGGAAGAACTTTGATGCAACTGGGGGTTTTGGGCCCTGGTTGGTGACCCCGGATGAACTCCCTCCCGCTGCGGACGGGCTTCGTATTCAGTCACGATTAAACGGTCAAGTCATGCAAGACGGCAATACAAAGGATTTTCTGTGGGGTGTTATCGAGTCCTTATGCATCATCTCTGAATGCATGACTTTGATACCCGGAGATGTCATCATTACAGGGACCCCCGCCGGTGTTGGATATGCGCGGACTCCTCCCGTTTGGATGGCACCTGGAGACGTTTGCGAGATTGACATTGAAGGCATTGGTGTTTTAGTCAATACCATAGCAGACGAAAAATAATCCATAACTAAGTTGATTTTTTTGTAAAAATCAATCGCATCAATTGGTAAGTTTGTTGAAATATCTTTCGCATTGTTTAATTTCAAATTTTTAAGGATCTCATATGGAAAATCTAAACCGTCGTGATCATTTGAAGCAGTGGGGTGGTATGTTGGCGGGTGGTATCGCCGCGTCGACTCTAGGCGTGAATTCAGTTGCACATGCCCAAACCTCCTCCATGAGTGGCCCAGTCCCGCCCAAGGGGATTGGTTACAAAATCAATCACCTCTCTTATTCTGATTTAGGTGGGCGCCCAGACAGTGTCCAAGTGATGAAGAATAAGGGGCATATTTATGTGGGACATATGCACAGTGACGGCGTTACTATTTTGGATGCTGCCAACCCCAAGGACCTAAAACCAGTTAACTTCTTTACTGCTGGGCAATACACACGAACCCATCATTTGCAAGTTGCAGAGAACCTACTTTTGTTGGCCAATGGGGCCAATATTGTCGCCATGCAGTCTTACAACGATATGCGGGGTTATTTCGAAAACAATCCAGCTGATACATTAACCAATCGCAAGAAATTTAGGTCCGGTCTATCGATTCACGATATTTCTAATCCTACTGAGATGCGTGAGATTGCATTTCTTGAAATGCCAGGCATTGGTATTAACAGGCTTTGGTGGGTGGGAGGTCGTTATGCCTACATTGCAGCGCACCTAGATGGTTTCACAGATACTTTATTGGTAACGGTTGACTTGCAAAATATTACAAAACCTGAAATCGTATCCAAGTGGTGGATGCCGGGGATGAACCGAGCCGCTGGGGAGGTCTCCAAAATGCCCAAAGGCAAGCGCATGGCTTTGCATCATATGATTACAGCTGGCAACAGAGGCTACGGAGCTTGGAGAGACGGAGGATTCACCATTCATGATCTGAGTGACCCTGCGGCTCCTAAGCTCTTATCCCACATCAACTGGGCGCCTCCATTTCCAGGGGGCACGCACACGCCGCTGCCTTTGCCAAAGAGAGGACTCTGTGTGGTTGCGGATGAGGCAAATGCAGAAAAATGTGCAAAAGGAATTTTTCATACCTTTGTATTGGATGTAAGAGTTTCAGAAAATCCAGTTCCCATTTCAACCCTTCCAACCCCTAAAGATAGGGATTATTGTGGGTTGGGAACTTTTGGTCCCCATAACCTTCATGAAAATAGGCCTGGATCTTTCCAAAGTGAAGAGATGATCTTTGCGACCTACAATAACGCGGGCGTTAGAGTATTTGATATATCCAACGCTTTTGAGCCCAAGGAGGTCGCCTACTGGGTTCCGCCATTACCGCAAAAAATGATGGACCCAAGACCTAATATTGCCTTTGCTGCGAAGACTTGTGATGCCTATGTAACTCCGGAAGGGTTGATGTATGTCACCGACTGGAACGGCGGCTTGCACGTTCTTGAGTACAAGGGCTAACTCATTTTATTTTCGGAATTATTTTTTAGGAATTTACAACATGTCATTACGCATTAACGACACTGCACCAAATTTTGATGCCCAAACCACGCATGGCGCTATAAATTTTCACAACTGGATTGGAGACAGTTGGGCTATTCTTTTCTCTCACCCCAAAGACTTCACTCCAGTATGTACGACCGAGCTGGGTTATATGGCAAAGATTGAGCCAGAATTTACCAAGCGCAATTGCAAGCTCATTGGTCTGAGTTTGGATCCAGTTGATAGACACGGCAGTTGGGCTAAAGATATCGAGGAAACGCAGGGCGCTGCAGTTAAGTACCCTATGATCGGCGACACGGATTTGAATGTTGCTAAGCTTTATAACATGCTACCCGCTGATGAGAAGGGGGACTCAGAGGGAAGAACTGCCTCTAATAGCGCCACAGTTCGGTCTGTCTTTGTAATCGGTCCAGATAAAAAAATCAAACTGATGATGACCTACCCAATGACAACGGGTCGCAATTTTGATGAAATTTTAAGAGCTTTAGACTCCATGCAATTAACAGTCAAATACAAAGTTGCAACCCCCGTTAATTGGAAGAACGGGGAGGACGTGATCATCGCTGGTTCGGTGTCTGATGAGGACGCAAAAACATTGTTCCCCGGCGGCTGGAATGCAGTCAAGCCCTACTTAAGAGTTGTTAAGCAGCCAAAGTAACTCTTGATCTCCCCGCACAGGTAATGCGGGGAGGTGGGCCGGGAGTATCAACTCCATTCCCAAAATCGTAGGCATCTCCTTGCTACCGAATATAATGACCCAAAGCATCAACTTATGAGTTGATCCGAGTTCATTTAAATTACCTGAAGGCGGTTATGTACGACGTCGAATCGATCACCCAGTTACTAGAGCCCATATTCCCTGGCTTGTTTGGTGTCAAGGTAACGGAGGTTGGCCTTGAAAAAGTTTTAGGTGAGTTAGAGCTGAGGGAAGACTTCCTCTCTGTTGGCGAGGTGATTCATGCTGGGGTGTATATGACCTTTGCGGACACGCTCTGCGTTGTTGGGATGCTCATGAACAACCCTAAAAGCACACAGGTGGTGACCAAAGACTCAAGTACAAAGTTCATGGCCTCAGCAGAGATGGGGACAGTTGTGAAAGCTGAGGCAAGAGCTTTTCACCGCGGCAAATCTACGATGGTTTGGCAGGTAAGCATGCAAAATGAAGCTGGGAAACTTTGCTCTATCGTGACACAAACGATGCAAGTTCTCGATCCTGTTGAGCCGGAGGAGCCGCTACCGCCCATTACCCCACCAGTTGCACTGACGTTGCCCCCTCCGCCGGCTCCTAAGGCCACTGCACCGGAGGCTACAGAAGGTACCGACGAGGGTGATAAATCTGCTCCAGCCTAAGCGCCGCAAGTGCGTGTTATCTACGTATTACCTCTATGGACACAGCGTGGATAAGTCTGTTAGCCTATGCTCCAGTCACAACCCGCGGGAGTACGTCCTTGACACACAAAAATCTATTTGCAACCTTTTCTCTATGCCTGAATCTAATGGTGTGCGCGCACGCCCAAAATATTTCCATTGCAACGGGCGGAACAGGGGGCGTTTACTACCCAATGGGCGGTGCAATGGCATCAATTCTTTCCAAGAACGTTCCAGGGTTTCAAGCTACGGCAGAAGTTACGGGCGGATCGGTTGATAACTTAAAGCTTATTGGAAGCGGAAAGCCCTATATTGGTTTTGCAATGACGGATGCGAGCCTAGATGCTTTTACAGGAGTTGAAAAATTCAAAAATAACAAAGTGCCCCTTAAAACCCTAATGATTCTGTATCCTAATAGGATGCACGTCGTTACAGTTGAGGGCTCTGGGGTGAACTCCATGAAGGACTTGAAAGGCAAACGCGTGTCAACTGGATCCCCCGGTAGTGCAACCGAGGTGATGGCGTTTAGGTTGCTAGAAGCTGCAGGCATAGACAAGGATAAAGACATTAAGCGCGAGAGGCTTGGTGCTGCAGAGTCTGTTAACGCCATCAAGGATACAAAAATTGATGCCTTCTTTTGGGTTGGAGGGTTGCCGACAGCCGCAGTAACTGACTTAGCCAATACGCCCGGGACTAAAGTAAAACTCATCGATCATGCCGACCTAGTGGACGCGATGAATGCTAAGTACGGGAAGTTATATATTACTGATGTCATCTCTAAATCCGTATACCGCGGGATGGCTACAGATAATAAACAAGCTACTGTGATGAACATCCTTGTTGCGCATGAGGACTTGGATGAAAAGACTGCCTACAACATAGTAAAGACTGTATTTGATCATAAAGCAGACTTAGTTGCTGCGCACAAGGAGGCGGAGAACTTAAATTTAGCCGATCAAAAACAAAGCGCAACTCCAATTCCGTTTCACCCCGGTGCGCTCCGGTACTTTAAGGAAAAAGGGATTAAGGTTAATTAATGAGTTCGATGCCCGATCATCAACCCGTAGGACATTTCTCCTCACAGCCTCATTCGCACATTACGGCAGAAATACTTCATAGCGATGAATTAATCCACATCAGCGAGGAGTCGCTCGCAAAGGCTGAGAGTTATATCGAAGAGGAAGAGGGCGCAGCAAACAAATTTAACGGTTGGCGCGCTGCAATGATCACAGTGATGTGTATTGGTATGTCGCTCTTTCATTTATATGCGGCCTACTCCATAGTGCCAACACAGATCATGCGCCCAGTTCATGTGGCCATGGTCTTGTTTTTGTGTTTTCTGCTGTTCCCGGTCAGCGCCAGGTTTAGACACCGAATCATGTGGTGGGATTGGATTGCGGCGGCCGTATCTGTACTTATCGTGCTTTACATGATCCAAGGCGGGGATGATTTTGCAGATCGCAATACCATGCCCGAAAATTTAGACATTTTCTTTGGGTTGTGCTTGATTTTCCTCGTGATGGAGGCTATGCGCCGCACCAACGGCCTGATCATGCCCATCATTACTTCGCTCTTTATTTTGTACGCTTTAGTGGGCCCTTATTTGCCAGCCCCTTGGACGCACAAGGGCTATGACGTGGGGCGTTTGGTTGGTGTCATGTACATGACCCTAGAGGGAATCTTCGGCGTTGCTATTGATGTCTCTTCGTCGTTGATTATTTTGTTCACCATTTTCGGCGCATTCCTTCAGTACTCTGGAGCGGGTAAGTTCTATATCGACTTCTCCTTCTCTGCGATGGGGGGCAAAGCAACTGGCGCTGGTCGCACGGTAGTGCTCTCCTCTTTCCTTCTCGGGGGCCCATCAGGTTCAGGGGTTGCTACGACAGTTACCCTAGGCGCGGTTGCCTATCCCATGCTCGCTAAAGTCGGTTACGAGAAGAACGCAGCCGGTGGACTCCTGGCCGCCGGGGGCTTAGGGGCCATCATATCGCCACCTGTTTTGGGTGCAGCGGCTTTCTTGATCGCTGAATTTTTGAATATCTCCTACCTAGATGTTCTGTTAATGGCGACGATTCCAACGTGCTTGTTCTATCTTGCGCTGTTTTTAATGGTCGAGATAGATGCGCGCAAGTACGGATTCGCAGACAGCGTCATTGAATCAGTGGACTCACTTTGGCGTTTAACCTACAGGTACTGGTATCACTTTCTCTCCCTCATATCGATTGTTTTCTTTATGATGTGGGGCTATTCACCAGTTCTCTCGGTATTTTGGGCAACCGTGGTTTCATTCTTCACCAGTATGATCCGCGAAGACACGTCCCTTATTTCTTACAGTTTGTTTAGGGGTGCTGGAAGTAAGTGGCAGGCACTTTGGAATTCTCCCCTAATCAAAGCTTTGGAGGGCGGGTCGCTGGGGGTTTTAAATGTGGCTGCCACCTGTGCTGGGGCCGGTATTATTGTGGGCGTAGTCACACTGACGGGGCTAGGTTTGAAGTTCAGTACGATTGTGATTGATTATGCAGACGGCTCATTGCTTTTGACGGCAATATTTACTGCGTTAGTAGTTTGGATTGTAGGCTTGGCAGTTCCCGTCACAGCCTCCTACATCATTTGTGCGGTGATTGCTGCACCCGCGCTTATTAAACTAGGCGTTCCTGCATTTGCTGCGCATATGTTTGTCTTTTACTACGCCGTGCTCAGTGAGGTCTCCCCTCCAACTGCGCTGTCCCCGTTTGCCGCCGCAGCGATTACGGGGGGAGATCCTTACAAAACGACTCTCCAGTGCTGGAAATATACGGTTCCGGCTTTCTTACTGCCCTTTATGTTTGTCCTTGATACAAACGGACAAGGCCTTTTGTTAATGGGCTCAACCAAGGCACTCGCAAATGCAAACTGGCTCTCAATTGCTGAAGTGACCGTTACTGCGGCACTAGGAATTGCGGCCATTGCGGCAGGGTTTCAGGGTTGGGCATGGCTTAAAACGACCTGGTTTGAGCGGGTACTTTTCATAGTCTCAGGATTTGCGCTTGTTTATCCGTCAACCACGAGCGATGCAATTGGTATTGTTTTCATTGCAATTGCCTTAGGCTCTCAGTACCTTAGGACACAAAAAATTAAAGGCGCTCTTACTTAAAGCCATTTGAGGGGGGGCTAAAGTTGAAGGCTTAGAGGGGCGCGATTATATGAATTTTTAAGGCGTTAGATCAACGGATTGCCGTAGAATTTAGCTCGGGAATTAGCGGGCAGATAGGCTCTCGAATAATCAATTAAATCAGACACTTATCGCCTCAGCATTGAGATCTGCGGTTCGGTCTTGACGGGGGTTGTTATTCCTCTACAATGCGCAATCCTTGGCTCTAAAGCAGTTTATGTCTCTAAGTAATCCTGAGTACTCTCAGTCTAAGCAACTCCCCCCCGTAGATATTGAAAACAACCATGGCCACGGCAAAGGCGGCATGGCCGCATTGACCCTCGCCGCAATTGGTGTGGTTTTTGGCGACATTGGAACCAGTCCCTTGTACGCTCTTAAGGCATGTTTTGACCCCACCAACGGTATTCCCCTAAACCATGACTCTATTTTTGGAGTTATCTCAATGGTTTTTTGGGCATTTACCTTTGTCGTATCAATAAAGTATGTTCTCTTTGTGATGCGTGCCAACAATCATGGTGAGGGCGGTATTTTGGCCCTCATGGCATTGGCCATTCGAACCACTAAGGTAGGTACAAAAAGAGCAATGACTTTAACGGTGGTCGGTGTGCTCGGTGCCTGTCTCTTTTACGGAGATGCAGTCATAACTCCTGCTATCTCAGTATTGTCTGCATTGGAAGGTATGCAAGTTATTTCTGATGGACTGACACCGTACATATTGCCACTAACGATTTTGATTTTGATTGCGCTTTTTGTTTTTGAGAAAAAAGGCACTGCCATCGTTGGAGGTCTCTTTGGTCCCATCATGATTATTTGGTTTGTTGTGATCGGTTTAATGGGAGCCTACCAAATCGTGACTGCCCCTGAGATTCTTGCCGCCTTCAATCCTAAGTATGCATATGACTTTATGCGTAACGATTCAGCTATTGCTTTTGCAGTGACTGGTTCTATTTTCTTGGTGTTGACGGGTGCCGAGGCTTTATATGCAGATATGGGGCATTTTGGGATTAAGCCCGTGCAACGCGCATGGTTCTTTATGGTCATGCCTTGTTTGCTTCTTAATTATTTTGGCCAAGGGGCCATGTTCCTTAATCATCCAGAAGCTATATCTAATCCTTTTTTCTTGATGGTGCCAGAAACTTTCTCTTTGTTCTTGGTGATTTTGTCTACCCTTGCGACTGTGATCGCATCTCAGGCTTGTATCTCTGGGGCATACTCAATGACGAGTCAAGCTATCCTTCTGGGTTTTTTACCCCGCATGCGCGTTTTGTTTACATCTGAGCGCGAGATAGGTCAAATTTATGTGCCCTTCATCAATTGGATGCTTTGCTTAATTGTTGTCATCGTGGTGTTGGCATTTAAGAAGTCAGATAACCTAGCCGCGGCTTACGGTATCGCAGTCTCCACGACCATGTTGATGACAACATTCTTAGCTGCAGTGGTGATGAAAGTGGTTTGGAAGTGGAATCCACTTTTAGTGACACTGGTAATTAGTGTGTTCATGGTTGTTGACTTCGGGTTCTTTGCATCAAATCTTGCCAAAGTACTTGAGGGCGGTTGGTTCCCTCTCGTTATAGGTGCAATTTGCTTCTTGCTCATGATGACGTGGTACCAGGGGCGGCAACTGCTCAGAAAACGTGCGGTGGACGGGGGTATACAAATTGAAGATTTTCTACATTCGTTAATGCAACACCCACCGGTCAGAGTTGAGGGAACAGCAATATTTTTAACAGCCCACATTGACTACGTTCCTGCCGCACTCTTACATAACTTAAAACACAACAAAGTTCTTCATGAGCGAGTGATATTTTTGAAAGTAAGCGTTTGGGACGTGCCCCGAGTTGCAGATGAAAAGCGTATTGCGCTTAAAGATCTTGGAGACAACATGTACTTAGTACGCGCTGTCTATGGTTTCAAAGAGACCCCAGATATTGGACACATCCTGCGTTTGTTAAAATCAAATCACAATATCAACTGCGTGGTCGAGGATTCCTCTTTCTTCTTGGCAAGAGACTCCGTGGTTGCACACGAAATTCCACAAATGTCCATGTGGCGGGAGCATCTATTTATTTCAATGATGCAAAATGCCTCACGTGCTGCTGACTTCTTTAAGGTCGATCCAGGTCGTGTCATTGAGCTGGGCACGATGGTAGAGCTCTAGGGGGAATATTACTGCCCGCTTCACTACCTATCCAATCTTTTGAAAGGAAAAACTGATGAAGAAGTCCATATCAAAGTCTCCGAAATACACGGTTAGTTCCGAAGGGTACCTCAAGAGAACGCGTTGGTTTACCAACAGTGAGGATACCTTTGGTATTGGAATCGATTATTTTTGGGAGGAAACCAATGCAGGGTTTACTGCGGACCTGTCATTTTTAGAGACGGATTGCGAGGAAGAGTGGAACTCCTTAATTGAGCCGGCTTTGAGTCCCGATGAGGACGATTTTGATGATGTGGAGATCGAGGTTGAATATCCAGCTCCGTGGTACTTTACTGATCCTAAAGCGTTGAAATGGGATTTGCCAAAAGTTCAGGACAAGATTTCCTCAGATTTCAAAATTGTGATTGTTGCAAACTATATCGTCACCAAGGCTATCGAATTAGAAAAAGCCAATTTACCGAATTACTGGTCCACAACGCAAAGCAACTTTAAATGGAAGACCCCGGAAAAAGAGCCTTCCGCAAAACAAGTCTCCAAAGAACATGAAATGATGGCGAAACTTTGGCACTCTAATGCGTGGACTTCTGATGAAGAACTCGATCTTTTCATGAAGCAAGAATTTGATATGTCAATTGAGGACGATACTGTTGTCTTCTACAATCCAGACATTCAAATTTCCTTGTCTAAATCGGGTTCATCCTAAGTAATTATTTCGATCTCTAATCCCTTGATCGATTTAAGTTCTTTGAGTCCCTTCGGACGTTTTACCCCGTACATACTTAAAAACTTTAGTGAACGTATAGTCGTTAGGGGAGTTATATCTTTGATGTTTTCGCATCCATTTAAAACGATGGATGTGAGATTAGGATGGTTCTCAAGTCCCGTTAGGTCAACAAAGTCATCACACCTTGCAATCTCTAACCTTTCAAGCGCGCTTAGCGAGGTGAAGAATTTTGAATCTGTCATACCAGCTGCGCTTGCCAGGGTGAGATGGGTTAATCCTGCTAACTTTGCAATAGGCTCATAGGATACGTTCTTCCCCTTTAGTGGACCCTCAATATTTAGGTTGGTCAGTGCGCTTAAGTCTGATAAGGGTGAGATATCGCTTGGCAAAGAGTAATTAAGATTAAGCTTGAGGTTTTTGAGCGATTTAAAGCTTCTAAGTGGCTCAAAATCATTTAACTTTTCGCTCCAAACCAGCGTTAATGTATCCAGTGCACTGCAGCCAATTAATGGCTCAAGGGAGGTAATTTTGTGCCTTGTTAGACTAAGTTTGCTGAGGTTTGGAGCCAGTTCTAGTCCTTTTAAACTGGTTGGTGAGTCACCTCGAATCTCTAGCTCTAAGAGACTGGACATCGCTACTCCAAAGTCAAGATCCGTTAATCCAGTGTTCCATGAAAGTTGAAGTTTCTCAAGGCTGGGTAATGCGCCAGCAAAGGCGAGCGAGCAGAGGGCATTGCATTTTTGGATTGAAAGTATTCTCAAACTTTTTAGTCCTGCAAGTGGTGTCAGGTCCGATAAGTTAGAACACTCGGTTAAGAGCAACTCCTCTAGTGCAAGCAGTTTACTCATTGAGGCTAAATTCTCAAGTTCGCTGCATTCAGTTAAATCTAACCGAGTGAGTTTTGTGCAGTTCTCCAGAGCACTCAGATCTGTGAGTGTAGGAGCAGTTAGGTTGAGTTTTGTCAGATTAGATGCACTGAGCCCCGTCAAGGATAGCAAACTGGGTAGCCGTTCTTTAGTAATCGGTCGTCGGTAACCTATGCTTAGGGTACTCAGCGCTGGCAAGTCTCCTAACCATTTAAGGTCTGGGGATTTAAAGTCAGGCGCTAGTCTTATTTCTAGTTGATCTAAAGCGTCAAATCCTTTTATGTCAACTGGACTTGTTAACTCTAGTTGAAGTTTGGTAATGCTTCTCCGTATCTCATCGGCACGAGATCCGCTAGGGGCTAGTGAGAGTTGATACGCCAATAAAGTATCAAGCACAGGTTGAGTTGTTGTGGTGCCACTTAGGTGTTTACTTCTAAGGAGTTGACCTGCATGATCAACTCCGCATTGTTCGAATAAAGCATCAAATGGCTCCTGAATCTGCAAAATAAGCTCAGCGGCTTGCTGCAAAGTAGCAGGGTCGTTAGAGTTGACAAGTTTAAAAAAAGAAGCCAGATCGCCCTTAAGTGGAGATGCACGCTCATGGAGCGGTGAAATTTTCATATACAAGTATTTCCTAAATCCTGAGAATTGGTTTTTGGGTTTTACATAATTTTAGCTATATCTTTTTGATTTATTGATTTTGTGTTGAATGCATTATTATTTTAAAAAGGGATTGCCAAAGCGAGTCTAATTTGTGGAGCTTAGTAGTTTGTATAAATTACGCCCTTTAAAGGATAATTTTTATAAAAATGCCTCTTTATATATTTAATTGACAAATTTCCTAAATTGGATAGAAATGTTTAAGGTTTACGTAGGGGGAAAGGCTTTTTGTGCTTGGATTTTAGGTTGTCTTATTAGACATAAATTGCCTAACCTGACGTATACTATTTAGGGATAATTCATTGAGGCTTGGAATTTGGTTGTTGCGTGCTTATCAACTTCAAGGGGTGCTCCATATTAGAGTTCAAATTTTTGTGGTTAGCGCTTTAAGTACTTTGTATTTAATCTCTTGTATTGTTTTTTTCCATGCATTTGTCTGGGATGCCATTTGTGCTGAATTTAAAAAATGCCAATAAATAGAACTTTTCGCCTCTTCATCAGTTCAACTTTTAGTGACTTCATCGCTGAGCGCGAAGCCCTGCAAAGAGATGTGTTTCCAAAGCTAGAGCGTTTTTGCGCTGAGCGAGGAGCTCGTTTTCAGGCGGTCGATCTGCGCTGGGGGATCACAGAGGAGGCGCAGCGCGAGCATGACACCATGCGTATTTGTCTAGAGGAAGTGCGCCGCTCACAAGAGTTGTCTCCCAGGCCAAACTTTGCAATTCTTTTGGGAGACCGGTATGGGTGGGAGCCCGTACCGGCTCGGGTTCCTCAGTCTCATTGGGATCGGTTGATTGCTGCCGCATCCGCAGATGACCGCAAACTCATTCAAAGTGGATACAAAGGTCCAGATTTCAATTCGGTTCCTCCCACATACCATTTGCATGAGAGAGTTGGAAGCTGGGCTGATAACGAGGCGAGGGAGAGTAAGCTTCGCACAGCGTTGCGCAGTGCAGCTGATGCTGCAAACTTCCAAGGTGATGATCGGTTACCTTATTTCGCATCTGCAACGCATCAGGAAGTCGCCCTTGGGGCACTATCGGGGGAGGATGTAGCGCAACATGTGCACGCTTACGTACGCAAATTAGTAAATCTTCCACTAGATTCTAGCGCCAGCAATTTTATTGATTGGAATTCACAGACCTCGGCAGTGGTCATTGGGGCTAGACAACGACTGAGTGATTTGGAGGCCACCCTAAGAGAGCGTTTGGGTGGTAATGTTCATGATTACTGTACAGAGTGGAGCCGTCACGGAACTGAGGGTGCAACGGATAGCGAGTATTTAAACGAATTTTGTAATAACTTCTTATCTCATCAGACTGCTTTGATTGAGGCGGAACTTAAGTCCCTTGGGATTTTCGATGAAATGCAGGAACGGGAACGTGTGCATGTTGAATTCGGAATTAATCGCTCTAAAGTTTTTGCTGGCCGTCAAAAATTACTAAAGCAAATAGCTCAATATACAGGCACCGTTAAGCCAGAAAAAAATGCTTATCCTTTGATACTAGTTGGTTCAGGAGGTAGCGGTAAATCTGCCCTTCTTGCCAAAGCAGCCAGAATTGATTTGGAGGCCCAAAGTACCAATGCTGTTATTGTTCAACGCTACATAGGGGGTGTTCCAGGAACTGAGTCGTTAAAGGGTTTGCTTACTGATCTTATCAAGGACATAGCTCAAACCTATGGGTATCCTGAGCCAGCAGTACCTGTCACGCTCAATCAATTATCAGAGTGCTTTTTAGAGTCGTTATGGTATTCAACTGCTGAGCGTCCATTGCATTTGTATTTAGATGCACTTGATCAACTCGATAGCGCTGACAATGCGTGGATGCTAGAGTGGTTGCCTAGGGAGTTGCCCAAGCATTCTCGGGTTGTTGTATCGCTTCGTAATGGGACAATTATTGAACAAACTGCAAGGAGAATATTTACAAAAGGTCTCGTTGATGTACCTGCAATGACTCAAAAGGATGGTCGTGCCATGTTAGATGCCTGGTTAGAGGATAAAGAGGCTGCGTGGTTCAATGCCGGCATTGCTCCCTCAACTGGACGTCAGTTAATGCCTAAGCAAAAACAGGCGGTACTTAAGGCGTTCGGCGAAAACGGATCTGCACTTTGGCTTAAACTGGCATATGAGGAGGCAAGTACCTGGACTTCTTGGAGCCCAGCGAGGGATTTACCTTCATCAGTTGCAGGATTAATCCATGAATTAATCGAAACGCGCTTACTCAAGCGAGAGAATCACCCCAAGGTATTTACTGAGCGTGCATTAACCTATTTGACAGCAGGAAGATTCGGGCTCTCAGAGGATGAGTTGGCACGTGCACTAGGTACAGACGATCAAGTTCGAGAAGAGTTCAAAACCAACGAGAAATCTAAGGTTAAGTGGGATAGCACTAAATCCCTCCCTCCAATCCTTTGGTCAAGGTTATTCTTTGACTTACAGCCATACCTTGGACTCTCAGAGGTGGACGGTGCGCTGGTAATGCGTTGGTTTCACCGTGAATTCAGTGAGGTAGTGAGGGATAAGTATTTATCAACTCAAGGTGCGAGAAAAACCATTCACTTAGGATTGAGTAAAGTTTTTAAGGATTTAGAGACCGAGCTTCGTCCTATGGAAACAAACGATGATAGCCTTTTTATAAACACTGATATAAGCAGTAAACAGTTAAGCGTTGCTCTTAGGCGGATCATGGAGCAACCCTGGCAATTGGCAAAAGCAGGACTTATCGATGAAATCCATGAATTGCTAAATAATCTAGGATTTTGCCTTGCCAAGTGTGCAGCTAATCGCTCCAGCGATCTAGTAAGTGATATCGTTTTAGCTTCTGATTTGACAAATCAAATATCCCCATGGATGGAGCGAATCATAGGGTGGAATAGTTTGTTTTTAAAGGCTGATTCCATTTGGCCGGCGCACAGAATTTTAATTCAATTTATTCTTGAAGCTCCTGAGATCCCTCAGTACATTGAGGCATCTAAGGCGAATCTTCGCGGTGATTACGCCTGGCCAATCTACCTAAAGGGAGAGGTTTCTAATTACGGATCAGCGCTTGCAAGGTCTGTTCAATTTCCTCACTCCTCAGGGATATATTACCCAGGTATGTTTATGGTTGAGGACCGAATTGATTCTTCAGTCAGAGGACAAAAGTATTGGGATCCAGCAGCTAATTCTTTACAATTTGAGATCTTCACTCGATACGTAACAAATATTAGCAGGGTAGCTCTAATAGATGGTCATATGCTCATTGTGGAGAATGCGATTGGGGAAAGTTGTATCATTGATATCAACACGTCAAAAATTGAGGCAATTGGAGATGCAGGTTTAGTAATTGCAAATATAGACTGGTCAAGAAATACTTGGACTGAATTAGAAAAGGATCCAATTTGTGATGAACGACTCCCTTTTGCTATTCAATGTTCTTACGGAGACCTTGGCTGTGTCCCGCTAGAAATGAAAGGGGGGCAAGGACTGGTCATACTAGGAAAAGGGAAAGCGCATCTGATATGCGATTTACTAGACTCTCATTTTGCGATTTTTGCATGCGACTCTTGTTTTTTTATTATTGATCGGGAAAAAGTCCGTGAATTTGAATCAGGATCTTACACATACTTGGGAGAAAAACTGTCCTCAAAAATAAGAAGCGGTGTAGATTATCAACGGTTCAAGTCAATAGTATTCATCGATAAATATCAATTTCTAAGTTTGGGATTTAAAAGCTATTCCTTAGATGGAAGGCAAGATATTGGTATCGAGTTGTTCAAAGTTGAATCTGAACACGTCGTAAAGGTCTGCGATATTGCGTTAGATAATCGAATTGATTTACCTATACCATTGATCGCGGGTATGAAGGACGGGGGAATACTTCTGACATGTGAAAATTATTTGCGAACATTTGCTTTTTGGCCTCCTTACGAAGATAACCAAGATTTATTAGCGGAACGTGTTCGTGCAGATTGGTACCGGAAAAACAATACTGAAGAGTCGACTGAATCAATTCAATATCTCATTCGGTTTAAAAGACCGTTTTCCAATTACTTTCAAGAGGAGTGTCCGGTTTGGATAGCTGAGGGGCCGTTTGCAGGCGAGGATTTGAACGGGATACACGCTCACGAATCGCATAATTTATTAGATTTAGGTGACGATGATTCCCAGCAATATATTCAATTCAGTGGTGCAAAAGGGTTGGGTCGTTGGTTTTCAGATGTATCAATTGAATATGCCGTCGAAATGGATCCCAATGCCTTTGTAGTCATTAAGAGCACTGGACCTGTTGTAGTTAAGCTTGTCAGTGAGGGCACCAATACATGACTATTAATCAAAAGCAATTGGAGGGGATTTCGAATCAGTATTTGACTGAATTTGACCGAGCCTATAAGCTCCTTGGCGAGCAAGAAGTTAATTTAGCTTGCGAAGCCTTTAGGACGTGCATTGAATTCGCGAAGGAGCTCCAAGTTCATGAGCCCAACAACGCAGTTTATTTTCGGTGGCAAGCTATTTCGTATGCTTCCCTTGCAGAAGCTTTGGCTCAAACGGATGCAAGAGATGAAATGCTTGATGCATATAAATCCGCACTTTCACTTTTTGAAGTGATCTGGCATAAGGCAGGGTTCTCGGTTGCTGCGATTTCTGATTTGGCCCAAGCCTGTTGCTCATTTGTAGACATCTCGCTAGATATTGAGGATATTGACTCTGCCCGCCCAGTGATAGAGATATTACTGGCGCTACTCCAATCCAAGGAGTTTAATTCAGATGTAAAGGAGCATGAATCATTTGAGGCTAAGGCTAAAGTGCATTCATCTATTGGCAGATTCCTAAAGGCAACCCATTGCAATCTGGATGCCGCTATGCATTATTTAAAAGGTAGTGAATTGATGGAGCGTGCGCTTAGGACTCATCCTGAGGATGAGACCTTGAGGTGCAATGTTGCGATTAGTTGGTTACAGCTCGCCTTAAGTGATCCTGGTACTGAGTCGATAAAGTGGTTGGAGAAGTCATATCAATCTCTTAAAGATATGCAAATGCGAATAGAGCTCCCCCCTCAAGCAGAGCATGCATTAAATGAAGTTCGCTACGCTCTTGGTTGGAGGCAACTTCATGGTCGCGGGGGCTAATTTAAGTCGATTGATCTGAATAATGTGAACTTTTTAAATAAAACAATTTAAACACGGAGATAGCAATGATTAAGAAGGTAAACGATCTAGAGGCAAATGTAGATAAAGAACGTGTTTTAGCGGTCAAATCAATAAAGAAAATTTCTGCCCTCAAGACCATAGCTAGCCAAAGCAAGCAACTCGAAGATCTTCTCAAAAAGTTGCCTAAAAATTTGCTGGCGGATGAGGAATTAATGATCTCAGTGGTGTCTCTTGTTGGGGGATGCTTTAAACATCTTGCCCCTGATTTGCAAAAAAATAAAAAGGTTGCCCTGGCAGCGCTACAAAATAAAGATACTTTTTACGGAGCAGGCTTTTATTTGATGCCCGATGAGCTTAAGGGGGACAGGGATATTGTCTTGGCGGGTGTACAAAAGAACGGATGGGTAATTAAAGAAATCGATAAGAAATTCCAAGAAGATTGGGAAATTGCAATGGCTGCAGTGGTGCAGAATTATCTTTGTATGGAGGAGGTGCCGGCTAAATTATTAGACAATAAAGACTTCATTATTGAAGTTTTGGCTAAGCAAAACTATCACGTGTTTGATTTTGTATCTGAAAAATTAAAGGATGATAAAGAATTTGTTAAAAAGGCTTTAGACATTAAACCTTGGATATATCAATCCATTTCCCAAAGGTTGAAAGAGGATAAAGAGATCATTGATATCGTCGTAAAAAAAGACAGTCATGTCTCAATTCTTGAATACGGACCTAAATCTTTATCGGAAAATAAGGAGTTTGTCCTGTCCATAGTCAGTGAGTCTCCCAGTCAGTTGCAATATGCGTCCGTGAAGCTGAGGGCTGATCCAGATGTTATCGATGCAACCAGAGCGAAGAGTCCAATTGATGCAGCAAGATACGCCCTTAAGGCTTGGTCAAATGATGTTCTCTATTTCGCGCCGGACTTTAGACGTGAGCTTTCTGTAGAGACAGACGACGTTAAGGCCCAAAAGATGTTTACAGACATTTGTGAAGGTCTTTTGAAGTTCATTCCGACACAAATTGCCGCAAAAAGAATTAAAAATGCCTGGTTAGTCATAGCCCCCCCAGTGCTTCGAAATTTTGACACTTACAAAGGTATCAAATTTAGCGATAACAAGGAGGAGCGGTATTTGGTACAAGTGTTCTCTAAAGATTGTCTTAAATTAATTGATGAATTAATAATCAAGTCACAATCCTATTCGGGTGACGATAGAGTTCCAGAAGTACCATTTTTTATTGCTGTTGAACTAGGAGACGGTAATTATTCATACAGTAAAGAAACGCAAGAGGGTGCGATTCAATTGGCGAATGAGGCAGCCATTGCCATTAAGGGTTGGCCTATAAGAACTTACATTTACTCCGAAGATTTACCAAGAGAATTAGACGGAGGCGGAGTTGGTTTTGTAGAGCAAACTTTTGATGCTTCAAATAAGAAAGCCGTTCTAATGGGCGAGGTTAAATTGAATCTGGGCGATGGTTACTTTCGAGGGCTGTTTACAAAATCAAAGCCCGAGACCAAATACGTTGCCTTTAGAAATCTTTTTCAATCTACGGGTTGCCAATTCAATCAATACGTAATCAATAAGAGCGAAATTATTGCTCATTTGAAATAGTCCGTACTTGCCAATGACTGATCTCTTAACCCCCGCCTGCCCGAGTTGTTCCTCCCCGAATACTACATTCAAAGTAAAAGCAAAGCTTTGGGAGTGCAATGATTGCGAGGAGCGATTTGCAGATCCATCGAGCCAGAGGATAGCTGTACAAAGCATCTTTCTGAGTTACGCTCACAGGAGTGAGCGAGAGGAGGACTTTGATATCTCTGAGGATCTGGTTTGGCTGATCAAGGAGGAACTTGAGCGCGATGGTCATTTGGTCTGGATTGATCATGAGGGTATTAGAGGGGGCACCCAGTGGCGGGAGAGGATAACGGACGCTATTACAAGCCACAAGCATTTCCTGGCCTTTTTGTCTAAGCGCTCCGTCAGGCAAGATCCCAATGTCTGTTTGAATGAGGTGGCAATAGCCATTAAGCACAACCGGATCATTCAAACCATACTGACCGAGGGAGAGAACAGGATCTCTGCGCCTTTAACGCTCAGCAGCATCCAATGGCATAAGTTCCAAGACTGGAAAGAGATTAAAGAGGGCAAGAAGACCGGACCTAAAGGAGAGGACTGGGATGCTTGGTTTGGAAGCCTTATGACCGAGATTCGTCAGAACTTAGCTGATATTACGCATCAGCAAAAGCTAGGGGAGTTGGGAGAGCTTGCGCAAATACTCAACCCAATTTCTTTTACGGCCGACATTATTCAAAGCGTTGAGGGCTTCTTCGGCCGTAAATGGCTCTTTGAAGCATATAGAGCGTGGCTACCTTCAAACAAACGACTCTTCTGGCTCAAAGGTAGCCCTGGTATTGGTAAAAGCTCCTTTGCAGCTAAGTTGGTGCATGACGGCAACTCAGAGGTAGTTGGATACTTTAAATGTAGCTTCCAGGGCCTCAAATCTGCAGAGGACTCTGCAAGTGAATGTATTAGGACACTGGCTTATCAGTTAGCAAGCAGATTACCGGACTACAGGATCAAGCTTCTTAGAGGGCAGATGCTAGACCGGGAGACAGTGCAAAAGAAGACGGCAGATGACTTGTTCACGTACTTAATCACCGAACCGCTTAACAGATCAGAGAAGATCGCGGAGTCCCAAAGATTGGTGCTTGTGATTGACGCGATTGATGAGGCGGGGAGGAAGGTCAGCGGGGTTGAAGCTAATCCACTCGCGGACTTGATCTACAGGCACGCTGAGAAGCTCCCCAACTGGCTAGGGATAGTGGTGACATCAAGACCTGAGGCGTACCTTGAGCAACAACTTGGGCCTAAGTTTGAACCCACGGTAATTGAGGGCGGGACACAGCAGAATACGCAGGATATCAAGGAGTACCTAGAGACTAAGTTAGACAACGGGATCCAGGGTAAGGAGCGTGAGCGAGTCATCAATGCTTTGATCGAGAAGAGCGGGGGGACGTTCCTGTACATCAAGCGTGTTGAACTCAGTTATGACCTGAGCAAGCCAGACACATTACCTATTGGCATAGATGATTTATTCTTCAAGGACTTTCAAAGATACTTCCCCGACTCGAATCAGTACGGGGAAAAGACGGAGCGGTTCTTAAGATTGATGGTTGCAGCACCCGGGCCACTACCCAGGGAGCTAGGACAAGAGGTGCTCGGGTGGAGCGCAAGGGATGTAACGCTAAACGTCACGCAGCCTATGGCGAGTATGTTGATGGAGACGGGGGAGGGGTTGCAGCTGTATCACAAGTCTTTGAGCGAGTGGCTGATGGACGGAAGTAAAAGCGGTATTTACCAAGTCAATGCAACCGGAGCTAAGGAGCTTGGAGGGTTTCTGTGGGGGGAATTTTCTAGCGAGCAGATTGGTGATAAGAGTAAAGTTGTTTCCAGTCCATGGGAAGTGCAAATTAGAGATTGGTTAACGAAGTTAATAGTACATACCGAGCATTGGCAGGATAGGCATTCTATTTTCTCCTTAGCAGAATTTCTAGATAAACACCTTAAGTATTTAGATGAACTTATTCTTAAACAACAACATCTTAAGTTGACTGAGACACAATTCGGATTAGAGCATGTCAAAACAGCAGCTTCACTTTCGCATCTTGGGTCTGTACTTACCAAATTAGGACAATATAAAAATGCTGAAAGTTATTACCGTAGGGATCTTTTAATTGTAGAAAAGATACTTGGTCCGAAGCATCCAGATAAAGCCCCAAGTCTTAATAATATCGGATTGTTATTAATAGAATTGAGTCGTTATGATGAGGCTGCAACTTGCTTTAGCGAAGCATTAGAGCTTCATGAAAGTTGTACCAACTTCGATATTTTAGAAACTGCCTCTGTAATCAATAATCTAGCCATGGCGTTAGTTTCTTTGCGCCGTTATGTTGATTCAGAATCTTTATACAGAAAATCTTTGAAAATTAGAGAGAACGCCCTTGGTTTGCAGCACCCAGATACTGCGTCTTCTTACAATAATTTAGGACACCTTTTTCATGAACTTGAACGATTTCAAGAGGCTGAATCTTTTTACAGAAAATCTCTGGAAATTAATGAAAGTTTTTTTGATTTAGAGCACCCCAACGTTTGTTCGTCATTAAGCAATTTGGGGGCATTGCTATCTGATATAGGAAGGTATGAAGAGGCGGAATCTTATTATCGAAGGGCTTTGAAAATTACCGAAAAAGTATTTGGTCCTGATCATCCTGATACTGCAGCGATTCTTTCACTTTTAGGAGATTTGTTAAGTAAATTAGGACGATACAAGGAAGTGGAGGCGATTTATCGAAAATCGCTTGAAATCAGAAAGACTATTTTTGGATTGGATCATCCAATTACAGCGGCATCCTTAAATAATTTGGGAAATTTATTTCAAACCCTAGACAGATTCAATGAGGCAGAGGATTTTTACAAAAAGGCGCTTGAAATTAGAGAGGCAGTATTGGGTTCTGAGGATCCGCAGGTTGCTTCCAGTCTTAATAATTTAGGTGTTTTGTTTCGTGACCAAGACCGCAATGAGGAAGCCGTTACTTTACTTAAAAGATCCTTACAGATTACCAAAGCGAACCATGGAGAAATTCATTCTGAAACAGCCATGATTTTGGATAATCTAGGGAGCGTGCTTGATAGACTTGGGTTTCATGAGGAAGCTGAAAGATCCTTTCGACAAGCCAGTGAAATATTTATTAAGATTTATGGACCTGAACACGAATATCTAGCCGTATCTTTGGATAATTTAGCTAGTACGCTTCGAAGCCAGGAGCGGTATGAGGAAGCAGAACAAGTTTGTCGAGATTCGATCAGAATAAGTCAGAATATTCTTGGCGAAAATCATCCTTCTACGGCTTCTTCGATGAATAACCTTTCCGTAATACTAAGAGATATGGGTAGATATGACGAAGCGGAAGTATTTTGCAGAAAAGCACTAGAAAGTAATTTAAAAACATTCGGACCGGAGCACACTGAGGTTGCTAGTTCGATGAGTGCTCTCGCTGGGTTGTTGAGAAAATTAGAGCGCTATGAGGAAGTAGAAGATCTCTACAAAAAGATACTTAAGATCAGGGAGCTAGTCTTTGGTGTAGAGCATCCAAAACTTGTTGTGAACCTAACAAATCTCGCGAGTTTATTAAACCTTCTTGAGCGCTATGATGAGGCTGAGACTTATTACTACAGGGCATTGGAACTTGCAGAAAATGCTTACGGCAAAGAGCATGATAAGGTTGCAGAAATTTTCTTTAAATTGGGTAAAGTACAAGAAAATAATAACAAGATTGACGAAGCTAAATCTAGCTATCTGAATGAAATTAAAATAATTCAAAAAAATGAAGGTGAGGAAAATTATTCAATAGCCCAATCTTATAGGATCATAGGAGCTATGCTAACGGATGCAGATAGATTAGATGAGGCCGAACCTTATTTAGAAAAAGCTTTGTCAATAGCAGAATTAAATTATAAAAATAATGAGCAATCAATTAATTCACAATTGTATTCTTTAGGTTATCTAAGGATGAAGCAATTACGGTATCAGGAGTCAGAGCATTTGCTACAACGTTGCTTAGAGATAGAGGAATCTATTGGAGATGAAGAAGATATAAGTCTTACTAAGGATAAACTTGTTGAATTATATGAAGCATGGGGCAAGTCGGAGGAGGCTAAAAAATATAGAGACTAACAAAGGGTTCGACAAGGCAAAGTGAAGGGTATTTAATCACAGGGCCATTTCTTTTTGTAGTGTTCAATATATTTGACTTCACCGTGATAAAGATAAACCCAAGGGCAACAAACTAGTCAAAAAATTATGATTGCGGGTATTCCATCCATGTTTGAGCTGTTTTTGGTACGGTTTAAACCTATTTCGCCAAAAATAGATGCTAGGGATAAACATAAATAAATTTTTCTCAGGCTGTCTTAATGATCTATCTGAGATTGAATGTTACCTTGATCAATCATAATCAATTCTTTCAACAGATTAAAGTAAGAAAAGGGTTGCTCCAATCAATCCATAAAGGAACAAATATATCCTCATAGTCTTTAAAATCACAATTAATTCAACTTTCTTATATTTCCAAAGATAGTAGTGATACACGATAGGTGAAAGTAAGATTACAGAGAATTCAAGGAGGAGCTCAAATTTTTGACCGACCATATGTTATTTGATGTGACTTTGGTTTGGTATTGAAGTAGGCCTTATTTTTTGAGCCATTCGCCCAAGACCTCCCACTGCTCAAGATCTTTGGCAACTTTGCTGGGGGTCATATCAAACAAGCTCATGCCATGCGCTGCCAAGTGAACGTAGTACTGCGTATTCCTGAGATTAACAATATGCTCAAAGGGTAGGGTCTGTAAGAACTCGGCCAATTTCGCCGCTGATATGGTTCGCTCATCAACTCGCATTCCGACAATGCCAATATCCAATGATTTGGACTGTTTCATCTCTAGCAACGTATTAATGAAATGCTGCGTTGCGAATATGTCAAATACGCTGGGCTGGATGGGAATAATTACTTTATCAACGACTTTGAGCGCCTTTTTAAGACTTTTCTCATCTAATCCTGCCGGAGTGTCCAAAACTGCATGATTAAACTTTCCTAGCGACTCTTTTGGGTTATCGTCATCATATTCCCAACTGGTTATGGCTGCGGCAGCAGGCGGACGCAGGCTAAGCCACAACTTTGAAGATTGTTGGGGGTCGATATCACCCAACGCGACTTTTTTGCCGCTCCAGGCAAAATATCCGGCAATATTCGTGGAGAGGGTTGATTTTCCGACGCCCCCCTTCGGATTGGCGACCATGCAGATTGGCATAAGAGTCCCTCAGGGTTGTTCTTAATAAGGCTTCCATTTTAATAACAATAAATGTCCAAAAAAAGCCGTTTTTTTCTAATTATTCGTTATTTATTTATTGCAATGATGAATTTATGAGCTTCGCATAGTTCTTTCGTCTATACCGCACTTACTTGGTTGGTTATTGTCAAAAAGAGTTTCTACTGTGCAATAATTAGTGTTGATCCGCATTGCCTGTATACCCTTGGGGGTTTTTGGGCCGTGCGCTTTTTTTGCTTAAAAAATTAACTGTCTAACAGTTACGTTGAAACCAATTAAGCAACTAGAAATTTAATAAAAATTCAGAAAGATAGCATGGGTGATTACACGAATATGTCGGCATATTACGATGCCATAATGACATCTGGGTATTACGATTACAAATCAATAGTTGACAACCTCCTTGAGCATGAACCTTATCAGCATGTTTTGGAAATTGGCTGCGGTACTGGCCTGATTCTTGAGGAACTCGCTAAAAGGAAGCACGTCACAAGCATCATGGGGGTAGATTTAACCCAATCAATGCTAGCTATTGCTGAGGAAAGACTCAAGGGGTTCACCAACCTCAACCTCTCTAATCAAGACGTTACCCAACTCACCCTAGATAAGCAATACGACTTGGTATTCTCTTACGGAGGGGTATGGTACTTTGTCATCGACGGAGACAATGAGCCCTTCTTGGTAAGTCATATTCCTGACGGTAAAGCCAATGAGAAAGGTTTTGAGCATCTCTCTAAATATGTGAATAACGGGGGCACCTTGCTCCTGGGAATTCAAGGTCCACATTTCGATTACGAAAAAGTTATTTCTAATGGAATGACATATTCCCAAAAAATTGATCTCTGTGAGGACGGTTTCATCAAACACTATTACCTCGCTGACAAAGGCAATAACCTGATGGCTCAAACTGTGCAATACAGAACCTACGACTTTGCGAGTGCTCAAAAGTTATTGAAGTCCTACGGGTTCGAGTATCAAAAGGAATCGCATCAAAATAAACTCTTTTTAAGATTTAAGAAAATATAATTTTTTTTAATGAAAACCATGACTGCAAGCAAATCGAGATGTGCCCTCAAAGTTCATCTCTTTTTTTATGAGCCTCTCATTTTGGAGCTCTAAGTAAGCCCTTTCATTATTTGAGCAACCCATGACTTTATCTGTAAAACCTAAAATATTTTTTATCGGTGTTGGCAACATGGGTAACCCCATGGCTATGAATTTGGTCAAGGCTGGTTATGAAGTTCTGATTTTCGATCAAGATCCTTCAAAAGCACAAAACCTTTTAAAGGCGGGGGGGAGATGGGTCAACTCTCTAGACGAGGGGGCGTGCGAGGCCGATCTCGTTATGGCCTCACTACCTGGGCCCCCTCAAGTCCGGGCAGTGATGCTGGGCGAGAATGGCGTGCTTGCGCACATCAAACCTAAAGCCACTGTGATCGACACTTCAACGAGTGCTGTGGATCTAGTGCAAGAACTTGTCCAGGTTGGGCTTGCTAAGGGAGTTCACTATTTAGAGGCACCAGTTACGAATGCAGTAGATTTTGCTGCGTTGGGTAAGCTCTCAATCTTTGTTGGTGGAAATGAGGAGAGCTTTAATCGCTACAAACCCGTTTTAGAGGTGATCGGAGAAAAGATTTTTTATGTGGGTAAGCCGGGTAACGCCGCCACGGTTAAATTGCTCACTAACTTGCTTTGGTTCGTGAGTGCTGCAACCATTGGTGAAGCTCTGATGCTAGGGGGTAAGGCAGGTGTTCCGCTCAATACGGTTTGGGAGGCCATCAAGTCTAGCGCTGGCAACTCCTGGGTTGCAGAGCATGACGTGCCTTCCATATTTGCGGGACATTATGATCCAAGTTTCTCGCTTGATCTTTGTGTTAAAGATCTTACCTTGGTGAATGAAATCGCGAACTCTCAAGGCTATTCACTCACAATGGGAGGGGTTGCCAAATCACTTTTTGAGCAAGCCCGTGCGACCTACGGTGGGGAGGTCGGAGAGTTACACGTTGCAAAACTTCTTGAGGACCGAGTGGGGATGCTTCTTCGTCCTCCGCACGGTATTGAGCAGGCACACCCAGCAAAAGCAGATATCACTCAGGGGTCCACAAGGCCTGTTCAAGAGAGGCTACTTAGGGAATCTAAGGAGTTCATGCCACAAGGTGTGGCTGAGAATTACAGATACTGGGGCGAGGACCAAACTGTATTTGTAGACCGGGCTAAGGGATGCTACTTTACGGACGCTGATGGACGCACTTTTGTAGATTTCAGGCTTGGATATGGGCCTATCATTTTAGGCTACAGGGACGTTCGTGTGGATAGGGCAGTTATTGAACAAATCACACAACGGGGGACTCTATCTGGTTTTTCGACAGCCTTGGATGCTCAGGTGGTTCAGCAAATTAGGACGTTGTGTCCAAACATTGAGAAAATGAGATTTGCCAACTCAGGCACTGAGGCTGTGATGGGTGCTGTTCGCACGGCTCGCGGTTTTACAAAGCGCAAACGAATCGCTATTGTTGAGGGTGGCTTTCACGGACTCTATGATGAGATGATGTGGAAGTCCGATGTTGAGAGTTGGGACCCACACTCGGGCACTGATCCAACGGTGATTCCGTTTGGTGGCGGTATCCCTGAGAAAACAAGAGACTTAGTGGATGTTATCCCCCTTAACAATGATGAGGCTTTAGATAGGCTCTTTAAAACCCATACTGACCAATTGGCTGCAGTTGTTTTAGAGCCGATCGTTGGTAACTGCGGTAGTATCTCAGCAAGTCCTAGTTGGCTTGCTCGTTTGAGGGCTTTGTGCAATCAAAACGGGACCATGCTCATTATTGATGAAGTTAAAACAGGTTTTAGAGTCGCAAAGGGTGGAGCGCAGTCCTTGTACGGCATTCACGCGGACCTCACAACCTACGCCAAAGCAATGGGCAATGGTTATCCAGTCGCAGCGTTTGGTGGACGGGCACAGGTGATGGATGCAGTTGGCTCAAACAAAGGCGCCGTGGTTCACGGCGGCACATATACAGCCAACATGGTAGCTCTGAGTGCAGCGCATGAGACGCTAAATATTTTGACCCATACCAATGCTCTTGCTACTGTGGACCGGGTTGGGACTGAGATCCAGGAGTTGCTCGGACGTGTATTTACCAAAGCAGGTATCGAGCATGCATTTGCGGGCCCACCCGCAATGTTTGGTATCCATTTCACGCCAACGGTTCCTACAAATTACAGAGATTGGCGTTTAACGGATAGCGCCTTGTATCAAAAATTTGCGTGGAAGTTAATCGATCTAGGCGTTATGCTAGAGCCCGATTCACGCGAGCCGTGGTTTATATGTGAAGCGCATCAACAACTTGATTTGGGATGGCTAGAGGACACAGCCAATAAGGCCATGAAGGCTGTGAAGCCTTAACACAGTGGTCAATCGTCAACTCCAGGCTTAGAACAAGCCTACAACCTTGCCGTCCGCTTGGATGTCAATGTGATCTGCTGCGGGCACTTTGGGTAGGCCAGGCATGGTAAGGATATCGCCGCACACGGCAACAATAAACTCAGCACCGGCTGCGAGTCTAATTTCTCGAACGCTCAGTATGTGTCCTGTAGGTGCGCCGCGCAGACTCGGATCTGTTGAGAAGGAGTACTGTGTTTTAGCGATACAAACCGGGAGATGCCCAAACCCTTGAGCCTCTAGCTCGGCCAATCGCTCAGTGATCTTCTTATCAGCGCTGATATCAGCTGCACCGTAGATTTTTGTTGCGATGGATTTGATCTTATGCAGTAAAGGCTCATTGTCTTCGTATACAAATTTAAAGGTGTTAGGCTCTTCACACATCTTTACGACTGCGTGAGCCAGCTCCTCGGCTCCTTTGCCACCTTGTGCAAAATGCTTTGCCAAAATCACCTCGGCGCCGTGACGGGCAGCGGTGGCTTTTAAGAGATCTACCTCTTTTTGGGTGTCCTCTGTGCGGTGATTGATGGCAACGATACAGGGTAGTCCAAAATGATTTCTAATATTATTAATATGCTTTTCTAAATTGACCAGGCCGGCTTTTAGGGCCTCTAGGTTTTCAGAGCCCAAGTCCTTTACCTCTATGCCGCCGTGGTATTTGAGTGCCCGAATAGTAGCGACCAAGACGACTGCGGAGGGTCTCAGTCCGGATTTGCGACATTTGATATCAATAAACTTCTCAGCCCCTAGATCCGCTCCAAATCCAGCCTCAGTTACGACATAGTCTGCAAGCTTGAGAGCAGTAGTAGTTGCAATGACGGAGTTGCATCCGTGGGCAATGTTGGCGAAGGGGCCACCGTGTATAAATGCTAGATTGTTCTCAATGGTTTGAACGATGTTGGGGGCAAATGCATCCTTTAAGAGCGCAGTCATTGCGCCTTGAGCGTTCAAGTCTCTTGCCAATACTGGTTTTAGGTCACGTGTGTATCCAATGACTATTTTTCCAAGTCGTTCTTTTAAATCGGTGAGGCTATTGCTTAAGCAAAAAATTGCCATCACCTCAGAGGCAACCACAATATCAAATCCGTCCTCTCTTACGAACCCGTTGCCTGGACCGCCTTGACCGATCGTTATTTTTCTAAGTGCGCGGTCGTTCATGTCGATGACGCGTTTCCAGGTGATTCGCCTCGTGTCTATGTTTAACGCGTTACCGTGGAAGATATGGTTGTCAATGAGTGCAGCCAGTAAGTTGTTGGCTAAAGAGATTGCATTAAAGTCGCCTGTGAAATGAAGGTTAATATCCTCCATGGGGACGACCTGCGCGTAGCCGCCTCCTGCGGCTCCACCTTTCATGCCAAAAACAGGACCAAGAGAGGGCTCTCGCAGACAAATTAGGGCTTTCTTACCGATGTGATTAAGTCCGTCTCCGAGTCCTACAGTGGTTGTCGTTTTACCTTCGCCAGCAGGGGTTGGGGAAATCGCAGTTACGAGCACGAGTTTACCCAAGCGGTTATTCTTAAGCGTATCAATATAGTCAAGGGATAACTTAGCCTTGTAGTGTCCAAACGGCTCAAGTGCGTCCTGTGGAATGACAGATTTTTCTTTGACTAATTCAAGGATACGACGCTTTTTTGCGGCTTGAGCAATTTCAATGTTACTTAGCATAAACAGACTCTGAGGAGGATTGCGGAACTGAGCATGGAGAGGAACTCATTATGAGGGCTTCCTAAAATATGCACAGGCGATCAATACATCAATGCTAGAACCACGCCGTACAGCCCACCCAACCAGGCACCCAATACGGCAAACATAGAAATCATAAATCCAATCGCGCGTTTAGGCGGATTGGAGATGTATGCCATTCCATACCAAATACGACCCACCAACCAGATTAATCCGGTACAGGCAGCACCTAAATCACCAAGATAGAGTGCGTAGATCCACATAGCAGGGATGAACAAAAGAACGCTCTCAATGGTATTCATTTGGACTCTGTAGACGCGTTCAAAGTTTTCATCACCCGATACAGCAGGTGCTTTAATATGGTATTTTCCTCTAGCGCGACCAACTGTAAAAGTGTTAATCATCATTAGCAAAACTATGGCTAAAGTGACGAGTGGGGTAAGGGCAAATGTATTCAAAATAGTGTTTTTTTAGGATGTTGCAAAAAGTGAGTTAGGATTTAAATTAGACTTTAATTCCAATCTATGATCTTAAGGCCATTATTGTAATGTCCAATTTTCCTCCTCTATACTCTGTGCAGGAGAAGGAGTTTGGGGTAATTACTAGTATTGAGCAATTGCCTTTTAATTTCCTCCCTATTTGTGCTTTCTGAAATGATAATTAAAACAAAATAATTGCTGTTTGCCGCGGTACTTTTATTCAAAAAATACTTAAACACTCTCCAAGAATGAATTCATTTGTAGGTCAATCTTCAAAAAAAATTGGAAAGTTATTTCAACAAGCCAATCAGCTCCATATGAAGGGTGAGTTAGAACTGGCGAGGCAAGGGTACCTGCAGGTCCTCACAGAGCAACCTAAACATTTTGATGCGCTGCATCTCTTAGGCGTTCTTGCTTGTCAAACCAAGGACTATGCACTCGCTGTAGATTACATCAATCGCGCTATTCAAATTTCTCCTAATCCTGTTTTTTATTATTCAATAGGCGTTGCCTACCAAGAGTTGAGGCAGACGGCAGATGCTGAGCAAGGTTATCTGTCTGCGCTAAGGCTTAGGCCAAAATATTTTGAGGCACTTTATAACCTTGGCAATTTAAAGAGGGCGCAAAAAGACAATCAGCAGGCCCTATTCTATTTTGATCACGCCTTACTAATTAAACCAGATTATGCTGATGCGCATTACAACCGAGGCAATGCGCTAAAAGATCTCTGTCAATATGATAAAGCTGTACAAAGCTTTGACAGTGCCTTAGCCTTGAGCCGCGACTACGCGCAGGCTTACCTCAACAAAGGGATGGCGTTGAAAGAGCTTGGGCATTTTGAGGCCGCACTTGACTGCTATTCGAATGCACTCAGAGTCAATCCCGCCTACAGTGATGCGTATTCGAACATGGGTATCTTGCAAACTGAGCTTAAGCGGTGGCCACAGGCAATGCGCAGCTTTCAAGAAGCGCTTAATTTAAATCCCAAGCACGCCCAGGCCCTTTGGAATAAATCGCTCCTGTTACTTTTGCACGGGGACTTTAAAGGTGGCTTTGAACTTTACAGTGCAAGATGGACAGAGGAGGTTCACATCTCACCTATTCTTAAAACTCCAAAGCCCTGGGCGGGGAGAGCCCAAGGTAACTTGCTTTGTGAGCGATTGCTTATTTGGTCTGAGCAGGGCATTGGAGATGAGGTGATGTTTGGGGCTTTATTGTCGCGGGCCTCTAGTTTGGCCAAGCAATTGATTGTTCAATTAGACCTGAGATTGCTTCCATTATTTAAACGCAGTTTCCCCCATTGTGTCTTCATACCGAAGGGCATCGAGATCAATGAATCGGACTTTGATCAACACATGCCCATTGGACAACTAGCGGAGATATTTTGTTTAAGTCTTGAGGCTTTTAAGGCAATCCCGTCTCATTACCTAACATGCGATCCGAATCGAAGTTGTCAAATTAAAGAGAACATTTACGCCAAAACAAGCGCCAAGCCGATCATTGGTATCAGTTGGAGGAGTAAAAACGACAAGAACGGGGCAGGTCGGAGTATGACTGTGATCGACCTGATGGGCGCTTTAAGTATGAACAGTCAGGGAGGATTTGACCCAGATCGGTTTACCTTTGTGAATCTTCAATACGGTGCAACACATGAAGAAATTTCCCAGGCACGAGAAGCCTTGGGTATTAATTTGCTAAGCATTGATGATGTCGACAACTACTCTGACATCGATGGGTTAGCGGCTTTAATAGGGGCTTGTGACGCCGTTGTGTCCATTGACAATTCAACGGTCCATCTCTGCGGAGCTTTGGGTAAGCCAACTTTTGTATTGCTCCCCTTTAGCGCTGACTGGCGCTGGGGATTAAACTCAACACAGTCCTACTGGTATCCGAGCCTGCACTTATACCGTCAAGACAGCGCAGGTGCTTGGGCTCAACCCCTATTTAAACTTCAATCCGATTTGTTGAAGGCCTTGGGTTTAAGGTCCTAAGCCTCAGAACTTCAAACGCCAAGTAATTTATGGATACGTGTTGAAGCGCTTGTATATTCAAGCAAGTTAATTTCCTTTTCTCTGAGGCGAGCAGCGATTGCGTACGCCGCAAGTGTGGCCTCATGAAATCCGCTTAGGATGAGTTTTCTTTTGCCGGGGTAGGTGTTGATGTCTCCCACTGCATATATGCCTGCAGTGGAGGTTGCAAAAGTCTCTGGATTCACCTTAAGTGCCTTGCGCTCCATCTCAATACCCCAATCCACGAGTGGGCCAAGCTTTGGGGAAAGACCCAGGGACTCAATCAAGATATCACAAGGAATCGTATCTTCATTTCCTTTTGTATCTGTCAAAATTAAATGCGTGAGTAATGATTGGTTTGTTTGAATTGAAGTAATTTGCGCAATTCTAAATTGGAGTAATCCGGAACTAACGGCATCTTCAAAATCTTTAAGTAACTGTCCCTCGATTTCTAGTTTTTCACGTCGGTACACCAGCACTGTTGACCCTGAATCAGTTCCAGAGTGCGCCTGCTTTGAAGCTTTAATAGCCAAAGTCACCGCGGATTCGTTTGCACCGTATACGGTGAGCGCTTTCCCCTTGATTTGAACGTCCTCTGGTAAATGAGTGAAGACCTGGGGGCTAAAACTTTGTGGTGTATTGACCCTAAAGGGTTTGAGTGCAGGCAGGGGAAGCTCCCTATGTACGAAGGCGCCAACGCCTGCAGCGATGATGATTGAGCGCGCTTTAAAGTGGGTTCCGGTATCGGTTGTGACCGCAAACCCATCCTCCTTTGTCAGTATGGATTGAACGCACTGACCCAAATGAAATGGAGCTTTAAAGGGAGAGATCTGGGTTTGCAGTTGATCAACGAGTTGTTGTCCGGTGATGCGCGGCACGCCAGGTATATCGTAGATAAATTTATCCGGATATAGAGCGCTACACTGGCCGCCAATCTCAGTATGAGCATCAACGACTTGTGCGCTAATTTCTTGGAGCCCTAGTTGGAAGACTTGAAAAAGTCCAACGGGCCCCGCCCCAATAATTAATACGTCGGTTTGGATGGGGTTCAACGAACCAACTCTGAGAGTTTGTTGGTTTTGTCCTTCCACTCATCAGCATCAGCAAGGGGGGCTTTGCGTTTGGTGATGCTAGGCCAACCGATTTGAGATAAATCTGCGTTGAGTTGAGTCATATGCTCTTGGTCGCTTGGAACGTCCTCTTCTGCGTAGATGGCGTTCACAGGACACTCTGGTATACAGACTGCGCAGTCGATACACTCGTCGGGATCGATTGTGAGGAAGTTGGGTCCCTCCCTAAAACAATCGACGGGACACACATCAACACAATCGGTATATTTGCAGCGGATACAAGCTTCAGTTACTACGTGGGTCATGACAGTTTAAAGGGGTAAGTTCGAGTAGGTTAAAAATCTGGTGGTGGAGACCGGTAAACAATTATCCAAAGCTAGGTTGTTCACGGCGATTCCAAAAGAAGTACATTTTAAATCAAATACTGTTAAATCCTAAAAACCCTGATTGGTCAAGAAGTATTACGAGCAGCACGGTATTTATTCTAATTTTGGGGGAAGGACTGTCTTTACCCTTGATTTAATCGATCAAAACCGCTGCCGAAGTCCTGTGGCTAGCGGTGTCAACCAAAATCATAGCACCTAGATGTCTTGATTCGGTGTACTTGAGTGCTGGAATTTCTTGTTGTAAGACCAAAACAACCCGTCCAATTTCATTGGGTGCCAGCTCAGTGGCCTCGGTTTGCTCTAGCGTATTGATGTCTATTTTGTAGGCAATCTTTTGCACCTTGCACTTGATCCACTTATGTGCATGCAAGGCGTGATACATACGACCCGCAACCAGCGGCTCGTCATCCATCCAAGCAAGAACGGCTTGAACCTCTCGAGAGCCTTCGATAAGGTGGTCTGCATCTACGAGTGCGTCTCCTCTGGAGATGTCTACCTCTTTGTCTAAGATGATTCCCGCACTTTGACCTTCGCTCACCTCCCCAGGCGCTCTAACGGAACTAAGTACCTGAGCAATGACAGCGGTTTGGGTGCCGGGAAATATTTTGACCTTCTGCCCAACTTTTGCAGTACCGGTTGATACCTTGCCCCAGAAAATACGTCTGCCGTGCGCGGTTGTGGAGGAATCGTGAAATTTCTCAACCCACTGAACACTTTGCGCAAAATGTGCATGCGCATCAACCGGGGTGTTACTCAGCCCCTCTAGCACCTCAATCAGGGAGGGGCCAGAATAACCACACCATAACTTGGTCGAGGCTGCATTTACAACGTTCCAGCCTTTTAAAGCGGAGATAGGTACAAGCGCTTTGGGGCTAATTTGCACTTGCTCGGCAAAACTTGCAACAGCGGCGCTGATATTTTTATAGGCGAGAGTTTGAGCTTCAAGATCACTCAAGGATTCGCTTTTAACGGCGTCCAGTTTGTTGATCGTAAAAATTACATGCGGGACTCTGAGTAGCTTGAGTAAAAGGCTGTGACGCCGAGTCTGGCGAAGTAGCTCGAGAGAGGGATTTTGCCAGTCGAGTTTGGTTGCATCAATTAGCACGACAGCTGCATCGGCGCTGGACGCGGCCGTGACCATGTTGCGCGTGTACTGCTCATGACCTGGGGTGTCCCCAATAATGAACTTCCTGCGCTCGGTTGAGAAATACCTATACGCAACATCAATTGTGATCCCTTGCTCTCGCTCCGCACTTAACCCGTCGGTGAGCATGGCTAAGTCCATCTCGCCTTGGCTTTCAATGCCGGCCAAGTGATCTTGGAGGACCGCTTTAGCGTCGACAAGAAGTCTTCCTATTAAAGTGCTCTTGCCGTCATCAACGGAGCCGCAGGTGATAAATTTGAGAGCGGCGAGATGACCTAGATTTGATGAGTTCACGGGTTTTGATGCTTTAATGTTGTTTAAGGTGGAGCTATTCATCAGAAATATCCTTCCTTCTTTCTCTTCTCCATGGAGGCCTCTGAGGTTTTGTCGTCCATGCGCGTAGAACCCCGCTCGCTCACATCTGCTGAGAGGGTTTCTAGAACGATGTCAGCAGCATTTGCTGCCGTACTCTCTACAGGGCAAGTGCATGTGATGTCTCCGAGTGTTCTAAAGCGGACGTCGCGGACCTCGACGTGTTCACCCGGTAGTGGCGGTGTTAACTCCGTCACAGGAACCAATAGCCCCCGGCGTTCAACTATTTCGCGCTTGTGCGTGAAATAGATGTTGGGGAGTTCTACGTTTTCTCGCTCAATGTATTGCCAAACATCAAGCTCCGTCCAGTTGGAGATGGGGAAGACTCTGAAGTGTTCGCCGGGGTGCAGTTTGGTGTTAAATAAGCTCCAAAGTTCTGGTCTTTGTGCCTTGGGTTGCCATTGTCCAAAGCTATCTCTGTGCGAGAAGATTCGTTCTTTCGCGCGGGCTTTTTCTTCGTCTCGTCGCGCGCCGCCCATCAGTGCGTCAAACTTGAACTCCTCGATGGCCTCCAAAAGGGTGACGGATTGGTGAGCGTTGCGCGGCTCATCCGGGCGTGCCAGTCGTACGGTCCCTCTTGCCATTGAATCCTCAACAGACCTGACGATCAGCTCAGCCCCCAACTCATGGGCCCTTTTGTCTCTAAACTGCGTTACTTCACTGAAGTTATGACCGGTATCGATCATCAAAAGCGGGTAGGGGATTCGGCCGATGCCAAATGCTTTTTCTGCACATTTGAGCATGACGAGGGAGTCCTTCCCTCCTGAGAAGAGAAGAGTGGGGCGTTCAAACGCTGCTGCAACTTCGCGCAAAATAAATATCGTCTCCTCCTCCAGTGCATCGAGTTGTGCGTTGCTTAAGGGGTGCAAAGAATCGGAGTGGCTACGTGCATTCATGAGATTAATTCAGTATATTGAGAGTCTTGGTTTTATGAAGAGATTGGTTTATTTTTGGTGGAGCCCACACTCTTTTGCGGACGCATCTTCCCACCACCATCTACCCGCTCTAAAGTCCTCGCCCAAACTGATTGCTCGGGTACATGGTGCGCAGCCAATGCTTGGGTAGAACTGATCGTGCAGCGGGTTGTAATCAACGCTGTGCTCGGATAGGAAGTGCCAAACATCTCCCCAGGTCCACTGCATGAGTGGATTGAATTTCTTGATGGACATACCCGCTTGTGTATCTTCCTCGATCCATTTCATATTGGCGCGGTTGTTGGACTGTTCGCCGCGTAGCCCAGTGATCCAGGCCTTTTGTCCATTTAATGCACGGGCCAAAGGCTCTAGCTTTCTGATTTGACAGCACTCTTTCCTAAGTGTTTGGGATTTGTACATAGCATCTTGTCCATCGCGACGGATAAAAGCGATGACCTCCTCTAGGAGGGGTTTGTAGACTAAAACCTGAGAACGGGCTGATGCTCGCGACTGCACACGCTCTAAAAGAGCTAATGTCTCGGTGTGAAGTGCTCCGGTATCTAGAACAAAGACATTGATTGCTAGGTCATGTTGGCGAATCAATGTGGTGATCACCATATCCTCCGCGCCCAAACTAGAAGCTTGAACGCAGGGGCTGAACTCAAGCGCTGCTTGTTTCAGTAGGGCTGTCGTTTGAGCTAGCTTGGCCGCAAAATCTTCACTCGGTTTGTTGTGAAGTTCACTTGCTTTAGGAGGAGGCTTTTGAAACATGAGAGCGTTTAAGTGGGTATTTTTACAGGAGAGTTTTTAAAGATTTTCAAGTTCCAGTGGTTTAGCGAGCAAACGCTGGAGCAGCGTTGATTGCGTCCCCTTGATAAAACCCCTTGAAATGATTGAGCAAGCGTTTGCCGTGCTCAATATCTTGATCTGCTCTTAGCTCCGCACTGGTAAAGCCCGTGCGAGCTATTTGTATTAACTGGTCAATCAGCACATCGCCTGTCGCGCACAGCTCCCCCTTAAAGCCCCTT
The DNA here is from genome assembly GCA_903830725.1 of uncultured Burkholderiales bacterium. Taxonomy (GTDB): domain Bacteria; phylum Pseudomonadota; class Gammaproteobacteria; order Burkholderiales; family Burkholderiaceae_C; genus Limnohabitans. Next base: position 32,413 of record CAIKVH010000052.1, on the reverse strand, counting down.
CGGTTGCGAAGCATAACGGCTTGACTGAAAGCACGACCGTCGGTGAATTTTGGGAAAGACAGTCGAATCGTGGTGATCCCGTCAAGAGATACTTCCAGTGGATCTGCGTCATTGCTGAGCTCCAAAACACCTACCTGTGTTGCAGACGGTTTTTGTTCAGGAGCGTGAAATAAATTGAGCTTCATATATTAAAAATTGAAATGGATGCGGTTTTATTACGGGTTAACGGGCTCACCAGTCTTTCGCTCGAGACGGGCGGCGTTAGCAACAACTTTAAAGGAGTCAAAACCAACCCGTTTGAGGGTGTGTATGAAAGACTCTTTAGCTTGACGCTGCGTAGTGTAGTGAGCAAGCACCTCCTCAATGACTCCTACCACCTCCTCAGATGAGAATGAGGGACCCACTACGCGCCCAGGTGTTGGAGATCCGCCGAGCTCACTACCGTCGCTGCCGCCCAGGGTGATTTGGTACCACTCTTTCCCGTCCTTATCAACGCCCAAGACGCCGATATGACCACTGTGATGGTGCCCGCAGGAGTTGATACAGCCACTGATATGCAAGTCGACAGGGCCGATGTCTAAGATTTCATCCAGATCTGTGAACCTTTGGGTAATAGAGTCTGCAACTGGGATAGACCTTGCATTTGCGAGTGCGCAGTAATCCCCGCCCGGGCAAGCAATCATGTCAGAAATCAAGCCAATGTTGGGTTGTGCGAAGCCCGCCTGCTTGGCTGCGAGCCAAAGTGGGTAAAGATCATTTTCATGGACCCAGGGCAGCACTAAATTTTGGGCATGAGTGACACGAACCTCTGAGCATGAGAATTCATCGCTTATTTTTGCTGCCTCGTCTAGCTGTTTTGCAGTCGCATCGCCGGGCGCTTGCCCAGGGCGTTTAAAGGAGAGTGTGACGATCCTGTAGTTGCCTAGGCGATGCGGCGCAACGTTTTGAGCCGTCCACCTTGCATAGGCACCCTGGTGTTCAGGACTTACGGACAAAGGCTCTTTATTTCTAGCGCTTGAGCTGTTTTTAACGGCCTGTGGGACTTCAAACATTGCTCGCACTCTCTCTAATTCGCGAGTAGTGATCGTGTGTGGGGCTTTATCCTCTTTGTGAATGCGTTCAAACTCAGCGTCCACTTCGCTCGTAAACCGAGCTTGCTCGGCTTTTACTAATATTTTAATGCGAGCCTTGTAGATGTTGTCACGCCTACCCCAGCGGTTAAAAACCCTAACTACTGCTTCAATATAGTTGATAATTTCATGGGCCGGTAGGAATTCCCTTAAAACGGGAGCAATGAGGGGCGTGCGTCCCATGCCACCTCCTACTAAAACTCTAAATCCTAGCTCACCCTGTTGGTTTTTATACAGATGCAGTCCTACATCGTGCCATGCGGTCGCTGCGCGGTCCTCCTTTGCACCAGTCACCGCAATTTTGAATTTTCGAGGGAGGTACGCAAACTCGGGGTGCAGTGTGCTCCACTGTCTAAGAATTTCCGCGTAGGGTCTTGGGTCTGCTATTTCATCATGAGCAATTCCTGCTCGCTCATCACTCGTGATGTTTCGAATACAGTTGCCGCTGGTTTGAATACCGTGCATGTCAACACTGGCAAGAAGGTCCATCACGTCTGCACTCTTATCAAGCGGGATCCAGTTGTATTGAACGTTTTGGCGAGTCGTGAAATGAGCAACGCCTTTAACTAGCTTTGGCGCAGGCGTTGCACTGATCTGGTCCTGTTTGGCCTGCGCACCACTTAAAAGTTCTGGTGTAGGGTTATCATAATCTCGCGCTATCACACCGAGCACTCGCAGCTGTGCAGAGCTCAGTTCTCCGTAGGGTACAGCAACCCTGAGCATAGGCGCGTAACGTTGGATGTACCAACCATTTTGCAGTCGCAGAGGTTTGAACTCGTCCTCACTCAACTTACCACTTTCGAAGCGGGTTAATTGGTCTCGGAACTGGAGTGCGCGGTCGCGGATAAATTCACGGTCAAAAGGAGTGTACTGATACATAATTTTTAATTGAGCACTAAGCGGCTACCCGCCCAGGTTAGAAGAATACAAAGCACAAAACGAATAAATCTATCGGGAGCTTTGGCAACGAGTAATGAGCCCGCCCAAATACCTGGCAATGACCCGCAAAGGAGAAGGGCAAGCATGTACCAGTTCACCGTTCCAAGGGATGCGTGACCGAGTCCGGCCACTAACGTGAGGGGCACCGCATAAGCAATATCGCTTGCCACGATGCGTTGCAGTGGCAGTCGAGGGTACAAAATAAGCAAAACTGTGACCCCTATAGCACCTGCTCCAACGGAGGTCAGGGTCACCAACACGCCAATCAAAGCACCAAATAAAACAGGATAAGCGGCGTGTCTCGGTTTTTGATCATTGCTGTCGTCTACTGCACTTTGCAAAGGTAGTTTGGCACCCCTTATGACCTTGTAAAGCGTTGCAGCAGCAGTTAAGAGTAATGCACCTCCAAGCGTTACGCTCATCAGGTGTTGCACATCCTTGGTTTGCGTACCAACAGAGTGCAAAACAGCAATCGTTATCAAGGAGGCAGGAATACTTCCCGAGCACAGAGCCAAAACAACGCGCCAGGGAACAAGCCTTTGACGGGTTAAATGAATCAAGCCCCCGAATTTAGTTCCAGCAGCAAAAAGTAAATCCGTCCCAACCGCCAAAGCGGGTTGAATCCCGAATCCAAAAATCAGTAGCGGGGTCATGAGGGATCCACCCCCAACGCCTGTTAATCCGACGACCGAGCCTACGGCGAAGCCCGCAAGTATGTATGCAATATCTTCCATGCCGTAACTATAGCCTTTTGATATATAAAATCATAATATCAATTAGTTTTAGATATATGACTTTTGGGTATATATTAAAAATTAATTATTAATAGTTAATTTTTGATAGATTCTTTTGTAAATGCCCCTCAATGGGTGAGGGCTCTAAGTGAATGGAACAGGCTAACAACTCTGCACACAGGGGGGCAAGGGTAAGGCCTTTTGATCCTAGCCCTGTCAATACACTAAGCCCCGCCAGGCTGGAGTATTCGGGGGGCATGTTTAAATCGTTAAAGTTTTGTGCCCAAGGCAAGCGGTTAAGGGTGTTACACCTCCACTGACTCCATGCTTGTAAGGCGCTCACGCTAGCCACACCCTTTGAGAGCTTCAAATAAGTGCTCAATGCCTCAAAAGCAGCGGGGTATAGGGTTTTAAGTTTTTCTAGATTACCCGCGTGACGCTTTAAGGTTAAAGCCCGACTGAATACAGATTCTGTGCTGTGAGGAGTTTGTGACGAAACTCTCTCAAAACTGGAACCTGCATACCATTTGGTTAATCCAGTTTGTTTTTCCGAGCGAATGACAAAACTTCCCTCACCGTTGACTGGGAAGTGATGTAGGTTATTACAAACTTTTGTTGGCACTGCGCCTAAGGTAAGTTGCCCGTATGTGCTTTGAAGTAAACCTTCTAAACCCTTGCCCCTTACATCAACCGGGTTGGTTTCGTCGTTTATCAAAGGTCCAAGAAGCTCACAGGCCCCTAGCGCGTTGGTCACAACGACTTGGTCCCAGTGCTGATGCGGGTGGGAATTTTGTAGCTTGCACTCGTTGAGTAGATTCTCGAATTCAAGGCTCCAAGAGTTTTGAGTTGTAATTGAGTTTTTATTTTGAATGATCTTTGTAACTTTGGTGTTCCCACAAAATGTGATCCCTGGGTTGTTTAGCAAAGCATTAATCAAAGATGTTGGATCTACCCACCCACCGCGTTTGTGCCAGATATTAGGAATTTCAGAAGAGGCTAGGTTGTGTTGGGTATCAGGGGCGCGCAGTTCGCACCAATCTTGTCCCTGAGAAGTTTGTAAGAGTTTGAAGGCACTGGGGTCTGCTGTGCGTTTTTTCTTTTTTTGTGGACTCTCCAGATTATCCTTCTCTAAATGTCCCTTTTCTACATATCCATTGCCTGCATTTTTAGTCTGTGAGTGTCTGATCTCCAGGACTCCGCTCATGCCCCAACATTCCCCGACTCTCTCGGGCATGGTCTGTAGTAAGAGTTGCTCCGTATACCTAACACCTGCCCGACTCAGCTGTGCCCCAGCGTTATCGTCAGCACTTACCTGGGTGCTGAAAATCCCAATCGGAACCCCAGACGCACCTTGTGCAGGGCTTGGTGCGGCATCAAATACACTAACACTCCAGCCCCTTTTTGCCATGGAAAAAGCAACGCTAGCACCTGCAATTCCTGCCCCAATCACCGCGCACTTGCCCAGTCTAGGAGCATTCAAGGTGCTAGCAAATGAGGGTAATTGAGTGCGATTTGGTACAGTCTTTATCTTGGTATATACCGCCTCTAAGCGGTGTCTTTTAGGGGGCAGGCCGTTCTTTTTCTGGCACTCAAATCCGTGAATCTGAAGGCTCTTCAGTACGGGCGCAGAAACACACCAAGTTGCAAGCTGAGTACCAGGGCGAGCCAGTTGGGCAATGCGTCCAAGCACATTGTGGGACCACATTTGGGGATTGGCTTTAGGGTTGAATCCATCTAAAAATATAGTATCGGCGCGCATCTGAAGTTCTTTCAATGCGCTTTGCACTTCATCCACACATAATAAAAGCGTCACCGCACCGCGCTCAAAATGTAGTTTATGAAATCCGGGTACTAAGCCAAACCACTGGGCACGGAGTTGATCAACCAATGGCGCAAGCTCAGGAAAGGGGTGAGTGCTACGCAGTAAGTCTTCGCTTAAAACGGGGTACTGCTCAACTGAGACAAAAGTTAATCGATTCGGTTTAAGGTGTTTAGGCAAACTAAGCCAATGTGCCCAGGTGCTGAGAAAGTTTAAACCCAGTCCAAACCCGGTTTCTAAAATGCTCCAATGATCTTTGTCTCTCCAAAGGGGAGCGTCGCCCAACAAGCCTGAACCATTTAAAAAAACTTGTTTAGACTGTTCCAATCCTAAATCTTTGCACGGGTTGGATTGTTCCCTATGTCCAGTCTTCTCAATATTATCAATCTTCTCAATAGGCTCAGAACCTGCCAGCACACTACGGTAAGTGTCTTTAAAATAACGACTTACAGGTGTGCCGTCAAGCATCCACCGGACGGGACTTTCATCGGTTTGCTTAGGAGCTTGGGGGAGGGACATATCCTTGTGCTGTATCCGCACCCTCGCCAAAGAAGTGCTTCTCCATTTGTCTAGCTAAATATTGTCTGGAGCGCAGGTCCGCTAAATTTAGACGGTTCTCATTAACGAGCATCGTTTGCTGTTTTAACCATTCTGCCCATGCTTCTTTGCTAACGCTTGCCCAAATCTTTTTACCAAGCTCGCCTGGATACGGGGGTAAATCAAGTCCCTCTGCTTCGCGTCCTAGTTTGATGCAATTAATCATGCGTGCCATAAATGCGTAATCCTTATGCTAAAAATCAAATCAGTGAATTCTAAAATACAAGTTTTCCTATGATAAGGGATGATAATAGCGTTTTGGCGTTCATATTCACAATAGGTCGACTTATGTCAGTAGATTTGTTTTTGAAACCCCGTTTTGCGAGCGCATTGATTGCGCTGACATGCACTGCGCTCTTGGCATTTGGAATTTACCTACAAGAAGTGCTCGGTTTAGAACCCTGTCCGATGTGTATCGTTCAGCGATATGCGTTCATCCTGATCACCTTTTGTGCCATTTTGTGTTGGGCTGTTAACCGCACTAAAACCTTTGTAGGACTGTCCCTTGTAGCCCAACTCCTTGCCATTTTCGGGGCATTCGTTGCTGCAAGACAAAGCTGGCTCCAATGGTTTCCACCGGAAACCATGAGTTGCGGTAGAGATTTATACGGGATGATAGAGAACTTTCCCCTAAAACGTGCAATACCTATGATTTTCAAAGGCAGTGGCGATTGCTCCGTAGTCGATTGGACTTTGCTGGGGGGATCCATCGCCAATTGGTCTTACCTATGCTTTCTGAGCATACTGACATACGTTGTATTGGTGCAGATCAAAGCATACAAAGCGGGCACGGAGAAAACTTAATTCCGGCTACGCTAATTTTTTTACAAGCACAATGCTCTTTCTGTCCCAGTTGTATTTTTTATTTCGCGCCGGCGGAAGCCACTCTGTATCAACAACTACAAATCCGCGTTTGACAAACCAGTGTTGAGTTCTCGTAGTCAATACAAAGATACTCTCCAACCCCATTGCTTTAGCTCGGGATTCAATGCGCTTTAAAAGTTTCTCCCCGTCCCCTTGGGACTGCGATTGTGGCGATACTGTGAGCGCTGCCATCTCAGCTGTTTTGTGTTCCGAGTAGGGATAAAGCGCAGCACAACCAAAGATCACTCCGTCGTGTTCTATAACGGTGTACTGCTCAATATCGCGCTCAATCTCACTCCTGCCACGCTTAACGAGTGTGCCGTCTCTCTCAAAGGGTTCTATGAGTTGGAGCACCCCTCCAACATCTTCATGAGTTGCCTCGCGAAGACTCTCTAACTTTTCATCAACCACCATGGTCCCAATGCCGTCATGCATATAAACTTCAAGGAGCAACGCTCCGTCGACAGCAAACGGCAGAATATGGCTACGCTCAACACCAGACTTACACGCTTTAACACAGTGTTGGAGATAGAAACCAATATCTAAGGGTTGCGTTGCAGGCGGCAGTTGGCTGAGAAGCTTCTCTGCAGCGTCAAGGGGTAACTCAGTATCAATTGGATTGTCTTCAGACTCGGACTCAAATGGATTGATACGAATACCTGGTACCTCGGTCACAAAAATCAGTTTATCCGCTTGCAAAGCAATCGAAACAGATGTCGCCACCTCTTCCATTGATAAATTAAAGGCCTCACCGGTTGGGGAGAATCCAAAAGGAGACATCAAAACGAGTGAGCCTGCAGCTAAGGTTTGGGTGATCCCCTTTACATCAACCTTGCGGACCAGGCCGGAGTTCATGAAGTCAACGCCGTCCAAAATGCCAACAGGCCTTGCCGTGAGGAAATTTCCTGAGATCACTCTCATGGTAGCTCCGGCCATCGGTGTGTTAGGCAAGCCCTGACTAAAAGCTGCTTCGATTTCATAGCGCAGTTGCCCAGCGGCCTCTTGTGCGCAGTCAAGGGCAACCTCATCTGTCACCCGCATACCGTGAGAATACTTAGGGATGTGTCCTTTGGCGATAAGTTGCTCATTCACCTGGGGTCTAAAGCCGTGGACCAAAACCAAATTCACACCCATGCTGTGTATGAGTGCTAAATCTTGCACGAGGTTGGGCAATTTGCCCGCTGCTATAGCTTCCCCAGACACAGCGACCACAAAGGTTTTGCCCCTGTGCATGTGGATGTAGGGGGCAACTGCGCGAAACCAAGGAACAAAGGTAAAGTTAAATACGGTTGACATTGTCAATCTGTTGCGAAGTAGTTAGAGAAGTGGCCCCAGGGTGGAGGAACGCTGAGATAATGGAGGGTTTAGAAATTCGCAGAATCTTTGCGAATTGTCACCCATCTTTGGCCCAAACTTGCAAGTCTCAACATCTTTGTCTATCGAATTTCCTGAATCTTTGCCCGTCTCGTTGCGCAGAGGGGAAATTATGCAGGCTATTGATCGCAATCAGGTCGTGATTGTCTGCGGGGAGACGGGCTCGGGCAAGACCACGCAGCTCCCAAAGATGGCCTTAGCACTGGGTAGAGCTGCCCCAAGAATTAGTCGACAAAGCAAAGCCGGGCAGCCAAGCCATTTTTTAATTGGACACACTCAACCTAGGCGAATTGCCGCGACCTCAGTTGCCAAGCGCATCGCAGATGAGCTTAAAACCGCACTTGGGGATTTGGTGGGTTACAAGGTCAGGTTCCAGGACAAACTAACTCCCTCCACCCGCGTGAAGTTGATGACGGATGGAATTTTGCTAGCTGAATCGCAAAACGATCCGCTCCTAAGGGCCTACGACACGATCATTATTGATGAGGCTCATGAGAGAAGTTTAAATATTGATTTCTTACTCGGGCACCTTAAGCAAATTCTTCCCAAGCGTCCGGATCTAAAGGTCATTGTGACCTCGGCAACGATTGATGCAAACCGTTTTGCTCAGCACTTTGCATCCTCAACTGGCCCGGCTCCAGTGCTAATGGTCTCGGGCAGGACGTTTCCCGTTGAGATGCGTTACCGACCCTTTGAGGAGGAGCGCGACTACGGATGGATGGAGGCACTTGCTGATGCAGTTGATGAGCTATGGGTGGTCAGGCAAAAAACCAATACGCCCAGCCAAGCCTTATCAATTGCGCAGGATGGGGGTACTGGGTCTGGAGGGTCTGAATCCACAGAGTTAAAAGAGCAAACACTAGAGTCCCAGGTAAGTACACACCAGGGCCCTGAAGTTGCTAGTCAAGTTATCACTCAAGTTGCATCTGAGGCACTACCCTCAAAGGGAGATATTTTGGTGTTCTTACCAGGGGAGCGCGAAATCCGGGATGCCTGGGGTTATCTAAATGCACATTTAGCTAAACGCGCATGGACTCGTCAATGCGAAGTCGTACCCTTGTTTGCTAGGTTAACCCAACAAGAACAAGAACGAGTCTTCCAAACCGGCGGAGCTCCCAGGGTTGTGTTAGCCACAAATGTGGCCGAAACATCGTTGACAGTACCCGGAATTCGGTATGTGATTGATCTGGGGACAGCGCGTATTAAGCGTTACAGTTACCGTAGCAAAGTAGAGCAACTCTTGGTTGAACCTATTTCTCAAGCCGCAGCAAATCAACGCGCGGGAAGGTGTGGACGCGTCGCCCAGGGTATATGTATTCGTTTATACGGACTAGAGGAGTTCAACGCAAGAGCTAAGTTTACGGATCCCGAAATTCTTAGAAGCTCTCTTGCAAGTGTCATTCTCAGAATGAAGTCGCTTAAATTCGGACAGGTCGAGGAGTTCCCTTTTTTGGAAGCGCCCAAGCCAAAAGCGATCTCCGACGGCTATCAACTGCTGGGTGAGTTAGGCGCAGTTGATGAACAGTTGGAATTAACGCCAATAGGTGAAGAACTCGCAAAACTTCCCCTCGATCCGCGCATAGGAAGAATGATTTTGGAGGCCCGCTCCAAGCAAGCCTTGGCGGAGGTTTTGGTCGTTGCCTCAGCACTCAGCGTTCAAGACGTGCGAGACCGCCCCCTTGATCAACAAGGAGCGGCAGACTCTGCACATGCAAAATTCAAAGATGAAAAAAGTGAATTTACAGGATATCTAAAAATTTGGAAATGGGTCAATGAACAGCGCGGGACGGAGAAACAGGCCAATGGACAAAGCACGCATAAACTCACCAACCGTCAGTATGAGCAGTTACTAAAGCAAAACTTTTTAAGTATTCGACGACTCAGAGAGTGGCGAGATGTATATACCCAACTTTTACTTTTAGTGAAGGAGCAAAAATGGAGACTCAACACCGAGGTTCCCAGTTATGAGCAGTTGCATCAGTCCCTACTAAGCGGGCTGATGGGTAATATTGGGTTTAAGAGTGACGAGCATGATTTTTATTTAGGCGCAAGGGGCATCAAGTTTTACAGACATCCTGGCGTTCACCTATCTAAAAAATCTCCACGCTGGGTGGTGTGTGCTGAACTCGTAGAGACGACCCGCCTGTTTGGACGCGGTATGGCGACGATTGATCCCTTGTGGCTTGAAGATCTTGGTGCGCATCTGTTAAAGCGCCAACTCTTAGATCCTAAGTTTGACCCGCGTAAGGCCGAGGTCATCGCATATGAACGAGCTACGCTTTATGGGCTACTGATTTATAGCGGGCGAAGAGTGCCCTACGCAAGAGTTGATATTCAAGGCGCGCGCGAGATCTTTATTCGTCAGGGCTTGGTTGACGGGCAGTGGTTGGGAGGTTTGCCGTTCGTGGGCGCGAATCAAAAGATGATTCGCATCGTTGAGGAGTTGGAGCATAAATCTAGACGCCAAGATGTGTTGGTAGATGAAGCGCTTATATTTGCTTTTTACGATCAAAAAATACCCGCTGATATTTTTAACGGCGTAACCCTTGAGCGGTGGTACAAGGAACAAACGAAAATCAGTGGCCAACCCCCGCTTATGCTCTCTAGGGACGAGCTCATGCGCCACGAGGCCCAGGGGATCACTACTGAGTCTTTCCCTAAAACAATAAAACTAGGAGGAGTGGATTGCACCGCTGTTTATCTACACGAGCCTGGATCTCCCAGAGACGGGGTTACTGTGAGCATTCCTCTTTTTGTACTTAACCAAGTTAGTGAGGAAAGAGTGGAGTGGTTGGTGCCAGGTATGCTTAAGGAGAAGATCCTTGCATTGCTAAAGAGTTTGCACCAAAAGCCAAGAGCCCGTTTGGTACCCCTGCCAGAGAGCGCACACCGATTTGCCCAAGAGTTGAGTGCCCAAGAAATTTTTAGTCGTGGGTCCTTAATTGACGTGTTGATGAAGTGTGTTGTCGCACAAACGCAGGTCGATATTAAAAGAGGCGACTTTAAGTTAGAGACTTTATCGCCACACCATTTTATGAACTTTAAAGTGGAGGGGGAGGGAGGGCGTCAATTGGGAATGGGCAGAAATCTAGGTGCTTTAAAAGCTGAGTTGGGGGCGCAGGCTAGGGGCGCATTTCAAGCCCTCGCAACTTTAAAGCTAAAGGGCGCAGTGCAAGATGATGAGGCTAACCAAGGCGCTGAGCTTGGTCAATCGCTCAATAAAACAGCCAACCCTAAGAACGTAAATCTAGAAGGGGCTAAGGACGAGAAATTTACTCCTAACGCCCCTAACCCGATCTCCTTTGATCAGTCGTATACGCAGTGGAGTTTTGGCGAGTTGCCAGAACTACTTGAGATCCGACGGGGGCAGCAAAGTTTAATTGGTTTTCCCGCATTGATTGATGAGGGAACAAGCGTCAGGGTGGAGGTGTTTGATGAGCCCAATGTTGCACAGCAAAAGCACCGAATTGGGCTGAGACGCCTTTTTGCATTACAAATTAAAGATTCAATCAAGTATCTAGAGAAAAACACTACAGAGTTATCTTCATCCATAGTGATGAACTTTACGCAAGCATTAAAAAATTTAGAGACTGCTGCAAAGATAGATTCAACAAAAGGGACTGCGGTCACAGGTGCTAATTCAGCGGCCAGCACTAGCGCGATTTCAATTGATGTCTTAAGACCTCAAATTATTGACCTGGCTTTAGAGCGTACTTTCATGATGGAGCCCTGGCCGTTGAATGAGCAAGCTTTTAATGAACGCCTTGCCCAGGGGCGCACTAGGTTGACCCTCATCTCAAATGAAATTGTTCGTTTGGTTCAAACCCTCTTAACTGAGTTCTCGCTAGCTGCGCGTAAGCTAAAAGACACCCAAGCAAGTTCTGCAACGCAAAGTGATATAGCAATTCAGTTGCAACGTCTTTTACATAAAAACTTTTTACTTGAGACTCCTTATGCGCAATTGCAGCAAGTGCCTAGATATTTAAAAGCTGTATTTCTAAGGCTTGATAAATGGCGTTCTGATCCGACCCGAGATTTGGACCGAATGAGACAAATGAGTGCCATTGAGCAAAATTTCTGGCGCGAATGGATGTCCAGAAAAGGCGTACCTGATACTCGACTTGCAGAGTTCAGGTGGTTACTCGAGGAGTTGCGGGTAAGTTTGTTTGCCCAGGAGCTCAAAACGCCACAGCCCGTGAGTGTCAAGCGTTTAGAGAAAGTATGGACTCAAATTCATCATTCTTGATTGATTGCCTGCTTAAGCCGGTATGTGGTTTAGGATTAGACGATCAAAATTCAGTACAGTTTTGATCTGCATCAAAAACAATGAATTGGTTACTCACTAAACTTTAAAATCCTCATTATCAGTTCGTTAATAATAAATGAGAGTTACTGTGCGTTCTTCTTATTTGAAACTTGTCGTGGACCAAGTTAAGATTGGTTTTTGGTAATTGTTAAAATTTTTAATTAAAAATTATGACTCATAAACAAGATTTAGTGGAATTAAAGTACTTTAGCGAAATATCGAGAGGGATTAATTTATCAAATTTATCTGAAATTACATCCAAAGCTGTGATCTCTAATAAATCCAATGGCATAACCGGCATACTCTTTTTTGACTATGGATACTTTGGTCAAATCTTGGAGGGAGAGAGGGACAATGTTGAGGATACTTGGGGGAAAATTCAAAAAGACAAGAGGCATCAAAACGTTAAGCTTTTGAGCCTATCCGTTATCAAAGAACGTCGATTTCCTGATTGGGCTATGAAATTATTTGATGCTACAGATTTTTCTCGGCAGTTTCCACAATTTTCAGAAATCGTTGAAAGCTTGAACGATGTTGACCTGGAAACTTACCAAGCGATTAAAAATCTCTGGAGCAAGGTCTAAATGAATTTAAACTTGGGATTGCACGTCGAGTGTTCCGCACTTCTGGCATTTGAAGAGCGTATTGCATTAAGCCTCTAAAATTAAAGGCGGGCCAGTCGGCTTAGCGCAGTTTGCAGCGTCTCATCTTTTTTTGCAAAACAAAAGCGAATTGTTTTTTGGTCAAACCCATCTGCATAAAAAGCAGATAGGGGAATGGCTGCGACGCCGATCTCTGAGGTGAGCCATGTACAGAAATCTGCTTCACTTAAATGTCGTTCCTCCACCTTTAGGTTCTCAATGCTTGCACACTGAAAATACGTTCCCTGTGCAGGTAGTAGTTTAAAGTGAGTTTGAGATAAGCCTTCTCTAAAAAGATCTCTTTTCTTTTGATAAAAGCTCGGTAATTCCAGGTAGGGCTTGGGATCCTTCATATACTGGGCTAAGGCGTGTTGGACAGGCGTGTTAACGGTAAACACGTTGAATTGATGGATTTTTCTAAACTCAGCAGTCAGTGATGGCGGGGCAGCGCAGTAGGCAACTTTCCATCCTGTCACGTGGTACGTCTTACCGAAGCTTGAAATGATAAATGCCCGCTCTGCAAGTCCAGGATAACTGGCTGCACTTAGGTGCTTGAGGGGAGCGTACACCATGTGCTCGTACACCTCATCGCTGATTAATAGAATCTGGGTTGGCGCCAAAATTTCTTCTAATTTTTTCATCTCCTCTTCAGTCCAAACCGTTGCGCTAGGGTTATGAGGTGAGTTGACGATGATAGCTCTGGTCTTCGCTGTTATGGCTGCGTTAATTTTGTCAAAGTCAGGCCTGAAGGTTCCTGGTGTGAGAGGAACCCTCACGGTCACGCCCCCTGCCATTTCAATGTTGGGGATGTAACTGTCATAACATGGTTCAAGCACTATAACTTCGTCCCCAACCCTTACAACAGCAAGAATGGCGTTCAAGATCGCTTGAGTTGCCCCTGCAGTAACCGTAATCTCCGAGGCGGGATCGTAATGGGTTGCGTATAGTTTTTGTATTTTCGCAGAAATAGCCTCCCTTAGCTCTAGCACCCCGAGCATGGAGGGGTACTGATTTAGGCCTTTCTGCATGGCATCCGTTACAGCATCTACAAGTTTAGGATCGCAGAGAAAATCAGGAAAGCCTTGACCTAGATTGACTGCATTTTTTTGTTGCGCAAGAGCGGACATCACTGTAAAAATGGTCGTGCCTACGTTGGGCAATTTGGTTTCGAGTTGGGGTGTCATTTTGAGAGTTTTGCGGCTTGTAATGGTATTGAATTAGATCGATTATTTAAATATTTTAAATCGGTGTTAATCTGCACTGCGTTGATTAACCAGTCTGAGCTAGTGCTTGATTGATCATTTCTTTGTTTAAATTTGGATTAAGAAGAATTGCAAATTCAATCACAAAATTACGCATGTATGAACCCCTCTTAAAAGCGATCCTTGCAGTGTTAGTTCCAAAGAGGGCACCTGCTGGGTGAACAACCAAATCTTGATCAACGCTCTCCTTGACAGCCATCTCAGCCACGATCCCAACGCCTAGCCCTAAGCGAACATAGGTTTTTATGACATCTGAATCAATCGCTTCCAGGGCGATACCAGGGTTTAGTTGTTTTGCTGCAAATGCTTGATCAATTCGTGTGCGTCCCGTAAACGAAGGGTGGTAAGTGATTATTGGATATTTTGCAAGTTGTTCTAAAGTAATGTTTTCAACACCTAATAATGGATGATCAGGAGGAATCACCAAGACATGCTGCCATTCATAGCAGGGCAGGGTAATTAGATCTGGGTAATCTATTAATGATTCCGTGGCGATACCGATTTCAGCAGTTTCTTCCATTACCATTTTGGCAACTTGGCCAGGCGAGCCCTGGTGTAAGCTGAAATTGATTTTAGGATATTTCTTTCTAAGATGGGCAACCGGCATGGGTAAGACATATCTTGCCTGAGTATGTGTGGTCGCAATGGAGAGAGTGCCGCTGTCTTCGGCGCTGTAGTGATTCCCAATATTTTTAAGGTTGTTCAACTCGCGCATAATTATTTCGATGCTCTTTAGAACATGCTCACCCGGCTCCGTAACTCGTTTTAAGCGCTTACCGTGTCTTCCAAATATTTCGATACCAAGTTCTTCCTCTAATTCCAATATTGCTTTTGAAACACCGGGCTGAGAGGTATGGAGTACGCGGGCAACTTCCGTCAGGTTTAATTCCCTTCTAACCGCTTCTTGGATGAACTTAAATTGGTGCAAATTCATAAGTCCCTATTATAGCCAGTACGCATAAAAACTTAAGGGTTTAGATGTTAAAGTTATAAAGGGATGCTAGCTGTATTTATTAAGACCAACTAGGAATCCACGGCCTTCAGGTATAGGAAGATGTTAACGATACTTGAGCTAGCAACTCTACAACCCTTGCATCCTCGCCGACTGATGGGGCACAGGTAATACTCATCTGGGGAAAGGAGACTTTGAGTTCTTGAACCAAAATGGGCAAGTCCTCTCTGGCGTGTTTACCCACTCCCAAAAAGAGGGGTGTAATGTGTAGTTCAGTACACGCCAGGGCACTCAGCTCCTGGGCAACCTGCATCAATGAGGGTTCGGTTAATTCCAGATAAGCACATCGTACCTCTTGTGCAGGGCTGATTTCTTTAATTTTCGCTGCAATGGCTTTTATGGGACCATGCCACAAAGGGTCCCTGGAGCCGTGAGCAAATAAAACAATTGCTCTCATTGTCTTATGACCAGCCAACCAAAGGCCGTAAGCGAGAAAAGTGTGTAGAGCATCCCAGGAGCTGCTGCAGCGAACCAGGGCGCCCACTGTTGAATGTTTCCGATATATCCAAAGACATTGTTAAGTAGAAAAAAACTAATCCCAATCATCACTCCAAAAAATACATAACTAGTGATATTTCCTGTCCTAAAGTGAAGATAAGCAAACGGAAGAGCCAATACCATCATAACCAAGCAACTGATAGGATAAAAAACTTTTTTCCAAAACTCTATCTCATAGCGCTGGGATGATTGAGAGTTTAGATTTAAATGTTGTATGTATCTAAACAAATCCAGAGTTCCCATTCTGTCAGGTTTTAAAAGTGCAACGGAGACCATTTCCTGCGTAATGCTGTTAGGCCAGCGGAGTTGGGTTTGGCGAACCCTTTGTGCGGGTTTTATGGGATGCAATAATTTAATTAAACTCGTTGCCCGCAGGCCCTCCAAATCTGTTTGACCTGCAGGCTCTTTGGTTGATGCACTGAACAGGTTGGGTCTGACGGCTTGAGTCGCTACTTCTTTGGCTACTTTGCCCTCATCGTTAAGTAAAGTTGAATCCTCAATAGCTTGTGTCGCAAACTCATCTCTTTGAACATTACTGAGTAGCCACGCCTCTCCGTCCTTTTCAAATTCTGCACGTTCTGCCCGGGTCAGTGAAATCAAACGCCCTTGGTTATCAAACTCAAAGATCCTAATCCGGCTCATCTGCCCCTCCGAGGTCAGTGCGCCCACATTTACAGCTTCATTGGTAAACTGTTGACGCTCCTTTAACCAAGCTCCAGTTTGTCCAATCGTTATCTGTCCCATAAATCGGGATTTAAGCAACTGGGCGTACTTATCGCATTCTGGCGATAAATAATCTCCCACTAAAAATGTGATTACGGTAAACGCCAGCCCAAGACCGATTAAACTTCTAAGGGCCAAGACAGGCCCTAGGCCACTGGTTCTAAGAATTGTGAACTCAGAGGTCTGTGCCATGCGTGAGAGCACATAGATGCTGCCAATCAACACAGTAATTGGAAAGAGCTCGTACAAATGACTCGGTATCATCAGACCAACATAGACAAGCGCATGCGATATTTGGTATCCACCAGGCTGGGAACTTCGAACCCATTGAAGTTCATCGACGAAATCGAAGAAGAAGAATAGACCTAAAAATCCAAGCGTGATAAATGCCACCGCTAAGAGGACTTCACTGTAAACCCATTTTCTCCAGGTATTCATGAAAGGTTTCCACCGTTATTTGCTTTCATGGAATTAGATTTTCCAAATCCAGACCAATGAGCCCGCAGGTTAAGGATACGCCAATTATTGTGTTTACGCATTAACCAAAGCGCCGCAATGCCAAGTACGGCGAGGTGAAATAAAAGCATGATGTAGGGGGAACCTTTGCCAGACTCGCCATAGTTTTTTCCTATGTTCAGCAAATTAAAGTAAGCAATAAAAGTAAATAAAGCCAGCATTAGGGGTGCGCTTTTGCCCGCTCTTGGGTTCACACTTGCTAAAGCCAGTGAGATAACAACTAAGTTAAAGGCCGTGAGCGCCAAGCCGATGCGCCAGGTTAATTCAGCTGTATTTTGAGAGTTAGGATTCATTAACAAGAACAAAGAATCCAGAGTCCTGGGGAGTGGAGCACCGAAATTAGGATCAGATTTTCCAATTTGAGCCCCGTACTCTTTGAACTCACTGAGTTTTAATGTTGCATTGTCATTGTTGTAAGACAACTGCTCCCCGTTGTTCAGGATCAAAAACTTTTCACCGGTAGGCTTGATTTCAATGTGACCGTGCAAGGCAGTTGTCATGGTCTTTTTGTCCCCCTCTTGGGAGGCAATAAAGACATTGTTGCCTTGACCCTTTACTGTTGAAGCTTTGTCTATGAAAAATACTCTCTGCCCATTGGCAGACTCTTGAAATTGACCCGGGGAAACACGCTCCAAGTCTCCTCTTTTCTCGAACCTATCCACTAATTGTTGGATATGCTGATTTGACCAGGGCCAAGCGATCAAAGAGAGGGCGGCAATCAATATCAGGGTTGGAAGCGCAAAACCAACCATTGGCTTAAAAAACAAGCCTAATCCTTGCCCACTACTCAGCCAGATCACCATCTCGCTGTCCCTGTAAATCCTGGATAATGTGCCAACACAGGCTATAAATAAGCTTAGAGCCAGTAAGATAGAGAGGTTGCCTAAAATTGTGAAGGCGAGAACCAAACTCACCTCCGATGGGTTAACGCTACCTTTGGAGGCTTGCCCTAAAGTTCGTATTAACATAATAGTCACCACAATGGTGATTAGTATGACAACCGTTGCGCCAAAACTGCGCGACAATTCTCTTTTGATGGACGATTGAAACAACATGCTAGTTAAGGATTTACCGTATTATGAACTTTGATTTAAAAACACTTACTCACTCTGGCGCATTGAGCCATAAATCTGATTTACTTGTCGTTTTACAAAAGACAATCGCCTCAAAAGCGTCTCCTCAAAAGTCCAGTTCAACTAGCGTATTGTCGCAATATTTGAGCACCCTCCAAAAAGAGGAGGATTTTGATGCAAAACCTGGTAAAAATCTTTTACTTCTAAAGCCCGAACACCTTGCCGCCAAGCGATTAATGGTCTTAGGCGTTGGGGAGGGAAAGCCCGCACAAATCCGCAAAAGTGTACTGTCCGCCTTCAAAAGTATTAAATCCCTAGGTTACAAGGAGATCACCCTCCTATTAGAAGAATCTGTAGCGCCATTAGACCAAGCCCTCAAGTTGTCCATTTTGGCCGCATCAGATGCTCTCTATCTTTATACGAAGACCAAGCCCAGTGCCAAGCCCAGTAAGGAAAGTAAATCGAAGGTCTCCGGCACCTCCGCGACTGATTTGAGCGTTACATTTGCCTTGCCTGATACAAAATCCGCTGCAATCAAAACAGCTTTTTCACAAGCCCTCGCGCTTAGTGAGGGTATTGAGCTTGCAAAGGAGTGGGGAAATCGCCCAGCCAATCACGCAACCCCCACGCATTTAGGCAATGTTGCTTTGAATCTGGGTAAGCACCCAGATATTAAAGTAAATGTGATGGGCCCCAAGGAAGTTGAGAAGCTTGGGATGGGTTCGTTCTTATCTGTTGCGCAAGGGTCCGCAGAGCCCCTTCGTTTTATTACCCTGGAGTACCGGGGAGCGCGGGCAAAGACTGCGGCCCCAACTGTTTTGGTAGGTAAGGGGATTACATTTGATACAGGGGGCATTTCGCTGAAACCTGGGGCTGGAATGGATGAGATGAAGTTTGATATGTGCGGCGCAGCAAGTGTGCTGGGCGTATTCAAGTCTCTATCTGTTTTAAGGCCTGCCGATTTACACGTGGTGGGTTTAATTCCGACCTGTGAGAATATGCCAGATGGCCTGGCTCTTAAACCCGGGGACGTAGTGACCAGTATGAGCGGGCAGACCATTGAGATTTTAAATACTGATGCCGAGGGACGACTCATTTTGTGTGATGCACTGACCTATGCAAAGCGTTTCAAACCCAAGGCGGTTATTGATATTGCAACACTAACCGGGGCTTGTGTCATAGCACTCGGCCATTTAAGGAGTGGATTATTCTCAAATAATGATGAGCTAGCCCATGCACTTGAAAAGGCCGGAGAGTCTTCCCTTGATACCTGTTGGCGCATGCCCTTGGACGATGAATACGCAGAAGCCTTAAAGTCGAACTTTGCCGATGTTGCCAATGTCGGTGATCGTTCTGCGGGAAGTGTAACGGCTGCTAAATTTTTGCAACGGTTTGCCAATGATTTCGCCTGGGCTCATCTGGATATCGCGGGAACGGCTTGGAATAGTGGCGCAGCCAAAGGCTCAACAGGTCGCCCAGTAGGCCTGCTGATGGAGTATTTGTTGAATCACTCTCAAAACACGCCCAAATCACAAGCGAGCGCCAAGGCTTCAAAGTCTGCTAGCCAGTAACCCTATTGGTTTCAACCTTGGGGAAATTCTACTTTTTTTGTTGTGCCAGTGTGGTTAAAATGATCTCTAATGACTGAAATCACATTTCATTTGAACGCCAACAATAAAATGGATTATTGTTGCCGCTTGCTCCGTAAGGCCTATAGCTCACAAGCAAAAGTAGTTGTTAAGGGCTCAGAGGAACTTTTAACTCAGCTTGATCAGGCGTTGTGGAGTTTCTCTGCCACGGACTTTATTCCGCATTGTCACTGCGATGCTGAGACCGAGTTGGTAAACGCAAGTCCTATTATTTTGACTCCCAATATAGAGTCACTAGACCGATTGCCGCATCATCAGGTACTCCTAAATATCGGCGAAGAAATTGCTATTGGTTACGAAAAATTTGAGCGTGTAATAGAGGTTGTTGGAGATAAAGACGATGACAAAGCTAAGGCAAGACTTCGTTGGCGCCATTATTCACAAAGAGGTTATCCTATTTCAACCCATGAAGTTAAGTAGATTGTGATAAATCCTAAAGTCCCTGACCAACTGATACCTACTCTGAGTGAAGTTGTCCCTCTGGATGGGGCGAGAAGTATCAGTGTCGGGCAATTATTAAATGACTCTAAGTCTTTGTTAAGTACTTCAAACGGGGAAGAGGACTCTGGCGCTAATCCTCAGATCAATGAATTGGCAGATGCTGTGTTACAGATTGTTAGGACAAGGTTAGTCACCATCCTGCCGGATTTGATGCGGGAGGCGGTGGACGAGGTGTTGAGTCAAGAGGGTTTAGCAAATCAGGCGTTAGATAAGTTAGATAAGCGAGAATAAGCGAGAATAAGCGAGAAACCTGAAAAAGGTTAGACCATTTCCATTGAGACTTATTTTTTGTGATTCTTTTACACTTTTATTTTTTAAGGAATGTTATGAAATTGAAATTGTTGTCAATCCCAATACTGAGTACCTGCGCCGCGGCGTTATTTACAAGTTCAACTGCTTTTTCTCAAGAAATCCAGGTTGTTAAGATTGGGCATGTTGCACCCTTAAGTGGTGCACAGGCCCATTATGGGCGAGACAATGAGAACGGCGTTCGAATGGCTATTGAAGAACTCAACGCCCAAAATTTAGTTATTGGTGGAAAAAAAATTAAGTTTGAGATTCAAGCTGAAGACGACGCAGCAGATCCAAAGCAGGGTACCGCAGCAGCTCAAAAACTCTGTGACTCCAAAGTCGCGGGAGTCGTTGGACATTTAAACTCCGGGACAACAATTCCCGCTTCTAAAATCTATAACGACTGCGGAATTCCACACGTAACCGGAGCCGCAACAAATCCAGCCCTTACAAAGCCAGGGTATAAAACGACTTACCGGATTATTGCCAACGATGAAACCTTAGGTAAGCAGTTGGCAATGTACGCCTCAAACACACTTCATTTAAAGAAAGTGGCTATTATTGATGACCGTACTGCTTACGGGCAAGGGGTTGCAGAGGTATTTAAGAAAACAGCCCTATCTTTGGGTATGCAGGTTGTCGATGAACAATATACCAATGACAAAGCGACCGACTTTATGGCAATTTTGACCTCGATCAAAGCTAAAACACCTGACGCAATTTTTTACGGCGGCATGGATCCCCAGGGTGGCCCGATGCTGAGACAAATGGAGCAACTGGGTCTGAGTAATGTTAAGTATTTCGGGGGTGACGGCATTTGTACGGCAGAGATCGCAAAGCTATCAGGCGGCGTCAAAACTTTGTCTAACGTAGTTTGTGCTGAGGGCGGCGCTGCGTTATCAAAAATGCCAGGTGGCACTGCTTGGAAAAAAAGATATGACGCAAAGTATCCGGGTCAATTCCAGATTTACTCGCCCTATACCTACGATGCTACATTTGTCTTAGTAGATGCTATGAAGCGTGCTAATTCTGTTGATCCTAAGGTATATATACCTAAGTTAGCTGATACCCACTACAAAGGCATAACGTCTGAGATAGTGTTTGAGCCTAGTGGTGAGATGAAGAATCCCGCCACTACATTCTATGTATACAAAGAGGGTCAAAAGACACCACTTTAAAAGTTAAATTTACCATCCTTGGGCTTATAGAATATTAAAATAAGTCCCAAGGCCAGGCTTATTGTGCCTTAACTCATCTTAAGGACCGAGCAGTTACTCTTTCTTTTCGTCCGAAATAGACGGCAAATAAGTCATGGGCATCCAATCTTCATAGGGTCTGCCTTTCTCCATCTGATTAATGCGCCAAGTCCGGTCCTCATCCGAGATGCATTCAAAGTAGGCGGGGGTTTGGGGTCTATAACCAGCGGCCTCACAACGGGACCCAAACCGCTTCTCTGACCACTGTTTGCGTTGTTCAAGTGAAGTGCAAGCACTGAGTGACGCAATTGTAGAAATAACTACAAGCAAAGACAATTTAGCGCGTGATGGGGCTTGTTGCATGACTAACTTTCTCACATGTTCGATATATTAAAAGCATTTAAAAAACGGTTTCCTGCTAGGCAATTGTCCAATCTTACCCGAATTATTTTGAAATATTTCCTGGCTAAACCCACAGATAAGTCAATTCAAGTGGTTTAATAAGGTTTTGATTGGCATTAGTGAATTAGGTATGAGAAATGCGACTTTGAATCAATTTTGTTTGTGGCTTGAGGACACCCCCTTTAGTCAAACAATCCAAGTTTCTGACTGGATTGTTCCACTAACCCAAATCATTCATATATTTGCCCTATCTGCGGCCCTATCTGTTTCTCTGATGATTGGGTTGAGGTTGTTAGGCTATTTTGCAACCGAGCAATCCTTCGCCTCCACTTTCAACAGGTGTTGGCCTATTTTTAGGGCCTCATTGTTTGTTTTGTTGATCACGGGTTGTATTTTAATTGCAGGCGAGCCCTCCCGATCTTTGGCTAATATTTCTTTCCAAATTAAGATGTGTTGCCTGATTTTAGTTTTATTGATCATGAGACTGATCAAAATACGCCTTGTCAATCCATTGACTGACTGGAAGAGTGGATACAAAGCGGAGAGGTTTTTGCTGGTCCAAGGTAAAGTTCTAGCAGTATTATTATTGCTTTCATTGGTTTGCGTAGTTATTGCAGGTCGCTGGATTGCTTATACCTAGTCAAAAGTGCCTATTTGTGTTGAACAACGCGCAATCTTGAAGTTTAGTTAGAGGGGTATTTATTGTGTTTATGGAATTAGACGGACTTTTGAAATGGCTATTTGAAACTGCAATGGCAACTAGCATAAGAGAAAATGACTGGCTGTTCCCTATGATCGAAAGTTTCCATGTTTTAGCAGTAACAGTTTTTCTAGGTAGTATTGTTTGGGTTGATTTGCGAATCCTAGGAGTCGCAAACAGCGATAGAGGTTTGCGTCGATTCGCCAAAGAACTCTTACCCATAACCTGGTCAATGTTCGCAATTGCAGTGATCTCTGGGCTAGCCTTATTTACATCTAATGCGCTCAATTATGCGCATAACATTTATTTTCAGTTAAAAATTCTGTTGCTAGTTGTTGCCGGCTTGAATATGATGATTTTTCAGTTGTGGTTTAGTGCACGCGCTGAAGCATATGACCCCTCACACGCGGCAAGGGTAGGTGCAGTACAACAAGCGGGCATGAGTAAATTCCGACAAAAACTACACGAAATCAGTTTCTTTTGGTCCGGTAAATGGTCGGCACTTTTGTCCGTGCTCATTTGGGTGACGGTTATCGCATTAGGACGATGGATTGGCTTCTCTATTCAGCCTACATTAGCGGGATAAGCTCTCCTTATTCTAAGAACTTGTATTTTTAGTTTAGGGTAATTGGGGGGGTGGGCTAATGTTAAAGAACTCTAGAATAAGAATCCTTTTAAACTCCTTGCCTCAGAGCTCTCAAACCCTTATTGACTACTAGGAGAATTGTTTGATATTCAAATTCCCAACCCGCAGAGATTTAAAGTTGGTTTTACTATTGTCCAGCGCATCAATATTTATGGTTTTGGGATCCAGCGCAGTTGCCGCTGAAAAGACAGTTATCAATCCGGCTCCTACTCCTAAGGATTGGTCCGATTTATCAAACTTACCGGATTGGAGTGGCGTTTGGAACCCCAAGGTTACTGATCAGGACCAACAGGTTAAGACCAATCCACCTCCTTGGAACGCCAAGGCAGCAGCACTTATTGAGCATCAGTTTAAGGAGGACCGCGAGGGGCGCCCATTTTTAGTGTTCTGGGGGTGTTTGCCGGAATCCATGCCGTCTTGGATGTTGGTGACCCATAACGCGATGGAGATTTTGTTTACACCCGGTCGCGTAACCATGCTGGGTGAATCAGATGGCAATCGCCTTCGCAGAATTTATACCGACGGCAGGCCTCACCCCCAGGATCCTGATCCAACCTTTCACGGTCACTCTATTGGGCACTGGGAGGGAGACACCCTGGTTGTTGATACGATTGGTATTGTTCCTCAAGCCTACCTAGCTATTACTGAGGCAGAGGGCGTACCCAATAACGGGGATATGCACATTATTGAACGCATACATTTGGCTGCTAAGGATATATTGCATGATGATTTGGAGATCATTGCGCCCAACATACTGACTAAGCCGTGGAAAACAACTCGAATCTTTTTTAGACAAAGAGCTCGTAAATTCGATATTGTTGAAGGCACGTGCGAGGAAGGCTATGTGGCACCTAAAATTAATAAAGACGGGTGGCATGTTTTTGAAAAAATAGAGCACGATATCGGCGGTAACCGCGTCCCACCTAAATAAATTTTAAAGGAGCTCAAGTGAAAACATCAGTTCGTTTATGTAGTGCTGCAGTTCGTTTGTTGTCAACCAGTCTGCTTGTCCTTGGTGCAACTCTAATGCTGTCTGAATCAAAGGTTTATGCCCATCATTCGACAGCTATGTTTGATCACACCAAAAGTGTGACTATTACTGGTACTGTAAAAGAGGTTCAGTGGACCAATCCCCACGTTGCTTTCTTTATCAATGGGAGCGAGGGCACAGAGGCACCTGTTTTATGGCTTATGGAGATGACCAGTCCAGGAAATCTTGTTCGCGATGGATGGACGCGCACTTCGGTGAAAGCTGGCGATAAAGTGACTGTCAGCTTTAGTCCTTTGCGCGATCCCTCAAAGGGAAAGGGTGGAGCCTTGAAGAGGCTTGTGCTAACCGATACGGGTCAAATTTTTACAGCAAACATCCGCGCTGCTGAAAGGCCTAATATTGACGAGGCACCCGAGAAATAAGAGACCCAGCCGCTTGCCTGACACATAGAGAACTAACTCTGTTCGTCATGAGTGGAACAGAGTTGTTTCACCTTAAAATTAGAGTACAAGCCAGCTAGCGGCTAAAAGACCTGCAAGGGCCAGTCCGATTAAAAGTAAGAATGTTGTTCTTGCTGTTTCTTTACTTGCCAGCGTGTAGGCATAAAAACCCTTGGCGACATTGTTACTAGAGGTTGCAATCAATATGCCAACTGCTGCAACTGTGCCCGGGGTAAGGGAGGGAACGGATTGGGTGAGTCCCATGATGAAGGGGTCAACGTCCGCAATGCCCATAATAAGTCCGAGCGTATAAATCCCGTTGTTGCCGAGGTACTCTATAGCAAGTTTGGTAACGATCAGCATCACAACGAAAAGCATTGCGAACACAAGTCCAGATCTTATCTCAAGAGGATTTCGAGCTTTTGAGTCATGTTGAACATCATGCAAGCCTACCTCACCCAGTCTGGACCATATGTATCCACCAACTAAGGATATCAGCGCCAGTGACACAAATGGGATTAATAAAATCCGCATGATGATAGGATTAAAAAGGGCAAGCAAAACGATAACTCGTAAATACATCATGCCCGATGCCATCAAAATTACTCCTGAAAATAATTTCGGAGCATCTTCCTCTTGAGATTTTCTGGCCAGTGCTATTGTGGTTACAGTTGAGGAGTAAAGACCGCCAAGCAAAGCAGTCAATAGCAGTCCCTTTGCCCCCTTTGATAGTCTTTGTAAAACGTAGCTGCCATAAGATACTGTGCTTACAGCGACTACGACTAGCCAAATTTTAAAAGGATCAATTTGGTACTGCGTATAAGACTCATTGGGCAACAACGGCAGAATGACAGCCAAGAGCATCAAAAACTTAGCAAAGGTGAGGATTTCTCCTTCGTCAATGCGTTTTGCCAATTGCTCTAGTCCCGCCTTAAGTTCAAGGAGTAAAACGTTAATAACGGTTAAGGTTGCTGCAATCCAGAACAGGTCTTTAAAAATACTTACTCCTATTAGATAGGTCGATAGCGCAGCCATATAGGTTGTGATGCTTGAATAGCCAGAAGTTTTGAGTTTGTGCCAAAAGGCCATTAATAAAAATAGTGCAATAACAATAAGTCCAACTGGGATAAGTAGAAATTGCCCATCAGAAACAGCGCCAATTGCAAAACCAATAAGTCCAATCAAAGGGTAGGCGCGAACACCTCCAAAGGAAATATGGTCATCGTCTTGCTTTTTTGCTTCACGCTCCAAACCAATTATGAAGGTAAGGAAGAAAACAAAAATAATTTGCAGTCCTTGATGTGGAAGCCATGTGAAATCGTGCATAGTGCTGGACCTTTGCGTATTGCTATTAACTATTCGAAATGATAGTTTAAACTGATAAATGCATTGTTGAGATGACGTTCATTTACCAACGGACTGTTAACAATTGTAGAGGCAAGCCATTTTTGCTTTATGAGCGTATTTATTATCCAGTGTTCATTCAGAGGAACTTCAATGACAATGGCGGCAAAAGGAGATGAACCGTCAGAGGTTGAGTAGGCGCTAACCCCAGAGCGCAGGGACTCAACCGAGGAGACCCCGTAAAAATAATTTAGATATCGTTTATCTTTGTAATCAAAGCCAATAAGTGGATAAAGCTTAACGGACATTGGCAACTCTACCTGCGCAGCGTAAGTAAACTCACCCATCAGACCCTTGGAGGCAGTCGCGTCTTGGTAGGCGTGCACAAAGAATGCGCCAAATGGGGTGAGTTGGAAGGTCCCTAGACCCAGAGGAATGGGTGTATCACGTTGGTTTAAAAGGTTGTAGGGCGTCCCCTTAGGGGCATAACCTTCGGAGTTGTATTTGCCAACAACCTCTAGATAGCCGTAGCCAATTGGTATGGTTTTGATACCAAAGGTGTCGATACGGGCAAAAAAACGGTCGTAGTCAAAATAAGCATACGGGAGTATTTGTGTTGAAGATGCGCTCCCTTTTGTGATGGCATTTTGTGAGAAAACTGCAATTCCAATGTCCCCCGTTAGTCCGTTGGGTGGAGAGTCGGCGCTTTGACCTGAATGCGCGGGGTTGAAAAAGACCCAGACACATAAAATCAGTATTGAATAAAGCAAACATTTTCGCATTATGCAGAATATAGCATGCTTGAGTTTTGTCGGTCTCTGGTTGAATTAGGAGAGAGTTGTAGGGAACATTTACTTTCACAAATCCTTTGGTAGTGCTCTAAAATTTCATTTCAACTCTATATGTTTTTCCATCAAAACCAATTTGCTCGCGAAGTTAGCCCTCTTGGCTAATCTCACTTGAATGCCAACCTCTTAATGACAGACGAGTGACCCAAGTCATGGAGGCGAATAATGCAATGCCTGCAAACGATATGAGAAGAAGGGCTGCAAACATTCTTGGGATGTTCAACTGAAACCCTGCTTGCAGTATTTGGTAAGCCAGTCCCGATCCGCTGCCCCCCGTGCCGGCGACAAACTCTGCCACAACTGCTCCTATTAAAGCCAAACCGCTAGATATACGCAGGCCTCCGAAGAAGTAGGGCAGTGAGCTTGGAATCCTTAGTCGGAGTAATATTTGCAAGCGAGTCGCTTTATGAAGTTTGAAAAAGCTCATTAGGTCAGGATCAACACTCTTTAGTCCTAATGTTGTATTGCTAATTATTGGAAACAGCGCAACCAAAGTCGCACAAAGGATTAAAGAGAGTGTAGTGTCTTTGACCCAAATGATTATTAATGGCGCTACAGCAACTATAGGTGTTACTTGCAGCAGGACTGCATAAGGAAAGAGAGCACGCTCCAAAGTCTTGCTTTGGATGAAAATAAATGAAATCAGTACGCCAAGTATTGTGGCAAAAGCAAAGGAGAGTATTGTTATCTCTAGTGTTACTTTTAAAGATGAACCCAATAGTCTCCAATCGGCATAAAGAGTTTTCAAAACCAAGATGGGGCTTGGCAAAATGTAAGGTTCGACTTTGAAATAATCTACGAAGCCTTGCCAAAAACTCAGTAATACCAAGCCCAGAATTAGTGGGATTAGAGTGCTTTGAATAAGGCTCAAGGATGTCGATGGCTTATACATATTATGGGTCACTATTGAGTGAGGCTTGCTTTTTGAAGGCTGAGTTGGAGTAATTTTGCATACTGCATAAAATCAGCACTGACCATAAAGTCAGAATTTCTAGGATAGGACTCCTTGATATTAAACTCTTCAGTAATCCTTCCAGGTCTAGCCGCCATCATCACTACTCTGTTGGATAAATAGATAGCTTCGTGTATTGAGTGCGTAACAAAGATAATTGTGAGGCTCTGTTTTTCCCATAGATCTAGTAAATCAGTATCCAGTTTGTGACGTGTGATCTCGTCTAGTGCGCCAAAAGGTTCATCCATTAAAAGGATCTCGGGTTTGGTGACCAGGGCTCGAGCGATCGATACTCTCATTTGCATGCCACCCGATAAAGCGCGGGGTAGAGCATTCGCAAAATCCGTTAATCCAACCCTTGCAAGCATTTCATCAGCGCTTGCATTCCCAATGTCTTTGGGCACGCCTGCTAGGTCAAGAGGCAGTCGCACATTGGTTATGACATCTGCCCATGGCATTAGCGTTGGAGACTGGAATACGAATGAGAGTCTAGGAGTTTGGGATTGTGAGTCCTTGGAAATCTCTTGGGTTCTAATTTGGACTTTGCCACTGGTG
The DNA here is from genome assembly GCA_903830725.1 of uncultured Burkholderiales bacterium. Classification (GTDB taxonomy): domain Bacteria; phylum Pseudomonadota; class Gammaproteobacteria; order Burkholderiales; family Burkholderiaceae_C; genus Limnohabitans. The sequence continues at coordinate 4,410 of CAIKVH010000052.1, read as the reverse complement.
GGGGTGATCAACCCAGCAATCATCTTCAATAAAGTGCTCTTGCCGCACCCAGATGGGCCGAGCAAACTCACAAACTCTCCACGCACGATGTTGAGATCAACTGGCAATAGTGCCTGATTGCTTGCACCGTAGACTTTACTTGCTGCAGACACCTCGACAGCTAGGCTAGTTTTTGTGATGGGGTTCGGGTTGAGCATTTAGGAGGCGCGTCCTAGTGTTTGGATTAAGCTTGAGTATTGAGGGTCAGAGTTAACGATGAGAATTAACGGTGAGAGTTGATCAGTCAATTGTGGTTCGGGATTTAAGGCAGTATATGCAGATCCTTCACAAATTCAGTCGTGTAAGTGTCTGAGACTTTTACTTTGGATGGATCAATAATTTTGTAGTTAACCATCATGTCGAAACTGGCTTTAGCGCGCTGATCGGTAATGATGCCAATGCCAAGTTTGCTAGCATCGCCGCTTGTGATGATTCCCTTTTCTTTTAGTTTAGCAATACTGTAATTTAGTTGATCATCTGTCATGTCCGGATTTTCTTTTTTGATTAATGCATTTCCTGGAGCAGGGTTAATAAGGTAGCTCCTCCAGCCCTCGACCGATGCTTTAACGAAAGCCGCAACTGCAGTTTTTCTATTAGCTATTGTTTTGTCAAGGCAGGTAATGGTAGTGGAATACGCAGGATAGCCAAGTTCACTGAGTAAAAAAACGTTAGCCTTACCCCCCGCCTTTTGAATCGAATAAGGCTCAGAGGTCAAATAACCTTGCTGGGCAACGTTTTTGTCGGCAATAAAAGGTTGTATGTTGAACGTGTATGGTTTAGTTTGTTCATCCCTTAGATCAAATGTAGTCTTCATCCAAGGCCAAAATCCTTGCCTTGCGAAGGGAACGATTAGCAAAGTTTTTGTTTTCAGTTGATTTAAATTTGTCACATCCTCGTGGGTAATTATTACTTGAGGATCTTTTTGGAATATCGCAGCAACGTTGACCACCGGCACTCCTGCCTCCCGGACCTGAATCATCTGTAGATCGCTACCACCCATAACGCAGTCGGCTTGCCCTGCGGCCATTAGTTGAATGACGTTTACGCTTGGCCCCCCCGTTTTGATAGTTACATCCAGACCGTATTTTTTATAAAGACCAGTAGCGATTGCCTGATAGAACCCCCCGTGTTCAGCCTCTGGGAACCAGTTGCTCATAAAGGTGAACTTTTCATTGGCCATTTTTTCTTCAGCACTCACTGTGTTGAAACTTAAAAATGCTCCCCAAAAAGTGAAAACAAGGAGGCAAGTCTTGCCAAGGCTTATTTTTGGGGATTTCTTAGACGCTAAATTCATAAAGTTTATGTTCCTAATTTGAAAAGGGAGCGGTATGATGTGTAAAAAATGATTCAAGCTAAAGGGGCTTAAAATGTGTCCAATCCAAATGGGTTGTGCATGACGTATGTTGATTATAAATGGAGCCCTTGTACCTTGCCTCATAACCCCACCCCAAACACGTGATTATTCACGAAAAGAAAAATTTTAATTCATGAGGTTTTCATTGAAGTTTAAACTCTTAGTAGGATTCTTGCTCTCATTTTTGTTAACTTCATGTACCCAAAAAGAAGTTCCCCCCTACGTTTCGTACCTTAGCGTATCCGAGCTAATGCAGTGGGTCATAGACCCTGCCGCAGATCGGATTTGGGATTCCGTTGCTTGGTACAGTACTCTAAAGGGAGAGAGAGCGGTTGCCCCTCATACTCAAGAGGAGTGGGACGATCTTCGCAACAGCGCAGCAACCTTGATGGAGGCCTCAAATCTTTTAATGATTGATCAACGTGCTAGGGATAATGGTCCTTGGATGAATTATTCAAGGGAGCTAGGATCAACTGCTAAAAAAACCTTACTCGCAGTCCAGGCCAAGGACGTTCAGGCAGTATTTGATAATGGAACCTTAATTGATGCGGCTTGCGAGGCGTGTCATTTAAAGTATGCCAACTTCAATTCCAAAAAGTTAGATAAGTAAAATACGTATTACGAGAGTTTTGAAATGAAATTAAACTTCTACCTTAGATTCCTATTAGGTTTTTTCTCATTGAGTGCGTTTTTCAATATGAATGCATTTTCAAAGGAGGAGGTGCCCTTAGAGAGCGCTCGCCCCTCATTATCTGTTTCGCAAAATAGGGACCCCTTCAAGGAGCCCGCTAAGGAGGGTGGCCAATCAGAGAACATAAAAGAAGTAAAAGAGCCTGCTAAAGAGGGGGGTAAAGAACAAACGGCGAGTGATACTCCAAAGCAACTTCCACCTTGTAAGGGCAGTTATAGTAAAGTTAAGTGGACAGATTGTCGTGGTGTAAAACGCGAATATAACGGCCCACACTTTGTTGGTCAAAGTTATGACGGAGAGTTCCGCTCGGGTCGCCCTCACGGTCAAGGCGATATGAAATACCATGATGGTTCGAGGTTTGTAGGTTCCTTTGAGATGGGAGTGCGAGATGGGCCAGGGGTTGAATATGCCAAGGACGGCTCATTGGTAAGAGAGGGATTTTGGAGGGCCGGAGTTTTGGTGAGGACTTTTAAAATCGGTCCTGGGGCCGGTGAGGGGGGCAGAGAAGAAAAATAATCGAATTTGGTAAAGCTGATTAAATTTTAGGTCGCCGTTGAAATGCAGTATTAAACCGTATGCTTAAACGTCTTATTTTTTGCGCCCTAATTCTCCAGTCTGCGCTTGGTTATACCCAGGACGCAGACCGAATGTATCAAAATACAGACCGAGATCGACAACTTTATAACGCCATACAGCAAGATAACAAAGACTTTATGCAAAACGTTTTGAACGTTGCTCTAACTAGAGGTAAGTTATGGAAATGTCCTCAAAACACATACTTGTTCTACGATGGGTGGGTATTTGTCGGATCCAAGGAAGACGGCAGTGATATTGGGCGTGTTCCTTACAATATTGTTGGGAGTTTTTACTCCTATCGAGAGTTCATGAAATTCACATTTCAAGGACTTTCTTATGAGAATATTTTTGAACTCAACACTCGTACAAGTGAGCTATTCTCATATAAACATACTTTAAATAAAATCGAAAAAGTAAGTTGTAAATTTATTCGCTAAATTTAAGCATGACCCTTTATAGTTGGAAACCGCTTGGTACCTAGTATTAACGAGCGTGTAATCAATGTAGGGAATGCGGTGCTAAGATTTAATGTCTGTTATGCTATTGAAAGTCAATTTTTAATTTTTTGACTATGGCACTATGTCTAAATTTTGCATAAATTTTCACTTTCAATCGTAATTTTAGTTTACGATTTTTCTTTGCTCTGCTCACTACATTTGGCTCTGGATGGACACAACCATGAATCACAAAATTCTTCAGCAACTTGCACCTACTGGCGTATTAAATGCAGCCATTTATACCGGTAATTTTCTACTGGTGACTGGAAAAAATCCAGAGGGAGGTCCCTCCGGTGTATCTCCCGATATGGCCCAAGAAATTGCAAATAAATTAGGCGTCAAATTAGTGCTTAAGCCCTTTAAAAATCAAACTGAAGCTGTTGATGCTGCAGCATCGGGAGACTGCGGAATCGTCCTAGTAGGTTCGGATCCTGCGCGAGCACAGCGAATTGACTTCGCCCCGGCTTACGTCCAGATTGAGGCTACCTATATGGTTCCTAAAGAATCAAAATTCACCAGCACCGCTGAAATAGATAGTGCTGGCGTACGCATCGCAGTTTTCGGAGTGAGTGCCTATGGGTTGTGGATGGACCGGAACATTAAGCACGCTGAACTCGTAAAGGCAGATGGGTTGGAGGCCTCACTTGAACTTTTTGTAAACGAAAAGCTCGACGCACTCGCTGGGCTCAGACCCGGTTTGATCACTGATTTGCAAAGCCATCCCAATAATAGAATTTTGGATGGACACTTTATGACTGTTCAACAGGCGATTGCGACTAGGAAAGGAAATTCTGAGGCCTTGGATTTTTTAACAAAATTTACTGAAGAATCCAAGTCCTCTGGCTTGGTAGCCCAGTTAATTGAAATGCACGGTGTTAAAGGTCGTCTGTCTATAGCTGGGGTTTCAAGTTAAGATCTCATTTTGTTAAATGGTAATGTCTTATGACTACTAATTTGAGCGTTTTTAGATTAAAAAAATCATCTATTTTTCAATCCTCGTATTTGTTTTTTTGGGACATCGTCGAGCTTGTTGCGCCTGTTTCTCCATTCGAAGGCGTTGAGCTGGTGGCGGCCGAAGGACTGATTGCCCCCAAAAAAGCGCTTTAAAATGCAGTGCCGGTTGCGCTAGCTGCGGAATTTGCACTCAGTTGTCCGCCCCCCGTCGCCGTCTTACTATATTAATGACTGTCTGTCTTAAATAAACCCCACAGATTCCGATTTAACCGATAAGCTGTAGGGCTTAAAACTCGCCT
>CAIKVH010000051.1 GCA_903830725.1 uncultured Burkholderiales bacterium | reverse complement strand
TGATAGACATAAAAGCGTTTGAGTTTGCATATTCTTTACTAAGAAAGGCACAAGAGAAATGATTTACACAAGATTTCACGCAGACGTTTGGTTTCTACTACCAACAATTGCTATTGGCCGTGGCGATAAGCTATGGGCTGAACTAGCTTGGTTTGGTGTGGCTATTGGGATAAAGAAAGGTGGGTGGCGTAAATGACACTAACTGAAAAAGCAATCAGAGACTTTTGTGGGCATCATGCAGATTGGTGGCCCTCTACTACCCAAGTGCAAGAGATGCTAGCTTTGGCACAGCCATGCCCAACTTGTGAGGCGTTAGCCCGCACTGTGATGCTTGACCAGACATCGCATGATGTACAGCGCACATGGGTAAGACTGACGGATGAAGAAATTTATAAAATTCATACAAAGGATGGTTGGAACGGTATGATATTTGCTCATGCTATTGAGGCCAAATTAAAGGATAAGAACACAAGGGGACAAGAATGACTATTAAAGAAATCATTCAAAAATTGAACACCACTATAGCCGACCATCGTGGGCATGAATCTCATTTTGAATCTTGGCTGACTCTAATTGATGGAATATGCGAGGCAATTGATGCGCTGAAAGCATTAGATAAGCAGGAGCCTATTGGGTATGTAAGCGAAGGCGAACCAAATAGATTGATCGCACAAAAACAAACAAAAACACCGCTTAGAAATTACAGACTGTTTACGCACGATGTGCCTTTATACACCACACCACACACAAAAGTTGGTTGTGTCGAGTGCGGAGTTAGTGGTGGTCACGCTTTTTACTGCGTAGCTTGTGCTAAAAATCTATTTGGGGGATATAAAAAATGAACACAAGGGGACAAGAATGACTAAAGAAGAAATTATTGATATGGCTAGACAGGCTGGCGCAAGACAAATGGTTAGTTCGTTGACACATCCAAATGGGCCAGTAACTGCGTTGAAGTTTGACCTTGATAGTGAGTCTATTAAAGCCTTTGCCAAACTGGTAGAAGCTAAAGAACGTGAGGCGTGTGCAAAGATTATTGACGACAGCTATGAAACAACAACACCAAGCCAAGGCATCCCTGAAGATTGGTTATTGACTTTATCGGAAGCAATCCGAGCAAGGGGACAAGAATGACACAAGATGAAATCATTGAGATGGCTAGACAAGCTGGCTTTTTTATTAACGATAAATTGACAGTTACATCTCCATTCATTGAGGATATTTGTATATCTCCAATGCTCAAAGAGTTTGCCAAACTTGTAGCAGAAAAAGAGCGTGATGCTTGTGCTGACATGATAGAAGACTTGGAAAATATTGACTGGAATATTTGGGATTGTGCAAAGGCAATTAGAGAAAGGGAAAAAGAATGACTAAAGATGAAAAAGCAATTAGAGACTTTTGTGGACACCATGCAGATTGGTGGCCGTCCATTACTCAAGTGCAAGAAATGTTGGCTTTGGCACACCCAAAGCAAAAGTATCATCGTGGTGACCGATTGATATGTCTTGAGACGGAGGAGTACTGCGTTATTCATATTTCAGGCACAGACCGCCAATGGGTCAAGTTTCCTGATTCACACATTGGTGTTTATACAAACGAGCAAGTTGTAGAGTTGTTTGAGTTGTTGCTTAAAGAACCAGAGCAGGAGCCTGTGGCGTGGATGAATGATATGGGTACACACATTGATTTAAATGTATCTGGAAGAGGAATACCTCTCTACACCACCCCACCACAAATAGAAGTTGGTTGTGCCGAGTGCGGGGTTAATGGTAATCATGCTTTGTATTGCGTGGAATGTGCTGAAAAGTTTGTTGGACTGGAAAATGAAAATAGGTCAATTCTGATAAGGACTTTGAAGTGGTGTGAAGA
>CAIKVH010000050.1 GCA_903830725.1 uncultured Burkholderiales bacterium | reverse complement strand
CTATATCTGAGCTACGTCTGATATCTATAAATTGGGTGACTGCTGAGGATATACGATTTTGAATGAAACTTTCTTCCTGAGGTCCGAAATAAAATGCATATATTTCAAATGAATTTTTATCATGTAACTCAAATAGTTCAGCAGTTAAGTAAGATACAGGATGCTCTCTGAAATCAGCCGAGTAGTAACCTATTTTTATTTTTGGTTTGCTTAAAGACTTTGATAAATCACCGAGAGCTGAATTGGGTGGAAATTTATCATTAACCCAGATTTCAGAGGCCTTTCTTTGAGTTAACGGAGAATCATACAATGCAAGCAGGGGGAAGCTTGGAGTCGATTTTTTGTGGTTGCAGATATCTGAAATTAATAAATTAAGATTTACCTCGAAATTTATCCAATTACACAAAAGCATTTCGATATGAAAGCGTAATCCAATAATAAAATTTATGCTGGAATTGAATTCTAATGCTCTGTTCAAGTCTGCAACGGTATGATCAAAGTGTTTAAGTTCAAGGTGCAACAAGCCACGATTGTAGTAAGCATCTCCAAAATTACTCATTAATTCAATGGCCCGGTCGTAATCCATCAGGGCTTCATCGAAACGATTTAACTCTTTAAGAACATTTGCGCGATTGTTGTAGGCTTTTGCAAATTCTGGGGAGATAGATATAGCATTCTCAAATACTAGCAAGGCATTTTCAAAGTTGTTAGATTTTTCAAGCAAAATGCCGTAATTTAATAAAGTGAATATATCTAATGGATATAACTCTAGAGTTTTACTTGCAATCTCCTTTGCTTCATTAATTTTATTTAACTTGATCAAAGTAGCTGACAAGTTCGTCAATACGCTCAAGCGTTCTGGCGCCAAATTTAATGCGAGCTTAAAATACTGTTCAGCTTGTTCGTAGGTGTTGTTGTTAAATGAATCGAGTCCTAACAAGAAAAATTCCTTCGCTTTTTCATTGTCTGAACTACTTTGATCTCTTGGAATAGTATTCATTCAGTTAAATTTTTAACTTAGTTGAGTTCGACTTTCTACTTGATTGTCCATATGGCAATGTGACAACTATCCAAGATTATGTCTTGGTCTCGCCGACAGGAATCGAACCTGTATCCCACGCTTAGGAGGCATGTGCACTATCCATTGTGCTACGGCGAGTTAGATTTTGTTGAGTTTTAAAGCTGAAATGGAGTCTAACTTAACATGAAGTAAACAAAGATATGTGACTTTTTTAAACTCTTCATCAGTCTATATTTTAGTCGCAATGCACCGGTAACTTACTTCTTTATTTGCTTAAATTGCGTATTGCCCCTTCTAATCCGCTTAATGTGAGGGGAAACATTTTTTGACCCATCAAATTTTGGATCATGGCGATACTCTGTCTGTATTGCCACACACCTTGTGGTTCGGGATTAATCCATACAAATTTTGGGTAAGCGGTGCTTAAGCGCTGAAGCCAAATCGCCCCTGGTTCCTCATTGTTGTATTCAACACTTCCCCCAGGTTGGACGATTTCATAAGGGCTCATTGTGGCGTCGCCTACAAGGATCAATTTATGATCCTTGTTGTATTTTCGAATAATATCCCAGGTCGGAAATTTTTCTGCGTAACGTCTTTTGTTATTTTTCCATAAATAGTCATAAACGCAGTTGTGAAAGTAAAAAAACTCCAGATGCTTAAATTCTGACTTGACTGCTGAGAAGAGTTCCTCAACTCTTGCCACGTGTTCATCCATCGTCCCACCAATATCCATAAGCAGGAGTAGCTTTACATTGTTATGCCGCTCAGGAATCATTTTGATATCCAAATACCCTGCGTTAACCGCGGTGGAGCGAATGGTGTCCTCAATATCTAGTTCTTCAGCTGCTCCTTCGCGTGCAAATTTTCGCAAGCGCCGAAGTGCGACTTTGATATTACGCGTCCCAAGTTCAATGCTGTCGTCGTAGTCCTTGTATTGTCTTTGCTCCCAAACCTTTACAGCGCTGCGCTGTTTGCTCTCTCCTCCTATTCTGATACCACGAGGATTAATGCCAGAGTGTCCAAAGGGCGAGGTTCCACCTGTGCCAATCCATTTGCTTCCCCCCTCGTGTCTTTCCTTTTGTTCTTCAAGTCTCTTTTGAAGGGTCCTCATTAAATCATCCCAATCCATGCTTTTTAGGGCTGAAATTTGTTCAGGTGTAAAGTCGCGCTCAAGAGTCTTTTTTAGCCAATCCTGAGGGATTTGACTCATCCGTTCCCCGATTGTGTCAACCCCTTTAAAGTATGCGGCAAAGGCTTTGTCAAACTTATCGTAATTCTTTTCATCTTTAACGAGCGCCATTCGGCTCAGAAAATAAAAATCATCTAGGCTATATTCGCTCGCATCCAAAGGGGATGCATCAGATCTTAGTCGAGTACCTGGTCCAATTACACCGGCTTCAAGACTTTTGAGCAACATCAAAAACTCCGACACTGAGACCGGGAGTTTGGCCTTGCGAAGGGAGTAAAAGAAGTCTATTAGCATATAGATATATGAAATTCAGGTTTTGAGGTTTAGTATTGCTTAGTTAGTAAGTAATGGAGGTTTGATTTCACACTTGGCCATTCAGCGCGTGTGACACTATAAACACATGTGTCCCTTAGACTCCCGTCTCTCATAATTTGATGAGACCTTAAAATGCCGTCTAGCTTTGCACCTAGTCGCTCGATGGCTCGTCTGCTTTGCGTGTTCATGATGTGCGTTCTGAACTCGACTGCGATGCATTCGAATTCTTGAAATGCATGTTCTAACATCAAGTACTTCATCTGGGTATTTAATCCACTACGCTGAGAGTACGTAGATAGCCAAGTTGACCCAATCTCCAACCGTTTGTGCTTGGAGTCAATATGCATATAGCTGGTCATTCCGCATAGACAGTTGCGTTGGATATCCCAAACGCTAAAAGGAATCATCGAGCCGATAAGCTTTAACCCGAGTCTTCTGTCAATTTCTTCTTCCACTTCCTCGGGGGAGGGGATTGCTGTATACCAAATGTTGTGGAGCTTCTCAAGGCTCAGTAATTCTTTAAAAGACTGAGTGTGCTCTTCTGAGAGGGGAAGCAATCTAACACGGTTGCCCTCTAAATTCATCGCTTTGAAAGTATTCATAAGCTACCGTATTAACCCACTACCGGTTTCGACTTTGCATGAAGACGAGCTTTTCGAAAAGGGCTAAATCTTGTTCGTTCTTTAGGAGTGCACCAACGAGGGGAGGGATATTGATATTTTCATTTTCACTGTGAAGTACGGCTGGGTCAATATCTTCACTAATGAGGAGTTTTATCCAGTCCAACAGTTCTGAGGTTGAAGGTTTCTTCTTGAGACCAGGTAAATTACGCACTTCATAAAAAGACCTTAAAGCATTAGACAAGAGGTCCTGCCTCAGGTTCGGAAAATGAACACCCACGATAGATTTCATCGTTAGGGCGTCTGGGAACTGGATGTAGTGGAAGAAACAACGACGAAGGAAAGCGTCGGGCAATTCCTTTTCATTATTTGATGTAATGACAACTAAGGGTCGGTGTTTAGCCCGGACCCATTCTTTGGTCTCGTAGCAATAAAACTCCATACGGTCCAATTCCCTAAGCAAGTCATTTGGAAATTCAATATCCGCTTTATCGATTTCATCAATCAGTAGGGCGACTGGGGAATCTGCAACGAAAGCCTGCCAGAGAACCCCTTTTAAGATGTAGTTGTTTATATCCTTAACGCGCGCATCCCCTAGTTGGCTATCCCTGAGTCTGCTCACGGCGTCGTATTCGTATAAGCCTTGCTGAGCTTTCGTTGTGGACTTGATGTGCCATTGTAAAAGGGGCAAAGAGAGGGCGCTAGCAACTTCCTCCGCCAACATAGTTTTACCGGTTCCAGGTTCCCCTTTGATCAATAAGGGGCGTTTTAAGGTCAAGGTTGCATTAACGGCCAACATCAAGTCAGGCGTAGCTACGTACTGGTCAGTTCCGGTGAATTTCATGATTTCTGTTAGTTCAAAGCGAATTATTTGTAGAGTGGGCTGTGGGGGGATTCAGGTAATTTTTGTGCCAGAAGACTTGACCCTTATCCATTTTAGGGGCAACCTAAAGTGTCCCCAAGGGTGCCTAAATGATTTCTGATTGGTTCCCAAATAGTACCTTAGTAGTCCCAGTATGGGCCTTTTTCTGACGTAGGACGTTCCATGTCCTAGCAGATTGGCAGATTGGCAGAAATAGGCATAGGCAGGGTGCTACTGATGCTGATGCTGATGCAATCAAGCCGGGTTAGTAAGCCTAAAGGTTGTTGACTGGTTTTAAGGGTTTAAATGCATTACAAAAATGTGATCTTAGGACCTATATAATAGCGGGATTAGCCGGTTTTGGTACACCTTTTGACTCCCCAAAAAAATGAAATTCCTAACATCTTTCTCCATTGCTTCCTTACTCTTTGGCCTTATTTCAATTGCTAGCGCAGATCAGATTCAAGGAAATCCTCAAAACGGCGAGCAGAAGATCTCCATGTGTATTGGTTGCCACGGGATTGCCGGGTACCAAGCGAGCTTCCCCCAGGTCTACAAAGTGCCTAAGATTGCTGGGCAGGGGGCTACTTACATCGCATCTGCACTAAATGCATACAAAAAGGGTGATCGCCGTCACCCAACCATGCACGGCATAGCGGTCTCTATGACCGATCAAGACATCGCTGATGTTGCTGCGTATTACTCAACACTTGGAAAAGATGAGAATTTAAAACTCTCAGATACCCCAAGCACCGCGGATGCAGACGTTGCCGCGCTCATTCAAAAGGGAGCTTGTACTTCCTGTCACGGATCTAACTACAGTAAGCCCATTGACCCCAGTTACCCTAAACTTGCTGGACAGAACTGGGATTATTTGTTTGTTGCTTTAAAGTCCTATAAAAGCGGAATTCAAGCCTCTTGGGGTCGTAACAACGGCGTGATGGGCGGTGTAGCTAAACAATTCACCAATGACGAGTTAAAGTCAATTGCAAAATATATTGGCAGTCAAGACGGTGAGCTCAAAACCGTTCCCCAGTCTAAGTTCAGATAAAGGATTTCTTTATCCTGACTTAGCGCTTGGGTGTAGTTAACTCATGTAATCCTAAATTAGCCCTACGACTTTTATGCCTAGGGCTTATTTTTTTGGTGTTTGGTGAATGCTGGGGCTAAGGGGTTTGAGTGGCTCTTTTTTGTACAGCCTCGATATAAGCTTGTCCGTCCGGTGGGCGTCCACTCCTTTGACTTTCCCAGACCATGACCCCCAGACATTCCATGACCTCATGGTGCGCCTCGTGCAAATCTCCACTTTTTGCGCTGAGCAGTTCAACCGCTTGTCGAATACCTCGAGGCTGGTCGATGGAGCATTGTTCACTGATGGACAGGTGCATTGACAGATGTAGGAACGGATTTGTCTTTGCATCATCTACGCTATACATTTTAGAGAGTGCAAGTTCCTGATCCGCCAGAGTTGCGTGATACTCCGGGTGTTCACCTATCCACTGCGCTGCCAGGGTTTCGAGTGAGTCGCTCAGCGAATTTGATTTGAATTTGGCGAAGGCCTCGCAAAAAAAGCGCCTTACGTCTTCTTGGCTTGGGGTAAACATAGCTCTATTTTGCTCTAACTAAGGGCCTAGGGTGTGGGGTGGGGGATAATCTTCTTATTGTTTTTTGAATGATTTTGACATTTTTTTGTGAGTGAGTTTTTATGATTGATGCATTTATTTGTGACGCCCAGCGCACTCCCTTTGGCCGATACGCAGGGTCCTTGAGCTCTGTTAGGACGGATGATCTCGGAGCTGTGCCCATCAAATCCCTTATACAAAGAAATCCCAATGTGGACTGGCAAAGTGTGAGCGATGTCATCTACGGATGTGCCAATCAGGCCGGTGAGGACAACAGAAACGTAGCGCACATGTCCAGCTTGCTTGCGGGTCTGCCCTTTGAGGTCCCTGGTGCAACAATCAATAGGCTTTGTGGTTCAGGGTTAAACGCGGTGGGGCTGGCTGCGCAGGCGATTCGTTCTGGAGAGGGCTCGTTACTCATTGCGGGCGGTGTAGAGAGTATGAGTAGGGCGCCTTTTGTCATGCCCAAAGCAGAAAGCGCTTTTAGTAGGTCCAGCAGTGTCTATGACACTACGATTGGGTGGCGTTTTATCAATCCTGTGATGAAGCAACTCTACGGCGTTGATGCAATGCCGGAGACTGCCGAGAACGTTGCAACGGATTACAAAATTGATCGTCTATCTCAAGACAAAATGGCGCTTGCAAGCCAACTAAAAGCTGTCGCCGCACAAAAGGCGGGATTCTTCGATGCTGAAATAACCCCTGTTACGATTGCTCAGAAAAAAGGGGATCCTCTCGTAGTTGTCAAAGACGAGCATCCAAGAGAGACGACTATGGAGTCTCTTGCGAAACTAAAAGGGGTCGTTAAAGCTGACGGTACCGTCACGGCTGGTAACGCCAGCGGCGTAAATGACGGCGCCTGTGCCCTTTTGTTAGCCAATGACCAGGCAATAAAAGCCAATCACTTAACTCCCAGGGCTCGAATTGTTGGAATGGCGGTCGCCGGGGTCCCTCCCAGAGTTATGGGAATTGGGCCCGCTCCAGCGACACAAAAAGTGCTCGATATGACGGGTCTAAAGTTAGAGCAGATGGACGTGATTGAGCTCAATGAGGCCTTCGCTGCGCAGGGTCTCGCGGTCCTCAGAATGCTGGGGTTGTCAGACGATGATCCAAGAGTTAACCCAAACGGGGGGGCCATAGCGCTTGGGCACCCACTTGGAGCCAGTGGGGCGAGACTCGTTATGACAGCAGTGAATCAACTCCACCGCATAACTGCAAGGTACGCCCTTTGCACCATGTGTATTGGGGTTGGGCAAGGCATAGCTTTGATCATTGAGAGGGTTTGAAATTAAATTGGATTTAGAATCACAAATGTAAAAAAATTTATACTTTTAGGCTACACGGTGGGTCTAAGAGTTCTAAATAAAAACTAATTTGGGTCGATTTTAAAGGTGGGGCATCAGCTTTTGGATACATCCAATGGGCTTGAAAAAAATAAAGTTTAAAGTAACGGTCAATGTCAAAAAGTCCAATGAGTCCAATGAGTCCAATGAGTCCAATTATTCCAATCGTACTATGCGGAGGTTCAGGCACGCGCTTATGGCCGCTCAGCCGTAAATCGCTTCCCAAACAATTCGTTCCTCTCATCAATAACAAAAGCTTGCTCGAGCATACGTTGCTTCGTTTACAGTCTTTTGCGAGCACCAAGGGGCACGCGAGTCCTGTGATGTGTGTGGCTGCTGAGGAGCACAGATTCTTTGTCCAAACTGCGATGCAAAGTGTTGGCTCCAAGGGGCTTATCCTATTAGAGCCTGTCGCTAAAAACACCGCTCCAGCCATGGCCTTGGCTGCGCTGCAAGCCAATCCCAATGATCTGCTCCTTTTTTGTCCAGCGGACCATCACATTGCAGATGCAAAGGGGTTCCACGAAATGGTTATGCAAGGAGTGGAGGCCGCACGGGCCGAGCATATTGTGACGTTTGGCGTCACACCCAGTTTCCCAAGCACTGCGTATGGATACATTGAGGCTGGGGAGAGTATTGAGGGTGTTCATAACACCGCAGATGCACCTCGACGGGTAGCGCAGTTCATAGAGAAGCCAAATGCAGAGCGCGCTGCGCAATTAATTTTGAGCGGCAATGTTCTATGGAATGCGGGTATTTTCCTTGCCAAAGCTAGCACGCTCATTAAAGCACTTGAATTACATGCGCCGGATATCTTAACCACTTGCACGCAGGCTATGAAAGAATCCTCTGTCGACGGGGATTTCATTCGTCCAGGCTCTAAAGTATTTGCTACGTGTAGATCCCAAAGCATTGATTACGCGGTGATGGAGCGAGATGCAAACGTTGTTGTTGTTCCCTTTCACGGTCAATGGAGTGATGTGGGAAGTTGGAACGCGGTTGCAACGCTTACTCCCGCAGATAAGTCGGGGAACCGAATCGTTGGTAAGGGGTTTACTCAGCAAACAAAAAATACATATATCCATGCCGGCGAGCGCCCAGTTGTAGCTTTGGGTGTAGATCATTTAATTATTATTGATACCCCGGATGCTCTCTTGGTTGCAAACTCGGACTGTGTAGAGCAGGTCAAAGATATCGTTGCGCAACTAAGCGACAACGGCGTCGAGCAAGCCACGCAGCACCGCCGGGTTGCAAGGCCCTGGGGTTGGTATGACAGTGTTGACCAAGGTGCTCGGTTTCAGGTCAAGCGTATCGGAGTTAAGCCTGGGGCTTCACTGTCCCTGCAAAAACACCATCACCGAGCAGAGCACTGGATCGTCGTGAAGGGTACGGGGCGGATCACGTGTGGTGAGAAAGTGTTTTTGCTGACTGAAAATCAATCCACTTATATTCCAATTGGCGAGGTGCACCGTTTAGAGAACCCTGGAACCTTGGAGCTTGAGATTATTGAAGTTCAGTCGGGTTCCTACCTGGGTGAGGATGATATTGTTAGATTAGAGGACAATTACGGCAGGACCGATAAGGGTTGATGTGAAATTTCCTCTTGATTCAGACTTTTTATTCACCCCGTTGTTTGCTTTTAATTTTTTCTTCATTACTCTGTTTATTTAGTCCTTAAAAAATCTCCCCATTAATTCCTCATCAGTTTATGTCCGATAATTTTGCATCCCTTGCGTCCAATAAGCCTTTGAAGATTTATGTCGCTGGCCACAGAGGTATGGTGGGTTCTGCAATCGTGCGCGCTTTGAAGGCAGAGGGTAACGTGCAGATTGTTTGCAAAAGACACGATGAGTTGGAGCTTACGAATCAAGCTGCTGTACGTCAATTTTTTCAACAAGAAAGGCCCGATCAAGTCTATTTGGCCGCTGCCAAAGTGGGGGGCATCCATGCCAACAATACCTATCCCGCTGAGTTTATTTACCAAAACTTAATGGTTCAGGCGAACGTCATTCACGAGTCTTTTGCTGCTGGGGTCAAAAAACTTCTCTTTCTGGGCTCTAGTTGCATTTATCCTAAATTAGTTTCTCAACCTATGAAGGAGGAAGCACTTTTAACGGGTCAGCTTGAGGAGACCAACGAGCCCTATGCAATTGCAAAAATCGCAGGTATAAAACTTTGTGAGAGCTATAACCGCCAATACGGAAATTCTCACGGTGTGGACTATAGAAGCGTCATGCCCACCAATCTTTATGGGTACGGAGACAACTACCATCCG
Organism: uncultured Burkholderiales bacterium; assembly: GCA_903830725.1. Classification (GTDB taxonomy): domain Bacteria; phylum Pseudomonadota; class Gammaproteobacteria; order Burkholderiales; family Burkholderiaceae_C; genus Limnohabitans. Next base: position 1,459 of record CAIKVH010000050.1, on the reverse strand, counting down.
GAAAACAGCCACGTCATCCCCGCTTTGATCCGTCGCTTTCATGAGTCAAAACTCGCCAATGCCCAATCCATCAAAATTTGGGGTACAGGCAAGCCAAGAAGAGAATTCTTATTCGTAGATGACATGGCCAGAGCCAGTATTCATGTCATGAATTTAGATTTCAAGATCTATGCGGCCAATACAAGACCGATGCTAAGCCACATTAATGTGGGTAAAGGGGAGGACGTCACAATTGCAGAATTAGCAACCTTGATCAGCGAGGTTGTTGGATTCAAAGGTCAAATTGAGTTTGATACCTCTAAGCCAGATGGTACCCTCAGAAAGCTCATGGACAGCGCTCGCTTGAACGCACTAGGGTGGAGTGCCCGAGTTGAGTTAAGGCAGGGGTTGACGGCTGTTTATGAAGAGTTTTTGTCTAACGAGGTACGCTCCGTCTAGGCATTGAGTACTTGGACAGCGACTTGTATGTGGAGCGGGTGATAATACGTACTGAGTTCATACTGGACCAAAGATTTAAGTTAAAAAGGAATCAGCAAGTGAAGCAACAGCAAAAAGTCGCATTAATTACTGGCGTGACGGGTCAGGACGGTTCCTATTTGGCTGAGTTTTTACTTGAAAAAGGCTATATCGTGCACGGTATCAAGCGCCGCGCGAGTCTTTTTAATACGCAGCGTGTGGACCATATCTACCAAGATCAGCATACGGAAAAAGTAAACTTCAAACTGCATTACGGTGATTTAACGGATACGAGCAATTTAATTCGTATTGTTCAGGAAACTCAACCCGATGAAATCTATAACCTGGGCGCGCAGAGTCATGTGGCTGTAAGCTTTGAGAGTCCAGAATACACCGCGGATGTTGATGCAATTGGTGCGCTGCGTATTTTGGAGGCCATACGTATTTTGGGGCTAGAGAAAAAAACTCGGTTTTACCAAGCCAGTACCAGTGAACTGTACGGATTGGTCCAGGAGACTCCACAAAAGGAGACGACTCCCTTTTATCCGAGAAGTCCTTACGCTGTGGCCAAAATGTATGCCTATTGGATGACGGTTAACTATAGAGAGGCCTACGGCATATACGCGTGTAACGGTATTTTGTTTAACCATGAAAGTCCTAGAAGGGGTGAGACTTTTGTGACCCGCAAAATAACTCGAGGACTTGCAAACATCAGTCAAGGACTCGAGGCGTGTTTGTATATGGGTAATATGGACGCTCTAAGAGACTGGGGTCATGCTAAGGATTACGTTAGGATGCAGTGGATGATGCTCCAACAAGAAAAGCCTGAAGATTTCGTTATTGCTACAGGCGTTCAGTACAGTGTCAGGCAGTTCATACTATGGACTGCTGAGGAGTTGGGTATTACGTTGACGTTCAAGGGCACAGGCGTAAACGAACAAGGTGTTGTAAGCAAAGTGGACTCCAACATCTCGCCTGCTGTGCACGTTGGGGATGTTCTTGT
>CAIKVH010000049.1 GCA_903830725.1 uncultured Burkholderiales bacterium | reverse complement strand
CGATCTATCTTCAGGAAGTGAAGTCAAAGAGCGACAATGAAGAAGATCATGAGGTTCTAGAATTCAATCGTCAAGTTACAGAATTTATGCTTAATTTTGGCTGATATCCTATTGCTCTTAAAGTCAATCTCTAAAATCAACCCGACTGATTGGCGGGTTATCAAATAAAGGTTGTCCATATCCCAAGTCAGAAACTAAATTTATAACTCCTGCAATACATTCAAGGAGTTCAAAATGACAGGGTTGACAACACTTAAATTGGTTCAAGCAAAAAAACCTCAGGCAAACAATCCACAACTGTCTAGGCGTCAAAAGCTCAGCAGTAAGCTAGCAGAACAAATCCAGTTGGCAAAATCTGAGCAATCGGGCATAGCACTGGATCTCAAGAAAATCAGAACAATTAAAAATTTAGTGACTGGTGAATCGCAAAGGGTAGAAGTTCCAGCCAAACTAAAGCCATGGTGGTGGCGAAGCGAGGATGGGAAACTCTGCATCACTGTTCGTTACGGAGCTAGAGTTTTAGAAATCATAGATGGTAAAAATGCCATCCAAGCAGATAATATTGCAGATGTGATCACTTCACTTCAAGTGATTAGGACCGCAGTAGACACAGGCGAGTTAGACGCCCGTATTCAAGCTTTAACGGGAAAAGATGCTGTTCCTGTAGCAAAGGCACCCACACAAGAGAAAAAAAGCACGTTGAAGTTGCCTTTTAGAAATAACTGACATACGCATCTCAAAATTGAACCGGACGTAAGTGCCGGTTTTTTATGAAAAAATCAAGCTGGAATTTTTGGAATAGGAGTGTTCGGTGCTTTTAGAGCTTGCATGGCTTTTTGAGCTTTCTGTATCTTTTGACGATTGCGCTCAAGTTTGACAGCATTGCTGGCTCGTTTGCTGTTCGCCTTGAGTTGAGCTAGGCGTTGCTGCTCAGGTGTTTTTGCTTGTTCAATTTCACATATACGCATAAAGCTATTTATGGCTCGTATGAAAGTAGTGCGGTCATACCCCCTTTTTGCTAAATAAATGTGTAAAAAGGAGATCAACTATGCGATTTACTGAAATAGCCAACCCAGAAGACCAATTGGCCTTATGGCGAATGGTGTCTGATTCAATGTGGAAGTTATTTGGCCAACCCTCACCAACAGCCCAGCCAAACAATACCCAGCATGCTCAACCCAACCCAATTAATGCTTTAAAGCCTATAGCTACCCCTAGGCCCACGGTTGAACCCTTAGCTAAGGGTATGCATAGAATCGCTTCAATCAGAAAGCCTGCCGGAAAGCCAGTAAAACCATCTAAGCAGCCAAAGCCAAAAAAAGCGCCAATGGCCCCAGCCCCTAAGCCACTACCCAAGCCAAAGCCCCTGGCACCCACTCCCTTGCAGATCAAGAATCAGCAACAAAAAGCACAACAAGATCACGCGGCCTATCTTCACAAGGAGTTAGTTAAAAAGCCTTCACAGCCTCATCCAGGTGCACCCAAGCCAATACCTGGCAACATCATCAGTCCAATTGATGTCCCTAGGAACGCAAAAGAGCGAGAGCAGCTTAGGGGGCAGGCAAGGGGTGAGTTGCCCTGGAAGCCTATGTGAAAGGTAAAAATGCGATTTTGAGTCATAAACGTGGTTTAAATTGCTGAATACATACTGGGTTTATGACTCAGAATCGAGGTCTCGACAGGCATAGTTAAATTGAATACCCTCTAATTCAAGGCGGAATTAAACCTTTTTTCTCTTTGGCTTTAGAAATGGTGCGTCCAAATTTGCCAAGTGATCGAGAATCTGAAGCGCCTGGTGAGGCTCTCCAAACCCAAGAAACACCTCCTTGTCGGGCAACATATAGGCCATCTCTTTAATGGCCCAGTCCTTAGAATGCCATAGACCCTGGGCTACAGAGTGATCAAGGGCTGATTGTTGATCCAAGCTCCACCTAGCACAATTCTCAACTGGGTTTTTGCAGGGGAATATACCCACCTCTACATTTGCAATTAAATCTGCTGCACAGATTTTGTTTTGACGAAAAATATTTCGGACTGAGTTTTGCTTCTCTCGTCGACGATCCAAGGTGTCTGACTCACGTAGTCGATCTTTGGGTGATAAATTCAAGTGGCGTCCCATTTCAAAATCTCCCCATCGATTAAGTTGATCCTGTAATTCACTGTTTGTAACGCTGACATTTAGCACAAATGATCGATAGGCTGGAATGATAGTTTTCTTGCTTCTTAGAATTAAGTCATAAAGTTGGTATTTGGCATTAACTGTATAGTGCTTACCACGAACTCGAGCCAACTGCCACGCCTCATAAATGATGCTTTGAGCAATTAAAGAATCTAGATATTTAGGAATAGCTAAGCAAATCATTCCGGTCTGATCTTTAGCCAAATCTTCGGATAAGAGCAATTGCAAACCGAATCCAAGGTCTTTCAAAAACTTAATCTCCATCTGGGGGGAGTCAAACAGTTTGGGACCTCGGTCTTGCCACCAATGCATAAAGCATTCATATTTGAAGATATCACCAAAATCATTCCAAACTTTGACCAATCTGGGATCCATGCAGTTTCCATTTTCATGGCAGCACCACCAAAAGTCTTTGCTACAACGAAGAAAAGCCACCCACCAAAAATAAAGGCTTGAGTTGATGGCAGTAGATGCAAGATTATTCGCGGTCGGCATATCCATGGTTGTCCCCTTTGGTTGTGGTGGTGAAAAAACTCCTAATTGTTAAAAAATATAAAGCCGAGTGACATGTCACTCCAATTTATACGTAATGGATTTAGCCTTTGATCAGCAGTGCATATCGCCTGCTTTCATAAAAATTTAAGGAATTAACCATGCAACTCACGAACGGTGCAATTAAGAAGACGGCCTCGTCAAAAATACCCCCACCTCAAATCATTGATCTAGATGATGAAAATGATGGATTGGATACTTTTGATTTAAGTGCTTTCGTTATACCCAGTACAAGCAAAAGTGATTTGGCTCTTCGACCTTCTGACAAGGACAAGAAAAAATCAGAGATTGCTCAATTTATAGCCGAAAGCGAAGACCTTTATGCCATGGGGGTCAAATACGAAACAGAAGTTGTGGCCCGCGGTCATCAGCATTTATATGACTTATTGGCCTCAATCTATAGCTTGGCTTTGAGAATAGAAGCAAATGAACAGGCAAACAAAATAGTTATAGCAATTAGGAAAGAGTTGAAGGATAAACACCAAATCAACTTACAAACCAATTGCACACCAATGGCTGCAATCGTTCGATTTGTAGTGCGGGGAGATAAATTGACTGCTAGTAGATATACAAAGGTATTGACAGTTGCTAGGGCGGAAAATCTGTCGGCTCAGGATTTACCCGCATATATCACTCGTCGTGGCGGAGTTACTCAGATACAAGAAACTGAAGCCGAGTTCATGTCCAAGAAAAAGGGAGATAAAAACACCAAGGCTCGGACTAATTTGATAAGGGAGTATTTTCAACTCTTAGGGCATGCTTCTAGCGAAAACTTTCAGTACGCGGGCTCTGTTATAGAGCACAACGAGGAAAAGGCCGAGGATACGGAATCCTCTAGTTTTTGTGTGTTCATTGCTCAGCATGTGAATGGTGAGAACTACAAGATCATTACCGCCAATGATTTGGGCTATGCCTATGAGGACAACCTAATCAAATATATGGGCAAAGAATTTCCAGAAGACTTGTACAAGTTAGAGAGAGGACTGAGAAATTTCAAAAGACAACTGTCGATGGACAAAAATCAACCAGATAGTTTTCGCAAGGAATTGGAGCGTCAACTTGGCAATCCAATGAAACATAAACCAGTAGAAGTCATCGAAATGGGTACACCGATTGATGATATTGAAGAGTAATAAATATTTTGTCAGTTAAGGCTAAGTGCTTTAACTGGCTTTTTAAAAAATTGGAGAAATAAAATGACCAAATATTTTGTATTTAGGAATCAAACTAATGGTGAACAAAAGAATGTACCAGGAAGTAGGGAGGAAATGGCTTGCGATATTGCGGCTCTCATTGGGCAAGATGAGTTACCAAAGGAGTTTTACATCGCATTTGCTGAGGAGTCGAAACATACTGTTTTAGAAACACTAAGGGAAATTGCAAGGTGCTCAGTTCAAATTGATGATGAGAGTGAAAAAATATGGACTACTGAGGCAAAGGATTTAGGGTCACATTTCAAAACTATCGATGATCAAATAAGCGAAGCTTACGCGATTATGTATGGTGCAGCATCCGATGTTGCACAAGCAATTGAAAGAAGTGAACATTTCCAAGATATTGAATATCTAGGCCCAAAGACTGTAGAGCGAACTTTTGAATATATAGATAGTTCAGGACTTTCGAATTTCGTCGAAAAAGTGGAGGAGATATTTAAGGTTGAGTTTTTTCATCACCATCATGCTTAAAGGAGTATACGTATGCCTACATTTTTAATAGTTCCTAAAACGGAAGATGATCAGAATATTCATGCTGTAGGAACTTTGGCGGAGACGGCTTGTGATATTGCAAATTATCGCTTTCGCTTAAAAAATTCAAACGATAAATTGAAGGCAATACCTGTTAAAAGTGCGCTAGGAACTATGACTATATTAAAAGGGGATGCATTTTGCTCAGTTTCAGTGAGCAGGACTACTCAAAAAGCATGGAATAAAGATGTTAAAGAAATTCAAAATGGTTTAGATCAACTAGACATTGCAATCAATCGCATAGAAGATGACTTATATAACGCGTTAAAGAATTTAAAAGAAAAAATTGGAGAAAGTGCATCATTTAACAATTTCCTTGAGGATGATGAAATTTCAATTTACTCAACATTGGGCGGTATGGATTTAGATGAGTTAGAAGATAAGTTTCAAGAGCATATTGAGGATTTTTATGCTTTAGAAAAATTACCCTAATTAAAAAGAAATCATTAGCAAATTCAGATTGTCAAAAACAGAAATTAAATTAACTAAAAATTTTAATGAAAGAATTAACATGCCGAAATTTCTTATCTTAAAGAGAGGTGAAGACGATCCTAAAACACACAAACCTAATTCAATAGAAGAGATTGCGTGTCAAGTTGCCAGTGAACTCATGTACTTTAATGATTCAGTCGATAAATTAATGGCTATTTCATCGGAGTCTGTTGCTGCAACCTTTGCAAGAGTTAAGGATTCTGCGCTGTGTTCAGTAGAAATTGATTTAGAGGG
>CAIKVH010000048.1 GCA_903830725.1 uncultured Burkholderiales bacterium | reverse complement strand
CGTCTCAACAAGTTAGCGAATTATCCGCCTATTTTTCTTCACAAGCACCCATGAAAGGGTCTCGCAAACAAAATGCTGAAACAAAGTTGGGTGAATCCATTTTTAACAATGGACTGGCCTCACAGCAAGTCCTTGCTTGCAACAGCTGTCATGGTCCTCAGGCTCTAGGCATATCCGAGATTCCGAGATTGGCAGGACAACATGAGAATTACTTATACAAACAAATTATGGTCTTTAAGAACACCGATGATCGCCCAAGGGGGCAGACAATGAAGCAAGTTATTCACAACATGAATGAGGAGCAAGCACACGCTGTTTCAGCGTATCTTTCATCAATGGGTGAATGAGAGTAATTTTTTGCGAAGCTAGACTAAAAGGTATACATACCTATAGATACCGTAGAATTGGCATTGTGTTTCGTTTTTAAGATTTGTAAATAGCTTGATGGATAACGCGTTCAATTGCACTCAATGCGGAGAGTGTTGCCACAATTTAAATATTCCTCTCTCAATTGGCGAAGCAATTGACTGGTTATCTGCAGGTCATAAACTCAAAATATTAACTGAGGCGATTCCATGGATCAACGACGTTGCTGTTACGCAGGAAGTGTTAATTCGAAAAAAATCGATGACTTTCAATGGAATAAGTGGAAATCTCTCTATTAGAGTTTTGATGACTCTTGTTGGTTATTTTGATGGTCGATGTCCTAATTTGGATACAAACAAAAATTGCACCATTTACGAATCCCGACCGCTAACTTGCAGGATATATCCGTTTGAGATGAATCCAATGATTCCCTTAAATCCCGCAAATAAACTATGTCCCAGCGAAGCATGGCCCGAGTCTGAGACCCTCAATAAAGCCAAGACAATTCATCCAATTATTGTGATGGATACAGTAACTGAGAAAAATATTAAAAAAATTTACGCGAACAGTGTTGCGGATGTGGCGTCGAAAAAGGAGCTGTGCCTGCATTTTGGAATCAGTACCTGTTCACTCTCAAATAACGGTTATCTTTTCCACTTTGTAGATCAACAAAAATTATTAAGCGCACTAGAGAAATTAGCGTTGAATCAAACCATAAATATATCAACAGATGCTCCAAAAACAGACTGGTTCATAGTCACAGAAAGTGAGAATGCTTTGAGTGACCTTATTTCGGTAGGTGGCAAAGCGCTTCACGCTAGAAATTTAAGTCTCACAGAACAAGAATTTATGCATCTTTCTCGATGAGATTAAAGTCGCCTAAGCTTTTCGAAGGCGATATTGAAACCAACACCAGTAAGGAATAGGAGCATTCCCCCGAATCACTGATGTCCGGCTTTTTATATCTTAAAAAAAGACTTTACGAAGCAAAGGCGTAATCCGTATAGCCTTTTTCATCTGCTGTGTAGAAGGTGCTCATATCTGGAGCTGTCAGCGCAACCCCCTCCTGTAGTCTCTTAACCAGGTCAGGATTAGAGATAAAGGGACGTCCGAATCCAATCAAGTCAGCTCCATTGGAGCTCAAAACTTTTTCGGCTGATTCCTTATCAAATCCTCCAGCGAGAATAAAGGGCCCTTTAAATGCCTGGCGAAGTTTTAACTTGAACTCCTGGGGCACTGCGGGCGCCCCCATCGCTGAGTGATCTAACACATGCAAATATAAGAGACCACATTTTGAAGCATGCGCAACTAAATCTAGAAACTGCTCTTCAACTCCAGGAAACTCTCCTGTGTTATTGAAAGCGCCAAACGGAGAAATCCGAATCCCGGTTTTGTCAGCGCCAATCGCTTTCACGATTGCATCGATAATTTCAATCGCAAATTTATTTCTACCTGCAATTGAACCTCCGTAGGCGTCTGAGCGTTTGTTAACGTTGGCATTTAAAAACTGTTCGATCAAGTAGCCATTTGCAGCATGAATCTCTACGCCGTCGAACCCTGCAGCGATAGCGTTAACTGCGGCCTGAGCATACTCTTTAACAGCGATGTCAATATCCGCTTGAGTCATAGCCCGGGGTGCGCTATGCGCCTGCATGCCCTGAGTATCTGAGTACATCTCGCCTGGACAAATCTCTGATGTTGGGCCGATTACCTCAGCACCGGTAGGTAAATTAGAAACATGGGTAACTCTACCAGTATGCATTAATTGAACAACTATTTTTCCGCCCTTCTCATGAACAGTCTTAGTAACCTGTCTCCAACCGTCAATTTGAGCCTGATTAAATATTCCCGGGATCCTTGCGTAGCCAAGTCCATTAGCGGACGGAGAGGTGCCTTCCGTCACTATCAAGCCTGCACTCGCCCGTTGGCCGTAGTACTCACACATCAGTGCGTTAGGGGTATTTGCAATCGTCGCGCGACTCCTAGTCATAGGGGACATGATGATTCTATTTTTCAAAACCAACTGACGGGCGGTATAGGTATCAAACAACATTTTTAAATCCTGTTAACGAAAATGGGGTAGAGACAAAGGGTTGAAGCTTATGCTGAAGGGTTGTAGTTTAAATAATTTCAAATCCCCCTTCTTGACTAAGGTCACAAATACCACTTTTAGACAAGGCGCCTTAGAATAAGTAGCATGCAATTACTTATAAGGGTTCAATACCATGCGTTACAGATTATTAGGTCAGACAGGCTTATACGTTTCAGAATTGTGTCTAGGCACAATGACTTTTGGAGCACAGGGATTTTGGGCTGTCATGGGCGGGTTAAAACAGCCAGAGGTAAATATTCTTGTTAAAGAGGCGTTTGATCAGGGTATCAATTTCTTTGATACAGCAAATGTATACTCACTTGGTGAGTCAGAGAGCTTACTGGGTGAATCAATCAAAAAATTAGGTCTCCCGAGAGAGGAAATTGTCATAGCAACCAAGTCTACAGGCATCATGGATGACAAACTTCCGAACGCACGGGGTCAATCAAAAATTCATATCTTCAACGAAGTTAATGCAAGTCTAAAGCGCTTGCAAGTGGATCACATTGATTTGTATCAGCTCCATGGATTTGATCCCCTGACACCTTTTGAGGAGTCCCTGGGAGCTCTTACGGATCTTGTAAAAGCGGGGAAAATTCGCTACATAGGACTTTGTAACATGGCTTCATGGCAAATCATGAAAGCCCTGAGTGTGTCTCGACTAAACGGACTGGAGGAATTCAAGTCTGTACAGTCCTATTACTCGATCGCAGGAAGGGATCTGGAGCGAGATGTAATCCCAATGGTTCAAGACCAGCGGCTAGGACTCATGGTTTGGAGTCCCCTGGCCGGTGGGTATCTCTCAGGGAAGTTCAGCACTAACGAAGCTGCTCCCGATAACGCAAGAAGGACTACCTTTGATTTCCCGCCACTGAACAAAGACAGAGCAAATCAATGCATTGAGGTCATGAGGCACATTGCACAAAAACATAACGTATCAGTCGCTCAAGTTGCATTGGCCTGGATTCTCTCAAACCGTGCTGTTTCCACAATTATTGTTGGTGCTCGTAAGCTGGAGCAACTGCAAGACAACATTCATGCTACCAAGCTTAATTTGGATACAGAGGAACTCACCTCATTAAATACGGTCAGTGCCCTAGCTGTTGAATATCCAAACTGGATGATAGCTATGCAGGCGCAGTACCGGGAAAATCCTCCAGTTAAATGATATTCGTTCAAGGATAGCAGGAGAACTGTTCATTAGGCAAAGCCTTGATGTCTCAAGGCTTGAGTCCTCGCTGAACGGCCCTAATTTAGTGCTCAGCGTCCTTAATTTCTCATATTATTTCTCTTAGAATTGAGCAAATAACATTTGCTTAATGAATGACCTATTTAAATTACTTTTCCTTAATCGTCATATTACTAGGTACTGCAAACGGATCCCTTAAGGGATGGCTATCCCAACTTTACTATTTATTATTCGTAGCGGTTTACTACGTATTCTTTCGAAAAATAAGTCACGGTGACTTCTTATTTGTGTTTTTGCCAGAATTAAACCCTCAAACCCAAAAGATAGTTCATCTTCAAGGGGGGTTTGTTCTCTTACTTTTAATTTTTTATGGCGTTAGAAAACTGCATAACGCTATATTCGAAAAAGTCGATGAGGTTCCTGGACACCGTGTGATTGGTGCTTTACTAGGCTTTGTGATTAGTTACTTCTTGCTTGTGTTCCTCGGTCAGGTTATTGATTTAACCCATTACCGACAAGATGAGTGGTGGACATCGTCCATAGAGTGTGACTGGTCCGTCAAAACGCTAGATTTCTTAAACTATCTTATTTTTAATGATTAGAACTTGTATCAACTTTAGTTGACTCGACCATGTAAACCTGCGCTTTTTTCACAGCATTATCAATAATAATAGCTGTATTACTAACGCCCACAGTCGCTACGAAGACTCCTAGAAAGAAAGCAAGAATATATCCCATAGCGTCTAGATTCCGTGAATTTAGAATAAGTAAATTAGTGGTTTAACAAGGCATTGGCGGCCCCCAAAAGGTCCACGGTTTATGAATCGGAACTATTGCCAATTACTTTAGACCCTATTGTCCACGGCTTGAACAAAAAGTCAAAACTGTAATTAATTCCCCCGCATCTCCCCCATAGCTATCCCAAAATCACCCATTAAATGACTCGGCATGGAGGCGTAAATCTCGATACACATCGGGACAAACTCTTAGTTTGGTGTTCATTTGATCTCTTAAAGGGGGATTTCGGCTAAACTGGTAGCATCATTTTCGTAGTTTGGAGCAGATTAATTGACTAACCCATTGAATGCCCCTGGTTCCCCTATCCATGTTGGCTTAGTTGGATATGGATGGTGGGGGAAGACCATTGCCCGCCAGCTTCACGGCTCAAAGTTAATCAAGTTAGCCGGAGTTGCTGAGGTCTCTGAGGACATTCGCAAAGAAATGTCCTCAGACCCCTTGCTCAAAGACGTTCAGTTGCACGGGGGGGTGGATGCACTGATAGCCCAAGAAAACTTAGATGCGGTCATTTTGTGCACCCCTCACCTTGAGCATGCCAGTCAAATCGTGAAAGCGGCCAAGCATGGGTTGCATGTATTTTGCGAGAAACCCCTGTGCTTAAACCTTAAAGACGCGGAACAAGCGATATCGATTTGTAAAGAGCACAATTTGGTTTTAGGTATTGGTCATGAACGCAGGTTCGAGCCTGAAATCATACAGTTGAGGGAGATGATTGCAAATGGAACCTTGGGTGAAATTCTTCAAATAGAGGCTAATTTCAGCCAGGACAAATTCTTTGCCCTTCCAAAGGACAATTGGCGTTTATCCAATGCATTTGCACCAGTTGGCCCGCTCACAGCAACCGGCATCCACTTGGTGGATTTGAGTATTGCGATCCTTGGTCCCTGTGAGCAACTCTGGGCCAGGCTTGCGACCCTTGGCTCTAATTTCGAGAACGGCGACACCCTTGGCATCATGATGGGCTTTAAAAATGGAGCCAACGCAATGATCTCTGCTGTGCTTGCCACCCCTTTTGAGGGGAGATTTGCAGTCTACGGATCAAAGGGATGGGTAGAAATTAGGGACAGAACGCACCCAGAGAATCCGACTGGATGGGACATTAAAACCGTTATCAGAGGACAAGACACCACCGCAAGATTTGCTCCTGCGCACCCAACAGTGCTTGCTAACTTGGAGGCTTTTGCACTTGCCGTGCAGGGAATTAAGCCCTACCCTGTGAGTAGCGCTGAGATGCTGGCTAACGTTGCCGCATTAGAGGCGGTGATGATCTCAGCCAAGAGCAAAAAACTAGAAGTCGTTCAATCGGCTTCTATTGGCTAGGTAGATGCTTTGATGACAGTTATTAATTAAATTGGCTACATTACCCAAAAACAAAAGGCTCGTAACGCCCAAGGCTCAGACCTCTGATGCGGTTGGGTCCGTGGCCGAAAGTGTTGGCGTCGCACAAGGTGATGGCCACGGTGCCGGTGACGGCGCAACCCTTAATTCAGCTACCCCACTTTTGAAATCCCCAAAGAGACTCAGCGGCGCCGAGCGTGAGCAACTCATTGCGCGGGAGGCGGTGAAGTACTTCGCAGAGGTAGGGTTTGGGGGAGACACACGGGAGTTAGCGCAACGACTCGGGGTCACGCAGTCGCTGCTGTACAAATACTTTCCCAATAAAGAAGCCCTAATCAATAGGGTATTTGAAGAGGTTTATTTGGGTCGGTGGAATCCATTTTGGGAAACTGTGATCAAGGACAGGACTATCTCTTTGCAGGACCGCCTGACTCGGTTGTATATTGAGTACGCGAAAGCAGCGCTCACATGGGACTGGGTTCGGATCTTCATGTTCTCAGGGTTGCGGGGGGAGGATATCAACCGCAAATATCTGGATATCCTAAAAACACGAATCCTTGAGCCCATAGCGACTGAGTTGCGCCATGAACTGGGGTTGCCAACCATTAGCGAAATCCCCCTGAAGACTGCGGAGATTGAGCTTGTTTGGAGTATCAATGCCCGAGTCTTTTATTTTGGCCAAAGGCAATGGATTTTTAATGTCCCTGTTGAGGACAATCTAGACGACCTTATCAGGCAAACCATTGCGCATTTTGTAGCTGGCGCCGTTGTGGTTCTCCCCGAAATCCTCGGCATTAAAAAGCAAATAAAGCCAAATAATTCTGTTAATTCGCCCGTTTAAGGGAAACCCCTGATTGATATAGATCAAATGATCACTTCAAATACATCAAACTTTTAAGTGATCAAATGAACACTAAGACTCCATTTATAACGACCGACTTTAGAAAAGCGCTAGGCAGTTTTGCCACTGGCGTGACCATTGTGACGACCCTTGCTGAAGATGGCCAAAGGGTCGGGGTCACCGCCAACTCTTTTAGCTCTGTCTCACTAGAGCCGGCATTGGTGCTTTGGAGTTTGAAGAAAAACTCCCCTAGCATGGACGCTTTTGACCATAGTGCTCGGTTTGCGATCAATGTGCTGACCTTAACGCAGACAGATTTATCCAAAAGATTTGCGAGCCCAATACCGGACAAATTCAACACAGTTGCATACAGCGATGGCATTGCAGGAATACCCTTGATCGACAACTGCGCCGCGTGTTTTCAGTGCAAGACATACCAACGCATAGAAGCGGGCGATCATATTTTGTACCTGGGTGAGGTAGAGGCTTATGCATACCAAGATCTCGCCACTCTTATGTTTTGCAAAGGCAAGTACATGAAAGGCGATGAGCTAGTGATGGTTTAAATCCTTTGATGCTGAACCTAGAGAAGTACCTAACCCAGCCAATAAAGAATCTTAATTAAAGGAATCAAGAAATGAAACACAGCATGTTTATGATGCCCTTGCACCCGCCTGGACGCAACGTAACGGAGAGCTTGCAGGAGGACAGAGAAGCCATTATCCTGGGTGACAAGCTAGGATTTAGTGAGGCCTACGTTGGCGAGCATGTTACGGATGCTGCAGAAACCGTCACCTCGAGTATGATTTTTTTAGCTACATTAGCCCATGAGACCAAAAACATCAAACTAGGCACCGGGACTTTAAACCTTCCTAACTCTCATCCCGCTGCAATTGCTGCTCATGTGGCCATGTTAGACCACTTGCTCAAGGGACGCTTAATTATGGGTATCAGCCCTGGTGGCTTGATGTCAGATGCAGAGGTGTTTGGTAGCTTTGGCAAAGACAGAAACGCCATGTTTGTTGAGTGTATTAACACTGTACTAAAAATTTGGGAATCTGAGCCTCCATATAACATCGAAGGTCAGTTTTGGAAAATATCTGTCGAGAAGACGATGATCCCAGAAATCGGACAAGGCTTCATCATGAAACCTTACCAAAAACCTTATCCACAGATTGTCGGAACTGCGGTAGCTCCTTTCTCTCAAGGAGTTGCTGAGATGGCCAAAAGAGGTTGGTTCCCCATATCAGCAAACTTTTTAATGCCTGAATGGGTTAAAACCCATTGGCCTAAATATGTTGAAGGGCGTGAGGCAGTGGGGGCCACCCCCTCCCCCGCAGATTGGCGTGTGGCGAAGAGCATCTTTGTTGCCGATGACGAGGCCACAGCAAAACGCTATGCTCTTGAAGAAGGCGGCCCTTACCACTTCTACTTCAAACAACTGGTCCGCAAACTGGTAACCGGCGGGGGAAGGAGTAATCTCTTCAAAACGGATCAAAACATGCCCGACTCGGAGATAACGCCTGAGTACGTGTCCAAACGATTGGTGTTGGCAGGAACGGTGAACTCGGTTGTTGACCAAATTCTTGCATTCCGCGAGCACGTGGGTGACTTTGGGAACCTCGTGTACGCTTGTCATGACTGGATGGATCCGAAACTTGCTAAACGTTCAATGGAGCTTTTCGCAACAGAAGTTATGCCAAGAGTTAACGCTGCTATCAAGTAATTGAAATCTAGTCACTCAAATTAAATGAACGCGCACACCAAAACGCCCACCTTCATGCAAATTGACTGGGACATGCCAATAGTCATGGCCGACGGACTGACGCTTCGCGCCGATGTCTACCGCCCTAAGGTGCCCGGGAAATATCCTGTCCTCTTGAGTTACGGTCCATATGCAAAGGGGCTTGCATTTCAAGAAGGCTATCCGAGCGCGTGGCAGAAGATGATCACAGAGCACCCTGATGTTCCCTACGGATCGACCAACCTTTACCAGAACTGGGAAGTTGTTGATCCCGAGAAATGGGTACCCGATGGATATGTGTGTGTTCGAGTGGACTCCAGAGGATGCGGGCGTTCTCCGGGTTTTATTGATCATTTCGCACCTCAGGAAACTCAAGACTTTTATGAATGCATCGAATGGGCTGGGGTTCAAGACTGGAGTAACGGTCGGGTGGGTCTAAGTGGTGTTTCCTACTTTGGCATAAACCAATGGCATGTTGCTGGAAAAAACCCACCTCACCTTGCTGCGATGTGTATTTGGGAAGGCGCGAGCGATTGGTACAGAGACATGACGCACCACGGCGGTATTTTGTCTACCTTTTGGGCAAACTGGTATGACATGCAGGTGAAGACCGTTCAATACGGATTAGGCGAACGGGGCCCTAAGAGCAAAGCCAATGGGACGCTGGTCTGCGGGGATGAGACGCTGGACGACAGGACACTTCAGAAAAACCGCTGTTCATTTGGCGATGATATTTTGGCTCACCCGGTTGACGACGAATACCACCGAGCAAGGTCTGCAAATTGGGACCGGATAACCGTACCCTTCTTGTCTGCCGGAAACTGGGGAGGACAGGGACTTCATTTGCGAGGTAACAGTGAGTCCTTTATGAGGGCAGCGTCTAAAAACAAGTGGCTTGAGATGCACGGCCTTGAGCATTGGACACACTTTTATACCGATTACGGCGTTGCTCTACAGAAAAGATTTTTTGCCTATTTCCTCAAGGGCGAGAAAAATGGCTGGGACAAGGAACCACCAGTGCGTTTGCAGGTCAGGCATACTGACCATTTCGAGGACCGAGTTGAGTCAGATTGGCCTCTCGCCCAAACAAAGTGGACTCGCTTGCACCTGGAGCCTACGCACCAAGGGCTTTCATTTGAGCCGTCCCAAGAGGAGCGTACACTAAGTTTTGACGCACTTGGAGAAGGATTGAGTTTCCTATCCAAACCCCTTGACGAGCAAACTGAGCTAACTGGCCCCCTTGCTGCAAAGCTTTGGGTCTCTTCAAATACCAGCGATGCAGATATTTTCTTAGTGGTTCGTATTTTTACACCGGATCTAAGAGAAGTGACCTTTGCAGGAGCGATTGACCCGCATACGCCGGTCGCGCAGGGCTGGCTCAGAGCCTCCCACAGAGCGCTAGATAAAGACCTCACCAGGCCGTATAGGCCTTACCACACTCACGTTTCCCCTCAAGCCCTTATTCCTGGTCAACCCGTTGAGTTGGATGTTGAGATTTGGCCTACATCTATCGTTATCCCTAAGGGCTACAGAATTGGCTTAAGTGTGCGCGGTAAAGATTACACTTATTCCAAGAAAACAGGACTCAAACTTTCTAACTTTAAAAATGAGTTGCTAGGTTGCGGGCCTTTCTTACACGATGATCCAAGGGATCGCCCACCCAACACCTTTGGTGGACAAAGTAGTTTGCATTTCTCCAAAAATATGGAAAACTATTTATTGATTCCTGTCATTCCAAAGAAATAATCCATTAAATAAGCGTTCAGTAATCCCAAAAAATCAAAGGAGACAACATGACAACCAGAAGAAATTTTATACAAAGCACTGCTGCAGTTGGGGCAACTATGGCATTCCCTCAGGTCAAGGCAGCAGAGGATGATGTTTTGCGCCTCGGTCTTTTAACCGTTAAGACAGGGCCCCTCGCCTCAGGCGGTATCGATATGGAACGTGCACTGACGATGTACCTTACCGAGAGAAACAACATGATTGCGGGCAAAAAAGTACAACTTTTTGTAGCCGACACAGGAGGGGTTCCAGCCACTGCAAAATCAAAAATTCAAGAGTTGTATGAGCTCAACAAAATACACGTGTTGACGGGTCCTTTAGCAGCGTTTGAAGCCCTGGCTATTGATGACTACATCAAAACCAACAAGATACCTACTCTCTCCGTTGCCGCCGCTGAGGACATGACGCAGCGTAAGCCTAACCCATGGTTTGTTAGAGCAACATCGACCTCAGCACAATCTGCCCACGTCATGGCTGAACACTGCGTTAAAGATCTCAAATTTAAGCGTATGGCAATGATTGCCGATGACATTGCATACGGCCACGAAATGAACGCAGGCTTTCAGCGTGTATTTGAGGAAGGTGGTGGCAAGATTGTTCAAAAAATCTTCTCCCCCCTCACAACCCCGGATTACGGAAGTTTCCTTGCGCAACTCAAAACCAACGTTGACGGAATCTTCCTCGGTTTCGCTGGTTCAAACGGTTTCCGGTTTGTTCGTCAGTTCAACGAATATGGACTTAAGAGCAAGATGGCTCTCATCGGCGGGATGACCGCGCTAGATGAGTCTGTTCTCAGAAACATGGGGGATGAGGCAATTGGTATCAAAACGGTGTGTTGGTACTCCGCGGAACTGAAGAACCCAATCAATGCTAAATTTGCGCCTGCATTTAGAAAGGCCTTTGGCTATGACCCTGGCTATTACGCTGCAGGGTCCTATGTGAATGGCTCTGTTCTTGAAGCTGCTGTGGAAGCGGTTAAAGGAAAATTCTCAGACAAAGCTGCTTTAATGGCAGCGCTGAAAAAGACCAATATTCAAACCGCCCGTGGCCCGCTTACCTTTGACAGCCTTGGCAACGTGGTCGGCGACGTCTATGTGAGGGAGGTGGAGAGAAAGGACGGCAGACTCGTTAACTCAATCGTTAAGACCTACCCCAACATAAGTCAGTTCTGGACTTATGACCAAAAGCAATTCCTGGCAAATCCTGTGTACTCAAGAGAATGGCCTCCCGCAAAGAACTTGGAATCTTGAGAATTAAATCATGCAAATCTGGATAATCCAAACGCTAAATAGCCTATCGTTAGGAGGACTGCTGTTTATGCTGTCCTCCGGATTTGCTCTGATTTTCGGATTAATGCGTATCGCAAATTTAACCCACGGCGCTCTATTCATGATAGGCGCCTACATCACAGCAGTTTTAGTTAGAAACGGGACCAACCTTTTTCTTGCTGATATTGCTGCGATGTTAAGCATTGCTGTGTTGGGCGGGCTCATCGAGCGTTTTATTCTGAGGAGACTCAGTGGCAACTCACAGGGACAGGTACTAGCGACGCTTGGACTGTCCTTTATTGCTGCGGACTTTTGTTTGATGGCCTGGGGAGGGGATCCCATCCCGGTCTCAACCCCCGCGCTGTTTCAATCGCCCATCCACTTTCTTGATCTCAGCTTTCCAACTTACCGACTCGTCGTACTCACGTTTGCAGTCATCGTTGCTGTGTTGTTATACCTGCTGATCGAGCGCACAAAGATTGGTGCAATGATCAGAGCCGGTGTAGATGACATGGATATGGCGCGTGCTGTTGGTATTCCCGCATCCTTGCTATTTACAACCGTATTTTGTTTGGGCGCTGGACTCGCTGGATTAGGAGGAGCACTTGGGGGGCCCATCTTCAACGCCTACCCGGGACTTGACGGGGACATGCTCCCGCTTGCTCTTATTGTTGTGATCCTTGGTGGAGTGGGCAGTTTATTTGGAACATTCGTAGCCAGCTTCATCGTTGGATTTATCTACACCTTTGGAATTGCGCTTGTACCTGATCTTGCGTATGTCATTTTATTCTTACCCATGGTTATCGTGATTGCGTTTAAACCTCAAGGTCTTTTTGGACGTGTTATCACATGAAGTACTTGCGTCCTTTCATCATTTGCTCGGCAATTGCCGCTCTGGCTTGCCTGCCCATCTTTGGTGATGAGTATTTTGTAAACCTAGCCAGTCAAGCACTCATCGCAGTCATTTTTGCGTCAAGCCTCAATTTACTTGTAGGCTACGCTGGGCTCACATCCCTTGGACATGCTTGTTTTTTAGGGCTAGCAGCCTACTTCTCAGCTTGGTTGGGTATCAATCTAGGTCTTGATCATTCTGTCACTGCACCTGCAGCACTCCTACTCACCACTCTTTTCGGGATGGTGTTTGGTTGGATTGCTCTGCGTGCGACAGGGCTAGGATTTTTAATGCTGACCTTGGCTTTATCCCAAATCGCTTGGGGTCTTGCCTATAGATGGGTATCGGTCACCAACGGCGACAACGGCCTATCTGGTCTAACGCGTCCGTCACCCTTTGGAATTGATTTAGAAATCAGTAGCCATTTCTTTTGGTTCACACTCATCATCACTTTGTGCTGCCTGGCCTTTATAAGGCAGTTGGTTCAGTCTGCTTTTGGCGCTTCAATAAAAGGAACCAGAGATCAACCCAGAAGGATGACAGCGCTGGGCTATAACGTTTGGGCGATTCGTTGGTTCACCTACGTAGTAGCAGCCTTTTTGGGAGCGGTTGCAGGGCTACTGTATGTGTATTTTCACAAATACATACACCCAAGCGTAATGGCCATCACTGTCTCCGCTGAAGCTTTGCTTTGTGTGATTGCGGGTGGCTCTGGCACGCTACTTGGCCCCATCTTTGGTGCCATCTTGGTTGTCATACTCAAAAACTATGCTTCTGCTTACATTGAGCGTTGGAATATGTTGCTTGGATTTGTTTTCTTATTCATTGTTATTTTCTTGCCCAAGGGCATAGTCTCTTCGAACCTGAACTTCTTAAAATCAAAGGCAGGTAAGAAATCATGACATACGCTTTAGAAGTTAATAATTTATGCAAGAAATTTGGGGGCGTAACCGTCACCAATAATTTATCCCTGCAAATTCAAAGCGGGGAACGACGACTCATCATTGGACCTAACGGCGCAGGAAAAACCACTCTATTTAACCAAATTACTGGGGAAATCCTACCGACCTCAGGAACCGTAAAAGTCTACGGCAAAGACGTTACACATCTCCCCCCCCAAACCAGACCTCATCTGGGGGTAAGCCGCACCTTTCAAATCATTAACTTGTTTAATCAAGAAACTGCAGCACATAACGTTGTACTTGCCCTGCTCGGGGTTAGTCAACAAAGGTTCAATCCCTTGCGCAGTTTAAGAGTCACTGACGACATTTATGAGCAAGCTCTTGAGATCTTGAAGAGCGTGGATTTAGCCAGCAGTGCTACTAGGAAAGTAGGTGAAATGTCATACGGCGAGCAACGCCGTATTGAGATTGGTTTGGCTATGTCTCAAAAACCCAAATTACTGTTACTCGATGAGCCACTTGCTGGACTATCCCACGATGAGAGACTTTGGGTGAAAGATCTAATTTCCTCCATTCCAAGGTCAACCACGATCGTTATGATTGAACACGATATGGACGTAGCACTCGCATTTGCTGAAAAAATTACTCTCCTTCACTACGGCACTTTGATTGTTGAGGGGGACAGAGACACAGTGGTTAACCACCCTCAAACCAAGGAGATCTACCTTGGCCACTAATATCCTTGAAATCAATGGCCTGAATGTTCATTACGGAGACAGCCATGTCTTGCACAACGTCAGTTTTGAGTTAAAGCAAGGCCATTTGCTAGCGCTGATGGGACGCAACGGAGCTGGTAAGACCACATCCCAACTGACCATCTCTGGCTTGCTTCCCGTGAGCTCAGGAGAAATGCACCTCAAAGGCGTAAACTTTGCCCACCACTCACCCGAGTCCATTGCAAAGAGCGGCATAAGATTGGTGCCTCAAGGCAGAAGAGTTTTCGCGAGTCTGAGCGTTGAAGAGAATTTGATTGTTGCCGAACAAAAGAAGGGCAACACGTCTCAGTGGAATCTGGCCAAGGTTTACGATTTGTTTCCTGCACTTAAGCCTAAAAAAGACCAACGCTCAGGGACTCTATCGGGGGGTGAGCAACAGATGCTCGTTATAGGCCGAGCACTGATGGGAAATCCAAGCGTACTCTTACTGGATGAACCTTCTGAGGGACTCGCACCTTTGATTGTTCAAGAGGTCAACCACTCAATCGCCAAGCTCAAAAATGAAGGGCTTTCCATTATTTTGGTGGAACAAAATTTCTCAGTCGCAAAGACCCTCGCCGATGATTTTGTAATACTAAACACGGGCCGCGTTGCGTTTAAAGGCACTTCCGAGGAAGTCGCTGCCAATCCAGAACTGGCAACTCAACATTTAGGTATCTTCTAAACACGGTTCAAATTCAACTCTTTTACTTTTCCATTTTCTCTTAATTTTTTAAATTTTTTTCAATCTTATTCACCAAGGATTACCATGTTCTTTACTTGTCTCCCCTCTTGCTCTGATCCCTCTCACAGCCACTCGGCCAACGAGCGCATGTCTCGCAGCGAAGACGAGTCCTCTATCAACCCTGAGTTCGCATACGAAGCAGGTGTCGAGCGCGCATTTGCCACAAAGAGTTCGAGTAAAAGCAAAACTTCTGTCAAAGTTAAACCCTCCAGCAAAGTGGTCGTTAAAAACTCGAAGGGCAAACATAAAATTGTTGACATTCACTGTCACTATTTAAACCCCGTTGTGAATCAAAAGACGGCTCACCTCAACGCCGCTCAATATGATCCAACAGTTATTTACGCGAATAAACTAACCAATGACACTAACATTGCTCAAATGAAGACCCGAGCACCTAAATTAACGGGTATTACTGAGCGCTTAAAAGATATGGACAAAATGGGCGTTGATATCCAAGCCGTTTGCCCAGCCCCTTATCACTACTTTTACTTCACTGAGCCTGCATACGGCGCTGAGCTTGCCCGAGAGGTGAATGAAGGTATTGCCCAGTTGGTGAGCGATCATCCAGACCGTTTTGTTGGTATGGGATCTGTGCCACTTCAAAACCCTGAGCTTGCGGTGCAGGAACTTGAGTATGCGGTAAAGAAATTAGGACTACGCGGCGTTGAGATCAACACCAACGTCAACGGCATGAACCTTACAGATCCTCGCTTAGGACTGGAGAAATTCTTTGCAAAAGCCAATGAACTCGGGACCGTGATTTTCATGCATCCACTTGGATTCACGCAGGGCGAGCGACTCACAAACCATTACTTCAACAACGTAATTGGCAACCCACTTGATACGACAATAGCCGTAAGCCACCTCATATTTGACGGCGTAGTAGCGCGCCATCCTAAAATCAAATTCATCGCAGCACACGGCGGCGGATTTGTGGCGCATTACTGGGCTCGGATGGATCATGCTTGGCGCGCAAGACCCGACACGAGAACCGTCATTAAGAAAAAGCCTTCTAGCTATCTGGAGAAGTTCTACTTTGATACGATCACCTTCGATCCAAGAATGCTTAAAAACCTAATCGACCGTTACGGTGCAGACCACGTGATGCTAGGCACCGACTACCCTTACGACATGGGAGAGGATGATCCACGCGGGTTAATCGCTGAAGTTAACAAACTCAAGGCAGAGGACAGAAAACTCATTGAGGGTGGAAACGCCATGAAGATCTTCAAGATTAAATAAACTCTTCATCATTAATTCAGAGATAGCATATGAAAATAGCAATTTTGGGAACTGGGCGTATGGGCAGCGCAATGGGAGAGAGACTTCTCGACCAGGGACACACATTAACGGTTTGGAACCGAACGCCCTCTAAAACCAAAGCACTGACCGATCGCGGGGCAAGCCTTGCGCAAACTCCAGCTCAAGCCGTTGAACATAGCGAAATCATCATCTCTGTTTTAACAGATGCAAAGGCGATCGAGGGAGCGTACTTAGGGAACACGGGTGCGCTTAATTCAAACGTTAAAGGCAAACTATTCATTGACATGAGTACAGTTAGGCCTCAAACGGGTATCGATTTAGGGGCTAAAGTGAAAGCGGCCGGTGGTGGCTTTGTGGAGTGTCCAGTTGGGGGAACGGTTGGACCAGCCAGAGACGGCAAACTGTTTGGACTGGCTGGTGGTAGTGATGAGGATTTTGAGAAAGCAAAACCCGTACTCTTACAGATGTGCAGAAGATTAGAGCATGTAGGAGCAGTAGGCAGTGGCGCGAGTATGAAACTCGCTATCAATTTGCCTCTGCTAATTTATTGGCAAGCCCTGGGAGAGGCGTTATCAATCGCTCAACATTCGGGACTGAAGCCTGAAAAAATAATGGATATTTTGTCTGACACATCTGGTACACCGGCCATTTTAAAAATGAGGATCCCTGCCGTTGTTGCAGCGCTTGAGGGTAAGCCTGCTGAGTCTGCACACTTTAACATTGACTCCATTAGGAAAGATTTGAGGACGATGGTGGAAGAGGCAAAGGCCCTAGGCTACGAGCTTCCAACTACTCAAGCCGCCCTCAACTCCTTCAATGCAGCCTCCACCGCGGGGCTTGGGGACGCGGACGGAACCCAATTAGCTGCTTGGTGGATAAAGAACGCAAAAATAGCTTAATGCTAAAAGACATTAAAGTCTTGATTTCAAGTGGCTCACAAAATAGCTGGTTAAATGGTTAAGATAAAACACAACAACAAACAGCAATCGATTGAGTCCTCCGCCGGTGCTCAGCTGTATCATGCACTCAGGACAACCTGCGCAGATGCATCCGTACGCTACGGATGCGGGAGTGGACACTGCGGAGCTTGCACTGTATTGGTTAACGGTCAAGCTGAAAACTCCTGTAGCACGCCGTCCTGGTCTGTTGAAAATGCTGAGATCATGACGCCTAGCGGCTTGAAGGAGGACCCGGTTGGTAAGGTTGTACTCGGTGCATTCTTGAAGGAACAAGCAGCGCAGTGCGGTTACTGTATAAACGGCATCATGATGCGGCTGACGGGATTATTCAGAAAAGAAAAGAACGCCTCTGATCAGCAAATTACTGAAGCACTTTCTCGGCACTTATGCAGGTGCGGCGCACATTTGAGAATTTTAAAAGCCGCAAAGCTTGCTAGAAACCAACTCGCCAATCCGTAATCAGTACCCCTCACCGGATTGACCCACCATGTCCACCCCCCTACCCACAAGCGTTTTGTCTCACCCCGTTGCCAGCCAATGGATTAACTTTAACCCGAAGGCTGAGGTTATTGTCTTCAGCGGCAAAGTAGAACTTGGGCAAGGGATCTCTGCCGCTTTAATCCAAACCGTATGTTGGGAGTTAGGATTTGGTTCAGAGCAGGTTGTATTGATAGCCGGAGACACAGGACAATCCCCTGACGAGGGTTACACCGCCGGTAGTCAGTCTGTTGAAGTGGGTGTTGCCGCTTTAAAACACGTTTGCCGCCTAATTCGTAGCGAATATGCAAGGGTTGCTGCAAAAACCTTAAATTGCAGCACATCTGAACTCACACTATCAAACGGCGAGTTTAAATCGGCTAGTGGTCAGCGCCTCTCCTTTCATCAAATCTCAGCTGATGCGAACCTTCAAAATCTTCGCCTTGATGATTCCAATCTAAAAATCCTAGATCATCCTTTGCCTGAACGTATTGACGTAGACCGTATCGACTTACTAAAAAAATTCACAAGCGCCGGTTATATCCACGACATCGATCTTCCTGAGCTTTGGCATGCACGCATCGTAAGAGGTCCGCACCCCCACTGCAGACCGCAGAATTTAAATCATCAAGCCCTAGAAAGCTTGGTGGGTGTGGATAAAGTATTTGTTAAAAATGATTTTATTGCGCTGATTGGTAAAGATGAGGAGCAACTGATTCAGGCGCAGATTAAAGCGCAAAAAGAGATTACATGGACAAAACCCCCTGCCCTGGTTTATGACTCGGTGGAGGAATTGCTAATCCATCAAAACAAGCACAGTACGGTTGTCGTAGGCGAAGGCATAGGCGAGGTCAAGCGCGAGGGCCAGGAATCTGAATCAAGCGACAAACACGGTTCTTCTAAATCTCTCACCCAGCGTTACTCCAGACCCTACATAGCGCATGCATCCATTGGCTTGGCTTGTGCTGTTGCGCAACCCTCCAGCGATGGAACACACCTAACGCTTTGGTCTCACAGTCAAGGCGTTTTCAAGCTTAGGGAACAAATCTGTAAAGCTCTAGACCTGGATCCCAAGCAAGTTCGGATCAAACACTCTCCTGGGGCAGGT
Source organism: uncultured Burkholderiales bacterium (assembly GCA_903830725.1). Lineage (GTDB taxonomy): Bacteria > Pseudomonadota > Gammaproteobacteria > Burkholderiales > Burkholderiaceae_C > Limnohabitans. The sequence continues at coordinate 112,327 of CAIKVH010000048.1, read as the reverse complement.
TGCTACGGACACAACGGGGCTGATGATGTCGTGTTTGACGCCGCCTTCATTGCTCACTCCTTAAACATCACAGTTCGCGTGGTTTGGAGCAGAGCAGATGAGCTGACTCACTCACCCATGGGATCAGCCAGTTTGGTTGAGCTCAGTGCAAAAATATCAAACCTAGGCGAAATCTCAAATTGGAATGCGCAGGTGTGGTCCAACACCCATCTGAGCAGACCAGGATGGGGAGACGGCGTACAACTAATGGGCTATTGGAGCGCTTTTGGAGATGCGCTTAAACCAACCCCTAAAGACGTTCCCCTCCCCACTGGAGGCGGACTCAGAAACATAATTCCTCCATACAACATGGACGCCCTGAGAGTTGAGCACCACTTTATTGCGCAATCCCCCGTTCGGGTCTCCGCTCTGCGCTCATTGGGTGCACATGCCAATGTGTTTGCAATAGAGAGTTTTATGGATGAACTCGCCGAGCAAATACAAATGGATCCGGTCAAGTTGCGACTTAAAAATCTCAAAAGCGACCGGGCTAAAGCAGTTGTTCAAAAGGTCAGTGAGATGTCAAATTGGAACACCCGCGGAGATGCTGGTAACTCCATTGGCTTAGGCCTTGCCTATTCACAGTATAAAAATCACGCTGGTCACTGTGCAATCGCCATCCTCGTTGAAGTCAGTCATAAAGTTAGTGTTCAAAAGGTTTGGGCATGCGTTGATGCAGGCGCAGTTGTTCACAAAGACGGTTTGCTAAACCAAATTGAAGGGGGAATCATTCAGTCCCTGAGTTGGACTCTTAAAGAGAGCGTTCGTTGGGACACGCACGCTGTTACCTCCGCGGACTGGGAGTCCTATCCAATACTGGGATTTGATGAAATTCCTGAAATACATATCGAATTGATAGAAAACACGGGAGACATGAGCCTTGGTGCAGGAGAGGTGGCAGCAGGCCCCACCGCTGCAGCCCTCTCCAACGCTCTCTCTCACGCGCTAGGCATTAGGTTCAGGAACATGCCATTTACAATTGAAAACATCACGCAAACCATTGAAAATACAATGTAAAAAGAAAAGTATCAATTGTTTTTTACTGATTTCCACACTTTTTCTTAATAAATATTTTTGATTAAAAATTCTTTTTAAAGAAAAAATTAAAGGATCGAATTAAATTAAATGCCTCAGCTAGATTAGTTTTAAATGATATAAAATTGACCTGTGTAAACATAGTATAGAATTTCATTTTTTACAAAGGACCTTTAATAATGAATAAAACAGAACTGATCGAACACATGGCTGCTGACGCTGATATTTCTAAGGCAGCTGCAGCTAGAGCTCTCGCATCATTTATCGAAAACGTTGGAAAATCCCTTACGAAAGGTAATTCAGTTACCCTAGTAGGTTTTGGTACATTTAGCCAAAAGAAAAGAGCTGCCCGCGCGGGTCGTAATCCTTCTACTGGTGCAACGATTAAAATTGCAGCTTCAAAAGTGGTTCGTTTCAGTGCTGGAAAAACACTTAAAGACCGTGTAAACAAGCGTTAATTCGCAACCCAAACTATTGGCGCTTTCGATACGCCAAAAGTTTTATAGACAAAAGCCCAATGGAATTAATGTCCTTGGGCTTTTTAAATATGTTCTTTAAATTCTAATATTACCGGCCTCACTAATTTAATTTAATACGTCTAGAAGATCCCTGAATCCTATAGCAATTCGGTCAGGATTTGAGTTCTCAAGAGGCTCACCCATGTTGTACCCATAAGGCATCAGCCAAACAGTGACCCCCGCATTTTGAGCTGACTTGGCATCGATTGAAGAGTCTCCGATAAATATTACCTCATCCGGTTTAGCTTTAAATTGATCTAAACAAAAATGAATTCCCCGTGGGTCTGGTTTCTTAGCGTTTAGCGTATCACCGCAAATGACTATATCAAAATACTGCTCTAATTTATGCGCCTTAAGTAATGCCGTGGTAAAACGAGTTTCCTTATTCGTCACGATAGCCATTTTTATTTTTGTGGCTTTTATTTCATCAAGTATTTCCCTAACCAATGGGTACAAATGACTTCGTGTGCCGCAACGCGTTAAATAAAATTCGTCAAAAGTATGAAAGGCCTCTGTCAACTTTGGCCATGACCGAATCTCAGTTATTGATAGCTTCTTAGCATCGGCTAATGCACTCACTAAAAGCTCCCGAGTACCGTGTCCAATCCAGTGTCGAACTTGAGTCTCTAAGACCGCAGATTCTCCAAGCGCTCGCAACGTGTCATTGGTAGCATCTGATATCTCATTGACCGTTTCAATCAACGTACCGTCAAGATCAAAGAGAAACGCTTTTAATTTATCTTTCATCACTACTCTCTTAATTGAACAGCTACATAAAAAAGACCTAGCCACCGCACCCGGATATAAATCCAGGATTGGAGCAGGTCTTCTTTATTTGTCCAAGGCTATGAGGACTAGTTTGATTAGCCCAGAGCCTTTGCCCTCTTAGGCGCTCTTGATTACAGCAGCCGTCATTGGCAATTGACGCAGGCGCTTACCAGTTAACGCAGCAACAGCATTTGCAATCGCGGGACTAATAAGTGCAGTAGCTGGTTCACCGATTCCACCAGGCTTTTCAGTACTCTTAACAAGCGTAATATCAAACTCAGGGGACTGGTTCATGCGAACCAATGGGAACTGATGGAAGTTCGTTTGCTGCACGCGTCCGTCTTGAAGCGTAATCTCTTGCATGAGTGCAGCACCCATACCAAAGACAATACTAGACTGTATCTGAGCCACAACGGTATCGGGATTCACCATGTAACCCAAATCAGCAACAGCAGTTACTTTATGCACACGCACATTACCGTCTTCTTGAATAGAGATCTCAGCGACTTGCGCCATAAAGGTGTCATACCCTTCCATTAAAGCAACGCCAAGCGCTCGCCCCTTCGCTAAAGGCTTACCCCACCCGGCCTTTTCTGCGGCAGTTTTGAGAACATTTGCAAATCTCGGCTTATCGCTTAGTAAAGCTAAACGATAAGCAACGGGATCTGCACTTGCTTTCTTGGCAAGTTCATCAATGAAACTCTCATTTGCAAAGGTATTCATTAAATGACTTACTGACCTCCAGTACCCAACCCTCAGACCGGCATCAAATTTAACTTGATCGAACTGAGTTGCTGGAATTTGGTAGGGAGGTGCAAGCGCTTCAGCCATGAAAGGATCAGCAACATCAACGGGCAAACCAAATAAGCGACCAGTGATCGACTGAGAAGTTACGCGGTGAGTTAAAGCGCTTGGCTTACCGTCCGCGCCAATTGCAGCGACCAATGTGTTGACCGAGTGAGGACGGTAAAAGTCATGAGTCATATCATCCTCACGCGTCCATAACAATTTGACTGGCTTGTTAACTGCCTTGGAGATTTGCGCGGCTTGAATGATGAAGTCAATATCAATGCGCCGTCCAAAACCACCACCTAAGAAAGTCGTACGCAACGTTACATCCTCAGGCTTTACACCCAAGGTCTTAGCAACTGTGCCCTGTGCACCATCTTGCCACTGTGTTGGACCAACCAGTTGCACCTTACCATTTTTGTAGTGTGCAGTAAAGTTCATAGGCTCAAGCGGAGAATGCGAAAGCAACTGCGTTGTGTACTCGGCTTTTATTACATCTTTAGAAGATGCAATTACATCAATGGGCTTGCCCACTGCAACAGCCCCCAAGGATTTACCAGAAACCGAAGCAGCGCGCGTGCCTTCCATCATGGATTTGCTATTCAGTTTTGCGCCAATTCCCTCGTCCCAAACGATAGTCAGCGCTTTTCTTGCTTTGTTAGCATGCCACCAAGTATCTGCAACAACTGCAACGCCGTCTGGGATTTGCACCACAGCAACAACGCCGGGCATTTTCTTAGCAGCAGTTGAGTCAACACTCTTAACCGTACCCCCAATCACAGGACACTGCTCGAGCGCGGCGTAAACCATACCGGGCAGAACTACGTCTATACCAAATTCAGCTGTACCGTTTGTCTTTGAAGGTGTATCAAGACGGGGGGTTGACTTGCCAACGATCTTAAAGTCTTTTGGATCCTTAATAAACGGCTTTTCTGGAACGGGTAATTTTGACGCCGCATCTGCCAACTGACCATACGTTGCTAGTTTGGAGCCAGGCCCTTTGACAACTCCGTCATTGGCAGTCAATTGAGCAACAGGAACATTCCACTTGGCAGACGCTGCAGCCAATAACATTTCTCGCACCTGCGCACCAGCGATGCGCAATTTCTCCCAGTTCTCGCGCACGGAGGTTGAACCGCCTGTAACTTGAGGACCTCCTAAGAGCGAGTTGCCGTAGAGTTTTGCATCTGGGGGTGCAAAAGCAACTTTAATTTTCTTAATATCAACATTAAGCTCCTCTGCAATCAGCATGGGCATGGAAGTGTAGACGCCCTGCCCCATTTCTGATTTTGCGGAGATGAGAGTGATCGTGTTGTCGTCAGCAATATGCACCCACGCATTAGGCGTATGCAAAAGCCCTGCAGCATCGGCTTTGTTGCTAGCCGATAAAGAGACCCCCATCAACAGGCCCCCAGTCGTGACGACTGAGGCTTTTAAAAGCGATCTGCGAGATAGCGCAACTGTTGATCCGTTTGTTTGAATATTCGTATTTTGTGTCATGGTCTTATTCCTTTGGCAATATGTTTAGGCGCTGCGCATTACTTGGGCCGCATCTTTGATAGCGGCTTTAATGCGCGAATAAGTACCGCACCGGCAAACGTTGCCACTCATCGCGGCGTCAATTTCTGCATCGGTAGGATTTTTATTAACCGTAAGGAGTGCATGAGCACTCATCAGCTGGCCTGATTGGCAATAGCCACACTGGGGAACATCATGCTTGATCCAAGCAGCTTGCAGGGGATGTTTGTTATCCTTTCCAAGACTCTCGATTGTGGTCACTTTTTGACCCGCAACAGACTGAAGCGTCGTCTGACATGAGCGCACCGCTTGCCCATTGAGCTGAACCGTACACGCACCGCAAAGCGCTGCTCCACAGCCAAACTTAGTACCCGTTAGTCCTAGCTCATCCCTGATAACCCACAAAAGTGGGGTATCCGTTTCAGCCTTGGCTGATACAGTCTTACCGTTTAACTGAAAAGTTACGCTCATGACATCTCCTGTAGTTTTTACAATAATTGAAGTTTAATCTAACTCGCTTCAGTGGCTCTAATTTTTAGGGTTTACACCAACGACCTGCAATCACACCATTATCCCATTGGCTTCGAAAAAAACAAGGAAAAGGGGTTAAAAACTATACCCGTAGGTTTTAATGATTTGCTGGGCCTTGCTAGTCTGCAAGTATTTCATAAATGATTCGGCCGCTGGATTATTTTTGCCTGTATTCAAAAGTACCGCATTCTGTTTAAGACTCTCATACATTGAGATAGGAACTATCCAAACAGATCCTTGCCCTATTCGCCCTTCCTGGAGCACTTGAGAAAGCGCAACAAAACCGACTTCTGTTGCGTTGGAATCTACGTAAAGAAAAGTTTGACTTATATTTTCTCCCCAAACGAACTTGGGGCTGAGTTGCTTATCTAGTCCCATTTTGGAGAGTACCTGCATAGCGGCAATACCATAGGGAGCTAACTTGGGATCTGCGATCGCAATATGCGCGAAGTTTCCCTTCTTTAATATCTCCCCGCGATCATCAACCAGTTGAGCCTGTTTGCTCCAAAGCACCAGTTTGCCGATTGCGTAAGTAAACTGCGTTCCTTCAACAGCTTGGCCCTCCTTTGCAAGGCGAGTTGGGGTTTCATCATCTGCTGCCAAGAAAACGTGAAAGGGCGCACCGTTTCTAATCTGAGTATAAAACTTGCCAGTTGATCCAATCGATATTACTGCCCTATGACCTGTATCTTGCTCAAATGATGTTGCTATTTTTTGGGCGGGGGCTGAGAAATTTGCAGCAACAGCGACCAATACCTCTGCCGCATTTACCGTTAAAACGCTCATAAGGAGCAATACAGGGAGTAGCTTATTCAAAGTGACGTTCATGAAAATTGCTCTGCAATGTATAGCGCAGGATTAACAACGTCAAATGATAAGGCGCTAAATGCGCCTTATCTATTTATCAGTAGTTACTTTTTTTCGGGTTTGGGTACTAAGTAGACTAAAAACGCCCCTAGCAGCATCATGCCCGCTAAGAGGTAAACACCCGAATCAGTTGATTTTGTGGCCTCCTTTATTAATCCCATAACGTATGGTGCCCCGAAGCCTGATAAATTACCAATTGAATTAATGAGCGCAATGCCCGCAGCCGCTGCAGAGCCTGTTAAAAAAGATGTGGGTAGGGCCCAAAACAATGGCAACGAAGTCATGATGCCCATTGTCCCAAGGGATAACGCTGCCATTGATAAAACAGTATTGTCATGAAAGACAACACTTAAAGCGAGTCCAATTGCACCAGCAATACCCGCTCCGATTGCATGCCAACGGCGCTCATTTCTAAGATCTGCGCTCTTAGCTGCGAAATACATGGCGACCACTCCGCAGGTCCATGGGATAGAACTCAACAACCCTACGTCTAACGGGTCAGACACGCCAAATGCTTTAATGATCGTTGGAAGCCAAAAACTAATTCCATATAAACCAGCAACAAAGGAGAGATAAATCAATCCCATATGCCAGACTCTAATTGATGTAAGGGCTTTAAATATTGAGACCTCTTCTTTGTGAGCTGAGTCTTGTTCAATATTAAAGGCAACTACACCGCGCTCTTCCTCGGTTAACCATTTCGCATCAGCCACTCTGTCATCCAAACAGAATAAAATAACAAAAGCCATCACAAGACTAGGCAGTGCTTCGATAAGGAAGAGCCACTGCCAGCCCTGCAGACCGTAAGAGCCGTCCATGCTCTTCATGATCCATCCAGAGACAGGACCCCCAACAATTCCTGCAAATGCAATTGCAGTTAAAAACATTGAAGTTGCACGACCACGTCTTTGCGCAGGAAACCAGTAGGTCAAATATAAGATGATTCCTGGGAAGAATCCGGCTTCTGCTACACCCAATAAAAACCGCATAATGTAAAAAGACGTTGCAGAGGTCACAAACATCATGCATCCAGAAAGAACTCCCCATGAGATCATGATTCTAAAGATCCACTTGCGAGCACCTACTTTATGAAGAAAGATGTTGCTGGGTACTTCAAAAATAAAATACCCAAAGAAAAATATACCTGCCCCTAACCCGTATATTGCATCAGTTAGATTCAGTGCACTTAGCATTTGCAATTTTGCAAAGCCTACGTTTACGCGGTCAAGATAAGCAACTATGTAGGCTAGGAATAGCAAAGGCATTAACCTTAAGCTTACTTTGCGGTAGATAGCATCTTCAAGTGTAGTTTTATTTGAATCGTTCATTGATCAAGTAGTTTTAAAAAAGTTTGCGTATTCTAAACCAACTAAATCATCAATTATAAGAGGGGGGTCTTGCATAGCAATCATCCCCATTTTTTTTGTGGAAAAGGCTTAAGCCCGCATTCGCTTGTCGTTCACCGCGAAATTGAGGAAAGTTTTTTCTATTTCTTGGGATTGTGAGCCGTGGCCTGCTCTTGCCAAATTTCCCAGGGTCTATCAACCTGGCTGTCTATAAAATTACCTGCATTAATAGCTTCATCTTGGGTATAGAAATTAATCTTTCCCCCAAGTTGTATAGCTTGTGTTTGGAGTTGGGCATTTCGCTCTGTATAAAAAGCATGAGCGACTGCAAGTTTGATTGAGCTACCAACAACAGCCATACCGTGTCCCCGCATCAACACGACAGTGGCTGAGCCGAGCTTTTTAGCAAGTGCCCCGCCCAGATCTTTATTTTTTACGAGCATATCTGTTGCTCCGCCCGCGGTTTCACGAATTTCAAAAACTGGAACTTCTCGAATTAAAAAACCGGCAGTGTTTGATAAGGGTTTTAAAGCTACATCACTAACACTATAAGGGATCACAGCGGGGGAATGGCTGTGAATAATTGACTGTACATCAGGACGAGTTTTATATATTTCGCTATGAATAAAGCGCTCTCCATAAGGCTTCATCCCGTTATTGGTAATGGGGTGATCATCTAAATCATATTCCAAAATATCTGCAGCTGTAACAGATGCTGGAGCTCTAGAGCGAGACATAAAGTAGTGAGTAGGATTTTTTACCGAACGCACACTAATGTGTCCAAACCCGTCAACCACGCCCAGATCTGCAATGATATGGTTCGCGACCACCAACTCAGCAATCCTTTGCTTGTCCTCCTCTTCCGGGGTTAGCGCAAGACACGTCAAAGAGTATTGCAGGAGTAGGATGCACAGGCTTAGTTTGCAACTCGTTAAGAAATGTAATTTCATTTTATATTTTTCCACTGATTAAATGACTTGGGATATTTGGATAACCGAATAAGCAAAATAATATCCTAGTTTTACTTCCCCTACCTAGGTAGTTCTAGGTAGCTTCGTTATGCCAAAAAGTTCCTGGCAAGATGAAAAACGATGTAGCTAAATATATAAGCCAATCCAAAAAGATAGGTCACAGCAATTAAGGGAATTCGCCACCCCCCGCTCTCACGTTTTAAAACAGCAATCGTGGATAAGCACTGGGGAGCAAAGATAAACCAAGTTAAGAGGGAAAGCGCCGTCGCCAAACTCCACTGCTGACTGATGATAGGTGCAAGTGCTGATGATATTCCGTCATCTCCCATCGAGGTGAGTGAATAAACTGTTCCCAACGCACTAATGGCTACCTCTCGGGCGACCATGCCGGGGATTAGGGATATACATATCTGCCAATTAAAACCTATCGATCCTAGTACTTGAGTTAAATATCCTCCAAAAATCCCAGCAAAGCTGTCTTCAATGCGTAATTCTTGCCCTGCAATAGGTAAGGGGAAACTCGCCAAAAACCAAATGAGTATGGTTAACAAAAGAATATTGCCGCCAACGCGTTTAATGAAAATGACGGCGCGTTGAAACAGTCCTATAACCACATTCCAGGGATTAGGCCATCTGTACCGGGGTAACTCCATCATAAGCGGGCGAGCCTGTTGACCAACACGCGTTAGCACTTTAAGCATCCAAGCCACAAAGAGTGCCGCAAAAATACCAGCCAAGTAGAGTCCAAACATGACCAGACCCTGCAATTCAAAATATCCTCCCACGGTCCTTTGTGGGATGAAGGCACTGATTAACAAACTATAAACTGGCAACCTAGCTGAGCACGTCATCAAAGGCGCGATGAGCATGGTTACATACCTGTCCCTCATGTTTGGAATGGTACGCATAGCCATAATGCCCGGAATCGCACAAGCAAAGCTAGACAGCAAAGGAATAAAGGAACGCCCAGACAGACCAACGGAGCCCATTAACCGATCCAAGAGGTACGCAGCCCTTGGCAAATAACCCGACTCCTCAAGTATTAGTATAAAGAGGAACAAAATCAAAATCTGGGGCAAGAACGTAATCACTCCCATCGCCCCAGATAGCACCCCGTCAACAATTAAGCTCGTTAACCAGTTCGGTGAAAAGGTGTTGATAATTTGAGTTTTTAAAAATTCGTTTAATTCTTTGATCAAACCCATCGGATAGGTAGACCAAGTAAACATCGCTTGAAAGACCGTAAAAAGTATGATGACCAAAATCACGGGGCCTAACAATGGGTGCAATAAAACAGAGTCCAGTCGATCACTACCCGTGTGGTAGACAATTTGATCGAGTCCTAGTTTTTGAAGAATGCTTTGAACTCGCTGATGATCAGCCTCAATTTGCTGTAACTGTAGAGTTGACTCCTCTAAGGTTTGTTCTTCATTCGAGTTAATTTCAGGGATGAAAGTTGTAGTTTGAGTGAACAAGCGGTTTAACGCTTCTTTTAATAACTTATCTCCCTCCCGGGAAATAGCCACAGTCGGGACGACCTCAAGACCTAACTCTAAAGAGAGGGCAGCGACATCTATATCAATACCCCGACTCCTCGCCTCATCCACCATATTCAGGGCTACAACTGTTTGAATGCCTGTGCGTTTGATGGCAAGTACAAAACGCAAACTCATGCGCAAGTTAGTCGCATCAATTACACAGATCAACAGATCAGGTTTTTTCTCTCCCTTTGCTACCCCCCGCAAAACATCGCAGGTCACGCGCTCATCTGGCGTGCGAGGGTAGAGGCTATAAGTTCCAGGTAGGTCCAAGACTCGGAGCGCCTTTTGATCATCAAGTGTTAGTTTGCCTTCTTTGCGCTCAACAGTGACCCCGGCATAATTAGCAACCTGTTGCTTACCCCCGGTTAGGCGATTAAACAAAGCCGTCTTCCCACAGTTGGGATTGCCAACCAAGGCAATTAACTTACCCGTCGGGTGAAAATGGATGAGGGATTCAGTCATTGATCATTCATAAGCCTAATGCGTTGCTAACTTATGCTTGCATCGGCGCAATGAATCTTTACTCAGGCTTGAACCATTTCGACGCCAATAGTGCGTGCCTCGGCCCGTCTAAGTGCGAACGTTGATGTTCCCACACGAACCACCATGGGATCGGAGCCTGGCATCGTTCGCCGCAACAGCATAACAGACTCGCCTTTAATAAAACCAAGTTCAAAGAGTTGACGCATGCACTCTGGGCCCAAACCAGGCTCTTTCTCAGCACTGAGTTGTGAAATACGGTATTTCTGGTTTTCTACAGCAAGATCAAGAGTCAACATACAAGTTCCGAAATAGGCAAATTGAGGTTAATAACTGCTTACCTTGAATTATAAATGAGAATCATTATTATTTACAATATTAGCCTACAAAATTGCACCAAAAAAGTATCTTTTATTGCCTTTTACCTTTAATAAACCCCTCCTACGAATGTAGCGACAACATTTAATGGCCAAGGAGGAATTCTTGAGAAGTGATACGGTGGGGTGGAACCGGGGGGAAGTAAAATCGACATTATTTAGCAGGATTTCACCGAAATGACGCAGCCCCCCTCACCCGAAATGGCCCAAAACATGGCCAACGCAATCCGTATGTTGGCTGTTGACGCAGTAGAGAAAGCAAAGTCCGGTCATCCCGGGGCCCCAATGGGAATGGCCGATATTGCCGAAGTGCTTTGGAACCGTCACCTGCGCCACAATCCAAAAAACCCACACTGGGCAAACCGCGATCGGTTTGTGCTCTCAAACGGTCACGGCTCAATGCTTATTTACGCACTCCTTCATTTGACTGGATACGATCTATCCATTGAGGATCTGAAAAGGTTTCGCCAGCTACACAGCAAAACACCAGGACACCCAGAGGTGGGCATAACCCCTGGGGTTGAGACCACAACAGGCCCCCTTGGACAGGGCATTGCAAATGCCGTGGGTATGGCACTTGCTGAAAAACTCTTAAGTGAAGAATTTAACGAAGTTGTCGACGGTCAGCATCTGAACATCGTGGACCACTTCACCTACGCCTTCTTGGGTGATGGATGCTTAATGGAGGGCATAAGCCACGAGGTATGCTCATTAGCAGGGACACTTAGATTATCAAAGCTTATTTTCTTGTACGACGATAACGGTATTTCGATTGATGGACACGTTGAGGGATGGTTCAACGATGACACCCCAAAACGATTCGAGGCTTACGGTTGGAACGTAATACCCCATATTGATGGTCACAATCCCCAAGCGGTTGATCAAGCTATTTTGCAAGCCCAAACTCAAGCAACTCATGAGGATGGTCGCCCCACTCTAATTTGCTGTAAAACCGTGATCGGCAAAGGAGCCCCGAACAAGGGCGGGTCCCAAGATGTACACGGTTCTGCGCTGGGCGCAGCCGAAGTTGAAGCTACGCGTGCAGCCCTAAACTGGACACATGAACCCTTCTTCATACCAGCTGATATTAAATCCTCTTGGGACGCCTCAGAGCGAGGAAGAGTTAATGAAGACCGTTGGAACAAGGTCATGAACTCTTACCGCGCTCATTTCCCCGCCAAAGCAATAGAGTTCGAGCGCCGCATGAAGGGAGCTCTAGGAAATGAGTTTGCATCATCCCTGATGAGTCTTTGCGAAACTATAGTTGCTAAAGCAGACCCAGTTGCTACTCGCAAGGCAAGCCAAAATGCCCTGGATTTACTAGCGCCTTTGGTCCCTGAATTTTTTGGTGGAAGCGCAGATCTTACAGGTTCAAACCTAACGAATTTCAAAGGATGCAAAACCGCTAAACGCGATCAGTGGGGCAATCATATGTCCTACGGCGTACGAGAATTTGGAATGGCAGCCATCATGAACGGCATTGGTCTGCACGGCGGATACATCCCCTACGGTGGTACCTTTTTGACCTTTAGCGACTACAGTCGAAATGCAATTCGAATGGCCGCACTAATGAAGCTTCGCGTCATACATGTGATGACGCATGACTCCATTGGACTAGGAGAGGACGGACCAACACACCAAAGCGTGGAGCACATTCCGTCATTGCGTTTAATACCCGGCCTAGATGTTTGGAGGCCCGCCGATGGGCTTGAGACAATGGTTGCATGGGCCGCGTCTATTGAGAGACAGGACGGTCCCTCGCTGCTTGCACTATCTAGACAAAACTTGCCCCGCTTACTAGATCAAGCCACTTCAGAGTCTCATGTTCGAAGAGGTGGATACATCCTCAAAGATATGCCCGGTGCGAAGGCAATCATTCTTGCTACGGGCTCTGAAACGTCAATTGCAATTAATGCACAAACCGTGTTAGCAGAGGTCGGAATACCAACGCGCGTCGTCTCCATGCCTTGTACCAACGTATTTGATAGGCAGAGCTCAGAATATCAAAAAAGTGTGATCCCGCCTACTATGCCGGCTGTCGCCGTAGAAGCAGCCCAACCCGATTTCTGGCATAAATATGTCGGACGAGCAGGTCAAGTGATAGGTATATCAACTTTCGGTGAATCAGCACCTGCAGGGGAGTTGTACAAACATTTTGGCATCACTCCTCAAGCTATAGTGGATGCGGTTAAAGCATTAACATCTCACTAAACTAGATAGCTCCTGCACGTTAGTCGCAATACAACTAAGCCCCAAGCAAATCCCTGAACGGGTATTTACTTGGGGCTTAATGTTTTAAAGAAAGTAATTAGGCTTTTTAGTTTACGCCGAACAACTCTACTTCAAACATCAGGGTTGCATTGGGAGGAATAACGCCCCCTGCACCTCTAGCTCCGTAGCCCATTTCTGGCGGTATCAGTAAGGTTCTTTTACCCCCAATTTTCATCCCCGCAAATCCCTCATCCCATCCACGAATAACGTGGCCTTGTCCGAGTGGAAAATTAAATGTTTGACCTCTATCAACTGAGCTGTCAAATTTTTGCCCCTTCAAGTCAGAAGCATTACTATCAATCAACCATCCGGTGTAATGAACTGTAACGTCCGCACCGGCGAATGCCTCCTCACCGTTACCAATCACTGTATCGACTTTATGAAATAGATTTAAGTCAAGTGAGGATAATGATGTTTTCAGGTGCGCATCTTTTGCAGCATTCGCCTGGTCATCGCGGTGACCTTGAGAGGGGTCCTCACTGGTTTGAACTGTGGTTTTTGCATTGCCCGAAAATAGGGATTTAAAGGTCTCTGATACGCGCTGAATAAGGCGTTGAAATAAATTTTGTTCCACTTCGAATAATCTCTCTTTAATACATAAAGGACTTATTATAGTTAAATATAAAAAAATGCAACATTCAACACTCCGCCAATGGCTTGACAAGGCAAATGAATTTTTAAATCAAATTTCACTGCGAAATTTTAAAAATATACACTTTCATTTATAAATTACTGATCTCATTGCGTAGTCCTTAAACACTTGAATTAAAGAGCTTTAAAAAATGAAGAACTCATAAAAATTCATTGAGCCAGTTAACACATTGAAACTTCTATTGACTAATTACCCATTTTCGTTATATGATCTAGGGTTAAATACCTAATCGGTATATGCTACACGGTGATATCAAAAGCAGATATCTTGAGGTTTAAAAACAAGGAACGTTATTTTGAACGCGGAACTAGAAAACATCTTAGAAATTACAAGTTCTAATGTATATGCAGGTATTGAAGTTAACGATACCTCTGACATGCAACGCAAGTCACAAATTGTAAAAGACCTAATTCAGCTCATCAACGCAAAACAATTCGCACCTGAGGAAGCTGCCAAGCTATTAGAGATTGACTTAGCACACTTACTGCGTATTAAACGCGGACAATTCAGAGAGATCAGTGAAACCAAACTACTGGAAATGATCCAAAAGGTCAGCTAATTACTTTAGGTCATTCAGTCCTGAGCAAATAATTTCTAAGATAGTAAAAGCGCTTAAAGCGCATGCCCCTAAAAGAATTAGAATGATTGGATGAGCCAATCAATACAGCCCAAAATCTCAGGACTTGATTTATTACTCATCTTTGCGGTAACATTGATTTGGGGGTCCTCTTACCCTGTAATGAAATTCGCTGTTACCAACTACCCTGCAGGTATATTCAGGGCGTTTACGTTTTTCGTTGGAGCGGCGTGTGTTGGCTTGTATGCTAAAGCCCGCGGGGATACTCTCTTTATACCCTTAAACGAACGACGCATCATCCTGAATCTCAGCTTTGTAAACATGGCACTGTGGCACGTCGGAATAATTTACGGAATCCGACTTCTGAACTCAGGCCGTGCTGCTATTATGGGCTACACCATGCCTGTTTGGGCTTTACTGACTACTGTGGTAATTTATAAAGCACCGCTAAGGGCTAAGGCACTTTTAGGAGTAGTTTGCTCCCTCACTGCAACGGTGATACTCGGTCACGATGAATTTACAAACTTCGCAGGCCATCCTTTAGGAGTTGCATTAACGGTTGGAGCAGCGTTCTTTTGGGGACTTGGCACCACCTTACTTAAGCACTCTAAGTTGAGTATCTCATCCATCGCCCTCACCTTTTGGATGCTGTCCTTTGGTTTTGTATTCTTCCTCTTTGTTGGAATTGTTTTTGAACGGGATGCATGGAGATGGCCTGACGCCTTAGAGTGGCTCGCCATTGCGCACTCTGGAGGGCTCTCATTTGGGGTTGGTTACGTAGCTTGGTTTCTTGTTGCTCGTAAACTAACCCCCGTCACGAGCGGCTTGTCCGTGATGTTGGTGCCCATACTTGGACTATTAGGTGGAGCAATATTCTTGGGCGAACAAATTGCCTATACAGATATCTTAGCGTTAATTCTGATCCTAATTGCAATGGTGCTTGTGTTAGCGCCTAATCGGCAAGAAGAGAATAATTAAAACAACTCTCAAATTATTGTCAACATTAAATTTTTGCTTTCGCAGTTACAACAAGAGACCACCCTGGGTTGGAAGTCCAAGCGCGCTTTGACCATAAGCAGCAGCGTGCACATCCCAGGTCAATCCAATATGGGCGGAGGCTGCGTGAATATCTCTAAATTGTCGTTGCAAAGGCAGATGTGAGGATAGCCCTGCGGCCCCAGCAGCTGGCATCAAGGCATCTACGCTTCGCACTGCCAATTGCGTTGCAAAGGCGGCATTGCGTTTCCAGCGCAGCTTGGTCTCAATGCTTGGAAACTCATCCCTCTCTACCATCTCCTCCAAATCGGTCCAGTCGCGTCGAATGACTGATTCAGCAAACTCAACGCAAGACGCCGCCTCGGCTATTCGAACCTGAACGGGGGTTAGCTCCGCAAGGCGAGCACCCGTATAAGTTCCGGCCCGTTTGATCATAGTAGCCGTAAATTGCTCTACAGCCGCCTTCGCTGCGCCGAGGGGAATAATACAAAGCACATAGGCAAATGCTGCAAAGGTTGGCATTTTGTACAGAGGATTGTCGTATACGGCAGCGCCTGGTAAATTTTGTCCGCCAGCAAACACCTCAGCTGAAACACTGCAGTGCTCTGGCACAAAGGTCTCTGTAATCTCTACATCGTGACTGCCCGTTGCAGTGAGTCCGTACGCATGCCAGTTATCCAGACTCTTAAATGCGGGTCTTGGAATCACAAAGAAACGCCTCTGCGGTGCCCCGCCTGCGCGCTCAGTCATTGCCCCTACAAACATCCACTCAGATGCATCAACCCCGCTACCAAAGGGCCATCTGCCGCTGAGCTTATAGCCGCCTTCAACTGGGGTGGCTTTACCGCAGGGAAATGCCAGCCCTGTTGCAATCATCGCCTTCGGGTCATCACCCCAAACATCTATCTGCGCCTGTAGGCTGAGTTGCCCAATGTTCCAGGAATGAGATGCAAGATTAGAATATACCCACGCAGTAGAAGCGCAGCCCTTGGATAACTCAAGCACGACGTCCATCAAAGTCGTCAACCCCAACTCAGAGCCCCCAAACCGCTTGGGTTGCATCAGTCGCATAAGTCCTGCGTCGTGCAGATCTTGAATGGTCTCTGCTGGCACACGCCTGATGCTTTCAGCGTGCGCGGCGCGTTCTAAAAGTTTAGGCACCAATTGGGCTGCTGCTTTGACCGCCTCGTCATGCGTCAATGCAGGACCCAAATGGTAAGGGGGCGCAACGCAAGAATGCGCTTCAGTCTTTGGAATGATTTTTAAGTTCAAAGTTGATCTCCTTTTATTAGCGCATACTCTTTTACGGCTACTTCGGCTATGCTTGATAAGTTTTAACTTCCAGTCTCATCCGTTTATCTTCAGGTACACCGAGTAAAGTGAAGTGGTACCACAAATGAAAAGTCTATTTCTCATCTGACCACCAAAGGCTACGTTGGCAACCATCTCAGGAACCCGAACTCGTCCAATCAATACACCCTCACGGTTGAAACACTGAACGCCCTCAGCACAACTCGTCCAAATACGGTTGTCATTATCAACTCTAAACCCATCAAAGAACCCGGCACTACACTCAGCAAATACCCCAACATCCCTTAGGCCAGCGCCGTTTGCCGACAAGGTAAAGCGTCTAATATGGCGAGGCCCTTTGGGGGACTCAGTGCCTCCACTATCCGCAATGAATAGTTCACGTTCATCCTTAGAGAAGGCCAAACCGTTGGGGTGATCAAAATCATCTGCTACAACACTCAATTGGTTGCTGCGCGGATCAAACCTGAATACGTAGCAACCCTTTTGTTCTTGGGATTGAACTTGCCCCTCATAGTCCGCGATAATTCCGTAATCTGGGTCTGTAAACCAAATGGTCCCATCTGATTTAACGACTACGTCGTTCGGAGAATTCAAGCGCCCACCCTCAAACTGATCGGCAATAACTGTAATTCGCCCATCGTGTTCGGTTCTAGTAACTCGCCGGTTTAAGTGCTCACAAGTGATTAACCGTCCCTGGCCATCAGAGGTGTTACCGTTTGCAAAGCCTGAGGGCTGCCTAAAAACAGAGACCGAACCATCTGTATCGTCATAGCGCATCATTCGGTTATTGGGTAGATCTGAGAAGATGAGATACCTACCCCCACCGAACCAAACCGGACCTTCAGCCCACCTCGCGCCACTCCAAAGGCGCTCTACCCTCGCGTGCCCTACAAAACATTTGGCAAATTCTGCCTCAATCACCTCAAATCCGCTCTCTGGTAACTGACCGTAATACATATTGTCACTTCCTCTTATTGAATAAGAACTAAAGATATTTTCTGTAAGTCGATAGACTGTCTTCAATTTTTAAAGATTGTTGGACAATGATTTTATGTCGATTGAAATAACACAAACATAGCGCATCCACTAGCTCAGTCCGGGGAGAAAGTAATGTAGGAAGTAAGTGATAGTCGACATGCGGACAACCCTGTTTATTTGCTCGTCAACTATCCGTCCAAGCGCAAATGAATTAAAAATTTGCCATAATGTAAAAATGCTTATAAAAATACCCAGGCGCGGGTTTAACAACTTAAAGTCCGTCATTATTGGTGGCTTCGTTGCTATTTGCATGGTCGGAATGCAGTTCTTTGGTGTTGTCCACCAAGTCAGTCACCACACTTACCTTAAAACTGCTAGCCCCTACACTGATGTTATCGGCCATGACTCTTCTTTTGGGCACTCATCCTCAAAAGATTGTCAGTTATTCGATGGGCTGGCTCTTTCAGGTTTCGCAGCAAGTGCCCTATTCGCACTGACTCTCTTAAATAAATTTCCAACTGAGCTCCAAAGGGTACAGGCTTCATTTGCACTGAAGCCTTTAATAACACCCTACTCATCAAGGGCCCCTCCTCAGCTTTAATCCATTTTTCATTTGATTGGATTAAGTCGACCCTGACTTTTGGGTCTTCAAAGGAGTGCGCTATGTCGATATTCAGAGCAATTGTTTTTTTACTTTTCAGCATCAACGCTCTCGCTGATGAATTGGTTGTTGCGGAGCACATCACTGAGGATTGGAGTGTTAGAGGTCAAGCCACTTACATTTATCAAAAGAAAAATAACTTTAACTCACCGTATTATGGTGCGAATAGCCTATTAAATGCGTCTGAGGGTGATTCGGGCCAAAGCTATACATTCAGTGGTACTGCCTTTTTGGCCAAAAGGCTTTGGCAAGGAGCAGAGCTTTACTACAACCCTGAAATTTTCCAAGGAACCCCCTTCAGTGGAGGCCTGATTGGATTAGGGGCTATCCAAAACGGAGAGCTACAAAAAGGAATGTTTATCCCCTATACCTACTACAACGCTAGACTATTTTTTCGGCAAACAATAGGACTTGGTGGAGGGACTGAATATCTTGAAGGTGCCATTGACAATCATCTTGCAGGATATGTTGATAAAAACAGATTGGTTTTTTCTTTTGGAAAATTTGCTAGCCTAGATGTGTTTGACAAAAACACCTACAGCCATGAGCCGCGATCTCAGTTTTTAAATTTCTCCATTTTTTCTATGGGAGCCTATGGCTACGCGGCTGATGTCAAAGGGTTTACGTACGGACTTGCAGGAGAGTGGTATCAAGACAACTGGATTTTAAAGGGTGGACGCCTTGCCGTGCCTAAATTGCCAAATACCAATGAATTAGATTACAGCCTTTTAAACGATTATGTTGATCAACTTGAGTTGACACATAAACACAATCTCCTAGGGTGGCCTGGCGCAATTAGAACCCTCTTATTTCACCAGCATGCGTATATGGCAACTTACCAAGATGCTATAAACCAGTTCTATCAGCAGCCTGCAGGATCTCCTCCGAATATTTTGAACGCCCGTTTAAGTACGCAAAATAAAAACGGCTACGGCCTCAATGCTGAACAAGCAATGACAAACGACATTGGATTATTTGCACGATGGAGTTGGAATGATGGCCAAACAGAAACTCAGACCTTAGACATCAGTAGATCAATTGCTGCTGGGGTATCTATAAAGGGCACTCAATGGGGACGATCCGAGGACACACTGGGACTAGGTGTAGCGAGTAACCGAATAACGGGTGATGAAATTAAGTACTTACAACTAGGCGGTATGACAATGTTTATCGGGGATAGCTCGATAGCTTACAAGCCCGAGCAAATCGTCGAAACTTTATACACTTTAAAAGCCTACCAGGATTTATACATCACAGGGAATTTCCAAAGAATCTACAACCCCGCTTACAACTCAAACAGAGGTCCCGTAAACTTTTTAGGGTTAAGGCTACATTTCGAATTCTAGGAAATGGACGCCAGCACAGGCCTGTGCGGTATTGGCGGTGCTGGTCGCCAAGATTCGAGCCAATCTGTTCAAGAGTATTTGATGTCAAGTTTTAGTTGACAAAGTAAATTGTATATTTACAATTAGCATCAATGATCACATCTTTCAAACACAAGGGTTTGGAGCTTTTCTTCACCAAAGGCAGCTACAAAGGCATTCCTGCCCAGTACGGTTCACGTATTGAGAGGATGCTAGACCGTTTGGATGCGTCAAAGGAAGCTGATGACATGGACTTGCATGGCTACAAATTCCACGCACTAAAAGGTGATC
Organism: uncultured Burkholderiales bacterium; assembly: GCA_903830725.1. Classification (GTDB taxonomy): domain Bacteria; phylum Pseudomonadota; class Gammaproteobacteria; order Burkholderiales; family Burkholderiaceae_C; genus Limnohabitans. The sequence continues at coordinate 92,446 of CAIKVH010000048.1, read as the reverse complement.
GAAAAGGTAAGTTCGCGGTATCTGTGACTGGCAACTGGCGAATCACATTTCAATTTGTTGGCGAAGACGCCATGAACGTTAACTTGGAGGACTATCACTGATGAAGTCTCTACGAAACCCCAATCGCAGGCCAACTCACCCTGGCGCAGTTCTGCGTGAGGATGTGCTGCCAGAACTGGCATGGACACAAGGCGAGTTTGCTGCTCGTCTCATGGTCAGTCGACAAACGGTATCAGACTTACTTCACGAGAAAAAAGCTGTTACAGCGGAGATGGCCATTCGCATTTCAAGAGCTGTAGGTGGTACTCCTGAGAGTTGGCTTCGCATGCAAGAGGCTTTGGATCTGTGGACAGCAGAAATCAAGTTTAAGAATAATCCTGCGCTTGCACCGAAAGCTATGGCAACTGCTTCTTGAGCTAAGAAAATGTTTGATTGTTAATTGTTCATTTATATTTGCATCTCATCCTTTCCATACGTTAGTGACATTTACTGATTGGAGTTCGACTAGATGATTTCATCATTTCTACTTAAGTCTGGACGATCTCCTGGATCTGTTGCAGAGTTAATTACAGCAACGCCAGTGACCGTATTTGTTGGTCCAAACAACTCTGGAAAAAGTAAAGCTCTCAAGGAAATTGAAAATTTCTGTAGATAAGGTCAAAAAATGCTGACGATCTGTTACTTGCTGAAATAAATTTTTCAGGGTTGAGTTCTGATCTTGCAGATGAGTTTATTGACCGGATTCACCAGCCTTCCGATCCAGGGTTAATAATCATGTCCATAATTTCTGGACTTGGCATACAAAAAAAAAACCACCTGCCGTTCGTAGCAAGTGGCTTAAATGTCAACCTTGGTAAAAATAGAATCGACCCTTAGACGGATTACTTTAAGGATAGAACCACTTAAATTTCAAAGAGTGTCTTGTATGATAATTCCTTAAAAAGTCATGGAAATCTAGTTCAAAACTCCTTCGCGAGCGCCTCTGCAGCACGCGCCAAAAGTGCTGCGTCTACCCCGACAGCGGTGAAAGTGGTTCCTGCGCTAATGTACTGATTGGCCAATTGTCTGTCACTCGTCAATATGCCTGCGCCCTTGCCACAAGCACGTATGCGTTTAATCGCGTCCTTAATTGTTTTGATGACTTTGGGATGGTCTTGTTGGCCGGGAAACCCAAGACTCGCCGATAAATCTGCTGGGCCTATAAAGACGCCGTCTACTCCGTCCACATTAGCTATCGCCTCCAAATGATCTAGGGCTTGTTGCGTCTCAATTTGAACCAAAAGACACAACTCGGCTTCGCAACCTTTCATATAGTCCTTGACACGCCCAAAATGGGTCGCCCGAGTAACGGAGCTAACTCCCCGGATACCGCGCGGTGCGTAACGCATCGCGCTGACAGCGCTCTGTGCCTCATGCTCATTTTGAACATAGGGTAGTAAAAGGGTCTGGGCACCAATATCGAGCAACCTCTTGATAAGTAAAGGATCATTCCAAACCGGGCGGACAACTGCGTTAACGGGATATGCGGCTAGGACCTGAAGTTGAGCCAAGATCGTATCCATCTCATTGGGTGAATGCTCCATATCTAACAGCATCCAATCAAACCCCGCACCAGCTAAGGCCTCTGTGGAATAGGAGCTTGTAAGAGTGGTCCATAAACCCTTTTGATTTTGGTGCTTGAGTAAAGTTTCTTTAAATTTGTTTTTGGGAATGTTCATATAAATGGCTACAGCAGTATTTCAGACGCAGACGCATATGCATGCTCAGTTCCCATTATTGCCCAGGATCCCAAGGTCTTATCTGCAAGCATCCCCGGTTGAAAAATTACGCCAAATGGGGTAAGGGCTCAACATTGAATATTGTTTCGCCAATCACAGTCAATAATTTCTGCTTAATTGCTGGGTACTGGGCAGCATCGTCGTTTATGACGGTTTGGTTACAATAGAATACTTGTGCACGTTAAATTAGTCTAATGTCGTGCGCCAGTTTGCAATATCTTTTCTATTGGGATTATTTATGAAGCGCTTAACCTCACAGCTCTATTTTTGGGTTTTATTGGGCATCTTGGCTGGTGGATTGTTGGGATACATGGATCCAACGACCGGTGCAAGTATGAAACCTCTGGGCGATGGGTTTATCGCATTAGTAAAAATGCTAATCAGCCCAATCATTTTTTGTACTGTTGTGATGGGAATCGTGGGTGCCGGGGATATGAGAAAAGTCGGCAGAGTCGGGGGTAAAGCACTTTTATATTTTGAAGTTGTTTCCACAATGGCCCTTGTGATCGGTGTGCTTGTTATGCATACCCTACGACCAGGTGAAGGGTTTAACGTAGATCCAGAGACCTTAGACGCTAAAGCGGTGGCAACTTATGCCAAAGCTGCTCAGGAACAAAAGCCAGTTGATTTTGTATTGCATATTATTCCTAAAACCTTTTTGGATGCCTTCACTGGTTCGGGTGACCTGTTGCAGGTATTGTTAATTGCCATATTGTTCGGCTATGCCATGGTAAGTCTAGGGCAGAATGGAAACGCCATACACAAGCTCATAGAAGAGTTTTCCAAAATCATTTTCAAAATGATGAACTCAATTATGAAGTTAGCACCCATTGGTGCGGGTGGAGCAATGGCCTTCACCATTGGTAAATTTGGGCTAGGCGCACTCAAACCCTTGGCAGCCTTGATGGGAAGTTTCTACCTAACCTGCGCTCTTTTCGTATTAGTCATACTTGGGATCATTGCAGCCTTCACTGGATTTAATATCCTAAGATTTATTGCATATATCAAGGATGAAATCCTAACCGTACTAGGTACATCTTCCTCTGAATCGGCTTTAGTTCCATTGATGATTAAACTTGAGAAGTTGGGTTGCTCTAAATCTGTTGTCGGACTTGTTGTCCCCTCAGGATATTCCTTTAATCTGGACGGCACCAACATATACATGACTATGGCGGCTTTGTTTGTTGCCCAGGCCCTAAATATTGAGTTAACCTCAACTCAAGAAATTACCATTCTTCTCGTTGCTATGCTGACCTCCAAAGGTGCGTCTGGTGTTACCGGATCAGGTTTTATTACTTTAGCAGCAACCTTGGCCGTAGTACCGGCAATACCCGTAGCCGGCCTGGCTTTGATTTTGGGTATAGATCGTTTTATGTCTGAGGCGCGCGCTATAACCAACTTTATTGGCAATGGAGTTGCTACAGTGGTTGTTGCTAAGTGGGAAAATGAGCTAGATAAGGAACAATTAGCAATCGCGATGAAAGGCTAAATTGGCGTCGACAAGGATTTGAGGCCATCTCACCACTTTAACCAGCAACCTATCGAAAATAATACGATTTAACTTCTTAATTCTTAGCATTAGTCAAACAAGTACCCATGAATTAGGATAAGGTATGGGTTGAGTGAATGTATAGATTCACTCAACTTTAATAAAACTCTGCTACCCTATTCAAACTCCTTCTTTCCTTTTGGTCGTTTGGCACTGAGGGGACGGTTGGGGGTACATGAGAAACGATTGTGGTACCAAAATCTGAACCTACCCTGCGCTTTGCTATTGTTCAATCCGATACAAAGCGAAACTTAGCTTATAGCGACGTTGGGGACAAACACAGTGATGAAATATTAATATGTATCCCTGGCTTGTTGGAGACGAGAGAAACATTTGCGCCACTTCTTGAAAGAATTCATAAAACCTCACATTGCAGAGCTATCAGTGTTGATCTTTGTGGTCGGGGCGAATCTCAACCATTGAGTCGCTCGGATGTCTATAGCATGAAGCTTTATTTGAGTGATTTGGAATTGTTCCTAGATCACATCAAAGAAACTCACCTCACCAAGTCTTTCAAAGTTAACTTGATTGGAACAAGTATGGGGGGAATCTTGGCTATGTACATTGCTGCCTCCCCACACAACAATATTGCCTCCATTATTTTGAACGATATCGGTTTTAGTTTGGCTTGGTGGTCAATTTACAAGCTATACGGCACGATGAGTAAGGGCACGATGAAAACAGCTAATTCACTTGATGTAGGTTTTTTGGCGGATGAATTAGGCGTCTCCCCTGAGGTGATTCGTGCAGTTCAAGACCCAGCACATTTTGATTTGCCTTACAAATCTGACTTAATGGGGATGCGTTTTGCCCATACCGTGTTCAGCTTTAAGGGGCCTATATCTTTGATTCATGCAAAAAATTCTGTGATTTGTACTGCAATCCAGGTAGATGAATTCTTGAAGATCTATCCTAAAAGTAATTTGCTTGAAGTGCCTGAGACGGAACACCCCGCACCTTACAACGATTTGGTGTGCGACTTTGTGATCTCTAAAATCACTAAAACTCGTTCCAAAGTAACTCCAGACCTAGTCAAGAAATCCGAGACTTCACAAGCATCTGAAAAAGTAATACCAACCAACCCAAAATCCACCTCTCAACCCGAGCAATTACCCCTCTTTAATTCCTTAGCTCTTTATCCTGTTGACGCCTCACTGGCAGCCCAAAAACTTGTCGAGATGAACACTCAAATCTTAGATCAGTTGAGCACTACCACAGTAGCCAATGAGAAAAAAAGTCCGGGCGATCATTCATTGGAATCAACCGCTCCCGTCGTTCCTGAACATAAGCTAAGTCAAACTATATTGAATCGATGGAAATCCGCTGTAACCGACTTATTTAAGCCCAAGTAATCGCCTGCCGTTGAACCGTGGGGGTGGTTGGGTGTGCGGGCTGCTTGCTGCTAAGAATCTAGTGTCAAAGTAGGGTGGTGCTAATTTTGCTTATTAGCCTATATGTAACTCTTTTTGACAGGACAGCATATGAAAAAATCTCTGGTTTTATTCTCCTTAAATGCACTTTTAATCATGGTTCTCCAATCCCTAGCCTTACTCTTGATCCTGTGCGGCCAATCTTTTGCTTTCGATATGGCGAGAGATGCAAATGCCAAACAATTCACGCAAAAGGCAGATCACAGCAAGGATGACAAACGTCCAGTCCTCAACTTGCAGATGAAAAGACCGGACAACTACCCTGGAAACGTGGTCGTCACCCCGCAAAACGGACAATTGCCGGCACAAAATGTTCAAATCTCTGCCCAAAAATAAACACTCCATTTACAAGAATTTGGGATAAATTGCCCCAAAATAGTAAATTAATCTTTTTAATTAATTATTTATAGTTATATTTTCACCATTCGCAAATTTATTTAAAAATATTTGCAACTTTTGTGCACCAACTCTAAGTCTCGTGCGTTAAATATCCATTGATTACTAAGGTATGAAAATGGAAATGACTAAACAATCACCAGATTCGTTGGTTCTAAGATTTGAACAGCGTTTTTTGAAGGTCTCTTATGAGGCCACCAAAATCAAGGCCTCCTTTGACCGTCTGCGGGCGCAAATGGCACAAACTGCTGAGCAAAAAAGTAGGCCAGCCGCTCGAATCTACGGCAACATTAGAGCTATAAAGCCCTAAGCCACGCCTTGTTTGGGCTCTAGCTTGGGTAAATGCTTCAGAGCAGGTACAAATTTTTAACGAACAATCACAGTTTTTACTGTGATTTTTTTTGCCCGTTAATGATTGATTCAAGGGAAATTGTCCGTTAACTAGGTAGCAACCCTAGTCTAAATCGAGCCAAAAATTAATCATTTTTAATTAGTAAATTTAAAATATTTTAATTTGATGAGTATTTGAGAACATTTTTAAAATATCATCTTGCATTATTTTGTTCACCACAGGTACACGCGATGAATCAACCCACACATGCTCACGGACACGGGCACTCCAACAGTACGTTGCGACAGGCATTTACAAATCCAACGAGTAAACCATTCAAGCAATGGATTGCTGTTGTTAATTTTTGGATTTATGTTTCATGTATCACCCTTGCTCTAGAGACCCTAGAGCCATTTGCTACTGACTATAAATCACTGTTCCTTACAATTGAATATGTTGCGGTGGCATTTTTCATTGGTGACTATGCTGGAAACGTATATTTTGCGAAGAATCGCATCAAATACATCTTTAGTTTTTGGGGTCTTGTTGATTTAATTTCCATTCTTCCCACCATCCTGGTCATCCTCGACTTAGGAGCACTACAAGGTGCGAAAGTACTCCGAATCCTAAGAGTTGTAAGGGTTCTTCGAGTATTGAAAATGGCAAAAGCAGCCATGCAAGAAATATCCAACAAAGTCAAATCAAGCAATCCACTTGTTACAAACTTAAGGATTTACTTTATTTCCCTATTCTCAGTAGTGATGATTTCAAGTAGCTTGATGTTCTTTGTTGAGGGCGATATGTACTCCCCTGAGAACATGGCTATTGGTCAAGCCGCACTTGATGCAGAACTCAAAATTCATCCCCTCCCCGCTGGCTCTCCCCCTGAGGCCTCTGTGTTTGCGCCCTTGGATCCTATCGGCGGAAATACTATCCCAGCGGACAAGCACTTCTTTACATCCATCCCAGCCACGATGTGGTGGTGTATGGTTACGCTCACCACAACTGGCTACGGCGACATGTTCCCTGTAACTTTTGGAGGCAGAGTTATTGCAGTAATTACCATGTTGCTTGGCTTGGTTTTGTTTGGTATCTTGATGAACATCGTTGGTAAGACGCTAATGGTCTTACTATTTGGAGAAAGCATGCAAGAAAACCATGATAACAAATCATCAAAAGAGCACGCTATCGGGCAGTTGTTGTCGCTAAAGTTAATCAAACCTGAAAAAGGTGCCCTGCTCCTCAGCATGAGTGATGAGCAACTCAAAGATCACCTTGATAGACTTTAAGTGAAAACGATACTGAATAGTATTCAACGATACCAGTAGCGAAATTAACTAGGCCAATCTTTTTAGATTGGCCTTTTTAAATTTGAAGCCCTGGATTTGGTTCAATTAACACACTCGCTGCTTTTAATCCACAATTGCATTGCCAGCGCAGAGTCGGTTGCAACTTTGCTCGGCTTCTTAGCCTTACTGTCAGCATAATAACTTCCGCTCTCAAATGCGCTCCTGGATGATGTAGCACAGTGCAGGGAAGTTTTAGCTCCAGATTTATTGGAGATCATAAATATCTTCATGAAGGAGCGCAACGGCTCTGGCACTACTCTCCAAAGACTTGACGCTACAACACCGGGGTGAACTGCGTATGAGCTAACGCCAGTTCCCTTTAATCGTCGAGCAAGTTCCATTGTAAATAAAACATTGGCAAGTTTTGACTCGCAATATTCTTTGATACCAAACTTAGTCTGCGTAGACTCTCTAAAGCCAGCAAAATCGATTCCCTTTGCATGAAAGTGCGCACGACTGGCAACATTAACTATTCTGGAGGGAGCACTTGAGATGAGCAAGGGGAGTAATTCCTGCGTAAGCAAAAAATGCCCTAAATGATTCACCCCCATCGTCATCTCAAAACCTTGATGCGTAAGGCCTCTTATCCCGGCTATTCCCGCATTATTTATCAGTATATGAAGGGGAAGCCCCTTAGAGATAAATGTTTTAGCACATTCGCGAATTGAAGCAAAATCGCTCAGATCAAGAGAAATGTACTCAATCTTCCCTATCATTGGAAAGGTGCTAAATTCATCAATCACAGTTTGGGCTTTGTCTTTACTGCGACATGCTATAAATACATGTGCGCCGTTTCTTGCAAGTTCTAAGGCAGTGCACCTTCCAATACCCGAGTTGCCTCCGGTGATCAAAGCAACACGCTTATTTAAAGAGTTGATATTCATTTTGGCTTCATTTCAATTACCAGGCATCTTACCCTGTATTACCGTCAAACTCCGGCAATAGGCACTAAACAGCTGTTGAATAATGAAACAGGCTTAAGGAGCCTCAGAAAGAATTATCTTTGCGCACAAATTTGAAATTTCCAATTCAAAACCGGCTGATGTGCTAAATTTGCTCCACCCACCGATTTCCATAAAATCTCCCGCAGAGAATTGATCAACTTTAATTAATTTCTTAAAGTTATCTGCGTAGTTAATGTCTTTTTTAAAGCGTTCAACGCACACAGCAGATAAGGCATTAATTACCGCTCTATCGGACTCGGTCTCTGATAGGGCATTTCCTTTAGCTAGGGTCTTCCAATCATAGAATCCAAATCCAACGATCAAAGTGATACTAACCCCCAGTATGAGGCCAAACAAAAATGACTCAAGCGATTTTGACATGATTCAATTCTAGCGCGAACGCATTAGTTTTTTATAACCGCAACCCTTGCAATTAGGTCCTTTGCACCTTAGTTCAGTAACGAAGTGCCTTTGCATAATCAAGGTAGCGATATGTTTTATCGCCAATGCTCACCTCCTTTATAACAACATTAATCGTATAAATGCCCCTCGAATGCTTCAAATTTGGTGTATTCCCAGATGGGTCTGTGGGTGATTTGAATTTAAGGCCTGTTGCAATTTGTTTTGGCGTGAGTATTGACAACTTCACTTTTAAAGGATCTCCCGAAACTGGTTTGGTTAGCGCCTCGTTTAGTATTCGCCCCTCTGCATTTGGCATGGATTGCCCTAGGATGTGGGCTACGGTTGGAGCCAGATCAACGTTTCCACTTGGATAACCAATTACTTTTCCGCCAATGAATGAAGGGCCGTAGGCTATGAACGTATTGTGAACATCAAAGGGACTAAAGCTTCCGTGCATGCCCCTTTGACCGGCAAAACTCTCGTACTCCGTCCCCAGCATTCCCCTAACCCGTTGGTTCGGGTCAAAGTCAAAACTAGCTACTACGTCGGGTTGTCCGTGATCTCTTCTACTCACATTCTCTAAATTAATAAAGTCCAAGGGAAAAGTCCCAGGTAAATCACCGTACCGACTATCCACAAAGATGGCGCCAAACTCCTCTCTACTCTGCAAAAATCTCACCATCTCTGTAACTGTATTGGTGTCATGATCGGGAACATAGAAGTAGTCAGAGCCACCGTTGGCGGCAACAATAATGGCATGCTCTGGTAACTCTTTGGGTACCTTAAAAGAAGCAATAGGTGTTGGCAGGGTTGAGCTGATAGCCATGTATTTCGTATTAGGTACTCCGCAGAGCTCCCCGGTTGTATCTATTTTGACTGGGTATACAGGCGAGAGATCGCTCTTTATCCCTGCCATGCTTGACGTCAGACACCCCTGCCCGTCATATGCTTTAAAGCCACTATAGGTGAGTAAATCTGCAGATCTAACGTCACCGGAAAAAGAATATCCATTCACAAAGTCAGGATTACCTAACTTGGCGTTGGACACGCCGCCTACAACTTGGGTTGCAGGCTGAATACTACGAAGTGGAAACAAATTGGTTGCCCCAGATACGGTGCTATGACCATGATCAGAGATAACAATTATATTGGTCGATGATGCTAGATTTAACTGATTTAAGGCCTCTCTTAACTCACCCAATCTTGCGTCTTGAGAGCGTAAAGCCTTGTGATAATTTGCAGAGCCGACACCGTAGCCGTGTTGAGCGTTATCGGGAGTTCGAAACCAAATCAAAGATAGATCGGGTTTCTTAATAGGTAATATGTAATTCGTAAAGACCTCTAACATGTACTTGTTCCCCGCATCCTCCGCAGCACCTTGAGAATTATCAGAGGCATCGCGCGAGTACAAAGTTTCGCCGTACTCAGTCAAGGGGAACAGAATATAGGGATCTCGTTTGGTTGGATTGCCGTTTTTAGAGTCAAGCGTTAGCTCAGTAGTTTTAAAAGGTTTCACGGCGTTTGCGGGCAATGCAAAGTGAGCGGCTTGAAGCTCTTTAGCAAAGGACAACGGCAAAACAGCATTCTCATCAATGAAGTAACCCCCTGCGCCCAGATCTTGTAAAAATGCAGGGCCGGATTTACCAACGGTTGCTGTCACCATACCCGCTTTGTGAGCGATCTTAAAAAGCGACTCAACCATAATCAGATCATCGTCATAGTGAGCGTTTAATGTTTTAAGAATCGCATAGTCCTCAGTAAATACGGGATCTTGATAGCTCTGGGGGAGTCCGGCCGCATTTGTGCCGACGGGACTTGGAGGGGGAGTCCAAAACGTGTTTCCGTAAAAACCAGATTTACGCGGAAATGAACCACTGGCCAATGAGGCCGCATTCATCATTGTGAAAGTAGGATAAGTAGAGTGGTTATCTGAAAAGTTAGCGCTCATTTTGCGCATTTCGTACAGGTTGGGTGTGTCCTGGGCAGTGATTGAGTCAGGTCTTAAACCGTCCCAAACCATGATGATTACTTTTTGTTTAGCGATCTTCTCCGCAGCATTTGGTCTGGAAGTTGTTGCTGCGCTAGGAGCAACTGCAGGCATTGCCTCAATGCGCTTGGCGGCAACCCCATTTGTACCGACCTGGCTCCATGCAATAGGAATGAATGTCATCATTCCTATTATCAGGAACGTTAAATGCGTCTTGATCCCTGAGGGATACTTGAGTAAGGTCGATTTAATAAATTTAGGCATAATGTAATAAACTTAATATTTCGCAAAGTTATTTGACTATCTTGACACGATAAGTCAATCCAAGCCAATTGCTCATGCTTGTACCAAACCATTTCAAGACAGCATATTAATGGAAAAATCCCGGGATGCTTCTTTTTACTGAATTTGAAATGCTTAGCCCTCCCCCGCCATGCGCAACCACTTAAATGATTTTACTAACGATACTGTATGTTCCTAAACAACCCCGAATATTCAGAGTCCAAGCACCTCCCAGGGGTTGAACTTAGCTTAAACGGGGCAAAGAAAGGGTCAAATACAGCAGCGCTATCCTTGGCTGCTGTTGGTGTTGTTTTTGGCGACATTGGAACAAGTCCACTTTATGCTTTAAAAGCCTGCTTTGATCCTAACATTGGCATCGCCTTAACGAATGAATCCGTCTTTGGGGTTGTTTCGATGATATTTTGGGCGTTCGTTTTCGTTGTCTCACTTAAATATATTTTGTTCGTTATGAGAGCAAATAACAACGGCGAAGGTGGAATTTTGGCGCTTATGGCACTAACAACCCGTGCCACAAAAAGTGGAGCTCATAAAAGTTTTTTGCTAGTCATCATTGGCGTTTTTGGTGCGTGTTTATTCTACGGCGATGCAGTCATCACTCCCGCAATATCTGTCCTATCCGCATTAGAGGGTTTGCAGGTCATATCAAACGACTTAATTCGTTATGTCCTGCCGTTGACAGTTTCCGTACTCATAGGACTCTTCTTGTTCGAAAAAAAGGGAACTGCTACGGTAGGAAATTTCTTTGGACCCATTATGACAGTATGGTTTACGGTCATAGGCATGATGGGTTTTTACCAAGTCATTGCGTTTCCTAAAATTCTTCTAGCTCTTAGTCCCATCTTTGCCATTAACTTTTTGGTGCAAGACCCGGCAATTACGCTAACCGTCACGGGCTCAATTTTTCTAGTCCTAACTGGCGCTGAGGCTTTGTACGCAGATATGGGGCATTTTGGGAATAAGCCTATTCAAATCTCCTGGTTTTTCTTAGTGATGCCTTGCTTGTTGCTTAATTACTTCGGTCAAGGCGCCCTGCTTTTAAGAAATCCTCAGGCCATTTCAAATCCATTTTTCATGATGGCACCCGATTACTTGTCTTTTTACCTGGTTATTCTCTCCACTGTTGCGACAGTTATTGCTTCTCAAGCCTGTATATCTGGCGCGTACTCGATGACCAGTCAAGCCATGTTACTTGGATTCGTGCCGCGTATGCGAACTGTATTCACATCGGACAAAGAGATGGGTCAAATATACATTCCCTTTGTCAATTGGATACTTTGCTTCATCGTAATAATAATTGTTCTTACATTTCAAAAGTCAGGCAACTTAGCATCTGCCTATGGAGTAGCAGTTTCGACCACTATGCTCATGACCACCTTGCTCACCACAGTAGTGATGAGAGTCCTTTGGAGGTGGAACTTAATTCTCGTCACGCTCATTACTGGTATCTTCCTCACAATTGATGCTGGTTTTTTTATTTCTAATTTAAATAAAATCTCCCAAGGAGGATGGTTCCCCCTGTTTATTGGTGGCATCTGTTTTATTTTTATGATTACGTGGTACCAAGGACGAGAGTTGTTGCGCAAAAAAGCGCTTTCTAATGGTGTTGATATTTTAAAGTTTATGAATGAATTATTCATTCAAGATCAACCCATTCAAATAGTCAAGGGGACCGCTATATTTTTAACTGCCCATATCGATCTCGTACCAAATAGCCTACCCCAAAACTTATTGCACAACAAGGTATTACACGAAAGAGTAATTTTTCTTAAAATCAGCGCCTGGGATGTTCCTCGAATCAATGACAGTGATCGGCTAAGCGTCAAGGACTTAGGAAAGAATATTTTTTTAGTGAGGGCGATTTATGGATTCAAGGAGACTGCTGATATAAATCACATCTTAGATATACTAAGTCAAACTCATAAGATTAAATGTGTTGCAGACGACTCTACTTTTTTCCTCCCCAGGGATTCATTAATAGAAAATGAGACTGAAAAAATGTCTTTTAAAAGAGAGTATCTCTTTAGGGCAATGGTTCGAAATTGCTCTCATACACAAGATTTCTATAAATTTGACAGGAGAAAAGTTATTCAACTTGGCTCCTTGATTGATATCTAATGCTCCGTATATTAATTTTCAATCCTGCACAGCTTAAAAGAATGCGTTTTAATCTGTGTCTATTTGCAAGCTTAATTATTGCCCTTAATCAAGCCCACAGTACAGACTGGATGTCACTTGATGTAAACGACAGAAAAAAATCAGATTACTATGTGGATCAAGACACGATTTCAGAGGATGCGCCATTTGTTAAGGTTTGGGTGTTAGAAAATAAAAATCAAAATAAAATTCATACCCATTCAACTCATAGGCAGTCCAGAAAAAACGCCGCCCTAAATAGAAATTATCAATCTTCTGTTTCCATGTATGTCATCGATTGTGAACGGGAGACTACTGCCGTTGTAAGAGGCCTGTATTTTTCTGAGTCAATGGGAAAGGGTGTATTACTTAAATCTTTCAGAAAAGAAGTAGATTTTGAAACACTAAAACCCATCAAAACCAATACACTAAGCTCTGCTGTTGTGAGTTTCATATGCAGTCGTGCTTCAAACAACTCGAAAATACAGACTTAAATTAGTAGATGAAATTAACCCACGCGAGCTAGGTTTTAATGGCCTTTAAAAACAGGCTTTCTTTTCTCATTAAAGGCTTTTATTCCTTCCACGCGGTCCTCTGTATCAATCAAATGGTTGTAGGCCTCTATCTCAAATCTAAAAGCAGTTTTTAACTCCATTTGAGATCCGTAGCGGATAGAGCGTTTGGTTTGTTTGACTGACAGCGGTGCATTCGATGCAATAACCTGCGCAGTGTTAAGGGCTTGGTCAATCACGTCCTGGGACTCGAAGAGTTGATTAACAAGTCCCCATTCATGCGCCTGCTCTGAACTAAATGGCTTGCCAGTCATGATTATCTCTTTGGCTCGACGCTCTCCTACTGCGCGTGGTAGATTCTGTGTTCCGCCTGCGCCCGGCATAATCCCAAGCGTAACTTCGGTTAGTGCGAATCTTATGTTATTTGCAGCATATAAAAAGTCACAACACAGAGCTATTTCTAACCCCCCCGCGTAGGCGTGACCATTGATTGCTCCAATGACAGGAATTGGCAGATCAATCATTGCAAAGTACTGTCGCTCAAAGACCTCATGCTGCCTTTGCCACTGCTCTTTGGTCATACCGTTGCGCTCTTTCAAATCCGCGCCTGCGCAAAACACCCTCCCGCCCGATGCGCTGAGCACAACACAACGAAAGCCGTGGGGATCTACGGTTAATAGGTTCCAAAGCGACTCTAGCTCTTGCCCCATAAGGGTATTAAAAGCATTGCCAACTTCAGGGCGATTCAATGTCACCAAAAGCACGAGGCCTTCGTAGTGACTTTCAATCAAAATGGTTTTAAAAGCAGGCAACTTATTATGCATGGGGCTCAAGCTCGAAACAGATTAACGCTTGGTAGGAGGGAGATCGGTGCAAGAGCCGTGAGCCACCTCAGCAGCCATTCCGATGCTCTCACCCAGGGTTGGATGGGGGTGTATTGTTTTACCGATATCAACTGCATCCGCGCCCATCTCGATCGCTAAGGCTACCTCCCCAATCATATCCCCAGCATGGGTACCCACAATGCCGCCACCCAAAATTGCTCCGTGTCCATGAGCCCCTTCACTGTCATCAAAGAGGAGTTTGGTAAAGCCCTCATCGCGTCCATTAGCGATTGCGCGACCAGATGCACTCCATGGAAAGAGGCCTTTTTTAACTTTTATACCTTGTGATTTAGCCTGCTCCTCAGTAAGGCCAACCCAAGCGACCTCGGGATCAGTGTAAGCAACACTAGGTATCACGCGGGCATTAAAGGCGCTCTTAGCAAGCAAGGTATCACCCAAAAGCTCACCTGCGATGACCTCTGCAGCGACGTGCGCTTCGTGGACCGCTTTATGAGCTAACATGGGTTGTCCCACAATATCACCGATCGCAAAGATGTGACCGACGTTTGTTCGCATTTGAATATCCACAGGAACAAAACCTCTCTCGCTGACTTGTAGGCCTGCATGACTGGCCCCTAGCTTGAGCCCGTTGGGACTTCGTCCAACGGCTTGAAGAACCATGTCATAGACCTGCGGCTTAGGAGCGCCGTCTCCTTCAAAGCTTACCTCAATTCCATCGGCTACGGCTCTGGCCGCAACCGTCTTTGTTTTCAACATGATGTTATCGAATCGGGGGGCATTCATCTTTTGCCAAACCTTGACCAAATCACGATCAGCGCCTTGCATAAGGCCATCCATCATCTCTACCACCTCTAACCTAGCTCCTAAAGAGGAGTAGACGGTTCCCATCTCTAGGCCAATAATTCCACCTCCCAATATCAGCATCCGCTTTGGAACCTTTTGAAGCGCTAATGCGCCTGTTGAGTCAACTACCCTGGGGTCTATAGGCATGAAGGGCAAGCGAACAGATTGAGAGCCTGCAGCAATAATACAGGCCTTAAAGCCAATGACTTTCTTAGATCCGGTTTTGGCTTGACCAGTTCCTGTTGTTTCTTCCACGCTCAAGTGATGAGCCGACAAAAAAGTGCCTAAACCTCGGACGGTTTGAACCTTGCGCATTTTCGCCATTGCACCTAAACCACCAGTGAGCTTATCAACTACTTTTTGTTTATGTGCTCTGAGCGCATCTAAATCAATAGTCGGTTTTGCAAATGAAATACCCGCCTGAGAAAGATGTGTCGCCTCCTCCATGACAGAAGCAACATGCAGTAGTGCTTTTGAAGGAATACAGCCTACGTTTAAACACACTCCACCGAGGGTTGGGTAACGCTCGACAACAATCACTTTAAGCCCCAAGTCAGCGGCTCTGAATGCAGCTGAGTAGCCCCCGGGACCGCCGCCAAGCACAACCAAATCGCAATCAAGGTCTACGGCTCCCGAGTAAGTTGAAGCAGTAGCGGGAGTCGGTGTAGTTTTGGTCGCACTTGAAACACTCGCCGGGCTAGTGCTATTCTTAGTAGGTGCCGCAATAACTGGAGCAACTAGCGCTGGAGCAACTTCGCCAGCAACTGCCTCCAGCATCAACACCGTGGTTCCTTCGCTAACTTTGTCTCCAACCCCTACCCTCAACTCCTTCACAACGCCCGCGTGCGAGGAAGGAATCTCCATGGATGCTTTGTCAGACTCAACAGTCAACAAGCTTTGGTCAACTTTAACGGTTTCACCAACTTTGACCATCAACTCTATAACCCCGACTTCCTTAAAGTCGCCAATATCAGGAACTTTTACTTCTATTAGAGCCATAAATATCGTCCCCTTTTATAACAAAACACGTCGGAAGTCAGACAATATTTGACCCAAGTGGGCATTAAACCGCGCCGCAGCAGCACCGTCTATCACTCTGTGATCCCAACTTAAAGACAAAGGCAACATCAGGCGAGGAACGAATTCCTTACCGTTCCAAACCGGCTGCATCGTACTTTTGCAGACACCTAAAATAGATACCTCAGGCGCGTTAATAATCGGATTGAAATAACGCCCTCCAATTCCCCCTAAACTTGAAATCGTAAAAGTTGCACCCGTCATCTCAGCAGGAGAGAGTTTGCCGTCCCTGGCCTTTTTAGCCAATTCACCCATTTCTTGACTGATTTGTAAAACGCCTTTGGTGTCAGCATTTTTAATCACAGGAACCATCAAACCATTCGGAGTGTCCGCAGCGAATCCGATGTTGTAATAAGACTTGTAAACCAAATCCTCTGCGTCCAAAGAACTATTAAACTCCGGAAATTTCTTGAGTGCTGAAACACAGGCTTTTATTAAAAAGGCAAGCATAGTGACCTTAACGCCAGATTTCTCATTTTCTTTATTTGTTGATACTCTAAAGGCCTCAAGCTCAGTGATATCGGCATCATCGTGATTGGTCACATGCGGGATCATGACCCAGTTACGATGTAAATTGGCTCCGCTGATTTTCTTGATGCGACTCATAGGCTTTCGCTCTATAGGTCCAAACTTAGCGAAGTCCACCACTGGCCATGGTAGTAGGCCTAGGGCTGCACCGGAGGATCCACCGCCCTTAGACTGTTGGGCTTTTGTGGAAACATCCCCCTGCATAACAGAGCGAGTAAAGGATTGAACATCCTCATGCGTAATTCTGCCCTTAAGCCCCGTACCCTTTACTTCCTCAAGCGGAACACCGAGTTCGCGAGCAAATTTTCGAATAGACGGAGAAGCGTGAGGCACTACACCAGAACTGACTGCAACACCAGGCTGATGACTTGGCATTGAAGTACCAGCTGAACTGGGTGCAGTCGAAACTGATACTGCAAGGGCAGGAGAACTCGAACGCGTATCAGCAACCTTAGTCTCACCAAGACTCGAGGCTGAAATGGGTGCAGTAACTGCAGCTTGGCCTTGAACCAATGCGATAAAGTCACCAATATTTAATTTATCCCCAATTTTGACCTTTAGTTCCTTCAAAATACCTGCGGCTGAGGACGGAATCTCCATCGAAGCTTTGTCCGACTCGATAGTAATCAAAGATTGATCAACTTCAATGATGTCACCAGGCTTCACAAGTAGCTCAATCACGGAGACATCTTTAAAGTCACCAATATCGGGAACCATCACCTCAATGAGCGTATCGCTTTGTGAACCAGATACAGTACTTTGAGAGGGAGTCGCTGAGTTGCTCTGTGATGCAATGGGCTTCACTGGATTGCTCGCAGAAGCCGCACTAGACGCGGATACAGGTGTTGCCGAGGACGCCTCTAACATCAGTAATACAGTGCCCTCGTGCACCTTATCACCCAACTTAACCTTCAACTCCTTAACCACTCCAGCGGCAGAGCAAGGGATCTCCATAGAGGCCTTATCTGATTCAACCGTGATCAAAGACTGCTCTTCCTTTACAGTGTCCCCAACTTTAACCAACACCTCAATAACTGAGACATCTGCGAAGTCGCCGATATCAGGCACTTTTATTTCAATTAAAGCCATGAAAATCTCCGTCTTTTTATGCGTTTAAGGGATTGATCTTATCGGTTTTAATCCCGTACTTTTTAATTGCCTCACTCACCACTGAAATCTCAATGGACCCACTTTCTGCAAGCGCTTTAAGGGATGCAAGCACAATGTAGTGGCGATTAACTTCAAAATGCTCGCGCAACTTGGATCTAAAGTCACTGCGACCAAATCCATCCGTGCCCAAGACCTTATAAACACGGTCTTTAGGAATGAACGATCTAATTTGATCTGCATAGGACTTCATGTAATCGGTTGATGCGATGACAGGACCCGCATGAGCAGTTAACTGGGTTGCCACGAAAGACACTTTTTGCTTTTCGCCTGGATTTAAAAGATTCCATCTCTCTACGGCTTGACCGTCTCGTGCTAGTTCATTAAAACTAGGGCAACTCCAAACATTAGCGATTACGCCGAAATCTTTCAGCAACAACTCCTTCGCTGCCATTGATTCCCTGAGAATAGTGCCTGAACCTAAAAGGTTAACTCTATGCGCTTTCTTGGGACCGTCACCTTGTTCAAGCAAATACATCCCCTTAATAATCTCCTCCTCTGTGCCCTCTTTGAGTCCGGGCATGGGATAGTTTTCGTTAAGCAGAGTTATGTAGAAAAAGACATTCTCTTGCTTTTCCACCATGCGTTTTAAACCGTGATGAAGAATTACGCCAACTTCATGCGCAAAAGTTGGATCATAGCTAACGCAATTTGGAATTGTTCCGGCAAGAATATGGCTATGGCCATCCTCATGTTGGAGTCCCTCTCCGTTCAAGGTCGTGCGCCCTGAAGTCCCTCCAAGCAAAAATCCTCTTGCCTGCATGTCCCCTGCAGCCCAAGCGAGGTCTCCAATGCGCTGGAATCCAAACATTGAGTAATAAACATAAAACGGGATCATGATCCTGTTGTTCGTTGAATAAGAGGTAGCAGCAGCGATCCAACTGCTCATCCCGCCCGCCTCATTGATACCTTCTTGCAGGATTTGGCCAGCAACGTCTTCCCTGTAATACATCACCTGATCCTTGTCTACAGGGGTGTACTGTTGTCCAGCGGGGTTGTAAATTCCGACTTGTCTAAATAGACCTTCCATACCAAACGTACGTGCCTCATCAACCAAAATCGGAACAACCCGCGGACCTAGATCTTTATCTCTAAGCAGTTGCGTTAGAAAGCGAACATAGGCTTGGGTGGTTGAGATCTCCCGTCCCTCAGCAGTTGCTTCAATAACAGCCTTAAATGTATCAATCGGTGGCACTTTAAAGCCCTCATCGGCCTGTTTGCGCCTATGCGGCAAATAGCCTCCTAGATCTTTACGTCTTTGGTGCAGGTACTGCATTTCTGGAGTGTCATCTGCTGGTTTATAGAAAGGAATGTTTGCGAGCTCACTATCTGGAATTGGAATATTAAAGCGATCCCTAAACGCTTTAATGTCCTCATCCAGCAATTTCTTGGTTTGATGAACTGTATTTTTGCCCTCGCCAACCTTACCCATACCAAAACCTTTAACAGTTTTAATAAGCAACACTGAAGGCTGCCCCTGATGCTTTACGGCTTTGGCGTACGCTGCATAGACTTTTTGAGGATCATGTCCCCCGCGGCGCAAGTTCCAAATCTCTTGGTCAGACATCTTAGAGACCATTTCAAGCGTCTCTGGGCTACGGCCAAAGAAATGCTTGCGAACGAAGGCACCATCATTGGCCTTGAAGGCCTGATAGTCGCCGTCCAAGGTATCCATCATGATCTTATGCAGGGAACCGTTTTTGTCATTTGCTAGTAGTTGATCCCAATCACTGCCCCAAATCAACTTAATAACGTTCCAACCGGCACCCCTAAACTCCCCTTCAAGTTCTTGAATGATTTTTCCGTTACCCCGAACCGGTCCATCGAGTCGTTGCAGATTACAGTTGATCACAAAGATAAGATTGTCTAATTTTTCACGCGCTGCAAGTCCAATGGCTCCAAGGGACTCGACCTCATCCATTTCACCATCGCCACAGAAGACCCAAACTTTTCTATTTTCAGTGTTGGCAATGCCCCTAGCGTGCAAGTACTTCAGAAAACGCGCCTGATAAATTGCCATCAGTGGACCAAGCCCCATCGATACGGTTGGGAATTGCCAAAATTCAGGCATCAACTTCGGATGCGGATAACTCGAGAGCCCCTTACCATCAACCTCTTGCCTAAAGTTCAAGAGCTGCTCCTCGGTAAGTCGCCCCTCCAAAAACGCTCTGGCATAGACGCCGGGTGAGACGTGACCTTGAATATAAATTAGGTCTCCGCCGTGGTTTTCATTTTCTGCATGCCAGAAATGATTAAAGCCGGCGCCAAACATGTGGGCCAGGGATGCAAACGATCCAATGTGCCCGCCCAGATCCCCACCGTCAACGGGATGATGACGATTTGCCTTGACCACCATCGCCATAGCGTTCCAACGCATATAGGCACGCAGGCGCTCCTCAATCTCTATGTTGCCGGGACACTTTTCTTCCTCGGCTGGGGCAATCGTATTTAAATAGGCAGTGTTTCCAGAGAACGGCATATCTATGCTGTTTTCTCTGGCATGCGCTAACAACTGCTCAAGCAAAAAGTGAGCTCTCTCAGTTCCCTGCGCTTGAATGACCGCGGAAAGAGCGTCCTTCCATTCCTTCGTCTCTAAGCTATCAAGATCCTTATCGGTTAATCCGTAAGGTGTATGAAGTTGATCTGACATTTTGTCTCCCGATTTTTGTTTTTAGTATTTAATCATTTTTTTCTAAATACCTAAGTTTTATTTTCCCATATTTTTACAGATATTTCAAATTGTGCGACGTATTTTTATAATATGAAATTTAAGAGAAAAACAGCTATCATCTAAACAACTTACAAGAGTAAACAGCCGAGACAACGGTTATCAACTTGCTTTGCAGAATTAATTTAAACTCTGAGATTAAATGTCAGAACCAATAAAACAAACCTCTATCTTTAAAAAATTGTCCGCTCGCTGGCTCTTGTGGTGGCGTAGCCAAAGTCCTAGGCGACAAGACAGATTAGCCTTACTCGCTCCCCTCACGGCTGTGATTTTATTTTTAGCCGCTATTTTTGCTGCGTTCACCTTCCTTAGATATGAGGAGATGCAACGGGAGCAAGAGAGCGTTAGAAGCGATGTTGAATACACCCAACAACGTATTCGTCTGCGAGTACTTGAGCGACAACAACAGTCTATGCAACTCGCAGGTGATTTATACAAGGGGGAAATTGGTGCACAGGAATTGCAAAGTCTTTGCAGCACCATCATAAAAGATTTCCCCGAAATTACCTCCATGGCATGGATATCTTCAGATTTGAAGATCCACACCAGTTCGCTTAGCTCAAGCATTGATGGGAATATTCAACTCAAAATTGGGGATCGCCTCAAAAATCCAATTTCAGTGGCAACGTTTAATTTGGCAAAGGATTTGCACCAATCTCTTTATTCTCAGCCCATAAGCAATTTGGAAAATATAAACGCTACTACCTTCTTAGGTAGTAGCGTCAACCGCAATGAAGTCATTCAACTTTTTATTCCGCTATACGTAAGAGGCATTTTTACAGGCTCTTTAATGACGGAGTTTGACATCGACGGGTTACTTCGTTACAGCGTACCAACAGAGGTAAGTTCTCGAAATGCAATCTCAGTTGTCCAGTCTGACGGCAAATTCATTGCTGGACACGAAGCCTCTAAACAAAAATCAATTCTCCCCCAAATGCCTTGGTCATCCGCGACCTATGAAATCACTGTTCCCCTTACGCCTTTTGGCAATAGCTTATATCTGAAGGCGAGCAATTACAGAACCTCTCCAGGACTAATCGGTAACGGCTTGATCCGCCTTGTTGCAGCTTTGAGTATCTTGACTGCGTGGATGCTAATTGGAACCTGGCGTCATACCCAACGCAGACTGCGGGCGCAAGAGGCATTGATGTCTGAAACTAATTTCCGCCGAGCGATGGAAAACTCAATGCTCACGGGCATGCGTGCCATGGACATGAAAGGAAAGATTACTTACGTTAATTCAGCTTTTTGTCAAATGACCGGTTGGAGTGAGCAAGAACTCGTAGGGGGTCAACCACCATTCCCATATTGGCCAAAAGAATACATATCTTCTTTGTCGGTAATGCTACACAATGAGTTGCAAGGTTTAACACCAGCCGGAGGATACCAAGTTAAAGTTCAGCACCGTTCTGGTCGTATGTTTGATGCTCGCCTTTATGTCTCCCCTTTGGTCGACGCATACGGTGTGCAAACTGGATGGATGACATCCATGACGGATATTACTGAGCCTAACCGCATTCGCGACCAACTCTCCGCGGCCCATCTGCGCTTCACAACTGTTTTAGAAGCTTTGGATGCGTCCGTATCCGTCACCCCACTCGGTAGCTCTGAGCTCTTATTCACCAACAAGATGTACCGCCAATGGTTTAACAACCAAAGCGAAGGACATATCTCCTTAGTACAACGAGCAGGGATGCCCACAAATCAACCTGATAAAGGGAGTGATGAGGTTGATAATCTTGCAGGCTTTCCTTCTGAAAACTTGGCAGATGCAACCTCTGAACATGCTGAAATTTTTGTTGAATCGCTCGGCAAATGGCTAGAAGTACGAGCTCGGTACCTTAACTGGGTAGATGGACGCTTAGCACAAATGGTGATTGCAACTGACATCACCGTGAGACGGCAAGCACAGGAACAGGCAAAAATTCATGAAGAACGTGCCCAGGCTTCAAGCCGATTAATCACTATGGGTGAAATGGCCTCTAGCGTCGCACATGAACTGAACCAACCCCTTACGGCAATCACAAATTACTGCAAGGGGATGATTACTCGCATCAACAATCACCAGATTGTTGAATCTGAGTTATTGATGGCATTGGACAAGACGGCAAAGCAGGCGCAAAGAGCAGGACAAATCATTCAAAGAATTAGGGATTTTGTAAAACGCAGTGAACCCAACCAAGTTCTATCCAACGTCATCACAACGACGATGGAGGCCATCGAGCTGGCGGAAATTGAGCTGAAAAAAAGACGCGTTCGCTTTACACACTATTTCGGACCCAGGCTCCCCTTGGTAAACATTGATCGGATATTGATTCAACAAGTATTGATCAATTTGCTCAAAAATGCCTCTGAGTCCATCGATCAGGCTGGGCGGGAGAACTCGCAAAGAAATGTGCAACTCAATGTAACTTTGGTTGAAATTGACGGACAAAGTGCCGTCGAGTTTGCTGTTCAAGACACCGGCGGTGGTTTGGCCCCAGAAGTGATGGATCATCTTTTTGAGGCTTTCTTTTCTACAAAGACAGAGGGCCTAGGTATAGGACTTAATTTATGCCGAAGCATCGTGGAATCCCACCAGGGCAGAATGAAGGCTCAGAACCTTTACAATGACCAAGCAATTGTGGGATGCTGTTTCTCATTTTGGTTACCCGCAACTGGAACTAAAATGCCATCTGACGAAAATCTTTCTATTGAATCACGGAGTTACTCATGAGTTTGATACCCAAAAAAGGGACTGTTTACGTAGTTGATGATGATGAGGCTGTGCGCGATTCGCTACAGTGGCTCCTTGAGGGAAAGGACTACAGGGTCCGCTGTTTTGATTCTGGCGAGACTTTTTTAGGTCGCTACGACCCAAGAGAGGTAGCCTGCGTATTGGTAGATATTCGTATGGCAGGTATGACAGGCCTTGAACTTCAGGACCGATTAATTGAGAGAAACTCACCCCTGCCAATTGTATTCATCACTGGACACGGCGATGTGCCCATGGCAGTTGACACAATGAAAAAGGGAGCTCTTGACTTTATTCAAAAGCCATTTGATGAGGAACAGCTTGTAAGCACTGTAGAGCGAATGTTAGCTGCTGCAAAGGACTCCTTTGCTGAAAGCCTGCAAGCCGCTTCAAGACACGCTTTGATCTCCAAGCTTACAACGCGTGAGTCTCAAGTCCTTGAGCGCATTGTTGCCGGGAGATTAAACAAACAAATCGCGGATGACCTTGGCATCAGCATCAAGACTGTTGAGGCCCACCGCGCTAACATTATGGAAAAACTCAATGCCAATACTGTTGCGGATCTTTTGAAAATCGCACTTGGTCAAACAGGGCCCAAACCCGCTTAAGGACCATTGGACGCCACATTGCGTCACGCTTTTAGCCCAGTCCATGTAGTTCTTTGAGCTTCAACTGAATTTTTGCAATTCGCAGTATTCAGTTGAAGCTTAATTTTTTGGTACCTTCCACCTCTCAAATCATCAAATAATCATTACTTCCCATGACCGCAAATCTTATCAGTGGCACCGAACTCTCCAAAAGTATTAGGACCCGAATCACCCTGGAAGTCAAAGAGCTAAGTCAAAAAGGCGTAATTCCAGGCCTAGCCGTTATATTGGTTGGAGAAAACCCCGCCAGCCAAGTTTATGTTCGCAATAAAGTAAAAGCTTGCGAGGAGGTAGGTTTTTTTTCTAGCCTTGACGCCTACCCTGCTTCAATTACTGAATCTGAATTGCTCAATCACATCCACGCACTTAATAAAAACCCAAAAATTCACGGAATTTTGGTACAACTCCCGCTCCCCGGCCACATTGACGCAAGCCGTGTAATTGAAGCAATTGATCCAGCTAAAGATGTAGACGGCTTTCATATCTCGAGCGCAGGCGCCCTTGTTAAAGGACTACCAGGCTATTGGCCTTGCACACCTTTTGGATGCATGAAGATGCTTGAAAGCATCAATTTCGAACTTAAGGGTAAGCATGCAGTTGTAATTGGTCGCTCACACATTGTGGGTAAGCCCATGGCTTTGATGCTCCTGGATAAGAATGCCACTGTTACTATCTGCCACAGTGCAACAACTGACCTAAAAGCCATAACCCTACAGGCTGATGTTATCGTCGTGGCGGTAGGAAAAATAAACGTACTGACTGCCGACATGGTCAAATCAGGCGCTGTCGTCATAGATGTTGGAATGAACAGGGACGAGGAAGGCAAGCTATGCGGCGATGTTGACTTTGAGGGCGTCAGCAAGGTTGCCTCCTATATCACTCCTGTACCCGGAGGAGTCGGGCCAATGACGATTACTATGCTTTTACAAAACACGCTAGAGGCGGCTCAAAAAAGGCACATTGCCTAAGATCACAATAGTTTAAAAAAGTTTTTTCAAATACACCCCGCAGATTCTCTATGACCACCGTTGCCTTACTCAATTTTGATAACCTCCCCCTATTTGATCAAATCACACCAGCCCAGGTTGGCGCAAGCATAGATCAACTCATTTCCAAGGCAAAGAGCGCATTGGATCAAGTCACCCAAGATACATACCCAGCAGATTGGACAAAAATTGCGGAGGTCTTGGATGTCAGCACAGAGAGGCTTGGACGTGCATGGGGCGCTGTCAACCACTTGAATAGTGTTGCTGATAATCCAGAATTGAGGGCTGCATACAACGAAGCACTTCCTAAAATCACTGAATTTTGGACTGAAATGGGTAGCAACGACGCTTTGTACAAAAAGTATAAGTCTATTGATGCAAAGTCTCTTGCTCCTGTTCAGGCGGAGGCACTCCGAAAAGCATTGAAGGGATTCAAACTATCTGGGGCTGAGTTAAGCGGAGTTGAAAAAGAAAGATTTGCACAAATCCAATCCCGTCTGTCCGAGTTATCCCAAAAGTTTAGTGAGAATGTTTTAGATGCAACAGACTCTTGGTCCTATCTAGCAAGCGAAGAGGAGATGAGCGGTATTCCCGAGGACGTAAAAGCAAGCACTCTTAACGCAGCAGAGCAAAAAAGTTTAAAAGGCTACTTGCTTAGTTTAAAAATGCCGTGCTATTTCCCAGTTATGCAATATGCTCACTCACGCTCCCTCAGAGAGCGCATCTACAAAGCCTTTGTGACGCGTGCATCCGATCAAAGTGATGAAAACTCACGTCAATATGACAATACATCTATTATTGTTGAAACACTTCAATTGCGAACTGAGGAAGCCAAACTTCTTGGCTTTAACAATTACGCTGAATTATCCCTTGCTACAAAAATGGCTGAAACTCCTGCTCAGGTCATTGAATTTTTATATACCCTCGCTCACCGAGCGAAGCCTTACGCACTTCGTGACGTAGAGGAATTAAGGACGTTTGCAAAAGATGTGCTTCATATTGAGAACCCCAACTCTTGGGACTGGACCTATATATCTGAAAAACTAAAGGAGGAGCGTTACTCCTTTAGCGACCAAGAACTCAAAGCATATTTCCCCGCTCCCAAGGTTTTAAGTGGTTTGTTTAAAATTGTTGAAAAACTATTTGAAGTCAATATCAAACGCGACTCTGCGCCCATTTGGCATCCAACCGTAGATTTTTACAGAATCGAGCGTGCCGGGGCCCTGGTTGGCCAGTTCTACCTCGACCCAGGTGCACGATCAGGCAAGCGCGGCGGAGCTTGGATGGACGATGTGCGGGCTAGATGGCTCAGGCCTGATAACCATCACCTGCAGACACCTGTTGCGCATTTGGTATGCAATTTTGCTGAGGGTATCAACGGTGCCCCGCCCCTTCTAACGCATGATGATGTCATCACACTCTTTCATGAATTCGGTCACGGATTGCACCACCTTTTGACTCAAATTGATGAGCGCGATGTCTCTGGCATCTCTGGGGTTGAGTGGGACGCGGTTGAATTGCCTAGCCAATTTATGGAGAATTTCTGTTGGGAATGGTCAGTTTTACAAGACCTAACGCAGCACGTTCAAACTGGCGATAAGCTCCCGCGCGCCTTGTTCGACAAATTGATTGCTGCTAAAAACTTTCAAAGCGGTATGCAAACACTCCGTCAAGTTGAGTTCTCCCTCTTTGACATTAAACTTCACTGTCAAACAAGTAAAGATCAAAAAAGCGAAGACAAGAGCTCATTCTTGACGCTTTTAAACGATATACGAGCTGAGATTGCGGTCCTCCCCGTGCCCGAGTGGAGTAGAACCCCACATAGCTTTAGCCATATCTTTGCTGGGGGCTACGCAGCTGGTTACTACAGTTACAAATGGGCCGAGATATTGAGTGCAGACGCCTACGCAGCATTTGAGGAGACTGCACTTGCAAACGGGGAACCTAACGTCGAAACCGGCAGAAAGTACAGAATCAATATCTTAGAAGTCGGTAGTTCTCGCCCCGCTATTGAATCATTTATAGCCTTTAGAGGGCGCGAACCAGAATTAGACGCTTTAATGCGCCACCAAGGCATGATGCAGTAGCGTTTTAACTACTGTTGCGTTAAGTATTTTCCAAGGGATAATCTTTAACCCTAGGCGCAATATTTGTATAAAATTTGATAACATTTATATTATTAATTAATAGTTGGTATTAAAACCTCAAACAGAGTTCGACACCCAACCTCATAAGGATCACTCATTATGGCTAAATCTGCAAATCTAGAAAAAATTTCGGAAAATGGAATTAAATTTAATCAAATCGATTTTGTAGTAGAAATTTTCCCAGCCCCGTTACCAGAGGAAATCAGCGACATGGAAATTGAAACTGAATCTGATTTGTTTAGGATGTCTGCCCACGAAGGTTATTACGAGCTCTACGTCCCATCTGATGAAAAAGTTAGTGGCGAATCTGAAGACAAGACCTATGAATTCAAGAGGTTCGACTTTTTAAAATGGCAGTTGGTCAGATGCAATAACGAAACGCTTTATCATCTGATGAATAAAACAGGGTTTTACTTACCCGACATCCTAGATCCAGACGAGGAGTACGAAAAGGACAATGATTATGATCCTGATAGTTGGCTCAATTCAACAGAAAGTGACACTGAAAATTTCAGCAAAGGAATAGGGCTTATCCAACGCTTAAAGGATGAGTACGCAGATATTTTTTATACCAAACTCATTGAGGCACTTCTGGACCCAGACTACGGCATTTTTGAATTTTTAGAGACAGAAATTAACGATAATTTATCGCAAGTGCGTGAACTTTACAAAGACTGGGATCAACCGCTAATGATCGTATCAAGAGGTCGATTTTTCCCCTACATCGAAGCAGATTTCCAAGCTAACCTCATGATGGATGACTACAGACTTGAGCACATGTGGGTTCGTAACAATGATGAGGGGGACATTTAAACAATAGCCCTCGTTAGGACACTGGGTGTGTGGCCTAAAACTTGAGTGTTTTAACGCCCTGCGGGGTAGCCAATAGGCACAGAGTCGCCTTTTGAAATGCAAAAACACCCACAGTCACTACCCCCGCCCACTGACTCACCAAACTCTCAAAGGCTACGGGATCTGTGATCTTTAGGCCAGTAACGTCTAATATGTGTTGTCCGTTATCGGTCACCCATGGTTGATCTCCCTTTAAGCGGAGTTTTGCACTTGCCCCTAGCTCTTTAAACGAACGCATCAGTTGGGCCGCTGCCATAGGTATGATCTCAAGGGGCAAGGGAAATTGGCCCAAGGTCTTGACCAACTTCGATTCATCTGCAATGCATATGAAAGATTTTGCCAAGGAGGCAACGATCTTCTCCCGGGTCAAAGCGGCACCTCCTCCCTTAATCATGTAACCGGAATGATCAATCTCGTCGGCCCCGTCTATGTAGAGGCTTAGTCCCTGAACCTGGGATGCCTCTAAAACTGGAATTCCAATTTTTTGCAGTAACGCCGTAGTAGCCTCAGAGCTTGAAACTGCGCCTTTGAGCCCTGTACGTAGCGCTTGATTAGTCTCCAAGGCTTTAATGAAATGGTTAACCGTAGAGCCCGTTCCAACGCCAATAATGTCACCTGGCGTCAAGTACCTCAAGACCTCAAGTCCAACGAGTGCTTTCAGATCATCTTGGGAGAGCGCAGAGTTTGGGTTGACGTGGGTAGAACTAGGAGTGGAATTGGAATTATGATTTTGAGTTGACATGGTTAGCAGGAAACTTTCAAAACATCTGAGAGAATTGGGGGACGAATGTCCAACAAACTGCATTATCCAATGTTCTCTACTTCAATCTTAAATTTTTTCTATTGTCGGCTCGTTCGCCCTATACTTTTCAGGCTTGATCCGGAACATGCCCACGATTTGACCTTGGCATTTCTAAAGCACACCCAAAACACCCCTTTAAGCGTTTTTTACAGACAAAATACCCTTAGCGATCCAGTCGAGCTTTTGGGTCTTAAATTCCCAAATAAAGTAGGTTTGGCAGCAGGTTTGGATAAAAACGCAGCATGTATCGATGCATTTAATGCCATGGGATTTGGTTTTGTTGAGGTTGGGACCGTCACTCCCCTTGCGCAAGACGGTAACCCCAAGCCCCGAATGTTTCGTATCCCGCAGAAGAATGCACTAATCAATAGGCTTGGATTTAATAACTTAGGCACCGAGACCTTTATAAAAAACGTGAAAGTTGCGAAGTTCAAACGCAGAACTACCCGGGCCTCAAAATCATCGCAAATGCTGCTGGGTTTGAATATCGGGAAAAATGCATCTACGCCCATTGAAGATGCTGCGAACGATTATTTGATCTGTTTACGAGATGTTTACGAATTTGCAGACTACGTTACCGTAAACATCTCCAGTCCGAACACCAAAAATCTTCGCTCTTTACAAAATGATGAAGCCCTGGAGCAACTGCTCATAACCTTGGAGCAAGAACGCATCAAGCTTCAGAGCATTCACAACAAGCATGTACCTCTTTTCCTAAAAATTGCCCCCGATTTAGATGACGCTCAAATGGAGGTCATTGCCAACACTTTAATCAAAATAAAAAATTCCTCTGCCTCAAATGCACCTAACTCAACGACTCAGTCATGGGGTTTAATTGCAACAAATACCACTTTATCGCGCGAAGACGTGCAAGGCTCTGTGCATGCAAATGAAGCAGGAGGACTGTCAGGGGCCCCAGTTTTAAGAGCTAGCAACAACGTTATAAAAACGATGCGCAACCGCTTAGGACCTGACTTTGCGATTATTGGTGTGGGCGGTGTTTGTTGTGACAAAGACGCCTTAGAAAAATTGGCCGCTGGGGCGAATTTGGTGCAAATATATACTGGCCTGATCTACCGTGGACCAGGCTTGATAACGGAGGTTGCGCAAGCCCTGATGAGTCGTGAAGCCAAGTAATCACAGGTTGTGTTACTTGAAGAAAGTTCAATTAGAACAATCTTTTAACGACCTCCTCTGCTATTGCTAGGGAGCTGGTGATCCCGGGTGACTCGATTCCAAGCAGATGAATCAGCCCCGGAATGTTGTGATCTTGTACATCCAAAATTTTAAAATCTTCAGATTTTTCGTGCTCTGAATTGATTTTTGGACGTATTCCGGCATATCCAGGAATCAGCGCATTATCGGGTAATGCGGGCCAATAAGTTCTAACAGCCCCATAAAAAAGCTCCCCTCGTTTGGGATTAACTGTTAATTCGGTAGGATCAATCACCCACTCAACGTCAGGTCCAAATTTAACCTGTCCACCTAAATCCAGAGTTAGATGAACGCCCAAACCTGCTGCCTCGGGAACAGGGTAGATTAAGCGTTTAAATGGGGATCTTCCCTGCAAAAGAAAATAATTTCCCTTGCAATAAAAAGCACCGGGAATCTTAGCCTCTTGAGCTCCCGCAAAGGTCTTGGCCAAAAGTGGAGCATTCAAGCCTGAGCAATTAACTACCCTTTTGGTATCTATGGTGTCCCCACTTTGGGTGCGCAAAGAAATATTGTCTGCGCAGCAGACCGCCGAAACAACCTCGGTTTGAAAGACTACTGCCCCGCCCGCATTTTCAAAATCTCCTTGAAGGCTGAGCATATAACTATGTGAGTCCAAGATACCGGTGCTTGGGGATAAAAGGGCGGAAGTACACGACAACTCTGGCTCCAAGGACTGAGCCTCTTGTTGGGTTAAAAAAGCAAGGTCCATCACCCCGTTCTTTTCTGCACGCTGCTTGATCCCCTCAAGCATTTGGTCCTGTTCCGCATTAACAGCAACGATCAACTTACCCAGACGCCTATGAGGAACATGCCGCTCCTGCAAGTAAGAATATAAAAGTTCTCGCCCCTTCACGCATAACTGAGCCTTTAGGGAGTTAAATGGGTAATATATCCCTGCATGTATGACCTCACTGTTTCTGGAACTGGTTTGTGTGCCAATGCTATCGGCCTGTTCAAGAACGTAGATTGAGGGCGAGTCGCAATGCTTTGATAGTTCTATCGCGATGGCCCTTGCAACGGCCAACCCCACAACCCCCGCTCCGATCACAACTGCATCGACTTGTTCCACTTGAAATCCGGTTTGATTAAAGCGTTAATTTTAGAGCAAGCTACATGTTCCTAGAAATCCAAAAGATAATGCCCGTCAATGGGTTCACCATCAGCGGGCATTCAATCAACCAACCGGGAGGACGTTTTTCGCATCGCTCCCGCTGTGTTGGCAGAAGCTTAAGAGGAGCGCTTTTTAGTTGCTTTAGGAGTAACGGTTGTTGCCGAAGTACTTTGCGCAGCATTTAAAGCCGTGTTGGCCATCGTTTTAAAATTGGTCTCCGCTAAATCAGAGGCTTGTTTCACTGCCTTTTGAACTTGCTCAAGGGCTTGGTTACCACTGGCAATAGCTGTTTTAAAAGCAGAAACAGCTGACTCAGTTCCAGCAGGCGCGTTCTTTGCCATGTTGTCAAACATGCTGTGGAAGGTATGCTGCGCTTCCGCAATTTTGCTCTCAACCAAGTGGCTGAAATCGGAACTAGTTCCAGAGGCGATGTCATACAAATGACGATTGTAATTTGCAACTTTTTCTGCAAAGGGCTGGAAAATACTAGCTTGTAATGCCAGCAACTCTTGGCTGTCTTTAGCGCTTAAAGCCGCGTTTGTATGTGAATGAGTTTCCTCCATAGCAGCTTTAGTAGCCGCAAGGTTTAGCTCGATCAACTGCTCAACGCCTGCAACCGCTTTGTTGGTTAAACCAACTAAAGTTTCAAAGTTTGCTTTGTTAGCGGCTACGATTTGTTCTGGTGTCATTGTCATTTGAATAGCTCCGTTTAGTTAATATATAAAAGTTAAAGAGTTAAAAAGGGTCTTAACCTGGGGTTGAGTTTCGAATCTGCTGTCCAATTCCTCACCATGTTGACAAGTATAGGGAAAACCCGGGAGTTTGATACCCTATTTAGCTCGTAAGCCCTACGTTTAGAGACTAGAGACTAATTACTAGAGCTCATATTTTGGACTTACAACCGGTTCACAAAATCACATAAAGATATGATTATTAAAACTATTTAATACATAAATTAGTTAAATGGGTTATTTACTCGCCCAACTGGGTCAATCTGTACTTGATCGGGAAGCTCTAGGTGTTGAAGAGTTTGAACAACACTATCTATCAGCGCTTTCAGCTCGCAGGCCTTAGCCAAGCCTACCTTATCTTTTGTTAAGTCCAAATCCCCTGAGAGCGTCACCCTATCAAAGCGGTTCTCTATTTGCAGGGAGTCTATCTGTATCACTTGAGATTCGTTGCTAAAGGCAATCAACGATCTCAAAGAACCGGGAGAAAGTTTCTGGGAAGGATTAGACATAAAGATCAATCGTTGTTAGTTAAGATGCCGAGCAATTTCTTTTAAGAGGTGCTCGACCTGTCGAAACTCTGCGCCAGACTGCGCTTGGGGCTGGGCTTCATAGGAGTTGCGATTGCGCCCATCTTTTTGCACATCAAAATTTGAATCTGAGCGTTGGTGATGCGGTGTTGGGGTTGGCAACTCAATTTTGACACGCTGCACGTTCGAATTCAACATGGGCAAGAAATCAATGCCTGCGATCTTGCTTAATTCCTCTAGACTTATAACAGAGTATTCCTCGGTGTCCTTATTTAAGACTAAGTAAGCAGATGCCGCTCCTTGCGCAGGATCGTAAATAATTTTAAACAAATGCGTAGGCACCATCACGCGCCCGTGAAGCTGATCAACTGAGGATCCAATAAACAAAGGTCCCGTAATGACGTACAAATCTCCGGCTGATTTCACCCGGGTTCGGGTAGCGCTCTCTATACCCTCCCACAAATGACGGTTGTTGTTTGGATTTTGGGGAACCATGTTTGCAAGGGAGAAGCTGTCTTGCTGAGCTTGCTCACTGGGTTGATCGGCGGACGGGCTCATATGGCCTCTATCAAAGCCAGACTTTGCGTAGTCACTTAAAAAAGAACGCTCAGAAATGGGGAGGCGACTTTCCTCATGAAAGGCATTCACCCTCTTTAACCCCTTGGCACGAGCAAGGGACTCTCGGGTGAGATGTTCTGCGGACCAAAGG
Source organism: uncultured Burkholderiales bacterium (assembly GCA_903830725.1). Lineage (GTDB taxonomy): Bacteria > Pseudomonadota > Gammaproteobacteria > Burkholderiales > Burkholderiaceae_C > Limnohabitans. The sequence goes on along the minus strand of CAIKVH010000048.1, from coordinate 59,683 downwards.
GGAGTTCTAGATACAGGCGAATACCCAACCGCGAAACTTGAGAAACACAGTTGCCGGATATTTAATGCCAGCTTAGGATTCAAAATGCGGGGCTCGCTGCCTTGGACAAAAAAGTGGGGGCACGCGGACTTGGCGCTCTCATGCACTGAATTACCGGAGTCCCAACCCAGTTCTACGCCGCGAGCACTGCTGAGGGCTAAAACTAGGCTTAAAATCCCGATTACATTCTGAAACTGACCTCTCCTGTGTAAGATAACCTTTGTATCCAAATGATTGCGTTTGCTCAAACGGTTTAACCTCGCTCAATGATTGATTCTAGAGATAGCATCGGATTTTCAAAACCCAAGCCTAGGACCTCATGTTAACTCTTGTTGCAGTTTTAGCGGTATCCAAACCCACTTAAGCTAGAAAAATCTTAAATTAAAATTTAAATACACTGAATGACAAACGATTTATTCTCTGATCAAGACCCGCTTGGAGACACGGAACTTCAAGAACTGGCAAGACGCCTAGACGCTCACCCAGACTTTAAAGTTCTTCGCCGTCTCATTCCTCACAAGGTTTTTCACACACAGCCTCCCCAGAGAACACTCAGCAAGGGCGTTGTCTTAGACACAGAGACGACTGGAATGGATGTCCAAAAGGACAAAGTCATTGAACTGGGAATGATTCTCTTTGAGTTCGACCCGCAGACGGGGATCATCTACAAAGTCCTCAAAACGTTTGATCAATATGAGGATCCCGGCTTTCCCATACCTGCCGATTCCACTGCCGTTCACAACATTACGGACGAAATGGTCAAAGGGTGCGTTATTGCGGATGAGGAGGTGAGCGATTTTTTAAAGAATGTAAGTGTGGTTATTGCCCACAACGCCGGCTTTGATAGAGCGTTCGTGGAAATGCGTTGGCCATGTTTTCAAGACTTCTTGTGGGGCTGTAGCCTGAAAGATATTGACTGGAGGACCGAGGGTTTTGGATCTGCAAAATTAGAATTCTTGGTCTACACGCAAGGCCTCTTCTATGACGCCCACCGGGCAGACGCCGATTGCTGTGCATTGCTAGAACTCCTCAGTTGTACCCTTCCCAACAGCCAACAACCCGCGCTCCTTCAGTTGCTAGAGTCATTAAACCAACCCCAGATTCGGCTCTACGCCTTGGGCTCGCCCTTTGAGACTAAGGAAATACTTAAGCAGCGCAATTACCGATGGTCAGCAGACCTAAGAACTTGGAGCAGGACGTTGACGAGTGAAAAAGAATTAGAGGCAGAGCTTTCCTGGTTAAAGCGAAATGTCTATGAGAACCGCAAGGCCGTGGTCGAGGTGGAGCATATTGGAGGAAAAGTACGCTACTCTCAAAGAGGCGGTGAGAAAAAGCAAATCCCTCTTTAAAAGCGCCTCAAAGCGCCGGGGGAAACACATGAGAATCTATAAAGGTAGAAAAATGCTACGACTTAATAAAAAATTTGGTTTCCTTATTCTGGTGGGTCTTGGACTTTGCGCATCATTGGCTTATGCCAATAAAACAAGCGGCCTATATCCGATCGTTAAGTACCGGGAAATGCCCGCTCCCATTCAAGAACTATTCAGTAAAAATGAGCCTGATTTAGGGGATGTAGGTAGTTGTGCAACTGCCTTTGATAGCTTGAGCGATGATGACAAAATGGTATTTACCTGCTCTTTGTACATCAAAATATTAGCCGAAGGCGAACGCAGGGGCATCAAAAGATGTGAAGAAATGAAGCAAGTCAAGGGTATCAAAACTGCCTGCCGCATCATTAGCAAATAAAAACAAAGACACTTTGAGTCTTGTTTGAGGCGGGTTAAGAAACCCTATGCAACCATCGAAATTGCTTGAATAAAATTGGCTACCACGCAGGCGTAAGCAGCACTCCATACGATTGTTCTTAGCGAGGCTTTATCTAAAATATAAAAGAGAATATACAAGACTCGAAATCCAACAAAAAGAACGCATATCATTTGGAGCGAGTCTAAATCGCTATTGGAACTTAGTGCACAACCTACACTAGCAGCAAAAAAAGGAAATGCTTCAAAGCAATTGGCCTGGGCGGCGTTTGCTCTCGCCCTGTACCCTACTTGTTTGGCTAACCATTGGCGAGGATCATGGTTGTCAAAATGCTTGAAGCCCCATTTCGCAATTCCAGCGCACAAAACAGGCATTAAGCCTGCGATCAGCAGACAGATATAAGCAGTTTTCAATTCTGTAATCCTTCCTCAGTTGACTTGTATGATAGAGTTCTATTTTAATTAGAAATGAAAACGGCTTAGCCCTTTTCAGTAGTGCTTACCCAAAGGGGATTTGATATGTTCAAAGTTGTAGTTTTCGACGCTTACGGCACGCTCTTTGACGTTTATTCCGTCTCCAAAATGGCGGAGACTTTGTTTCCCGGACACGGGCAGGCCCTCTCTATCATGTGGAGAGACAAACAAATAGAATACTCAAGACTCATCTCCATGAGTGACCCCCACAATCCAAATGGTAGCAGGCATTATCAATCTTTTTGGGATATCACCCGTCTAGCACTCAATTACTCGTGCCAGCGACTAAAACTTGAGCTCACATCACATGCGCAAAAGGAATTGTTAGACCAATATGCTGAGCTCAAAGCATTCCCAGAGAATTTGGGGGTTCTTCACGATCTGCAAAAACGGGGCTACAAGACCGCCATCCTCTCCAACGGTAGCCCAGACATGTTAGCAACTGCAGTCCGAAGTGCTGGGATGACGACATTAATCGATAAAGTCATCTCTGTCGATGCAGTCAGGCAGTTTAAAACCTCTCCCGAGAGTTATGGACTGGTTCTGCAAAACTACGCAGTTGACAAAAGAGAAGTTCTTTTTGTATCCAGTAATTCTTGGGATGCTTTGGGTGCTACTTGGTTTGGATTTAGAAGTTTTTGGATTAACCGCCAGGACTTGCCCTTTGAAACACTAGGACCAAAACCATCCCATACAGGCCGGTCATTAGATGACGTACTAACCCTGATCAATACTTAATGAACGCATCTGGCAAGTTCACAAGTCTGCAACTTTTGAAATTCTGATCAACCCTTAAAGTCAAGCGCAGTCTCTACACCCATAGCCACCTCGGCCAAACGGGCATCGTTGCCTGCACAAGCTGACAACATCAATCCCATCGGTAGCTCATCTGGTGTATGCATGGGCAGTGAGAATGCGCATCCGTCCAAGAAGTTGATCGCAAATGTGTTTCTAAGCAGTAACCTATTAACCCTGAAAAACTCCTCATCCGAGTCCAAGAGCGCTTGAGTCTTTGGAGCTTGCATGGGTACTGTTGGACTTATTAGCGCATCAAATGGCAACAAAATCTCAGCCATCCTGGATATCCATGCTCTGCGGGAATCTAATAATTTAATGTAATCCGTCGCTGCAACCCCCTTACCCATCATCATACGCTGAACTACACGGTGGTCCATTTGATGGGATGCGTGATCAACAAACTCTTTGCAAGCGGAATATGATTCGATAGGAGAGATGCCCCCCGGGGCATTAATTTGAGTGATCTCTGCAAGCTCACTCAAATCTATTTCAGTGATCACAGCGCCCTGACTAGATAACAAATTCAAACTTCGCTCAAAGGCCTTAGCAACTGAGGGCTCAAGCTCATCTTGCATCAAAGTCTTAGCGACAACAAAACGTGCACCCTTAACAGGTCTTGGTTTAACGTCCAGACGAGCGCCTGAGAGGACCGCATCAATTCTTAAACAATCGCTTACACTGCGTGTCATAGCACAGACCGTATCGAGAGATCTTGCCAACTCCACCGCCCCTTGCGTCGGAACACGCGACATGGTGCTCTTAAACCCTACTAAGCCACAAAGTGCCGCTGGAATTCGAATCGAGCCTCCGGTATCTGATCCAATCGCGGCAACACTTAACCCTAGGGCAACGCTCACAGCCGCCCCCGAACTTGAGCCCCCTGGGATACGGTGGTGCGTTGGATCACATGGATTTTGAGGTGTTCCTAAATGCGGATTGATACCCACTCCAGAGAATGCAAATTCACTCATATTGGTTTTACCAATGATCGCCATGCCGGAGTTTCTAATGCGCTCAACTATCGTCGCATCGACAAGAGCGGGCTTGGAGTCCCGTCGCACCACTGAGCCCGAAGTAGTCACCTCGCCCCGGACGTCGTATAAATCTTTAATCGTAATCGGTAGTCCACAAAGTGTAGGCAAGGTAACGCCTGCTTTGAGTTGTGAGTCAGCGTTGTGAGCTACTGCTAGGGCAGAGTCAGCATATGTTTTAGTAAAAACATTCGCTGCATTTTCCTTTTTAGAACCCGCTAAACACTGCTGAACCAACTCCGAATAACTCAATTCACCAGTATGTATTCGTTTCAGGAGTTGGTCTATGTTTGAGTGAATAGGTGTTGAATTGTGATTAGTCATTTGAAAAATTTAGGTAAATATTGTCAATAAGCTTCGCAAGCTCAAAGTCTCTCTCACTCAAGCCGCCGACATCATGAGTGCTGAGTTTAATCGTAACTTTGTTGTAGACGTTACTCCAATCTGGGTGATGATTTATTTGTTCAGCCAAAAGAGCAATACTGGTCATAAATGAAAAGGCTGTAACGAAATCTTTAAATGCGAATTCACGCACCAATTGGTCCGGATCCGAGGCTAAAGTCCACAAAGGCCTGCGCTTCAAGTATTCATTAAAACTACTGTCGGATTGAGTTAATTTGATCATGCCCTACAAAAACTAAGGAGTTAGACTGTTGAAGAAACTAGTTTAAATCATTTTAAGACGATGGATCTAGAATGAGGTTTAGAAATTTATTTTATGAAAATGCCTGTCCATACCGTCTCTCCTGACCCATCTAATGCAAACGTTGCAGCATCCTCTGATACTGTAGCCCTACTAACCCTCTACTATGACGGGAATTGCCCACTTTGCAAAGCTGAAATGATCTATTTAAGCGCGCGGGATAAAACGGGGAAGTTGGGGTTCGTAGATGTCAGACAACCCTGTGCCCTAGATAATTTGAGTGGTGTCTCATGCGCGAATGCGCTTGCAAACATTCACGCCCAAACCCTAGACGGTCAAACGCTCTTGGGCGTTGACGCTTTCAGGGTTGCCTACGCTATGGTTGATCTAAAGATCCTGTCTTGGCTCTTAGGCATTCAGGTTCTTCAACCTCTGTATCGTCGCTCTTATCGCCTGTTTGCAACCCATCGATACACCCTGTCTAAGATCTTTGGCAAAGCAGCCTTAAAACTAGTAAAGCTCGTTACAAAGAAAGAAAAACTGTGAAAGAGTTGCCTGTTTTCTTGGTTAACTCAAGGCGCAACTTTAAGCATGATTTTTCCAATATGCTCAGAGGACTCCATCAACACATGAGCTTTGGACACGTCCTTTAAGTCAAAGACCTTATAGATGATAGGAGCAATGACCTTGGACTCCAATAGTGGCCAAACATGTTGCTTTAAATCGCTTGCGATTTGTGTTTTATCCTGGGCAGTTCGTGGACGAAGCGTCGAGCCCGTATAGGTCAATCGTTTTGTCATGACCGACAACCAATCCACCTCAACAAGGGATGGTTGCAAAAATGCGATTTGTACCAAACGCCCATCCATACCTAGAGATTTCAAATTACGTTGTATATAACTCCCCCCCACCATGTCAAGAATAAGATGAACTCCTTTTTTTTGAGTATCCTTTGCAATTTCTTCCACAAAATCTTGTGATTTGTAATTAATAGCTACAGAAGCACCCGCTTTGATGCAGGCTTGAGCTTTTTCTTCACTGCCGACCGTACAAAATACCCTTGCACCAAACGCCTTAGCAAGTTGAATAGCTGTCAGCCCTATCCCTGAGGAGCCTCCGTGAACCAAAAAATTCTCCCCCTTCACCAGTCGACCGCGCTGAAATACGTTGGTCCAGACGGTAAAGTAATTTTCCGGCAAAGCCGCAGCTTCAAGCAAAGACAAGCCCTTTGGAACAGGCAGAACTTGCCCGCTTGGGACACTCACAAACTCCGCGTACCCGCCGCCGTTACAAAGGGCACAGACGAGCTCTCCGACCCTGAAGGTCGTTACTCCTTCACCTAATTTAACAATTTCACCAGAAACCTCTAGACCCATAATTTTTGAGGCATCGGCAGGCGGGGGGTATTTACCCATTCGCTGAGAAACATCTGGACGGTTCACGCCAGCGTAGATCACCTTGATCAGGACCTCCCCCTCTCTCACGTCTGGCACGGGGCCACGGGCGCTCACCAAAACCTCAGGACTGCCGCCAGCCCCGTGATCCATATATTGCATTTCAGTTGTCATTTGGTAATACCGCAGTAAGAAAAAATTAAGAAGTAAGAGCGTCTAAAACGCAATTGGCTACCGCATGAAATGCTCCACGTAATCTGCGCCAAGACCCACACTCTCGAAATGTGTGCGGTATTTTTCGATTCTAGAAAACACGTCATCATACCCAAGTGAGTTGCCCTGCGGGTCAACATACATTAACGATCCGTGAACTGTGAAGAGTGTCACCATATCTTTGCAATCATCCGGAACGATTAAAGTGTGTGTCTCACCGGGTGGCTCAAACACATAACTCCCCTCCTCAGCCACCCAGTCATGCTCCAAATACAGCCACTTACCTCGTATCACGTAAGCATGAACTTGCCCTGAATGGCGATGTCTTTGAAGAAGCCCAGAGCGAGTGACCCTTAGTAGGTGAACGTAATACCCTCCAGTCACGTTCAAGTGTATGGGACGAGATGTAATGCCAGGCGCAATAGTTGCCCACATTTTTGGATCATCGTTCATTAAATCTTTAACCACCATATCTGGCCTCATCCCCCAGGGCTGAGGTTTTTGATAAGGAATACGATCATCCGCGGCAGTTTGCAAATCCGAGGCGTTTAATGGTTTATTCATATCGATAATAAAATTTGAATGAAAATAGTAAGAGCTAGTTTTTCAATTATTGTTAGATCCAAAGTGATTGAGTCCTTTGGACTGCTGGTAATTTCTCAACCAATTAAGTCCATTTGAGGTCCCCCCCGCTTTTACGCCGTTTAAGGGGTTGTATTCACATCCAATCCATCCTGACCATGAGGAGGCAACACTTACCTCGTCAATCAGGTCAAAGAGGTAGGGATAATTAAGCTCTCCCGTATCGGGTTCGTGTCTCTTTGGGACGCCGGCAATTTGAAAATGTCCAACCCGTCCTGTTGGTAAATATTCTCTAATCTTGCTCGCCAAATCGCCTTCAACGATTTGAGCGTGAAATAAATCCATTTGAACCTTCAAATTACTGCAGCCAAGCTCCTGAATAATTTGATGTGCGTCGGCCTGTTTGTTTAAAAAGAAGTGAGGAATATCGCGGGTGTTGATGGGCTCAATCAAAATGTCACGTCCCGCTCCCTTGGCTTGGTCACAGGCCCACTTTAAATTCTCAAGGTAACACTCCCTCAGCTGCGAGTTGGTGTGCACCGCGTCACTGCTGGTTTGCAAGCTAACGGGAAGCTGCGTATGACGTTTCAATAGTTTTCTATCTGTCTCGGGTATTAAACCTGCCATCACATGAATTCTGGAGCACTCGAGAACCTGCGCGTACTCCAGGGCCATAGAAAATCCTTGTCTAAATTGCTCTTTGTAGGCAGGCAAGGAACTCAGTCCTCTGACTCCACCACTCCAAGCTTGCTCGATGGTCTCTTTGCTAACGCCGCCAGGGGGGGCGTTCATCAAGACCTGCTTTAATCCGTTAGCTTTCAAACGCTTGGCCAACTCCTCAGCGGGCCAGGCATAGGGAAACAAATACTCGACCGCCTTAAAGCCATCTTTTGCGGCGAGTTCAAATCGTTCCAAAAAAGAAACCTCTGTGTACATCATGGACAAGTTTGCTGCGAAATTAGGCATTCATTACTTTCAAAAAATTGGTGTGTAGAAATACTTGTGCAATAAAGAGATTACTGATCTTTACCAAACGGCTTTAAAGACTTCTCTTAACTCTTGAATCTGGGAGTCCTGAAGCCGGGAGAAACCAGGGGATGTTAAGAGCGTGAGTTTCGCTGACTCCTCTAACTCCTCTAAAGTTGCCATGGCTTTAGCCGGAGTGTCATGCCAAACCATTGGCCCCAGCACACTTAGCATGATTGAGCGGATAGGCGTCCCTTTTTGCGCATAACGGGCGATCACATCGCTCACCTCACGCACAACCTTTGTATCCCCAGGCCTGCGATAAGGTATGTGTGGCACATGGCCCACCTTCATAACAAAGTACGGGGTTATTGGGGGCAAAAGTTCTTGATGCAACTGACCACTATGCTCCCCCGATTCACTATTTCTTGCACTCGCTTGAATACTTAATGCAACACAGTAGGTACTGTGAGTGTGAATGACACAGGATGTGCATGGATAACTATGCAAAGCAGATGAAACTATGGCCTGGTGCAAGGCCAAAGTTTTGCTGGGCTTATCACCACTAATATGATTTCCGTTAATATCAACTTTACTTATACGGGCTGGATCCAAAAATCCCAATACAGCATCGGTCGGCGTAATTAAAAATCCGTCCGTTAATCGCACGCTGATATTGCCAGCACTTGAGTGAACATACCCGCGCTCAAACAAGCTCTTGCCCACGCGACAAATCTCCTGCCGAGCAAGGTTTTCATCCATAAAATTAATCAATGACATTGCTAATCAAGCACAGACCATGCATAGGTAAAGAAATCTTCACGCCCAAAATTTCCAGATTTGAGCGCAAGGTGTAAATTGCTCGGCGTTTTAGAGAAACACCAAGGCACTCCAGGATCGATTTGAGGACCGATTTGGAGTTGCTCGATTTTAAGGGACTGAACACACACACCGGAGGTCTCACCTCCTGCCACCAATAGTTGGCCAACGCCCATAAGAACCAACGCCTGCGCTAACTCGCCCATGGCTTTTTCTACGAGCTCGCCCGCATCTTTGACGCTCAATTCCTTTTGAACCGCCTTGACCTGTTCGGGAGACGAAGTTGAATAAATCAAGATCGGTCCCTCGCCTCTACTATATTGATCCTTAGCCCAATCAATTGCATCGGCTATACACTTAGTGCTGCCCGATAGCTCCATGGGATCGATTTCGTAACAGGGGTTTCCTTGCGCCTTAAAGTGATTGACTTGCTTGAGCGTCATCTCCGAGCAACTGCCTGATAAGATGGCTCGCCACCCATTACGATGGGGTAATTCTGCATGCGACTGGTTGGGCTTCAGACCAAAGTTTTGAGGCAGTCCAATTGCAAGACCAGATCCAGCTGTCACAAGTGGGAGATCTTTGACAGCTATTCCAAGTTGCATCAAGTCATCATTGCTCAAAGCATCAACCACAGCGGCACCAATACCCTCCTTGGTCAACTCAGTGATTCGGTCTCTTATCGCCAGATGCCCCTTAGAGACCACTTTGTAATCAATGAGCCCCACCCGAGCTGAGAACTGGGACTGCATGAGTCTGACCAAGCTCGAGTCGGTCATAGGGGTGAGCGGATGGTTCCGCATCGAAGAATCTGACAATAACTCGTCGCCAACGAACAAATGCCCTTTCACAATCGTCCTACCGTTATCTGGAAAAGCGGGTGTAACGACAGTAAACGAAGTTTGCAAAGCCTTCATCAGCGCTGCCGTGACGGGGCCGATGTTGCCTTTAGACGTGCTATCAAAGGTTGAGCAATATTTAAAGTAAATTTGGCGAGCACCAGCTTTTTTTAACCAAGCAAGGGCATCAAGGGATTGACTGACAGCCAATTCAGGATCAATGGTTCGAGACTTTAAGGCAATCACGACTGCATCCACGCTACTTTCTAGGTCACCACTTGGCACGCCAACGGTTTGGATTACACGCATTCCCGCTCGAACCAAATTGTTAGCGAGATCTGTAGCGCCAGTAAAATCGTCTGCAATACAACCTAACAAAATCTGCTTCATATTTAAATTACTTTTTAAAAATACATCTAAACTTTTGGAAAAACCTATTTTTGACTACTTTGATTTTGATTTGGGTAGGTCGATTCCAGGAAAGATTTTAATGACTGCACTGTCATCTTCTTTTGCATAACCAGCGCTGGAGGCTTGCATAAACATTTGATGTGCTGTACTGGATAAAGGCAGAGGGAATTTGGTGGTGCGCGCCATATCCAACACCAATCCTAAATCTTTAACAAAGATATCTACGGCTGATAAAGGAGTGTAGTCACTTGCTAAAACGTGGGGCATTCGGTTCTCAAACATCCAACTGTTTCCAGCGCTATGCGTAATCACCTCATATAAGGACTCTGGATCAACGCCTTCCCTAATACCAAGTGCCATCGCCTCGGCGGCGGCGGCGATGTGTACTCCAGCGAGCAATTGATTGATGACTTTTACTTTGCTTCCCGCCCCCGCTTTGTCCCCCAATCTGTAGACTTTACCAGCCATGGCATCAAGCGCATCATTGCACACTTCATAGGCTTTCGGACTTCCGGCAGTCATCATAGTGATCTGTCCTTGGTTGGCTTTAGCTGCGCCACCAGAGATAGGGGCGTCCAAATACAAAATGCCCATCTCCGCAAGTCTTTGCTCCAAATTAACAGACCAGGTCGGGGTAACGGTTGAGCACATGACAAAGACACTGCCTTTCTTCATCGCCTGTGCAGCGCCGCCTTCGCCGAAAAGCACTTGCTCTGTTTGATCTGCATTAACCACAACGCTGATGACCACAGCACACTGCGCAGCAAGTTGGGCCGGAGTCTCATGCGCAACGCCCCCGCCCTGGGCAAAAGACTTTGCAGCCTCATGTCTGACATCGCAGACATGCACTTCGTGCCCCCCTCGCCGCAAAGACTCTGCCATTCCTCGGCCCATCGCGCCAAGTCCAATCAGTCCAATCGTCTTTTTCGGTACGTTTTCCATGTGGGAGATTCCTTAAATCATATATTTGTATGTTTAAGTATAAACCTCTACTCAGCAGGTACTTCTAAGGAAAACTAGCAATATTTGACTCGAAAAACACCCCGTTTGGAGCTTTCTATAGGGCTTGGAACTCTTAGACTCAATCCACAGGGTTAATTTTCATTTAAATTGATATTTGAGTCCTTAATTACTTTAGACCACATTGTCAACTCGTTATGAATTCGTTTACTAGAATCTGAGGGGTTTAAATAATTTGTATATACCCCCGCTACCAGCATCCGGTCTTTCACGTCTTGTCGTTGCAATATGCTCCTAGCAGATTCATTTAATTGTGTGATGATTACTTTAGGAGTTCCCGCGGGTGCCAAAACGCCAAACATAGATACCACATCAAAATTAGCCATTCCGGTCGCCTCTGTCACAGTTGGAACATCTGGCAACTGGCTAATTCTTGTTGAAGTAGAAACGGCTAAAGCTCTTAACTTACCCGTTTGGATAAAGGATATTGCCGCAGGCACAGTCTCAGACATACACAGTACTTGGCCACCCACCAAATCCGTCATCGCAGGGCCACTTCCTTTATAGGGTATGTGTAACATGTCAAGCCCTTGTTGAAACCGAAACATCTCCATCGCTAACCTTTGGGGGGCTCCGGCGCCAGACGAGGCAAATGTCAGTTTGCCTGGATTTGCTTTTGCATAAGCAACAAATTCTTTCATATTTTTTATGGGTAAGCTTGGATTCACCACAAAAACCAGAGGAACAACTCCAACAACTGATACGGGACTAAAGTCCTTTTCTAGGTCATAGCGTAGTGCAGATTTTTCAAGATTTGCGTTTATGGAATGGGATGTTAAAGCGGCTAATAAAAGTGTGTACCCATCAGCTTGTGACTTAGCCACAAACTCCGCTCCTAAATTGCCACTATCCCCGGATTTGTTTTCTACTAGTACTTGTTGATTTAAGGACTTTGACAGTTCTTGCGCCATGATGCGTCCAATCACATCCGTTGCACCGCCGGGTGGAAAGGGCACAATCAGCTTTATCGGGCGCGCGGGATAAACAGGAGATTGCGCCCAAGACGGGTCTTGTCCCACCAACATCACAACGGCAATAGACAACAGCAAAGACCGGGATAGTCTCAAATTGGATTTGGCAATTAGCGTGTATTTCAAAAGATATCCGAACAAAGAGTTCATAATAGAATTTAAGTTAGATTAATTTTCTTATACATTCGAGCCAAAAGCATAAATTTCCTCCACCAATCGAAGCGTTTGGAGGTTGTCCTCAGGATTCGTCTCAAAAGCGCTATCTGCCTCTAGTGCGTCCAAAAAGTGTCCGATCGTTGCAGCGTAAGACTCAGAGTAACAAGCGGGCATGTCGTACTTTAACTGTTCAGCAGCGTTACCATGGCTACTTAAGGTGTCGCCCGATAACCGAATAGTACCCGTCTCACCAATCAATAGGAGCTCATCTGGCTTAGCCTCAGGCTCGCCCCATACTCGCAAGTTAGACAGCAAGCTTACAGTCGCCCCGCTACTTGCTTCAAAAATCAGCGAAGCCCTATCCTCACCCGTCATAGCCTTGCAACTGTGGCCTAAGCGAGCATGTACCAGGTGCATATCTCCGAGCAAGAACCGAAGCGTATCTATGTGGTGAATCAATATCTCCATTACCAACGCCCTATTAAGGGATGCCATAAAGGGTTGTCTGTCAATGGTAGGATATCGACCCTGCTGGTTTTCGATCAACCCAGAGGTAAGCAAAGTCATTTGAGCCTGAACAACTGGACCGATGCGGTGTTCGTTTAGCCACTTTGAGATTTGGCGGTAGTAAGGTCTGAACCGCCAATTCTCATGCACCATAAGACGAGTCATGCCCTTTGTTTGTGCCACCAAAGCGCAGGCCTCCTGATAAGTCGGGGCGAGTGGCTTTTGACAAAGCACAGGAAGCCCGTGTCGTGCGACCATGCGCACAAGATCCGCATGCGTCTCCCGCGGAGACGCTATATCCACTGCATCAAGACCTCCGTGAGCAAGCATTTTCTCTGCAGATTCAAAAAGTTGATCTATACCAAACGCACTGGCACGGCTTTGTGCCTGCTCCTGATTAGGATCTGCGATAGAGACTACGCGCGCACGGTTGGCGTGTTTAGACCAACCCGCAAGGTGATGCTGAGTCACCCATCCTGCACCTATTAGTCCTATACGCATTGGCCTATTTTCAGATTTATGAGGTGCTGACATATGTAAAAATCCTTTGCAGCATTGGCATTCTTAGAACCCGTGTTGGACATGTTAAAACTTAGCCCATTTTAAATCGACTTTAACGCAAGAGAGAATTAATATATATTCGCCCCATCCCATATATCCCGCCCTTAAATGCCTTGGTATTTTTGGCACATTTTAAGTTGGGAAATATGATTTGAACCTAATTATTCAATCGCATCCGTGTTGCCAACGAACTCCATTGGGCAATACATAGCGCCGTGGAAAAGCTCACTCACCGGATCTTCTTTGGGACTATTTTTATAGACCTCATCTCTAAAATCTTCAGCATTGTCCACGGGTCTATATCCCATATGCTTAACTGGTGTATTGTCAAATCTGTTTCTTAAATTATTAGAAACACCGTAAATAATTTCATAATGAAATCCAGGGTGATCTATGCACGCTTTAGTCAAGCCAATCATATCCCTGTGGCTGATCCAGGTATTGAGTTGTCTAATATCGGCTGGCTTGTTATTAGGTCTAAAAGATCCAATTCGAAGGCAAGCAACTTGAACGCCGTATTTATCTGCGTATAGACGTCCTAAAGCCTCTCCAAAAACTTTGGAAACGCCGTACCGGCCGTCGGGCCTGGTTTGGACATCGGTATCTATAAATCTTTCCCGTCTATGAAATCCAACAGCGTGATTTGAACTGGCAAAGATAAATCGTTTTACGTTATTTTGTTGCGCAATTGAGAATGCGTTATAACAGCCTTCGATGTTTGCGGGGAGTATCTTCTCCCATGAATCTTCAACAGAAACTCCAGCCAAATGAATAACGCAGTCTATGCCGTGCATTGCTTTGTTAAGTCCATCGACATCGCGTAGGTCACACTTAATCACTTCCTCTTTCGCTGAAGCAGCCTCTTGATCCGATATATCAAGGCAGCGGATCAGCTCATATTGGTTCCTCAAGCCCTCTCTTAAGACCTTACCAATCATTCCACCAGATCCGGTGATAAGTATTTTCTTCATTCAAACTCCAAAACGTAAAACCAAACGGATTAAATACCCAAATATGCGGACTGAACTTGTGGGTTGTTTAGTAAATCCTTACTGGCTCCGTGCATGATGACCTTGCCTCCCTCGAGTACGTAAGCTCTTTGGACAAGACTTAAAGCTCTAGAAACATTTTGCTCAACCAATAAAATAGCAGTACCCATTTTATGGATTTCACGAATTTTTTCAAATGTTACGTCACACATTACAGGAGACAGACCTAGGGACGGTTCATCCAACATCAGCAACCGCGGCTTTAACATGAGACCACGTCCGACGACTAACATTTGTTGCTCACCACCGCTCATCGTCCCAGCAAGTTGGTCCCTTCTTTCTGCCAACCTTGGGAATATGGTGTACACCAGGTCCAAGGATCTGGCCCTATCCGCTTTTGCACGCGGCGCATAGGAACCAATTTCTAAATTTTCGTGAACCGTCATTTCAGGAAATACTTGCCGACCCTCAGGCACATGAGCTATACCGAGTTCTGTAATTTGGTGAGGCATCAAGTTTGCCAGGTCTTGCCCCATGAATGTAATTTTTCCTGAAGTCAATTTCAACAGACCTGATATGGAACGCAATGTTGTGCTTTTTCCAGCCCCATTAGCGCCCAAGAGTCCAACAGCCTCACCCTCCTCAACCTTGATAGATATATCGTTGATTGCTTTTACAGATCCGTAACCTGCACCAACTCCACTAAGTTCAATCATGAAGAGCCTCTTTAGCTTCAAGATAACTAGATCCTAAATATGCCCTAATCACCTCAGGATCGTTTATAACCTCACTAGGTGAGCCCTCAGCGATTTTTTGTCCATGGTCAAGAACAACTATATATTTTGCGACAGCCATAATTGCCCTCATTAAATGCTCTACGATCACGATGGTGAGACCGCGAGCCGCCAATTTATCAATCAAGCCTACAGCCTGATCAACCTCCGAAGGATTCAAACCAGCCATAACCTCGTCTAGCAAAAGAATTTTTGGATTTGTAGCAAGAGCACGAGCCATTTCCAATCTGCGCTGATCGATCGTTGTGAGGTCCCTGGCAGCGAAATTCTCACGAGCACCTAGGCCTAAAAAATTGATTGCCTCTCTAGCTGCATCTCGAGCTTTTGATGGACTCGAATTTCTTAAGAACGCACCAGTCATGACATTATCCAAAACAGTCATTCCTCCAAACGGCTTTGCAACTTGAAACGTTCTGGCCAACCCAATATCACAAACTTGGTGTGGCTTTAACCCTCCAATTTCGCGTCCAAACGCGTTGATGGATCCACTCTCAGGCTGATAAAAGCCCATGATCAAATTAAAGGCTGTTGTTTTACCCGCTCCGTTGGGCCCAATCAACGCCAATGTCTGATTTTGTTTGACAGTGAAGGAGACATCATTAATGACGTGCAGTCCACCAAATTTCTTATTTAAATTTTTAATAACTAGGGCATCACTCATAAATTACTCTGTGCCTCTATTTTTACGACGGTTATACACTTCTTTAACATAGCCAACAATTCCAGTAGGACGCCATAAAATTACGGCCATTAAAATTAAACTGTATATGGTGAGTTGTATGCCCCCAATAGAATTTCCAAACCAACTTTGAAGCAAAGCTGAAGTGGTCTCTAGCAAAACTGTACCAATTAATGGACCCCAAAGTGTTCCAATACCTCCCACAATGGACACAAGTGCGGCCTCAATCGAGATATTAAAATTAAACGCAGTTTGCGGATCAATAAAGTAAATGTATTGGGTATAAAAAGTTCCAGCCAAGCCCGTTAAAAAGGCAGATATCATAAATATATTGCGCTTAACCTTTACTACATCTACCCCGCTCGCAGCAGCAGCGTCCTCATCTTCACCCAAAGCAACAAGGTAATAACCGACCCTAGAACGCTCTATCCAAGCAGTGATCATCAAAGCGATAAAGAGCAAAATTAAAATAATATAGTAATAAGGTATTTTGGTTTCAAATTGCATCATCAGTGGCGCATGGCCCAGGTTTGGGATCGTTGTTCCCTCTGCACCCCAGGCGAAATCGCGAAACTTAAGAAAGACAAGCATCAACACATTCGTTGTTGCGATAGTAGAGATGGTGAAATAGGGGCCCTTAAGCCTAAAGCATAGCCACCCCATAGGTAAGCTTGCAATAGTCCCTAGCAAACCACCTGCAAACATACCGATCCAAGGTGAAATACCAAATTTGATTTGAAGGATAGTGGATGTATATGCCCCCAGTCCAAAAAAAGTTGCATGTCCAAGGGACAATTGCTTTGCATAGCCGCCTAGTAAATTCCAGGCAGTACCTATGAATGAAAATAAAATAATACGAATTAAAATTTCAATAGCAAAGGAGCTATTGATGAGCAAGGGCAATGAAAGCATCAGCGCTGCTAATGCAAGATAAATGGCCCATTTCAGTTGGCTTGAAAATACAATCAATTTTTCCATCCCGTAGCTAAACCGCCTGGCTTTAATGCAAGTGTTGTCAATAACAAGATAAAGACAACAATTAATCCAGAATCTGCTCCAATAAACTGGACGCCAAGCGACTCAGCCACTCCCATCAACAAGCTCGCAACGAGAGCCCCTCTTACATTTCCGAGAGTACCCAAAACAACCGCCACAAAAGCCATCAACACAAATATCTGCCCAACCATCGGGGTCGCTGGATAAAAAGGCATTAAGAGCGATCCCGCTGCACCAGCCAATGCCAAGGCAACGCCAAGCGCTACAGCAAACACACGGTTAGGATTGATGCCCATCAGTTGCGCTACGACTCTATTTTGGGAGGACGCCCTCATTGCCTTACCCAAGTCAGTGGTATGCAAAAATATCCAAAGGGCAACACTCAACACCATTGCAACTACAAACGAAATAAGTTTTGCTAGTGGAATAAAAATACCAAGGACATTGAAAGCCTCATCCGAATACCAAGTGTGAACAGATCTGTAGTTCGCCGAGAAAAGCATCAAGCAAACATTAATCAGCAATAAAGACATCGCAAAGGTAAGAAAAATCTGAGGCAGATCATTCAAACCAAGAACGCGTCTAATTAGAAAGTGCTGAATTAATACGCCAACAACAAATAAAACAGGCATAGATATCAGTAACGATACAAGTGGATCTATAGCAAAAAGTGTTGATAGGAAGTACGTTATGTACATTCCTATCATTACAAATTCACCATGCGCAAAATTAACAATCTTGATAACGCCAAAAATAAGCGTTACTCCAATACTTACTAGCGCGTAAATACCACCGATCAATAGGCCATTAACTATCGCCTGAATTATTGTTTCAGTCATTGAGATTCGTTTTAAATTAAGACTTCAACATCGGAGCTTTTGCGTCAGCTTTAGGAAAAACTGTGACTAAGTCACCGTTTTGCCATTGCACACCCAAAGGACGACCATAAATATTCCTGCCATCAGGGCCAAACTTCACTCGTCCACTTGGCCCCATGGCAGCGTAGCCATGAGATACATCGATATTAGCCAAGGCTTCCCTGACTTTTTGCGGGTCTCTTGATGCCGCACGCTCAATCGAATCAGCCAACATATAAGTAATCGACATCGTGCTTCCGGCAGATTCAAACAAAAACTCACCGTTTCTCTTTTTATATTCCGCATTCACACGTTGCGCATCAGGACTCATATCGTGGTTCCAGTGAGCGACACCCATCAGACCTTCGGCAGCTGTGCCAACGTTCTTGTAGAAGTCCTCCATCACAAAGCCACCAGAGCCGCCGTTCACAGCAATCTTCAGTCCAAACTGCTTAATGGTTCTTACGATAAGAATTAAGTCATTTAAATAAGAGACTGAGAACAGCATGTTTGCACCAGACGCTTTAACTTTATTGATCAAGGGTGCAGCATCGGTCAAACCCGCTGAATAAGGCTCAAACATTACGATCTCAACGCCCTCAGTGACTGCCTGCTCTTTTAGTCCGTTAGATGATGACGTTCCGAAAGCGGTATTTTCAAAAATAACCGCAACCTTTGGCTTCTCAGATACAAGCTTAGCCATTTGCAACTGAGCCAATGCAAACTGAGAGGCACGCGAGAAAGGTGTGAATGTATAGCTACGCCCGCCCTTGTTCAACATATCAGAACTAGATCCCGTGACCAAAGGAACTTTTGCGCGCTCAGCAACTTCACTTGCAATTAAAGTTAAAGCAGAAGCGTAGCATCCGTGAATTGCAGAAAGTTTATTGCTAGTAATCAAACGGTCCGTCTCGGTCCTAGTAACAGTCGTATCACTTTGAACATCGGAGATGATTAAATTAATTTTTGCCCCGCCCAAAGATTTGATGCCGCCCTCTTGGTTGATCATCTCTACAGCTAGTTTAGCGGCTGCAACGCATTGCAATCCAATTTGCGCCATACTGCCTGTTACGGGGTACAAAGCTCCAATATTTACTGGATCAACAGCAGCGCGCCCAATCATTGGGAAACCTAAACCAGAGGTAAGAATTGCACCTCCGATTGCTTTACCTAAGTCGCGTCTTTTTTCGTTAGGACGCTCCATTTTTAAATCACTCGAACTTTCGGAATCAGTTTGCAAGCTACGATTAAGATTGTTTTCTGTAGTCATAAATGTTCTCGCTTTAGGTTGGTTTAGTAAGTTTAAATTTAAATTTAATTTATTAATAAATTTTGATATGTAATTTTAATGAGCAATACTTTTTAAATAATCAGTAACTTCCCTAGTGAGAGGAATTACTTTTAACTTTTTAAAAATACATATTCATTTCAATAATGAGTCTTTGAAAAAATAAAAAAGCAATATCGAATTCATTCAAAAACTTAAAATCATCTACTGTCCATTCATCTGAATAATTAGTTTAAAAAATTGCTCATATGAATGGACGACAGTAGTTACAGCTTTAAGCTAGGCTCAGCGCATTGGGCATCTCAAATTGAACCTTTTCAAGTAACTCCTGTAATTGACTCACCTGATCGGGATTCAACTCAATCAATGGGGGACGAACGGTGCTCCAATCTGAGCGGCCAGTTTTCCAAGCAATTGCCGCTTTCATTGCGGGAATCATCGGGAATTTTGCAAATGCTGCACGCGTCGCATCTAATTTAGATTGCGTATCGTCTGCTGATTTTTCTTTCCAAGTTTTATACAACTGCACAATTGCACCAGGATTTACATTTCCAGTTGCTGTGATGCATCCCACACCACCGCCTCGCAGGTTGGCTAAAAGAAAGTTTTCACTTCCAGCAAAGACATCAAATCCGTGAGGCTGGAATTCTTTCAACATTGCTTGCGTGTTATTCCAGTCGCCAGAGCTGTCCTTGATGCCAGCAATTGCTTTAGGATATGCTTTCATTAAACGCTCAATCAAAGTCAAAGGAATTGGGACTCCAGAGACTTGTGGAATGTGATAAAGGTAAACACGTAACCTTTCATCTGCCACAGAATCAATCACCGTTGAATACGCTCTAAATAAGCCCTCATCGCTCACACCTTTGTAATAAAAGGGTGGCAGCATCAATACGCCGCCACAACCTGCGTCCACGGCGTGCTTAGTCAGCTCAATTGCATCCCCAAGCGCACATGCGCCTGTGCCTGGCATCATTCGGTGAGGAGGAATTTTTGCATCAATGAGAGAGTCTAGAAGTTTATGCTTCTCTACTAAAGTAAGAGATGTAGCTTCTGAGTTGGTGCCAAAAAATGCCAAGCCGACGTCTTGCTCGATTAGCCAACGGCAGTGCCGCACAAAGCGGTCGTGATCGGGGCTACGGTCGGTATTAAAAGGTGTCAGTACGGGAGAGTAAATGCCACCTGGTTTTGGATGAATAGTGCTCATAATGTTTAAAAGTTATATCAATTCTTGTTAAAAATTTAAGGGAAAATATATGTTACCAGGAAGATATGTGGGTCAGTTTTCAAACAACTTTAACTAACAACACCAATATTCCAGGGCACAAACTCATGGTCTCCAAGATCCAACAGTTCACTCTTGGTTCGCTCACCAGAGGCAACCCTAAGCATGAGTTCAAATATTTTCTGACCAATCTCCTGCAAGGTCGCCGTCCCGTCCAGTATCTCGCCGCAGTTAAGATCCATATCCTCCATCAGCCGCTCGTACATAGGTGTATTTGTAGCAAGCTTGACCGAGGGCACAGGCTTTGCCCCAAACATAGATCCCCTTCCTGTCGTGAACATGATCATGTTTGCACCGCCCGCAATTTGTCCAGTTGCTGAGCAAGGGTCAAACCCAGGGGTATCCATAAACACAAGTCCATGGTCCAGAACGGGTTCAGCGTAACGGTAGACTTGCATTAATCCAGTTGTTCCGCCCTTCATAGATGATCCCAAGGATTTCTCAAAAATGTTGGCCAATCCGCCTACCTGATTTCCAGGACTAACTGCTCCGTTAATTTGGACATCTCGTCCGGGAGAATACACATCCTTCCACCATCGAATACGCTCTATCAGTTTTTCACCAACTTGCTTGCTCACAGCACGTCTAGTCAGTGTATGTTCCACACCGTAAATTTCAGGTGTCTCTGAGAGAATCGGGGTTCCGCCATGGCGCACCAGAATATCCATAGCCGCACCCAGAGCTGGGTTCGCAGTGATGGATGAAAAACCATCAGACCCCCCACACTGCAGACCAATTTTCAAATGACTCGCGGACACAGGCTCACGACGAACATCGTTTGCTTGCGCAAGCATAGATTGAATAGTAGCAACTGCATCCTCAATAGTTTTGCGCGTCCCCCCATTTTCCTGCATAACAAATGTTTTTAGACGCGGGTTGGTTTCCAGCCCTTCTTGCCCCATCAGCCCAGCGAGTTGATTTCGCTCACAACCCAAACCGATAATTAGAACGGCGGCAAAATTTGGATTTCTCGCGTACCCCCCAATGGTGCGACGTAACAACTCCATGGGCTCGCCCGACATCTCCATGCCACATCCAAGGCCGTGACTTAAACCAACTACTCCGTCGATGTTTGGAAACTCACTTAAACGCTCAGCCGTAAAGGCCTCGGCAACCTTGTGCACAACAGTGGCTGAGCAGTTGACGGTTGAGAGAATACCAATAAAGTTTCGAGTACCCACTTGACCATCAGACCTCACATAACCCATAAATTGAGCTTGCTGATCAATTGGCAGAATTGGCGTAGCTTGGTAATTTCTCGCGTAAGCGTAATCCCGGTCATACTCCTGAAAACTCACATTATGCGAATGCACATAGGTGCCAGCAGTAATATCAGTTGATGCAAATCCAATACATGTATCGTATTTTAAAATTGCAGAGCCTTTGGTAATATCAACAGCCGCAATCTTGTGTCCTGCGGGTACTTGACTGCGGCTGGTAAAACCCTCCGACTCTATCCTGGACCCAATACCTACATCGATTCGGGCTATAACAACGTTGTCGGATGGATGCAAACGGATCACGGATCCAGTTATGCTTTTGGTTTTAGTTTCAATCATGATGCCCAAATCCAATTCGATAGCTTTTGAGAAAATACAGGCAAAAATGAGGTTTTAGATTGCATTGCTAGGCTGCGTCTGGGTTGATCAAGCAAAGTTTTCACTTCGTATATACTTTTTGTATTGTTAGTGTTTAATAAGAACTCATCAATCATGCAATTCCATCTTCAAACATTAACGAAACCAATTTGTCAAAATGGAAACTCAATTTCTTCAAAGCTTTGTTACTGTTATCGAGTGTGGCTCGGTAGCTGAAGCTGCTAGGCGCCTTGATCTCTCCCCAGCCGCTGTTACTGCTCGCATAAAGGCCATTGAGGATGAACTGGGAACCCCCCTCTTAAGGAGAGTTGGGAGGACTGTCAAGTCCACGGAGGCTGGGATGCGTGTTCTTGCCAGTGCCAGGGAGTTGGTTCAAAATGTTCGAAACCTGCATGCAATGGCCAATAACGAAGCGTCACTCGGGGAATTCCGACTTGGCGCTTCTGCCTCTACATTAAGCGGTATTATCGCCCCGCTTTTATGCGGACTCTACAAACGTTATCCCAATCTAGCGGTGTTCATAGAGCCGGGAAACTCAGCAGCCTTGTACCAAATGGTGACCAATGGCTCTTTGGACGCTGCAGTCATCGTTGAACCCCAATTTAAACTCCCCAAATCCTGTGAGTGGAGGGTTTTAGTGAACGAGCCTTTGTGCGTTATTGCCCCAGAGAATATGGCGGGAAGAGATCCTTTTGAGCTTCTCAATAATGAGCCTTTTATAAGATACGACCGTCATATGTGGGGGGGTAAGCTTGCGGATAACTATTTGAAAGAAAATCAAATTCAGCCACGTGAGCGCATTGAGATAGACGGACTTCACGCTATTGCTGCATTTGTTCATCAAGGGCTTGGCGTCTCTTTGCTACCGGACTGGACGCCCCCTTGGTCCGAGGGGCTGAAGATTGTGCGAATCCCATTGCCTTCGCCTGCACCGGTTCGCCGTATGGGACTACTTTGGAGCAATGGTCCAAAATCTGTTCTTGCTGAGCATTTACTCGAAGACGCTAAGAAACTCTTTTGAACCTAAAAACTTAGCTAGGCGTTAATTAAAGGGATTCGCGCATTTGGTCTCGCAGCCTCGGGGCAAACCGGATGAGTAAATTTCCCCCTATCTCAACCCAATTTCGGCGTTGAGCCCTGAGTATGCTCAGATCTTAAAAAGTCAAAATCTACGCCCTTATCTGCCTGAGTTACGGTTTGGAGGAATAATTTGCGATACCCGCGTGCGGCGACTGGCTCGTGAACTGGATTATCAACTCCCCGTTGTGCAAGCTCTGCGTCACCAATCAATAAGCTTATTTCGCGATTTTTCACGCTGAGTCTTATACGGTCCCCATTTCGAACATGGGCCAATGGACCACCGACGGCAGATTCTGGAGTGACGTGCAAGACGATGGTTCCAAAAGCTGTTCCACTCATGCGTCCATCTGAAATGCGGACCATATCTTTAACGCCCATGCGAGCTAACTTTTGTGGAATCGGCAAATATCCCGCCTCTGGCATTCCAGGGGCTCCCTTAGGACCGATGTTTTTCAAAACGAGCACATCCGTCGCAGTAACGTCTAAATCATCACTATCAATGCGGGCAGCCATATCCTCCATATTTTCAAATACAACGGCACGCCCTTCATGCTCCATCAACTCTGGATTGGCTGCAGATTGTTTGATCACTGCTCCCCCGGGCGCCAAGTTACCGTTCAAAACAGCGATTCCACCTTGAGGGTAAATAGGGTTAGCCATACTGCGAACCACGTCTTGTTTAAATCCGGGACCATCCAACTCGAGTTGCTCACCCAAGGTGCGACCCATAACAGTAAGAGCGTTAAGCTTTAACAATGGCTTTAACTCTCGTAACAAAGTAGCCATCCCACCGGCTTTGTGAAAATCCTCCATATAGTGTGAACCGGATGGTTTTAGATCAAGAAGAACCGGAGTTTCACGCCCCATACGGTCTAAAGCTTGCATATCGATATCAAAACCCACTCGTCCTGCAATTGCAGCCAAATGGACAATACCGTTAGTCGAGCCCCCAATAGCGAGCAAAACCCTCATCGCGTTTTCAAGCGCATCAGCAGTTAAGATTTTGTCTATCGTTAGTTGATTCTGCGCAATTTTTACCGCTTGAGCGCCTGTTTCCTCAGCAATTCTGATCCTATCTGCAGTGACTGCAGGAGGTGACGCTCCGCCTGGCACTGTCATTCCTAAGGCCTCGGCTATACAAGCCATAGTACTTGCTGTGCCCATGACAGAACATGTACCAACGCTTGCCACGAGTTGGTTGTTGACGGCTGAAATTTCCTGCTCATCTATTTCACCCGCTCTAAATTTTCCCCAATACCTTCGACAGTCCGTACAAGCACCAACTCTCTCGCCTTGATGAGAACCCGTCAACATCGAACCCGTAATCAATTGAATTGAAGGTATGCCCGCAGATGCAGCGCCCATTAATTGAGCGGGGACAGTTTTATCACACCCGCCAATTAATACGATCGAATCCATGGGTTGAGCGCGAATCATCTCCTCAGTATCCATCGACATTAAATTGCGCAAGAACATACTGGTTGGCTGCGCAAAGCTTTCCCCAATTGAGATGGTTGGAAAATCCATGGGTAAACCACCTGCAAGCATTACTCCGCGCTTTACAGCTTCAATCAATTGGGGTGCGTTACCGTGACAGGGGTTGTAGGAACTTCCAGTGTTAGCAATACCCACGACAACTCTATCAAGTGCCTTGTCAGAATAGCCCGCGCCTTTGATAAATGCCTTGCGCAGAAAGAGTGAAAAACCTGTATCTCCGTAATTTGTCAATCCTTTGCGCATGCCGCTGGCAGCTCTAACGGACTCAGTTTGTTTTTTGTCAGTCATAAAAATTTTATTTCAGAGTATTTAAATTATCAGTTTAAAGTGCAAGTCATTCTTTTAAGCTGTTCAAGCCCTAATCGGCGAGTCGGTGAATCGGTGAATTATTGATTTAGGTAGATAAATTAACAATCCCATAATTCCTATTTCACAAATCAACAAAAGTTTCTTCCCATCTCTTTAATAAGAGCACCCTACTCAACCTTTGCACCTGACTCTTTAACAGCTCTATAAACATTAGGAGCATCCGCTTTTAGTTCCAAGTCAAAAGCATCCATTGACTTGGAGGTGTAAACGTCCATTCCCTGAAAAGCAAAGCGCTCCTTGATGCCACTGTGCTGAAGGCCTTTAGTTACCCCCTCAAACACTTTCTTCATCAACTCTGGCGGTGTACCCTTGGGTGCGTATAACCCAAAGGAGAAATTAGTATCATATCCGGCTAGTCCGCTCTCAAGTGCCCCAGGAATTCCGGGAACTGCTGGAGAGGCTTTAGCTGTAGTCACAGATAGGGGCCTCAGCATGCCCGCTTTAATAAAACCGAGCACGGTGGGCGGGGTAGCGAACATCACCTGGGTATCTCCTGCCATCGTTGACTGGGCTGCAGCGCCTCCTCCCTTAAACTGTACTGTTGAGAATTTAACCCCCGCACTTGACTCAAACAAAGCGGCAGCCAAGTGCGGGGTAGATCCGTTCCCTGAGGCTGCACTAAAGAGTTGTTGTGGATGTAATTTTGCATAGTCGATCAACTCTTTAAGCGTTTTAAAAGGAGTTTTGGGGTTCACGCAAATGATCATCGATCCAACAGCGAGACTCGTTATAGGCAAAAGCTCTTTATCTGGATCAAAGCTTAATTTAGGAAAGAGCGCCTTAATGAGAGCATGGGGACCTAGCACTGCAAAGGTATATCCATCAGCGGGTTGCTTAGAAACCAATTCTGCAGCAATAGAGCCCCCCGCACCTGGTTTGTTATCCACCAATACAGAGACACCAAGTTCCTTGGATAATTCGTCTGCAGTGACTCGCGTGACAAAGTCAGCAGAACCACCGGGTGGATAACCGACCACCAGTTTGATGGGTTTTTCAGGATAACTCGATTGTCCCTGTGCTATTTGAGCCAGTAGGATTGATAAGCAAAAGAGCATCCAGGAAATGCTTTTCCTTAGGTTGTTGTTTCGTCCTGATGTTAGATTAAACACAGTTCATACTCCCTTAAAAACAGGCGTTCTTTTTTCTGCAAACGCTTTTCTACCTTCCTTATAGTCCTCGCTCGCAAAACATTCCTTAACCATCTGCCTTGCAGTAATAAGGTCTTTTTCTGACTCGTCCATGAGTCCTTGACGTATTGCAAACTTAGCAGCAGCCATTGTCAACGGGGCATTTTCAGAAACCATCTGCGCGTAGGCTAAGGTCTGCGACTGAAGCTCATTGACTGGGTGTACTTGGCTAACAAAGCCCATATGCAATGCATTTTTTGCATCAAACCTTCTTGCAGAATAGAAAATATCTGCTGTGTTAGCTGCCCCCAAAATGTCCATAAAACGCTTAACACCACTGGGATCGTACCCAAGGCCCAAGCGGGCAGCAGGCATTCTGAACTGCGCATCTTCTGCGCAGATACGTACATCGCATGAAGCTGCAAATCCGAGACCTCCCCCAAAACAGTATCCCCTGATGCTTGCAATGACAGGTTTAGAACAAAGAATGGGCGCTGCGTAAGCGTCGCTCACACAGGCGTTGTACTGTGCCTGGGCTTCCTCTGTGCCCCGCAGTTTATCGAACTGCGAAATATCCGCCCCGGATATGAATGCTTTTTCACCGTCCCCAGAAATCACAATAACCCTGACCTCAGGATCATGATCAAAAGCTTGGAGGGCCGAGGGAATAGCTTGCCACATCTCCATAGTCATAGCATTCATTTTGTCTGGATTGGAGAGAATGAGGTGAGCAATTGCTCCGTGTTTTTGAGTAATAACTTTTGACATGAATTGGATTTGAAATTTGTTGATAAAGAGAGATGAGAAAAAGTGAAGGCCCCCCCCGGTATAGCCAAGAGTTTATCTGTTTATCGCTCCAAAGAGTTTAGACGATGCCCTCAGCAAAGAAGCGATCTATTTTTTGCTCCGAGAGTCCAAGCTCCCTAAGAACATCGCGCGTATGAAATCCCCTCAAAGGAGATGCGGTCTTAAGTTGGGCTGGTGTTCTGGACAACTTTACAGGTTGATTGATCAACTGCAATTCTCCCAGTTCTGGATGATCAACGGGGGCACTTGCCCTCAGATGCTTTACTTGAGGATCAGCAAATACCTGGTCCATTGTATAAATGGGTCCGCAGGGGATCCCATCCCTGTTCAAGATCTCCATCCATTCACGAGTGGATTTACATCGCGTCGTGTTGTTGATTTCAGCATTTAGCCGCGTCCTAGCTTTAGATCTCCCGGGTCCAGTCTGGAACTCCGCATCGCCCAACAAATCTACTCTTTCAACACTTGCACAAAACTTCTCCCACATTCCAAGACCAGAAACTGCAATGTTGATATAGCCATCAAGAGTTTGATAGGCAGATGTGGGCATAAAGGTGGGATGGTCGTTCCCCATTTGTTTTGCAACCTCCCCAGACATGGTGTACCTTGCCGCTTGAAAGTCCAACAAAGCCAGTCCGGCTTGCAGCAGATTGGACTGCACCCACTGGCCTTGCCCACTTACCTCGCGCTCTAACAATGCCGTCAACACGCCCATAGCAGCCAAAAATCCTGCAGCCACATCCGCCACAGCAGCACCAACGCGCATCGGCCCCTCACCTGGATTACCTGTGACGGACATCAAGCCCGATAGCCCTTGAGCCAACTGATCAAAACCGGGACGCTTTTCATAGGGACCGTCCTGTCCGAATCCTGAGATACTTGCTAAGATTATTTTAGGATTAATTACTTTTAGCGATTCATAATCAATACCTAATCGGTGTTTTACATCAGGTCTATAGTTCTCGACTACGACATCGGCTGTTTTAACGAGATCTTTGAAAAGGGAGAGACCTTCTTCTGACTTTAAATTAAGCGTTATTGAGCGTTTGTTCCTGTGCAGGTTTTGAAAATCTGAGCTCTCCCTTGGTCCAGCTAAGTCCTCAGGATTCACATTTTCGATCTTTATAACATCGGCCCCAAAATCAGCCAATTGACGCACACAAGCCGGACCCGCACGGACTCTGGATAAATCGAGTACCCGGAAACGAGATAATGCGGATGATGCGGTTATTTTTGACATATGAGAGAGCCATACCTAATGGACATAGCGATTTCCAAAAAACATGACTCCGTTTATACTCTAAAGTAGCAACGCTTCACCTCAATGAAAACCCACATCTAAATACAAGGCTAATGTCAATGGACGATTTTGATGCATGGAACTGGGTCATATTAACCATAGTTCTTTTACCATTCATTTTTGGATTTGCACTTGTTGGACTTCAAAAAAAAGTTCTTGTGCGCCACCCCGCCTCTGGTATTGTTAAAAACGGCTACGTAGGATGGTCCTGGAGTTACTTGGTATTTGGCTGGTTTGTACCAGTTTTTCGCGGTGAAATAGCGGTCGGTTTATTTCACCTGGTACTTACCTTTTTTACATTCGGTCTGTTTCAACTAATCATGTCATTCTTGTATAACAAGCAATACATGACAAGATTATTGACCGAGGGTTGGGTGCTATCAGATACAGAGGAAAATAACGCTTATGCGATGCATAAGCTTAACATTGCTTCTTTTAATTGACTTAATATAAACTACTCTCTGAGAAAATTTAAAAGTCGTCCTCTATAGGGGCTGTAATCATACAACGGACCCTTGAGCATTGACTGGGAGAGAGTGAAGCCGTTGTTTTTCATTATTTTGCAAAACTCGGCGCTGTTACCTCGGTTCGGATCCACAATCAAAACCTGTGCACTGGGTAGTGCATGCAGTTGAATAAATTTTGCTAAATTCGACGGATACATTCTGTCGTAAAGAACGTCACTACCAATAATTAGTGAAAATTTTCCAAGATTTGGATTCTCCCTGAACCAATGCCCGACACTATATTTCATCGAAGGCAAATGATTTAGCGTTAGGTTGTGCTTAAGAAAAGACTCTGTAAGGGGATGACAGTCACTTGCGGTTATGTCCCCTAGCCTGCGGTGGACGACTAAACTGGCAAGGGCTAGACCGCAACCTATTTCCAAAATAGGGCCAATTGGCAAAATCCACTTTTGCATTAGATTGGCGAGTTTTTGTTCAGAAGGCCAAACTAGCCCAAACAATGGCCACTGTGCTGAGGATATACCTAGTGCCTCTGCGATACCCTCATCATCCGAGAACTGCATCCGGTCGAGTAAAGACCTGATTTCAAGCGTTTTACCACCATCAACCTCTATGCTCTCCACTTTAATTTTGTAGCCCGTCTGCTCACCCAAAGGGTGGGACATCAATAAGTTTTCCGCTTTGGCGCATGGCCTGAAGAAGGTCCCTTACCCGCAATATGTCTAAATGTAATTCGACCTTTGGTCATGTCGTAGGGCGAGAGTTCAAGCGTCACCTTGTCTCCGGCCAAAATACGGATGTGGTGCATTCTCATCTTGCCAGCTGTATAAGCAATAAGTCCGTGTCCGTTATCTAACATAACTCTATATCTTGAGTCGGGTAAAACCTCGTTCACAACGCCGTTCATCTCCAACATTTCTTCTTTTGCCATGTCCCGCTCCGGTGGGGTCTCAGAGGATAGATTCCTCTTGACCAAATCTCATCAGTGATTTGCTAATTGCAAACCGCAATAATGCTTGCTTTAAAAATAGAGGAAGTAAGCTTTGGACCAACTCCCCCAAGGGCGAAGCTCAAGAGGGAGGGGATGGTGAGAGGGAGATAACTTGGTCCACTCATAACGGATAAAGTAAATTCATCCAAAGTGGTTTAAGCACAGGCCAACCGAACAACAACAACACGACTTGAATATCGAAGCCAGTACTATGCCAGTAATTGCTTCATATAGCAACTAAATACGCTCATTAATGATAAATATAACTAAAAAAAGCAGTTAGAAGGAGCAAACTCGATACTTCGACCTTCTAACCGGCTTTGTTAGCTCACTCTTCCCGTTTAGGGTTTGGTGAGCTCTTGCTTGATTGGGATGTAAATTTCTCCCCCAGCGGCCTTAAATTCAACAGACTTTATGGCCATGCCCTGATCCAATGCTACGTCCTCGCTGATTCCATTTTGGGCTGCATATTCGCGTACTTCTTGCGTGATTTTCATGGAGCAAAACTTTGGACCACACATGGAGCAAAAGTGCGCTTCTTTGCTTGAATCCTTGGGAAGTGTTTCATCGTGGAAATCTTTTGCTGTCTCTGGATCCAAACTTAAGTTGAACTGATCATGCCACCTAAATTCAAAGCGAGCTTTGGAGATAGCTTCATCCCTTGCACGTACACCGGGATGCCCTTTTGCGACGTTTGCCGCATGCGCTGCAATCTTATAAGCAATGATGCCTTGCTTGACGTCCTCTCTGTCGGGGAGTCCCAAATGCTCTTTGGGTGTAACATAACAAAGCATGGAGGTTCCCATCCAACCAATCATGGCTGCTCCGATTGCTGAGGCTATATGGTCATAGCCAGGAGCGATATCAATGGTGAGTGGCCCAAGTGTATAAAAAGGAGCTTCGTGGCAATGCTTTAATTGCTCATCCATGTTGGCCTGAATCATATGCATTGGCACGTGTCCAGGACCTTCGATCATCGTTTGAACATCATGCTTCCAGGCCAGTTGGGTGAGCTCTCCAAGTGTTCTAAGTTCAGCAAACTGAGCTTCATCGTTCGCATCAGCTCCCGAGCCCGGACGTAGCGCATCCCCAAGGGAGAAACTTACGTCATAGGACTTCATGATGTCACAAATATCTTCAAAGTGGGTATACAAGAAACTCTCCTTATGGTGCGTGATACACCATTTCGCCATGATGGAGCCTCCCCTGGAGACGATACCCGTCCTACGACCAGCGGTTAGATGAATCATGTGCAAACGCAGACCCGCATGGATGGTGAAATAGTCAACACCTTGCTCCGCTTGTTCAATCAAAGTATCCCTAAAAATCTCCCAGGTAAGATCCTCAGCCACGCCGCCCACTTTCTCTAAAGCTTGGTAGATGGGTACGGTACCGATGGGCACTGGGCTATTTCTCACGATCCAATCGCGGGTGGTGTGTATGTTTTTCCCAGTGGACAAATCCATTACGGTATCTGCACCCCAGCGAATAGACCACACAAGTTTCTCAACCTCTTCTTCAATTGAGGAGGTCACTGCTGAGTTACCAATATTGGCGTTAATCTTGACTAGAAAATTGCGGCCAATCGCCATGGGCTCAATTTCTGGGTGATTGATGTTGGCAGGAATTATGGCGCGACCTCTAGCCACCTCGTCTCTGACAAATTCAGGCGTTATGGTTGCGGGAATAATGGCACCCATGGGGTTACCCTTCAGTCTCGCCTCACGCTCTGGGTTGCTTAAATAGTCCTGCATCCACTCTCGTTTGCCGTTCTCACGAAGTGCCACATACTCCATCTCCGGCGTAATAATGCCCTGCCTTGCATAGTGCATCTGAGTCACATTCTTACCACTTCGTGCGCGCATGGGTTTGCGTTGCAGTTTTAACGCATCCACTCGGAGCGCCTCTATGCGTTGCGCCTCGCGCTCTTCATTTTTTACGCCGTCGTCCAGCACCTGGTGAGAACGTCCAACATAAGATTCTGTATCTGCCCGGGCTGAAATCCAAGGAGTACGAACATTAGGCAGGCCACTTCTAACGTCAATCACAGCGCTCGGGTCGGTATAAGGACCTGATGTATCGTATAGGTGCGCTTGATCTCCGTTGGTGAGCTTGACTTCACGAACCGGGACCAAAATGTTTTTTTGACTTCCCTCTAGATAGATCTTTTTCGAAGCTGGAAATGGCTCACGGGTTAGTGAAAGTAATTGTTGAAATTTATCTGGTGCATTCATCGGAGACTCCATCTGTAAAGCGGACTCCGGTGATCTCAGCTGGTTGGTCTAAGCTCTAAGAACCCTAACCCCTACTAACTGTGAGTTGCCCTCTCCTTACGCCGGTGTGAACCGGATCAAGTTTTCGGGTTTGGTCTAGGCCCATCTCAGCACGCACAATGCGTACACCCCGGAGTATGAACACATTGTAGTTGCTTGAATGGATTTTAAAAACCAGGGTTGCTTAACCAAGATTAAGGCTCAAAATATTGAACACAAAGGTATTAATTGGTCAATAATCCAAAGGAATTATTCATCCCTAGTAGTCGATTGAATCAGGCGGGAAAGTGAATTGACACCGTCTTGCCTCACAATTGCTTAAAGTTATGTGAAAATAAAGGTTATTGTGAGTAATATTACTTTCATTTGACGAAAGGCTTGTTACGAAACTAATTTCCATGATTCAGTATTGCTGAATTTGGGAACTTATCTACCAACTGCCTTAACCCTTTGTCGTATGGCTCCCCAACTGATAATGAGTTCAACACCGAGTTCCCTGCCCCTTATTACAAACCAGTCAAGTCCCCTTACGCTCAGTGAGGCGTTAGGGCGTTGCTCAACTGTTCGCCAAAAAATATATACCTACTTACTCGATCCTGAGATTGAGGATAACAAGCACCAGCAAATTGATGGATGGATCAGTTTTTTAATCATCATCAACCTATTTGCACTGGTTGTTGAGCGCATACCCGCAATTTTTCAAGCTCATGAACAATTTTTTCACGTGTTCGATGTTTTCTCAGTCATTGTTTTTACGATTGAATACTTAACACGTTTATACCTCGCACCCGAGGACCAGGAGTTCAAAAATCGACGCTTTACCAGGGCCGCATATGTATTTAGTCCCTTTGCAGTCATTGATTTCTTGGCTGTTGCACCGTTTTATTTTCAAGCATTCTTACCCATAGATCTGAGAGTTCTCAGATTTTTACGATTGCTAAGAATGTTAAAACTCTTCAGAGTGCTGATCCCTGCTTACCAGGAATTCATGGCTTTGAACGCAAAGAGAACCTTTCGCCAAAAAATGTATTCAGTTGTATTCCCAAGCGAATACGGCGGTGCAATTCACGAGATGTTTGACCGCTTAATCGCTTGGTGGGTAGTCATCTCAGTAATCGCCGTTGTCATTGAATCCGTTGAGTCAATACACTACCTTTTAAGCACACAATTCATTATCATTGACTCGATTGCTGTCGGCTTATTTAGTATTGAGTATTTTCTTAAACTATATTCCTGCGTTGAAGACCCGATTTTCAAGAAATGGTTTTCCGGCCGTGTTAAACACTCCCTTAGATTTGCCTCCATCATCGATTTTCTAGCGATCATTCCCTTCTTTTTAGAACTATTCTTACACCATCTATTTGATCTTCGTTTCCTTAGAGTCTTTAGACTAATGAGGCTGCTGAAAATTACAAAACAAAACAACTCCACTGCAGTACTAAAGCGTGTGTTCACTCGTGAAACTCCTATCTTAGCTGCTTCGCTTTTCATTATGATGCTGATGGTTGTATTGGCTGCTAGCTTAGCCTATCTAATGGAGCATGACAGTCAGCCAGACAAGTACGAAAATATCCCCGCTTCGATTTACTGGGCAGTTATCACGCTGAGCTCGGTTGGCTACGGTGACCTTACGCCTTTGACCACTGTTGGTCGAGTCATGACCATATTAATGGCCGTTATTGGTGTTGGTATTTTTGCAATACCTTCTGCATTATTAGCATCATCTTTTGCAGATGAACTTTACGCCGATAAAAACAACCTCTCTATTGCGCTTTATCAAAGACTTAAAATGGGGTTTTCAATAAATTTACAAGACGAATTTGTATTGAATGAGGGTAAACGTCTCAATCTTTCGCCAGAGCAACTCAAAGGCATCATAGACAAGGTGCAATATGAGTTCAAGATATCTGAGGACCTAATTCCCCAGCCACTGCTTGAAATTGCCGACAATACGGATCAAGCACTAGAACATTTCGTCAAGAAATTATCAAGAATTCGCCAACTCGGCATCTTGGTCCAGCATGAGCCAACTGAGACAATGCAAAAACTTGCAAATCTTTTGACCCCCAGCGAGGCAGAGCTTTGGAAGTTAATACAAGGCTCCCCCCAATTCTTAAAAACTTAAATTCAATTCCAATCCTCCCGAGTAACTTGTTCAAAGACAACCCACAAAAATTCAAATTATGAGCGCTCAAATTACCTCCCACACCCCTGCATTCGCAACTGCCCCACAAATCGCCATCTCGGATTTAGAGCAAATTGCATCTGAGGGGTTTAAAACTATTATCTGTAATCGCCCTGACGGTGAAGGCGGCCCCGACCAGCCCAGCCACGCTTTGATAAAGGCTGCAGCCGAGAAATTGGGGTTAGAGTTTTTCAACATCCCCTTCACGAGCGGTCAACTCACTGAAGAGCTCGTCAAGGAGTTTGCACACACTATTAAGAATGCTAAAACGCCCGTGCTTGCCTATTGCAGAAGTGGTGCGCGCTCAACACAGATCTGGAACCTTTCCCAGTAAGGGTTCAATGGTCGCCTAAATACTTCTTTCTCCAAAAGAAGATGACTGAGAAAAGGCTAATTGAGACCATTATAAAAATGGTCCAAAATATACCGTTCTCAGTGTGAATATAGGGAAAGTTCTCGAAATTCATCCCAAAAAAACCCGTAATTAGATTAAGCGGTAGAAATATAGCTGTTAACACAGTTAATGTTCTCATGATTTCATTGGTCCGGTTGCTTTGTGCATTGAAGTGCATCTGTACTGCAGTCTCTGCACTTTGCTCTAATCGCCTTACATGGTGAACCACCCTCTCAATGTGCTCTAAAACGTCCCTACTCCTGAGCTTCAAAAGTTCTAATTCCTTAGGCGTGCTTTCGGACTCCTTAGAAACGGTCTCCAAAGAATCAATCCAATCTTGTACGGCAGACCGCTGGTCCTCGCTAATTTCATCCAAGATATGTAAAGATAGCCTGGCATCTAATAACGCATTCCAATTCTTAAAACGTGTTCTTGGGTTAAGCAATTCACTTTGCCAATGGTCTAATTGCTTTGTGAGTTCCCGTCTTAGATTCAAATAACCATCAACCATTTGGCTGACAATTCGGAGCATCAAATCAGAGGGACTCTGGGGGACTCTTTTAACTGCAGCATTAGCGCCAGAGTTGGAAGTATTTGCAGTGCTGAGCAACCTTGCAGCAAAGCTATCTCTAACGGAGCAGTCCGTTGGGTGGACGGTAATTAGAATTCCAGATAGTACGAGGAAAGCAACTGGACTGGTATCAATTTTACGAAGGACCGGTGGACCGCCCCTTTGACTCGGTGTGTGTAACACAGCTCCTGGCTCACTTAGGTCTGTCTCAAACTGCCCCGAAGCGAGCCTCCTAAAAATCAATAAATCGTAGTCTGAGGAAAAGTCAAAATGTGAAGGTAATTGATTATTCAGCATATCCGTGATGTGAAGATCTACAATCTGCACTTGACATAAGCGCTCGAGCGTCGTCTGAACCGTTTGTTGCATCACTTCAAATTCACGTCTTGCAAAGGCCATCCAAAGGAAACCCTCTGAGGGCATGTCCTGGGGAAGTTGGTCACTCTCTTGGACCCCATTTTGTGTTATGTTAAAAATTCTCATCCTGATATCTTACACAATCTTTGTGAAACTTCCCTAATATGCGCGTACTGATCGTAGAAGATGACTCAGCCCTGCGGTTAGGGCTCAAAAGAACGCTGCTTGCAGAGGGCTGGCAAGTTGATACTGTGGACAACGGAGAACTTGCCTTAGCGGCCACACTGACTGAAACTTACGATATTGCAGTTCTAGATTTAAGCTTACCCAAAATAGATGGCATTTCAGTATTAAAAGAATGGCGCTCTAAAGGGCTCAAACACGCTGTCCTAATCCTCACTGCGCGCGATGAATTACAGGACAGAGTTTTAGGTCTCAATAGCGGAGGCGACGACTATCTCACCAAGCCCTTTGAGCCCCCGGAGCTCATTGCGCGGATCCGCGCGATTGTCAGACGACGAACTGGCAATATGACACAGATTCTGAGAAACGGGGACCTCGCTTTTAATACCGAAAGTCGTGAACTTTTCCACAAAGATCAGCGGATTCTTGTTAGTCCTAGGGAGGCGACTTTACTTGAATTACTAATGGGCTCCTCTGGTCAAGCCGTTCCCAAGAGTAGGATCGTATCTGCGATGTCGAGTTGGGACACGAACTTTACTGCCAATGCCGTAGAAATTTATATCTTAAAGCTAAGACGTAAATTAGCGGATACCGGGGTCTCAATTATTACAGTTCGTGGCACCGGTTACGCCTTGGAGGCCTCAGAGTGAACCTTTTTAAAGCAGAAAGTCTCAGAAGAAACCTTGTGCTGACATTTATTTGGCTATGGGTTGCATCTGCGTTGGCCGCAACTCTGGCCGCATTTTGGCTGGCTGGGCGTTCTGCACAAATTTCATTAGACCGAATCTTGAAAGATGATGCTTTAGCTCTAGCAACACAAATACACTGGGATGACAGTGGGCCTGTTTTTGCCGCTGACCCAAACACAGCGGATTATCTAATTTTTGATTCACTTTCGCCTTCGCGCTTCATGGTGATTAACCAGAACGGCAAAAAATTAGTCGGCAACGCACTGCTCTCACTTCCAAAAGAGGCTAGTGAACAAACAGCTGGTATACCTATATTCTTCGACTCTGAAAATGATTTTGGCAATCTCCGTGTTGTCGCCATTCGTTTAGAGCACAAACAAAGTCCAGGTTACGTTTGGGTGCTTGTAGGCGAATCCCAAGCGAAACGCAATCAAATTTCCAAAGAATTAGCAGCCGCAATTTTCTTACCCGCAATTGCTTTGGCCGTGCTAATCGTGCCTCTCTTGTTTGCTGGAATTCGCTATGGTCTTGCTCCTGCAAATGCAATCAATGACGCTGTATCACGACGAGGAATTGATGATTTATCAGCCATCCCCATCTCTCAAGTCCCCACAGAGTTGAAGGGACTTATTAGCCACATTAATGATTTGCTTAAGCGTTTACAAGAGGCAATCGCTCATGAAAGGCGATTCATATCGGATGCAGCACATCAGCTAAGAACGCCCCTAGCGGGCATCAAACTGTTAGTTGATGATTTACTAAGGACGTCCCAGGCGAGTCCGAAGGCCCCCCCCAACCCCGAGGTGCTCAGCGAACTGAGTTCCGCCTCTGCAAGGGTGACGCAGTTGGTTAGACAGTTGCTCACGCTTGCAAGATCGGAGGGCGTAAACACTATTGAAACATCTGATATTGAGCTTGGTGAGTTGGTAGTAGATTTGATAAACCACTGGAAACCTGTGTTCAGACAAAATTCCAAGAATTTTGTAATAAGTACTGAAATGCAATCCTTGAGTACATTTAAATTCAAAACCAACTCTACGTTACTTAAGGAGGTATTGAACAATTTAATCGACAACGCTTTTAACTACGGCGGAGATAAGGTCTATTTAAATGCAACCATTCAAAACGAGAGGCTCCTCCTGCGAGTTCTAGATAACGGTAAATCCGTAGTTGCAGACGATCTTGAAAAAATGCTAACTCCCTTTTGGCGGGGCAAGGATCTTTCCCAACACGGTGTCGGACTTGGATTGCCGATTGCACAAAAAACATGCGCTTTATTAGGTGGACATTTGAGTATACAAATTAACCCCGAGGTTGAAGGCACCCAAATCACGATTGATCTACCCTTGCAATAAGGACATACTTTTTAGAATGAATAAGTCGCATTAATTTAACGAAATCAAAATATGAGATTCAA
Source organism: uncultured Burkholderiales bacterium (assembly GCA_903830725.1). Classification (GTDB taxonomy): domain Bacteria; phylum Pseudomonadota; class Gammaproteobacteria; order Burkholderiales; family Burkholderiaceae_C; genus Limnohabitans. Next base: position 22,303 of record CAIKVH010000048.1, on the reverse strand, counting down.
GGAAATTGCTGAGCACAATAAAGTAAGAAACGAGATCCAACCAATGACGAACGTAGCGAGGAAATCATGATTCTAGAACTAAAGGGTAAGGGTTTAATTTGTGATGTTTATTACCTGTCGCCCCAGAGACTGACATCGTTAATTGCCGATGCATCATCAAAGGAAGTTGGTATATCACATTTAATTTCACAATATTGCGACTACCATAACCCAATTGCTCGTGGATTTTATGCAGATAATAACGATACTACTTGTACCTTAACTATTGATAAAGGTGAGCCAGTCACAGTACAAATGTGTGATTACGAATCATGGAATCAAATTCTAGATGTACATTCTGAAGCTAAAACATATGATCAGTTGCAAGAACTCTTTTATGATGATGAGTTTCTAGTTGAACGATTCACCGTCGAAACTCCTGAGCCTGATCCAGGTCAAATATGCATATTGGCCTACACAGAATTCAGTCAAGGGACCTCCACGACCTATCTTAATGGAGAGTTTTCTGATGAATTAAAAGGACTTCGGTTCAAGGTTAAATCAGTAGACTGTGATGGGAAATTCGTAAGAGATGCAACTTATACGTCTGATTTTTCAGATCAATACAACGGAGCAGAATTGGCAATTTTGGGAATTAAGTATTGTGAAAAAAGTATTGAAATAGGTTCACCTAAATTTAATAATTCAATTACAAAAGTATGGCTCTATAAGTTTAATAAGGATGCCCAGTGTCACGAATTAGATTATTTTGAAAGTAAAAAACTGAAGTGGCTTACTTCTACAAAGGATCAAAGCTCTATCAAAATCTCAACAATAACTGTTTTAAGAGTAGAGAAGCCTTGCTTCATAGAAATATTCAAAAAAACAATTTATGGTATTGAAGTTTACGTGAAAAGAGCGGCCTTCGATGCTTGGAATGATGTAGAGTTGAATATTCCTATTCAAACAGATCTTCCACCAAGTGGACAACCATTCAGCATAAAGGATCTGGTCATAGATATGAATATCCTCAAGATAAGTACTGAAAGTACAGTTCAGTACACGATTTTGGGTGAGGTTCCTATTAATGTGAAAAGTAAGATCGACGAAAACATAAAAACTGACAGCTTTGCAAAAGAATGGGAAAAAATAGAGGAGGACTATATTATTCAGTACTACACAAGACCTGATTAAAGCGTCGTGTTCAATCGTGGCGTTTGCGATCCATAAAAGCCAACCACTCGCCCACGATACCCCTTCTGAAGGCCATCACACAGATCACAAAAATTGCACCAATAATAACTGTCACCCATGATCCTACGCGGTCTGAAAGCAAGTTTTGGAGTGCTACAACAATCGCTGATCCCAAAACTGGCCCAAAGAACGTTCCTGCCCCACCTAACATGGTCATCAGTATGACCTCGCCAGATGTTGACTGCAACACGTCAGATAGCGTTGCAAATCCAAGCACAAGGGTTTTAAGGGAACCGGCCAGACCGGCCAAGGTGCTGGATAGGATGAATACTAGAAGTTTTTGATGATCCGCAAAATATCCTAGAGACGACGCACGTGGTTCATTCTCCCTTATCGCTTTTAAAACCTGCCCAAAGGGTGAGTTAACAATTCGCTGTATGAAAAGATACACCAAAATAAAGACAATAAGTACGAAGTAATACATGGATAAATCATCGCCAAGCGAGATGAGTCCAAATAAATCACCACGGGGGACGCCCTGAATGCCGTTCTCACCACCCGTAAAGGGGGCCTCTAAGCAAACAAAATACACGAGTTGCGACAAGGCAAGAGTAATCATTGCGAAATAAATACCAGATCGCCGGATTGCTATTAATCCAATCAAAAGCCCTAAAAGCGTTGATGATAATGCGCCGACCAAGATAGCCGATGGAGTTGACCATGCGTAAGATGTGAGCAACCAGGCAGTGATGTAAGAGGAGACGCCAAAGTAGGCAGCGTGTCCAAACGAGAGCATCCCAGAGTATCCGAGCATTAAATTAAATGCACACGCAAATATTGCGTAGCAAAATATAGTCATCAAAAATATTGGGTACACCCCGGCCCAAGGCGCCAATAGCGCCAATAGCAACAATATGGAATAAAAAGTAGTGTTACGTGTCATATGCATTTTCTACTCTTTACCAAATAAACCAGCAGGACGCCAGCACAAAACAATTGCCATAATCAGGAATACCACAATGTTTGATGCCTCAGGGTAGAAGACTTTGGTGAAACCCTCGATCACCCCTAAGCCAACACCACTTAAAATTGAACCCATGATTGAACCCATGCCGCCAATCACAACAACTGCAAATACAACAATAACAAGTGATGAACCCATAAGCGGTGAGACTTGTATGACTGGAGCTGAGAGAACCCCGGCTAAAGCAGCCAAAGCAACACCAGCTGCGTAAGTAAACATAACAATCATGGGTACATTAATTCCAAAAGCTTGGACGAGCTTCGGATTCTCCGTAGCAGCCCTGAGCGTGGAGCCTAGTTGAGTTCGCTCAATCAGATACCAGGTGAGAAAGCAAATAGTCAGGGAAGACAAAATCACCCATACTCTATAGATGGGCAAAAACATGAAGCCCACATCTATAGTCCCCTGCAGTAGCTCTGGAACTGGGTAGGTTTGACCAGAGGCACCAAAAGCCTCTCTAAGTACACCCTCAGCAATCAAAGAAAGGCCAAAAGTTAGAAGCAATCCGTACAAAGGATCAACTTTGTAGAGGTGCCTTAAAAATAGCCTTTCTAAAATAATTCCAATGATTCCAATGGCAAGTGGAGATAAGAGCAAGGCCCACCAATAACCAAAATCAAATACATCTAAAAATATCCAGGTCGCATAGGCCCCCAGCATGTAGAAGGCGCCGTGCGCAAAATTGACCACTCCTAAAAGCCCAAATATTACGGCCAAGCCTAGGCTGAGCATTGCGTAAAAGGAGCCGTTCACCAGTCCAAGCAACAGCTGACCCAAAATGACTTGTAGTGGGATTCCAAAAATATCAGTCATATTGAATCAGCATCAGCAAATAAGGGGTTGAAGAAAATGGTCATCAGTGAAGTTTTACTTCTTCAAGTATGGGCAGGTATCAGATACAGGACCAAACGCTTCCTCGCCCTTCACCTTCTTGATGAGTTTGTAGTAATCCCATGGGTACTGCGATTCCTGAGGCGTTTTGACTTGCATGACGTACATTTCGTGAACCATTACACCGTCAGCCCTTATGTAGCCGTCTTTTGCAAAGAAGTCATTGATCTTCATTTTTCTCAACTCCGCCATCACTTTCTCAGTGTCAGTTGTGTTGGCTGCTTTGACAGCTTTCAAATAATTCATTGTCGCCGAGTAATAAGCAGCTTGAACCATTGTTGGCTCCTTCTTCATTTTGGCGAAGTAGCGCTTACCAAAAGCACGCGTCTCATTGTTCATATCCCAGTACCAACCGTCAGTTAGGTAAAGTCCTTGAGCAGTCTTTAATCCCAGACTATGAATATCACTGATAAAGGCTAGCAAGGCAGCCGGCTGCATGGTCTTGGTAACACCAAATTCATTAGCCGCTTTAAGGGAATTCGTAAAGTCAGCGCCCGCATTCGCAAGTCCCAACACCTGGGCCTTAGAACCTTGTGCCTGAAGCAAGAAAGAAGAAAAATCAGTTGCAGACAAAGGGACTCTCACTGAGCCAATTGACTTACCGCCGTTCTCGGTTGCAACTTTGGTTGCTGCATTTTGGAGTTGGGTGCCAAACGCATAATCAGCTGTTAAGAAATACCAGGTCTTCCCGCCATTCTCTGTAATGACCTTTGCCGTCCCGTTAGCCAGTGCAGTTGTATCGTAAGCGTAGTGAATCGTATAGGGCGTGCAGTCAGCGTTGGTCAAAGAGGATCCACCTGCTCCAATTGCAAAAAATACAGTCTTCTTTTCATTGGCGACCTTCGCCATTGCCAGACTGACTCCGGTATTTGCACCGCCTAGCAACATGTTCAATTCGTTCTTATCTACCCACTCTCTAAATTTGCTGGAGCCAACATCAGGCTTATTTTGGTGATCAGCACTTAAAAAGGTAATTTTCTTACCCAGTACTGTTCCGCCAAAATCCTCAATAGCCATCTTGGCAGCTTCTACACCGCCAGGACCTAAAACGTCAGAGTAAAGGCCGGACATGTCGTCGATATCACCGATAACAACTTCATTACCTGCTCGGGAAATCAGTGGGCTGGCGAGGGCAACTCCAAGGGCGATAGTAAGAGCTTTTTTAACAAATTTCATAATTTGATCATCCTTCAAAAAAAAACTTAAACACCTAAGAACTCATGCAACATTGACATTTTGGAGGGCAACTCAGCGTGATTGAATTGCTGAACAATTTGACCGTGCTCCATCACATAGAAACGATCCGCTAGGGGAGCGGCAAAACGAAAATTTTGCTCTACCAGAATGATCGTAAATCCGGCTTGCTTTAAAGTGGCGATCATGATGCCTAATTTTTGAACGATAACGGGTGCAAGACCCTCAGAGATTTCATCGAGTAGTAATAGCCTTGCTCCAGTTCTTAGAATTCTGGCAACGGCTAACATTTGCTGTTCGCCCCCAGATAGCCTAGTACCGGGACTGTCTGCGCGTTCTTTCAGATTGCTAAACATTGCATAGATCTCATTGACAGACATACCCCCATCAGTACCTTTAATTTTTGGGGGCAGTATTAAATTTTCATAGGTAGATAGGGAGGAGAAAATTCCGCGCTCCTCAGGACAATAACCAAGACCAAGCCTGGCAATTTGATGTGTACTTAAATCGATACTCTCCACTCCGTTCACAGTAATTGATCCAGATCTTGACCCAGTCAAACCCATGATAGCCCTTAGGGTCGTGGTTCTTCCAGATCCATTTCTTCCCAAAAGCGTTACCACCTCGCCCTTATTCACGGAGAGATTCACGCCGTGAAGGATGTGGGACTCACCGTACCAGGCCTGTAAGTTCTCAACCTTAAGCAACTCTTTGGAGGAGACACTGTTCATATTTTTAAAAGATAAGTTAGACGTATATGGGCGCGATAAAGCTCAATGGGCGCCTACGAGTTCGTGCTCGGTAGACCCCATGTAAGCCTCAACGACCAAAGGATTTTGGGAGACCTCCCTGTAATTGCCATCTGCAATTACAGCACCCCTTTGAAGCACAGTGATTCGGTCTGCTATGGAGGACACCACATTCATGTTGTGCTCAACCATTAAAACCGTGCGACCAGCAGCAACCTTCTTTATGAGTTGCGTGACTCGGTCTACATCCTCATGACCCATGCCTTGAGTGGGCTCATCTAGGAGCATCAATTCTGGCTCAAGTGCTAAAGTAGTAGCTAGCTCAAGAGCTCGTTTTCGGCCATAAGGTAAGTTGACAGCGAGTTCGTCTGCGAAACTATGCAAATCAACTGAGTCTAAGAGCTCCATTGCGCGTGCATGCAGATGATGGAGTGATTTCTCAGATTGCCAAAAATTAAAAGCAACATTTTGTTTTTGTTGCAAAGCAACCCTCACATTCTCTAAAACAGTCATATGAGGAAACACAGCAGAAATTTGGAATGAACGGACCATACCGCGTCTTGCAATTTGCGCAGGCTTTTCATGCGTGATGTTTACACCCTTGAAGAAAATATTACCTTGAGTAGGAACAAGAAAGTTAGTTAGCAAGTTAAATAGCGTAGTTTTTCCTGCTCCATTGGGACCAATTAATGCATGAATGGATCCGCGAGTAACGTTTAAATTAACGTCACTGACAGCAACAAAGCCTTTAAACTCTTTGGTTAGGCCTTGGATATCAAGCAAAATTTCTTGTGACAAAAATAACTCCGAGGAAGATTAAAATTTCGTGAAGCGTGATTTGTATGCCTACACTTCGCAGAGTGTAACCACTTCAATATAAATTTAGTACGGGCTTTAGGGATAACACGAATAACATTACTAATCTTTAAGACAAATTTTAATTTGTCCTCTCAGTTTCAAAGTTTTGTAAGCATATTAAACTAAATTGCCTGAGCCCACCAAGTAGTCGCGCTTGCCGATTTGAACACCGTTATGTCGCAAAATGTTGTATACCGTTGTGACGTGAAAGTAAACATTGGGCACCGCCCAAAAGAAAACGTAATCTTGTCCCCGCATCGTTTTAGTAGCCTCTTTCCCTACCGGGAAGGTCACCTGCTCATCCTCCATACCGTCTAAAGCATTTGCGGGCACAGTGCGCAACCAGTCAGTTGTTTTTTTAATGCGCTCCTGCAATTCTTCCATTGAAGATTCGGAATCTGCAAACTTTGGGGCTTCCAACCCACTGACCCGTGCAACACAGAATTTTGCAGCGTCGCAGGCTATTAAAACTTGAGTTTTAAGAGGGAGCATGTCAGGTGCCATGCGAAAATCAACCAATACCTTTGAGTCATATCCTCTGGTCTTGGAGTCGACTTGAGCCTTCTCCAAAAGATGAGAGAGATTGTCCAATATATTTAATATTGCGGGAATAGTCGAATTTGTAAGTGTGATTGCCATGGGTGATGATTAAATTAATTTTTATGATTAAAGTATGTTACCCCAATCAAAAATAATTCAATGGAAAATAATCAACCGTAATTAACTAAGGTCTTTACACTGCCAATACATAGGGTAAACTATTAGAGAGATTTACAAAAGAAGTAGGTAGTATTACAAATGGATTGACCTATATATATATGGGTCGGCACGAATTTTCAACATTGTCCACGGGGAATTTAAATATGATTAAAGGTTTTAAGAAAAGCTCAATGATAGCCATGATGCTCACAGCAAGCTTAGGTTTTGCTGATGACATCAAAATTGGCGTTACCGGACCTTATACCGGTGGCTCTTCTTCAATGGGCGTTAGCATGAGAGAAGGCGTCAAAATCGCAATTGAAGAGATTAATAAAAATGGCGGCGTTTTAGGCCAAAAGTTAGTTGCAATTGAGCGCGATGATGAAGCAAAAAATGAACGTGGCGTTCAAATTGCTGAGGAACTCATCAATAAAGAAAAGGTTGTTGCTACTGTCGGATTCATCAATACCGGCGTAGCCCTTGCCGCTCAGCGCTTGTACGAAGAAGCAAAGATCCCCGTTATGAATAACGTTGCAACTGGTTCCATCCTAACCAAACAATTTTTACCGCCTGAATTTCCAGATAACTACATTTTCCGTAACTCTGCAAACGACTCCATCCAGGCTCCAATGATTGTCGAAGAGGCTATTGTTCGTCGTAAGTTTACCAAGGTCGCCATTTTGGCTGACTCTACTAACTATGGTCAATTAGGCAAAGATGATCTGACAAAGGCATTGGCGGCTAAAAACATCACACCAGTTGCTGTTGAAAAATTCAACATCAAGGATGTAGATATGACTGCGCAGTTGCTCAAAGCTAAGGAAGCTGGAGCTGAGGTTATTTTGACTTATGGTATTGGTCCCGAGTTAGCTCAGATTGCAAATGGCATGACAAAATTGGGTTGGAAGGTCCCAATGATTGGTAGCTGGACCCTGTCAATGTCTAACTTTATTGATAACGCTGGCCCTGGCGGCGAGGGTGCGCGTATGCCAGAGACATTCATTCAAGACCCTAACACACAAAAGCGTAAGGCCTTTATTGATGCTTACCTGAAAAGTGTTAAGCCTAAAAATGGTCGGATTGAGTCTCCCGTATCCGCTGCGCAGGCCTATGATTCAGTTTATTTGTTAGCTGCAGCGATCAAGCAAGCAGGATCCACAGACGGTAAGAAGATCAAAGATGCGTTAGAAAACCTACAAGACAAGGTTGAAGGCGTAGTAACGGTTTACAACAAACCTTTTAACAAAGACGACCACGAAGCGATTACTATGAATATTCCCGTTTTTGGTGAAGTTAAAGGGGGTAAAGTCGTATACGCCTACGAGGAAGATCGTAAAAAAGGTGCTGATCTTCGCTTGAAACAAAGCAAAAAATAAGACCTCAACTGAATATTGAGTTATAGACTCAATATTTCTTCTAAAATAGCACCAAGTCCGCATGGACCTTGGTGCTTTTTTTATTCTTTACAAAATTTTATATTATGGAAATCTTACTGCAACTCATTTATAGCGGCATCGCTTTAGGGATGATCTATGCAGTCATCGCCTTTGGCTATCAACTCACCTTTGCCACATCTGATACCTTGAATTTTGGGCAAGGTGATGCCCTAATGCTTGGTGCCCTCGTAGGCCTCACGCTAGTGGATGCAATGCAAATTGATTATTGGATTGCCCTCCCAATCGTTGGGGTATTTGGCTTGATTCAAGGCGCATTTGTTGAACGTATTGGTGTTCGACCTGCCATCAAAATCAAGAGCGAGTTCGGTTGGATTATGTCAACCATTGCTTTAGGCATCATTTTTAAAAATGTAGCCGAAAATATTTGGGGACGTGATGATTTAAGGTTTCCTTCTCCTTTGCCAGAGGCCCCGATGAAGCTATTCGGTGCAAACGTATTGCCCATGGAAATATTGGTTATTTCTGGGGCTATATTGATGATGCTGGCCGTGGAATTTTTCAACCGCAAAACGATTTACGGCAAAGCCGTAGTTGCAACTTTTAACGACCGTGATGCTGCAAAATTAATGGGCATCAATACGGGTCTAGTCATTACCTTTTCCTATGCTTTGTCATCCATGAGCGCTGCATTTGCTGGGGTTTTAATTGCGCCCTTGACTCTTACGGGAGCAACGATGGGCTCCGTCCTTGGACTTAAAGCTTTCGCAGTTGCAATTATTGGCGGCTTAACCAGTGGGATGGGCATCATCATTGGTGGAATCATTTTGGGTATCGCTGAAACCACAACTGGTTTTTATATTTCAACTGGATACAAAGATGTCCCCGGGTTGGTTTTATTACTTCTTGTATTGGCGGTCAAGCCTGCGGGCTTGTTTGGTAAATCAGCAATTAAGAAGGTTTAATCATGTCAAATAAGAATAACTGGATAGTTGCTGTACTTGGTTTCTTAGCTTTGTTAATGGTGCCATTAATCAACCAAAATCCCTACTACATTCACCTGATCGAGACGATCATGATCTACTCCATACTTCTCTTTGGACTAGATATTGTTGTCGGCTATACCGGACAAGTCTCTCTTGGTCACTCTGGTCTATTTGGAATTGGCGCCTACACGGTCGGTGTCTTGTTCCTCAAGTTCTCCGCGCCTTTATGGATCATATTACCAATGGGCATTGCTGTAACAGCCTTTTTTGGCGCTGTGTTGGCTTTACCTGCACTAAGAGTATCTGGTCCATATTTGGCTATGGTCACATTGGCATTTGGCACAATTATTCAAATTCTCATAAACGAGATGACCTTCATGACAGAGGGCCCCATGGGAATTAAGGTTCCTAAACCTGTATTTGCCGGTTACAAACTCGATGATCAAACCTACTATTGGGTTGTGTGCTTTTTCCTAGCCATTTCCTTACTAGTTGTTCACCGAATTTTAAAGTCCCAACTCGGACGTGCTTTTGAAGCTTTGAGAGGAAGCCCAATCGCGTCAGACTGTATGGGGGTATCAGTTTACAAATATAAAGTTTATGCTTTTGTGATTAGTGCTGGATTTGCCGGTCTTGCGGGTAGTTTGTACGCTTATTCGGAGCAGTACATATCCCCTAACACATATAACTTTGAATTAACCGTGCTTTTCTTGCTTGCAACGATCATGGGCGGACGTAAGACCCGGTCTGGATCGATTTTGGGGGCGGCAATTATTGTGCTGTTACCTAAACTACTAGATGATTTAGGAACCTTTCGGATGGTGTCCTCTTTACTCGCTGCAACCATTTTTATTGGCGCAGTGATTGCAGTTGGGAAAAAACGTACCTCCATTAGGTCAACTTTAGTGCCTGTGATTGGCACTTGCTCGTTGGCAGCTTTCTCATTTGTGCTAACCAACATTACGGACTGGAGATTGTCGATTTTTGGATTGATGATCTTATTTGTTGTCTATTACTTGCAAGACGGAATTATTGGATTTGTGAAAACGGCTTTAATACGCAACCACAAAGTTCAGGCTTCGGATTTAAGTCATTCTATTCAAGCGATGAGTGGCATACATCATGATCACAACGCTTCAGCGCCTAGTAACATATTGGTTGCTGATAAAGTTTTAATGCAATTTGGTGGTCTAAAAGCGATCAATGAAGTTAGCTTAACTATTGAACGGGGTTCTATCCACGGTTTGATTGGTCCCAATGGTTCTGGCAAAAGTACGATGATGAATGTACTTACTGGCATTTACCATCCAACGGATGGTCATATTGACTTTGAGGGAAAAACCATCATCGGACGCACCTCCTCTGATATTGCTTTATCTGGTATCGCCAGAACATTCCAAAATGTGCAATTGTTTGGAGAAATGACCGCTTTACAAAACGTCATGGTGGGCTTACACCATACTTTTAAAAGCAATCTAATTGACATTGCACTTAATACGCCTCGTTATTCTCACGAAGAGGACACTGCTACACAAAAGGCTTTTGGATTACTCCAGTTTGTTGGGCTAGGTGAATTGGCCTACGAGGAAGCAAGGAATTTGCCTTATGGTCGCCAGCGCCTTTTAGAGATTGCTCGCGCCCTGGCCTTAGATCCACAGCTTTTGTTGCTGGACGAACCCGCAGCTGGTCTAACCGCTCCAGACATCAAGGAGTTGGTCAATATCATCCGCAAGATAAAGGAAAATGGTATTACTGTTGTCTTGATTGAACACCACATGGATATGGTGATGAGTATTTGCGACAAAGTAAGCGTTTTGGATTTTGGACAAAAAATCGCAGAGGGCAAGCCAGCTGATGTTCAAGCAGATGAGAAAGTCATTGAAGCTTATTTAGGCGCATCCGCGGCGTAAAGAAGCAGCTGATCGCCCATTGAATTTTTCTTAAGATTAATACGAGAGTACATTTAGCATGTTAAAAATCGAGAACTTACAAGCCGGATACGGGAAGGTCCTCGTCCTTCAAGGCATATCCATCCACGTTCCAAAAGGTAAAGTAGTAACGCTTATCGGCTCCAATGGTGCTGGTAAAACAACTACCATGAGGGCCATTTCGGGGATGATTAAGCCTAGCGCCGGAAGCATCACGCTGAACGGCAAAAGCATTCAAGGACTTGAATCGAATCAGATTGCAAAATTAGGACTTGCTCATTCACCTGAGGGACGACGCGTTTTCTCGACCATGAGTGTCACGGACAACCTGCTTTTAGGGGCTTTCCCTCGACTCACAGGAAGTCGCCCTAAGGGAGACGTAAAGGGCGATATGGAGCGAGCAATGGAGCTCTTCCCAAGATTGCAAGAAAGGCGCAATCAATTGGCAGGCACTTTGTCTGGCGGCGAACAACAAATGTTGGCCATGGCTCGTGCAGTGATGCTCAATCCTGAGGTAGTACTTCTAGATGAACCATCAATGGGTCTTGCTCCCATTTTGGTTGAGGAGGTTTTCAAGATCATTCAGCGCCTTAAAAGCGAAGGCGTGACAATGCTCTTGGTAGAACAGTTTGCTGCTGCTGCCTTAAATGTTGCTGATTATGGTTACGTGCTGGAAAATGGACGAATTTCCGTACACGGCGAAGCCCATCAACTTAAGAACGACCCCGCAGTTAAAGCCGCATACCTGGGCACGGGCTCCAATCACTAATCTGCAATTTTGATACCGATAGGCTAATCAATGTTTAATGAAATAAATGGCCGCCGTGAACTTTTAAAAAACCTCACGAAAACCACCCTCACACTCACCTCTTTCAGGAGGACTTTATTAGGTGGATTGGCGGGGATGAGCGCAGCTTCTGGCTGGTCCTCAACTTCGGCTTGGCCCAACAAACAAATTCACTTTGTTGTCCCGTTTGCAGCCGGGGGAGCAAACGATCTGATTGGTCGCGCAGGGGCTGAAGGTGCAAGTAAAGCGCTCAACCTCAATCAGGCCATTTTGATTGATAACAAACCTGGCGCTGGCACCACACTAGGAGCAGACTTTGTCGCTAAGAGTTCTGCGGATGGATATACATTTTTAATTAGTGCCTCTGGCGTGATATCCAACAGCATGATTAAAAAATCAATGCCCTATAAGGACTCCGATCTAGTCCCAGTTGCGATGATTGCGCTTGCCCCTTCAATTATTATCGTCCCTGCAAGCTCTCCATACATGAGCTTAAAGGACTTAGTCCAAAAATCTCAAACGCCTAATGGACTGAATTTCTCGACTGCGGGTACTGGAAGCACTCCTCATTTCGTGGCTGAATTACTAAATCTCAAGCACAACGCAAATTTACAAGTTGTTCCCTTCAAGAGTGGCTCCGAGTCCCTCAACGCAGTTATTGGCGCGCAGGTTGACGCAACCTCTGAGGCAAGCATTATTGTTTTACCTCATCTTAAGAGTGGGCGTATTCGAGCGCTTGCAACCACTTGGACACAACGCATCGCAGCCCTCCCTGATTTGCAAACAGCTATAGAACAAGGATATACAGAGCTAAAGATAGCGCACTGGGCCGGTCTACACGCCCCAAAGGGAACCCCTGAGGCCATACTAGATATGATGGCAAAGGCGATCGATACGGGTATTAAAAGCGAAGCGATTGCAAGTCGACTTCAAGCCGTGGGTATTGAACCCGTTGGGGGCTCCAGAGCCAGTTTCAATCAGTTTATATCGACTGAGCGTAGCAAACTGAGTGTGGTGATTAAGCAGTCAGGCATGGTTGAGGACTAATCCATCCTGATCCCGGAGGTTTTAATAATAGTTCCGTAGCGTTCTAGATCGCGTCTAATTTGGTCGTTAAACTTCTCAGGAGATTGTGGTGTCGGCATAATGCCTAAAGTGCTCAGACGCTCCTTAACCTCTGGGTCGTTCAATACAAAGTTGAGCTCTGCGTTGAGTTTATCTATTATGGGCTTGGGCGTCTTCATAGGTGCCATGATTCCAACCCATGAATTGATCTCAAAATCTGATAAACCCCCCTCTATGAATGTCGGCACGTCGGGTAACGACTTTGAGCGCTGCGCACTAGAGACAGCAATGGGCACTAATTTAGCCGTTTTCACATACTGAACTGCGCCGGCAATTGCGGTGTACACAAGTGGAATATTTCCGCCCAATACATCAGTCAAAGCTTGCCCTCCCCCCTTGTAAGGGATGTGGACAAGATTGGCGCCTGTGCGGTATTTGAGGATTTCACCAGCGATATGGGGAGTACCGCCCGTGCCCGAGGTCCCGTATGCCAGACCCTGAGAAGTTTGTTTCGAGGTTTCGACCACATCTTTTAAAGTCTTTAGTTGCGTACCCGGATAAGCAACCAAGATCAAAACTGCGTCGCCGATCTTGCCAACGCTTGAGAAGTCACGCAGAGTGTTAAACGGGATTCTCTCAAACAAATGGGGATTGATGACCATAGTTCCATCAAAAGCGAGAAGTAAGGTGTATCCATCGGGTTCTGCTAGCGCAACCTGTTGAGTCCCAATGTTGCCAGACGCCCCTGGTCTGTTGTCCACAATAACCTGCTGTCCAAGCCTTTTAGATAAAAACTCTGCTATCAATCGTCCACTAGTATCCGTGACGCCGCCTGGGGTGAAAGGGACAACTAAGCGTATGGGTTTAGAGGGGTAGATCTGCTGAGCTTGGACAAGCACAGGGGTCCAAATGATCGCTCCACAGATTAAGCTAATTAATTGAAGGGGTTTCAAAAATGAATTACATTTGAAAAATATTGCTACCAATAAGTTAACTCTCAACTTACGTCTCCCCAAATGAATAAAGTGTCAATAAATTCTATATTAATAAATCCGAACCCGCTAGCTTTAATACCCTAGATACTCCCAATATCGCGCTGGCATAACTGATGATCTAATTGAAGCCTTCATTTAATTCAACCCAGAAACCACCGAAGCATATGCCTACCCCGAATAAAAAAGCACCAACCTTTAAAGATAGAAGAGTCGCTCTTAGCTCCAAAATTCGATCAGGCTCTCTGGTCATTGCGCCAGGAGTGTTTGAGATGATTTCGGCGAAGATGGCTGACTTGCAAGATTTTGATGCCCTTTATATGACTGGCTACGGAACGGTGGCTTCCTATTTAGGTCTACCTGACGCGGGCATTGCAACGGCCACAGAAATGTTAAACCGAGTTTCTCAATTTGCAAAAATCACAAAAACTCCCCTAATCTGCGACGCCGATACTGGGTACGGAGGCTTACTGAACGTTATGCACACAGTGCGTAGCTATGAAGAGTCAGGGGCCTGCGCAATTCAATTAGAGGATCAAGAGTTTCCCAAGAAATGTGGACATATGCTGGGAAGAAGGGTTATCGAATCTTCAGATATGGTTCAAAAAATTCGAGTTGCTGTTGAAACCAGGGAGGACCCGAATTTTTTGATCATTGCAAGAACTGATGCACGAACAACTCTCGGACTAGATGAGGCGATGCGCCGAGCTGAGCAATATGCGAAAGCAGGGGCTGATCTGCTCTTTATAGAGAGTCCGGAATCCGTTGAAGAAATGGAGAAACTCGGCAGAGCGTTTGATCTCCCTTTGGTTGCCAACATGGTAGATGGAGGTCGTACCCCAGTCCTTAGTCAAGCTGAGCTTCAAAGATTGGGTTTTAGATTAGCAATTTTCCCAACAACTGCTTTTTTGGCTGCTGGAGCCGCATTTGAATCAGTTTACAGTCACTTTAAAATGACTGGATCGAGCTATAAAGCAGATATGCCAATCTACGATTTTCAGAAATTCTCTCAACTGATGGGGTTTGACTGGGTCGCTGAATTTGACAAGAAATATTCAACTAAAGATTGAAAATCAAAATCGGTATTAAATTATTCTAGTCTTATTGCCTGCTCTCTAAAAGCTCCAAACATCTTTGGGTAAGAAAGTTTGCGAAGGGTCGGTACACAATAATGCAGGCTACTGCGACGGGGTAAGCAATTATCCAAAGATGAAGCCACTGTTCAAAAAACTGATCCCCAAAACCTTGCTTCGTTAGTGTGATAGTTCCTGTGAGAGTGATGGAGGCAAAGAGCCCCATAAAAAGAGCGAAAATGATGATTGGTTTTGTAAACATATAAGTGTCCTAATCGTTTGAGAAAATATTTATGGATTGATCCAAATTATCCAAAACGATACCGCAACCTCTAGCGACACATCCCAGCGGATCCTCTGCAATTAGAACAGGTAGCCCTGTCTCCTCTTGCACCAAACGGTCTAACCCTTTTAGTAGGGCTCCGCCCCCAGTTAGCATAACACCTCTATCGGAAATATCCGCCCCCAGTTCAGGGGGCGTATGTTCTAACGCCAATTTGATTGCGCTAACCAATTCATTGATAGGATCGGTCAAAGCCTCCATGATCTCTGAGGAGGAAATGGTAAAGCTTTGAGGGATACCCTGATTCAAGTTACGACCATTCACCTCCATCTCCAAAACTTCAAGACCCGGGTAGGCCATACCGATATTGATTTTTAAATTCTCCGCCGTCTGATCACCTATCAAAATACCGAAATTGCGCCTGACATAGGTAACGATTGCTTCATCAAATTTATCTCCTCCAACTCTTACGCCTGACTTGTAGACCATTCCCCCCAGGGAAATAATTCCTATCTCCGTGGTTCCTCCTCCAATATCAACCACCATCGAGCCAACTGCCTCAGATATGTTGATACCCGCTCCAATTGCTGCTGCCATTGGCTCCTCTAGGAGGAAAACCTGAGAGGCCCCAGCTCCTAGGGCGGACTCTCTAATTGCTCTGCGCTCGACTTGCGTGGAGCCACAGGGAACACAAATGACAATTCGAGGACTTGGTCTGAGCAATGAATTTTTATATATTTTTTTGATGAAATACTTAATCATCAATTCAGTGACCGTAAAGTCGGCAATGACCCCGTCTTTCATGGGCCGTATCGCCTCTAGTCCGCTTGGGACGCGACCTATCATTGCCTTGGCTTCATTACCCACTGCTAACACTGAACGCTTAGACCTGAATCCCCCTTCATTTTTAACGACTACTACAGAGGGCTCATCTAATATGACCCCTTGACCGCTGACATAAATGAGCGTGTTTGCTGTGCCCAAGTCAATAGCCATATCTTTAGAAAGAATCTTTACAAATTTTCCTAACATGTGTAGTCCCAATGTGTTTATGAAATGCTCAACTTAAGGTTCAGCACACACAAAATTCTAACTGTTTATGAGTTTATGGATTTAAGGGGCAAAGCAGTTTTATAGCGTACCTGTTTGAGGGCAAAACTAGATCTTATTTTCTCAATGCCAGGTATGGGCGTAAGTCGCTCCAAAATAAATCGCTCTAATGCGGCGATATCAGCCACAGCCACTCGTATCAGGTAATCACTATCGCCCGTCATCAGGTAACACTCCATGACCTCGTCATGCTTACAAATGCTGTCCTCAAAATCAGATAGCGCCGGCTTAGATTGCTCCTTTAAACTTATTGATATAAAAACATTTAATCCAAGCCCTAACTTGTGGGGATCCGATAAGGCAACGTAGCGCTTAATAACGCCTTGGGTTTCCAGATTTTTTACTCTCATTAAGCACGGAGAGGCCGATAAATGCACTCTCCTCGCTAACTCCACATTGGTCAGAGAACTGTCCTCTTGGAGCTGCTCGAGAATTTTCAAATCTATGGCATCTATATTCATAATATTCTGCTAATAATCATTTAAATAGAATTTTATACCGTATAAATTAAATTAATGCGCATAAAAAGCATAATATTCGATGTATTTTCATATAAAGTTACATCATGAATTTGCCAAACTTCCCCAGCCTGAACCAACTCACTACTACCGACCTCATTGAGGACGCTGACCCCGGAGAAACTCAGGAATGGAGAGATGCTTTTACTACGCTTTTAAGCTCTCATGGCCCTGTCCGGGCTCACTTTATTCTCAACACACTCCACACCCTTTCCTCCAAGTTAGGTGTTAAGTGGGCCCCTAACCTGGTCACCCATTACATCAACACCATCCCAGTTGAGGAACAGCCCCCCTTCCCCGGCGATCTTGCATTAGAGGAGAAGCTTGCATCGCTCATGCGCTGGAATGCGCTTGCGATGGTTGCGAGGGCTAATTCAGCCTACGGTGAACTAGGGGGCCACATATCAAGTTACGCTAGTGCTGCGGATTTATTTGAGGTAGGATTCAACCACTTCTTTAAAGCACGGAACAACACCCAGGGTGGGGACTTGGTTTTTTATCAACCCCACAGTGCTCCTGGAGTTTACGCAAGGGCATTTATCGAAGGTCGGCTCAGCGCAAATGATCTCTCAAGCTACAGACAGGAGATAACTGCCCCCTCAAGAGGTGCCCGCGGACTCAGTTCCTACCCACATCCTTGGCTGATGCCAGATTTTTGGCAATTTCCTACTGGCTCCATGGGCATAGGTCCCATAAGCTCCATCTATCACGCTCGGTTCATGCGCTACTTAACCGACAGAAAATTGCTTGACTGTACGGCCAGAAAAGTATGGGGTGTGTTCGGTGACGGGGAGATGGATGAGCCTGAGAGCATGAGTGCGCTAACGTTGGCTTCTCGCGAACGATTGGACAATTTAATTTGGGTTGTTAATTGCAACCTGCAACGCTTAGATGGTCCGGTTAGAGGGAATGGTCGGATCATCGACGAGCTTGAACAACTCTTTGTAGGCGCTGGATGGAGAGTCATAAAACTTATTTGGGGAAGTGATTGGGACGGTCTATTTGCAAGGGACGTGAACGCGGCACTCATCCGCGCTTTCTCCAACACTGTTGATGGTCAGATGCAAACTTTCGCAGCCAAAGACGGTCGATTTAATAGAGATCACTTTTTTGGCCAAAACCCTGAACTTGCTCAACTTGCCCAGGGCATGACGGATGAACAAATTGATCGACTTAAACGTGGTGGCCACGATTTAGTAAAGATATATGCAGCTTATGAAGCCGCAGCAAAGCACATAGGCCAACCTGTAGTAATCTTAGCCCACACCAAAAAAGGATACGGCATGGGTAGCGCTGGTCAGGGAAAGATGACGACGCATAGCCAAAAGAAACTTGATGAAACAGCACTCATCGAGTTCAGGAACCGATTTAACTTGCCCATGACTGACCAACAAGTCATTGATTTGGAGTTTTACAAACCGGCTGAAGATTCAGCCGAAATGAAATACTTACACGTCAAGAGAGCGACTCTTGGGGGGTACATACCCAAACGAACCAGTGAAGCACCCAAACTAAATATTCCCCAACTTGAATCATACGCAGCATTTGCCCTTGACGCCGAAGGCAAAGAAATGTCTACAACAATGGCCTTCGTTCGCTTGCTGGGTAACTTGCTTAAAGAAAAAAATGTCGGCCCACGTATAGTACCTATTGTTGCAGATGAAGCCAGAACTTTTGGAATGGCTAATTTATTTAAACAAGTCGGAATTTACTCAAGCGTTGGTCAACGCTATGAGCCTGAGGATATTGGATCTGTGCTCAGTTATAGAGAGGCCTTGGATGGGCAAATTTTGGAGGAAGGCATCAGTGAGGCTGGTGCAATCGCGAGTTGGACCGCAGCAGCCACAAGTTACAGCGTTCACGGCTTGCCCATGTTGCCCTTTTATATCTACTACTCAATGTTTGGTTTTCAAAGAGTCGGAGATGCGATTTGGGCTGCCGCCGATCAAAGGTCTAGAGGCTTTTTGTTAGGTGCTACTTCTGGTCGCACTACCCTTGGAGGGGAAGGACTTCAACACCAAGACGGTTCGAGCCATTTGATTGCGGCGACTATTCCAAATTGCAAGGCTTACGATCCGGCATATGCTTTTGAGATGTCAATCATCATTGATCACGGCATGAGGGAGATGATGGAACTGCAAAAGGATGTCTTTTACTATGTAACACTCATGAATGAAAATTACCAGCAACCTAGCATTGGATTGGTAGACAAATCGCACATCATAAAAGGTTGCTACAAACTCTCAAGCTCAAGTCATTCTGAGCCCAACACCGCAAAAACCAAGGACAAGTCTAAAAAAGTTACCCTATTAGGTTCAGGTGCGATTTTGACGGAGGTGGTTAAAGCTCAAAAAATTCTAAAAGAACAAGGAATTGATTCCGAGGTATTTAGCATTACCAGTTGGAGTGAATTAGCAAGGGATGGACTTGAAGTAGAAAAGCTAACCATTCAAGGAAATGCTGCGGGACGTAAGGCATTTATTTGCAGTCAACTCGAGATGAGCGTGGGTCCCATCATTGCTGCTTGTGATTACGTGAGATCGGTTCCAGAGAGCATTCGAGCCTATTTGCCAGAAGGCCGTAAATATTTGAGCCTTGGAACAGACGGATTTGGCCGAAGTGATACACGCTCAGCTTTAAGAGATTTTTTTCAAGTTGATGCAGCACACATTGCGCAGGCCGCAGTATTTTCATTGCAATAAATGAATTTTCAATAAATCAATCTGTCATCGCAATGTATTACAAAGAGTTGTAAAAAGAACAACTTCTCAAAGCTGAAAAAGATATGTTGTGAAAATATCTAAAACTTGTAGCTATACTACTAGTGATGTACAAATGCTTTAAAGTTACTTTTGACAAGCAAAGATCTGCGACCCCCTTTGCGGTTCACCTTGCCTCAACTTTAATTATGATGTCAGCCGCATCCGCTGAAAGCAAATTTGAAGGGATTTACGGTCAAATTGGAGCGGGAATGACCCAAACCAACTTTACTCTATCCAGTACTCCACTCACCGTTACAACCCATAGCTTTGCCACAACGCCGTATATTGAGAACTCAAGTAAAGGAACTGGGATTATTACGGCGGGATATCTAAAGACAATTAAAGAAAATTTACTTTTGGGTGTAAGCCTAGATGCTCATCCTTTTGGATCGACTGCAAATAATTACGGAATATCAATTGCCACATTACCAACTTCTAGTACGGTAAGTGGAAATTTTCGTAACAATGGAAACTATACATTTAATATCACCCCAGCATGGGAGTTAAATCCCGACTCCCTGATCTATTTAAAATTAGGCTATATTTGGGGAAGCGTTCAAAAAGACTATACGATTACGACCTCAACTTCCACTACCTCAACAAGTCAAACTTCAAGCCTTAGCGGTAGTGACCTCGGAATTGGATTTAAAAATATTTTATCCGATCAGGTTTATTGGTTTACAGAATTCAACTACGTGACTAAAAAAGCACTTACTCAATCTACTTCGTTGACTACGCTCCTAGGAACAGCGAGTTACTCTGGAACAGCTGCAGGCAGTTACTACAACGCGCTAATTGGCCTTGGCTACAAATTTTAAATTTTTGTAGCTTTGCTATAAATCTAATTGCTCCCTATATATCAGACCAGATAGCAGTCAAATGAGGCTGAAGATTTTTGCGAACTTGCGAAGAAGCTTCGTTAATTGCTTTTTTAGAGGCTTAGTTAGGCCTGTAAGTTTAACAATCCCCCGCTGGGTTGCATACTTTTCATATTAGTTTCAAAATTTTGTAAAAATGAAATTAAAGCGGCTGAGCCTCCCTCACCGCCCTGAGAGCTTATGAGTTTATCGTAGCTGTTTTGTAACTGACTAACTTGCGGATCGTTTGAGATTGGATTTGTTCCCTTAGTAGTGTCAAGGCTTGTATTCAGTTCGGCAGCGGCATTAGGATTTTTAGCCAATTGTTGAATTAAACTTTGTAGTCCTCCTGACATCTGGTTTGGACCAGTTGAGGCATAGGGATTTTGCTTAACCGGCGCACTTGAATTGGAAATTTTGGAAGTACTTGATCCAGCAACTGCAGCAGGTGATGTCGATGCGTTTGATTGAAGCGTAGCGAGTAAATTTTTAAGGAACGTGTCCATATTCTGTGCAATTTCTTGAGCAGGACTCACCAAACCAGTAGCTAGTGGTGAGGAAATACCTGCCAAGGAAGTGGCTCCTCCTAAACTCAGGTCTGATGAAGATAGCGCACTAAATAAGGAGTCATTTAAACTCGAGCTTGTTGCCGCCCCGCTACCTGTATCCAATAATGGATTACTAACGCTACCTTGCGTTTGCAAGTTTTGTAGTGCGCTAGTAATTTGCTTAGCCTGTGAAACATTCCCCCCGTTAAGCGCATTACCCAGTTGTCCCATTAATGATTGAGTAGTTGTATCGGCACTTGCATTTGATGAATTTTGAGACAAGGCAGAAAAAATGTTCTTTGCACCTGTCATATCCCCACCACTCAGTGCAGCCCCTAAAGAGTAGAGACTTGCATTACTTATAGGGGGGTTATTTAACCCGATATTTTGATTATGAAGTGCTGTGTTTAAAGAACTAATACTCATGGAATTTGTCGACCTAAAGGCGCTGCAGTTTAGATACTTAACCACAAGCACAAAACATGCCTTAGCTCACTAAATTCGAATCAATACCCCTAACCCCTCATTAGGGATGAGTTAGGAACCTAAGTATTGAATAACTTAATTAAAAAGAGTACGTTTTAACAATTTAAATTTCTTGGTAGCACAGTAAATCGGCAATATATTGCCACAGTGGAGATGCAGACGTTAATCCATGTCGCTCTGGTGCCAGTTAGCTCATCAAGTTACATGGGGGGTTTGAATCCGTCCCTGCCCACAGAGATTCTAGATGCGTGTGGACGACCATCTTTTTCAGTTACTACCAAGATAACGTTCGCACCTGTTAGAAGTAAAGTCGCATTTGCAGGTCTGTAACTCACTACTGGCACAGACTCGGGCACAAAAACAATTTTCTCCCCCCCTTTGTACTTAAGGTGCAACTCCCTTGAATTTCCAACGCTAACCAGCTCCTCAACATTAGCGTTCGTCATAGAGCTTCCTGGAGCAATATCCCAGGGCCTATGACCCTCACCGGTTCCCCTCATGGACTCAGGAAACACGTGCACCTCTAGCGCAACTAATCGACCGTTTTTATCCTCCAAGGCTGCGGTTCCAATAAAGGCATTACGCTCGATGGAAGAGATATCGATGGGGTATACCTCTTGAACTGTGAGTTGCTCATCCAACGTGATAGAAAGTACCTCACCACTTCTTTCCTTCAAAATTATGGACTGCAGATTCACGTCAACAATATTTCCACGCAAACGAATACTCTGGACAGTCTGCTGTGGCGGTGCGTTTTGTCCGTAGGTTTGCTCGGCTAATAAAAAAATAATTACTAGGGCTGAAAATAGACGATTTTTTAATCTAAAAACGCTCAAATTAGTAGTCATAAGACATTACCATTTAACAAAATGAGATCTTAACTTGAAACCCCAGCTATAGACAGACGACCTTTAACACCGTGCATT
>CAIKVH010000047.1 GCA_903830725.1 uncultured Burkholderiales bacterium | reverse complement strand
CTAGCGCACCTTCCACCTTCACATCAAACCATGACTCAATAGATCGAGACACGAATTGATATGAAACGGTGTAAATCAATATGCCAGGGACGATACCGACTAGTGCAAAAATAGCGGCTAACTTGAAAAGCAGACGACTACCGAATTTGCCCGCTCTTAAGCGCTGAATCAACCTAACTCCAGCCCAACCTATAACAAGCAATAGAGCCCCAGCTACAACCGCATTTAAAGTGAATAGTAATTCATAATTTTGTTCATAGAGCTCCCACTTTTGCGTCGCTTGTGTCAGCAAAAACAAAAGCACAAGCGACAAGGCAAGCACAGCAAAAGTCACAACCCCTACCGTCCATCCCACGCGCCTTGTTTTAAAACGCTGAAATCCGAACTTAATCATTCGCTCTTATCAATAATCAACCGCTGAGATCGTGTAAAACTCAGTGCCCACTCTGAATCCCCTATTGCGCCCATTTGAAGAGGCCTGGGCAGTTGAGACAAATCAAGTCTGAAGTTAAAGTTATACCTATATTTTTCATTTGGATCTATTTGCCGTTGCTCGGCAATCTTCCAACGGGTAACGCGTTTGACCATCGCTAAAGCCTCAGCAAGTGTGTCAAAGCTTTGTCCCATCGCCACACCCAATCCAGTATGGGCAATGGGTTGGGAGGATATATAAATCTTCCAACGCCGTGATAACGGCTGGTAACTAAGTCGCATATGTCGCTCGTTGTGAGTGATTACTTTATCACTCCAGTACCACCGCTCTTTTACGACATCAACTTCTGCCACAAAAAATAACGGCACTCCTTTATTCAACGCATCCTCTACGCCTACTGGCAAATCAAAATCAAAGGTGGATTGCAAAAAATAGCCATCCTCCTCAGCGCGCACCCCAAAGTCCCCACTTTGCAAAGTCTGCTGAGCAAAGGCACCGACGTGCAAAATCAACCCCAACACCAAACCCGTCAAGCGCCAAAGCCACCACGGCGTACTAAACAGATTCATACATTGGGGCCTATTTCTTTTGCAATAAAGCGTAGAAAAATCCGTCATGGTCATCAAAGTCATCAAGGTCATTGTCCGTCACCAATGTCCCTTTTCTCGTTGCCGTCGGTAGCAAATGCCCAGGTTGAGCGCAGATTACAGCATCTGTGTTGCGCGTAAGAAACGCTTGGATCTGTTGCTCGCCCTCTTGCTTAAAAATTGAGCATGTACAGTACAGTAAATACCCGCCCTTCACCAGCACTTCCCAACTCTTGTCGAACAAACGCTTTTGCAATAGACCTAGCTGCGCTATGTCACTCTCACGTCTAAGCCAGCGGATATCGGGGTGTCGTCTAACAATCCCTGATGCGGTGCAGGGTGCGTCCAACAACACTGCGTCAAACAACTCCCCGCTCCACCAATCCTCAATTTGGCAGGCATCTGCGCAGATTACCTCTGCCTGCACTCCCAAACGTTCACAGCTTTCTCGCACTTTGCGGCATCTTGCCTCATCTATATCGAGGGACGTAACGACCAAACCCGCGTATTCGAGCAAGTGTGTAGTCTTTCCACCAGGTGCAGCACAAGCATCCAGTACTTTAAATTGCCGACTTGGATTGGTTGGCCTATTTTGCTGTAATGCCTTAACCAGTATTTGTCCAGCAAGTTGTGCGCCCGCATCTTGCACAGTGCAAAGGCCCTCTTCAAATCCAGGAATTTCTCTAACCGCAATCGGTTGCTCTAACACCAGGCCCTGCTCGCCTTGTGCAGTGAATTTCAATCCCCTATCGGCCCAGGTCTTTGCCAAATCATGACGGCTAATGCGCGACAGATTGACTCTTAGTGTCAATGGAGGAGCCAAATTTCCTACCTCAAGAATCCTTTCCCAGTCTTTGGGATACTGCTCACGAACTTTGCTGATCCACCACTTAGGATAGTTCCACTTCGCCTCAAGATCCGCACAGACCTCCTTGAGTAAGGCGTCCCTCTCTCTAAAAAAGCGTCTCAAACATGCATTGATAAACGGTGCTTGCGCTTGCATCATGACATCCCGCTTGGCAGCCTCAACCGCTTGACTTACCAGCGTAAACTCGGTGTACATAGGGCTATCGGTGGTGTTCGCCAGGGCTAAGCTTACGCACAAAAGTGAACTAGCTGGCTCCTTAGGAGCTTTGTTGGCCAACTTCTTGAGTAGCGCTCTAGCGGTCCCCAACCGGCGTAATGTGTGAAACAAGAGGGCCTGAACGGCACCTCGTATCTCCTGAGGGACATCGCTTAATAATTGACCCGTAGAAGCCCCCTGACTCACCAATTGCAAGCACGCTTGTGTCGCCTGTAACTGTTGCCACAACGGGGGGGATTGAGGCTTAGTCATTAATTTTTTACCCAATTAAGTTAGAGTTCTTGCGGGTTTAAAGTTAAAGAGTTTGGCTATCAAGATCGCGGGAAACATATCTATGGCATGGTTATAGTCCACGCTTAACGTATTGAATTTTTCCAACTCCGGCTGCAGCAAAACATCAATATCACTCCATTTTTTTTTCAACTCCTCTGGAACCGATAAATAATAGACGTCAGGATGAATTAACGCGAGCCAAGCACTCTCTAGCTCCTCGCTCGTCTCCACTAACTCATCTGCTGACTTAGGCAGCATGGGATGCTCATGCATCCTGGCCATTGCCATGGCGGCATGATTTGCACACACCTGAAGTCTGGTCCATAAGCTAGCCCCCAGTTCCGGGGCCACACTTGCCCGCCATCCATTGGAGGCAGTTGCTGCAATAGTTATTGCCTCTTGAACCAAGTCTTGATATTTAAAGAGGACGGACTCTAAGGCAAAGTACTGCTGAATAATTTGATTTCTTAAACGAACCAATCGGTTATATGCCCCGAGTGACCAAAAAATCAATAAGGCAACGCAGAACCAAAACCACCATGCATCTAAAAGCATGAACAATCCTTTGATAGATCAGTATGCACAAACCTTAAACATTTCGCCCAATAGCCTAACCCACACAAAGAAAAGGGCAGCCTTTAGTTTAACAACTTTAGGCTACCCCTTTCTAATTAGAGCAAGTAATCTACCCCACCCTATAACTTAACCATCATCACTCGGATGCAGTGCCCTCTTGGCTACTAGATTCCGAATGAGCGGACTCATGTGTTTCACCTGGTTCGGCTGTAGCCTCTGCTAGCTCTGCAGCCTCTGCCTCGGAGATCGCTCTGCGCTCTGCCTCGTCCATCGCGTCCTTGACCTTACGAGCCTGGTGATAAGCCATACCCGATCCAGCAGGAATCAAACGACCCACAATTACGTTCTCCTTGAGTCCACGCAAGTCGTCGCGCTTACCCATGATGGCAGCCTCTGTTAACACGCGAGTTGTTTCCTGGAAGGATGCTGCACTGATGAAGCTATCAGTAGACAAGGAAGCCTTCGTAATACCCAGCAACAAGTTGCTGTAGGTTGCAGGCAATTTGCCCTCAGCCATTAAAGCCTCGTTTGTATTGAGTATCTCAGAGCGCTCAACTTGTTCGCCGTTGATGTAGTTGGCATCGCCTTGGTTCTCAACCACAACTCTCCTTAACATCTGGCGAACAATCACTTCAATGTGCTTGTCGTTGATCTTCACACCCTGTAAGCGGTAAACGTCTTGTACCTCGTCAACAATGTAACGCGCGAGTTCTTCCATGCCCAGCAGACGCAAAATATCTTGTGGATCTGCAGGTCCATCAACAATGCTCTCGCCTTTGTTGACGACTTGACCCTCGTGCACAACAATGTTTTTCTCCTTGGGTACGAGCTCCTCATGAACTCCCCCGTCTGGGTCCGTGATCTGCAAACGTACCTTACCTTTGGTTTCTTTTCCAAATGATACAGTTCCCGTGATCTCAGCCAAGATGCCCTTGTCTTTTGGAGTTCTAGCTTCAAAGAGCTCAGCCACACGCGGCAGACCCCCCGTGATGTCTCGAGTCTTTTGACCTTCAACAGGAATACGTGCCAATACCTCGCCGGGTCCAACATCTTGTCCATCACGCACTTGAATCAGCGCGCCAACCTGGAATCCGATAGTTACTGAGTGATCTGTACCAGGGATTTTGACTTCCTTGCCAGATGCATCAATCAATTTAACCTGTGGTCGAACACTCTTAGTAGATCCGCGGCGCTTAGGATCGATAACAACCAATGTTGACAGGCCAGTAACTTCGTCCAACTGTTTAGCTACAGTCAGACCTTCTTCCACATTCTCAAACTGTACTTTTCCAGCAAACTCCGTAATCACAGGTCGTGTGAGTGGATCCCAATTTGCCAAAATTGCACCAGCCTTGATGCTTTGATCCGCTTTTACTGATAAAACAGCTCCGTAAGGAACTTTATGACGCTCACGCTCGCGTCCGTTGTCATCATGAATGATCACCTCACCCGAGCGAGATATCACAACCAACTCTTTCTTACTGTTGGTGACATAGCGCATCGTTGCGTTGAATCCAATAACGCCGTTTGACTTGGCCTCTACGCTTGATGCGATAGCTGCCCGAGATGCAGCGCCCCCGATATGGAAGGTACGCATAGTAAGCTGCGTGCCTGGCTCACCAATTGACTGAGCAGCAATAACACCCACGGCCTCACCAACGTTGATCAAGCCGCCACGCCCTAAATCGCGACCATAGCACTTAGCACACAAACCAAAACGTGTTTCACAATTTAAAGCTGTTCGTACTTTGATCTCATCAACACCTAATGATTCAATCAAGTCGATGTTGTCTTCGTCAAGCATTTCACCTGTCGCAACAATCACTGCACGAGTCTCTGGGTTAAGCACGTCCTCTACGGCGGTCCTTCCAAGCACTCGGTCGCGCAATGATTCAATCACTTCACCGCCCTCGACGATAGCTCTCATGAGTTGTCCGTTGTGTGTTCCGCAGTCAACCTCAGTTACGACCAAGTCCTGCGTCACATCAACTAGACGACGCGTCAAATAACCTGAGTTAGCAGTTTTAAGCGCCGTATCAGCCAAACCTTTACGCGCTCCGTGTGTAGAGATAAAGTACTGAAGTACATTCAATCCTTCACGGAAATTTGCAGTAATTGGTGTTTCAATGATGGATCCGTCTGGTTTAGCCATCAATCCACGCATACCTGCCAATTGCCTGATCTGTGCAGCTGATCCACGAGCACCTGAGTCCGCCATCATATAAATGGAGTTAAATGACTCTTGTTCAACTTCGTTGTTATGACGATCAATTGTTTTCTCTTTGCGGAGTTGATCCATCATCACCTTAGAAACTGCATCCCCCGCTTTGCCCCAAATGTCCACAACCTTGTTGTAACGCTCTCCAGAAGTTACCAGACCAGAAACATATTGCTGCTCAATATCTTTAACTTCTTTCTCAGCATCCTCAATGATCTGATGCTTCTCATGTGGAACCAACATGTCATCGATTGCGATTGAAATTCCAGCACGAGTTGCCAAACGGAATCCGTTTTGTAACAACTTGTCAGCGAATACCACCGTCTCTTTTAAACCGCACTTGCGGAAGGAGGTATTGATAAGCTTGGAAATTTCTTTCTTCTTGAGTGCCTTGTTAAGATTGCTAAAGGGAAGTCCTTTAGGCAATATTTCAGACAGCAAAGCGCGGCCAGCAGTAGTCTCTACAACGGATGCATGAGGGATGAATTCCCCGGTTTCTTTATCCTTGGTCCACTCAACTAAACGCACGCTGATTTTCGCCGTTAACTCAACAACGCCGGCCTCAAGCGCACGCTCAATCTCTGGGATGTCAGAGAAAATCATCCCCTCTCCCTTACCGTTTATACGCTCGCGTGTTGTGTAGTACAAACCTAACACAACGTCTTGAGATGGAACAATTGAGGGCTCACCATTCGCTGGGAAAAGCACGTTATTAGAAGACAGCATCAATGTGCGTGCTTCCATCTGAGCTTCCACAGACAAAGGAATGTGAACCGCCATTTGGTCACCGTCAAAGTCCGCGTTAAATGCAGAACAAACCAAAGGATGCAACTGAATGGCTTTACCTTCAATCAAGATAGGCTCAAAAGCCTGAATCCCCAATCTGTGCAACGTTGGAGCGCGGTTCAAGAGCACAGGGTGCTCTTTAATAACCTCTTCCAAAATGTCCCACACTACCGCGGTACCTGTTTCAACTTCCTTCTTAGCTGCCTTGATCGTGGTTGCGATCCCCATAGCTTCTAAACGAGAGAAGATGAACGGCTTAAAGAGCTCTAAAGCCATTAACTTTGGTAAACCGCACTGATGCAATTTAAGTGTTGGCCCAACAGTGATCACGGAACGACCAGAGTAATCTACACGTTTGCCAAGTAAGTTTTGACGGAAACGACCACTCTTACCTTTAATCATGTCAGCAAGTGATTTGAGTGCACGTTTATTCGCGCCCGTCATGGCCTTGCCACGTCGTCCGTTGTCCAACAATGAGTCGACAGCCTCTTGAAGCATCCGCTTTTCATTTCGCGCAATGATCTCAGGAGCGTTCAACTCTAAGAGCCTACGTAAACGGCTGTTACGGTTAATCACGCGGCGATACAAATCATTTAGATCTGAGGTCGCAAATCGGCCGCCGTCAAGCGGTACGAGAGGACGCAAGTCCGGTGGTAGAACCGGTAGAACGGACAGAACCATCCACTCAGGCTTAATTCCAGACTTCTTAAAGGCCTCAAGCACCTTGAGTCGCTTTGAGTTCTTCTTAACCTTAACCTCAGAGCCTGTTAGATCGCCCCGCAAACGCTCGATTTCTGAGTCAAGTTCAATGCTCTCGAGCAAATCACGAACGCCTTCAGCGCCCATTTTTGCAACAAATTCATCTCCGTATTCCTTTATTTTCTCGTCGTAGTCGTCCTCTGTCATGATCGCAAACTTCTTCAAAGGCGTCATACCAGGATCTACAACAACGTATGCTTCAAAATAAAGTACGCGCTCAATATCCCTCAAAGTCATATCCAACACCAAGCCCAAACGACTTGGCAATGATTTTAAAAACCAAATGTGCGCACAAGGTGCGGCCAGGTCAATATGGCCCATGCGATCACGGCGGACTTTAGTTTGTGTAACCTCAACACCGCACTTCTCACAAATTACGCCGCGGTGCTTTAATCTTTTGTACTTACCGCACAAGCACTCATAGTCCTTAATAGGGCCAAAGATTTTTGCGCAGAACAAGCCATCGCGCTCAGGCTTAAAAGTCCTGTAATTGATCGTCTCTGGTTTTTTGACTTCACCAAAAGACCAAGAACGAATTTTTTCAGGGGAAGCGAGTCCGATTTTGATGGCATCAAAATGCTCATCCGGTGTGAACTGCTTAAATAGATCGAGTAATGATTTCATAAGATTTTTTCCATTTCTGTATCAGAGGAGATCCGACCCTTAGGTCCACCTCAATTTGAGTAAGACCTAAGGGAGTGCTCAGCAATTCGATTAAGAACGCTCCAACTCAATATCAATACCTAAGGAACGAATTTCCTTAACGAGCACGTTGAAGGATTCAGGCATTCCCGCCTCAATCGCATGCTCTCCTTTGACAATATTTTCATAAACCTTCGTGCGTCCTTGAACGTCGTCAGATTTGACAGTCAACATTTCTTGCAAGGTGTACGAGGCGCCGTAAGCTTCTAGCGCCCAAACCTCCATCTCACCAAAACGCTGTCCACCAAACTGAGCTTTACCGCCCAGAGGTTGTTGTGTAACCAAGCTGTATGGGCCCGTTGAACGTGCATGCATCTTGTCATCAACCAAGTGGTGCAATTTCAATACGTGCATGTAGCCAACTGTTACGGGACGCTCAAACGCATCACCAGTACGTCCATCAAACAATTGAGCCTGAGTGCGCGTTGCAGTCAGCCCCTTTGTTTGCATGATGTCCTCTGGGTAGGCTAGTTTTAACATAGAGCGAATTTCTTCCTCTGATGCTCCGTCAAACACTGGCGTTGCAAATGGAATACCAAGAGTTAAGTTATGCGCCATCTCCTGTACGTCGGCATCACTTAACTTATTAAGTTGTTCGATATGGCCTGAGCCGTTGTACAAGGTATCCATAAAGGTACGCAACTCAGCAGTCTTGGCTTGCTCTTGGAGCATGTTGCCAATTCGCTGGCCAATACCCTTCGCCGCCCAACCTAAGTGAACCTCTAATACCTGACCCACGTTCATACGCGAGGGGACACCAAGCGGATTTAAAACGATATCAACAGGCGTGCCGTCCTTCATATAAGGCATATCCTCAACCGGTACGATTTTGGATACCACACCCTTGTTTCCGTGACGTCCAGCCATCTTGTCGCCAGGTTGAAGTCTGCGCTTAACGGCCAGATACACCTTGACCATTTTCAAGACACCAGCTTGCAACTCATCACCTTGAGTTAATTTCTTACGTTTTTCCTCAAAGGCCAAATCAAAACTGTGACGGGTTTGAGCCAAAGCGTTTTTAATACTCTCTAATTGAGATGCTACGTCTTCGTCCTGTGGTCGTATATCGAACCAGTGGAATTTCTCAACGCCGGCCAAATAAGCTGCATCGATCTTGCTTCCCTTTGCAAGTTTGTTAGGTCCGCCATTTGCAACTTTACCGTTCAACAGCTTTTCTATACGAATGAACGCATCAGCTTCAACGATACGCAACTGATCATTCAAGTCCAGGCGGAACCGCTTGAGCTCATCATCGATAATTTGTTGGGCACGTTTATCTCGAACGATTCCTTCGCGCGTGAAGACTTGAACATCAATCACAGTTCCTTGAGAACCTTGATCAACGCGCAGTGAAGTATCTTTCACATCGCTTGCTTTTTCGCCAAAAATAGCTCGCAGCAACTTCTCTTCAGGTGTAAGTGTTGTCTCTCCCTTGGGAGTGACTTTACCGACCAATACATCACCTGGCTGAACCTCTGCACCAACAAAGATGATTCCGGAATCATCTAATCTGTTCAACTGTGTCTCAGCTAAGTTAGGAATATCACGAGATATCTCTTCAGCACCCAACTTCGTATCACGCGCCATAACCACCAATTCTTCAATGTGAATTGATGTGTAACGGTCTTCAGCAACAACGCGCTCTGAAATCAAAATTGAGTCTTCAAAGTTATAGCCATTCCAGGGCATAAACGCAACCAACATGTTTTGACCCAGCGCCAACTCACCAATGTCTGTTGAAGCGCCGTCTGCGATAACGTCGCCCTTGGCTAATTTATCGCCTCGTTTAACGATGGGGCGTTGATGAATGTTTGTATTTTGATTCGAGCGTTGATATTTGATTAAGTTATAGATATCTACGCCCACTTCGCCGGCTTGTGTTTCATTGTCATTTACACGAACCACAATACGAGTTGCATCTACATAATCCACCACACCCCCACGAGTTGCGGTGACCACTGTTCCCGAGTCAATAGCAGCAACGCGCTCGATGCCGGTTCCTACAAACGCTTTTTCAGGGCGAAGCACTGGCACAGCTTGACGCTGCATGTTTGCACCCATCAGAGCACGGTTAGCATCGTCATGCTCTAAGAAAGGCACTAAAGAAGCGGCCACAGAAACAATCTGAGCTGGGGACACATCCATATACTGAATACGTTCTGCAGAGCAAAGAATCGACTCGCCTTTTTCACGCGCAGAGACCAAATCACCCGTTAAGCGACCTTCTTTGTCTAATGTTGCATTGGCCTGGGCAATCACGTATTTGCTCTCTTCGATGGCAGACAAATAATCGATTTGGTTTGATACTTTTGCCTCGCTTACACGGCGATAAGGTGTTTCAATGAAACCGTAATCATTCAATCGTGCATACAAAGCCAAGGAATTGATCAAACCAATGTTTGGTCCCTCTGGCGTTTCAATTGGACATACGCGACCGTAATGGGTTACGTGCACATCACGAACCTCAAAGCCTGCACGTTCGCGTGTTAAACCACCTGGGCCTAGTGCGGATACTCGGCGCTTGTGTGTGATCTCTGATAACGGATTGGTTTGGTCCATGAACTGAGACAACTGAGACGCGCCAAAGAATTCTTTCAAGGCCGCTGAAATAGGCTTTGAATTAATCAAGTCATGAGGCATGAGTGGTTCTTGCTCTGCTTGGCCCAACCGCTCCTTAACTGCTTTCTCAATCCTTGCCAATCCAGTGCGGTACTGGTTTTCTGCTAGCTCGCCTACGCAACGCACTCGGCGGTTACCCAAGTGATCGATGTCGTCGACCTCACCGTTACCGTTTCTCAAATCAACCAAAATTTTGACAACAGCCAAAATATCTTCATTGGTTAACACCATTGGTCCGGTGCTATCGGGACGACCCACTCGCGCGTTGAACTTCATACGACCTACTCTTGATAGATCATAGGTGTCATTGTTATAGAACAAGCGCTGGAAAAGGGCTTGAACCGCGTCTTCTGTTGGCGGCTCACCAGGACGCATCATGCGGTAAATTGCAACTCTAGCCGCAAATTCATCGGTCGTCTCATCAATCCTCAAAGTTTGAGAAATGTACGCACCTTGGTCGAGCTCGTTCGTGTAAATACACTGAATGTCTTGAACATTGGCTTCACGAAGTTTCTTTAACATCGCCTCTGTCAACTCTTCATTAGCCTTAACGACTATCTCACCCGTGTCGTCATTGGCCATGATGTCTTTTGCAATGACACGTCCAACCAAGAAATCCTCTGGCACGCTTATATGTGTGGTCCCCGACTGCTCAAACTCTCTAGTATGTCTAGCGGTGATGCGTTTGTCCTTTGGAACAATAACTTTCCCAGCTTTGTCTGTAATGTCAAAGCGTGCCACTTCACCCCTCAAACGCTCAGCTACAAATTCCATTTGAGCGCCACTGTCCATTAAACGGAACGTGTCATTTACAAAGAAATTGGCCAAAATAGTTTCTGGATTTAGTCCGATTGCTTTGAGCAAAATCGTGACTGGCATTTTGCGGCGGCGGTCTACGCGGAAATACAAAATATCCTTTGGATCGAATTCAAAATCGAGCCAAGAACCGCGGTAAGGAATGATCCTTGCGGAGAATAATAGTTTTCCTGAGCTATGCGTTTTGCCCTTGTCATGTTCAAAAAACACACCTGGTGACCTATGCAACTGAGACACGATCACTCGCTCCGTACCGTTGATGATAAATGAGCCTTTGTCCGTCATTAAGGGCACTTCACCCATGTAGACTTCTTGCTCCTTTATCTCACGCACAACCTTTGACTGCGCACTAGAGGACTCGCGGTCATAAATGATCAATTGAACACGTGCTCTTACTGCAGATGAAAAGGTCAGGCCACGCGTTTGACACTCACGCACGTCAAATGCTGGCTTTGCTAAGTTATATTCTAAAAACTTCATCTCCACAAAGTTATTGTGGGAGACGATTGGGAAGGCCGCTTCAAATGCGGCTTGTAACCCCTCGTTGCTACGCTTTTTAGGCGCTACATCGGCTTGTAAAAATGCTGTGTAAGCATCTTTTTGCATTTGTAACAAATATGGAATTTCTAATACGCTGTCACGATTCCCGAAACTCTTGCGGATGCGTTTGCGTTCTGTGTATGTGTATGCCATGAGTTCTCCGGATTTATTCTCTCGGGGACTGAATAAGAATTTAAGTAAACCACTTACATAAACTCCCGTCTTGGCCGCTGGCCTCTACCAGCTTTGGCGGACGATTGCGCATTGCACGCAATCCGAACCAAGGTTCTTCTGCAGTCTGCTCAGAAGACACTCGAAAAAGGATATATATCGTCTTTCGAGTGCGCTCTTTCAAGCCAAAAGGGCGCGGACTCTTTTGAAGTCCGCGACCCCTAGGATTTATACAAAGATTATTTAATCTCTGCTTTTGCACCTGCCTCTTCAAGCTTCTTCTTAGCCGCTTCAGCGTCAGCCTTAGCTACGCCTTCTTTAACTGGCTTAGGAGCTGCGTCCACTAAGTCCTTGGCCTCTTTCAAGCCAAGTCCAGTAATCTCACGCACTGCTTTAATAACTGATACTTTATTTGCACCGGTGTCAACCAAGTTAACAGTGAACTCGGTTTGCTCTTCAGCCGCTGCTGCGCCGCCACCGCCGCCCGCCGCTGCTGGGGCTGCCATTGCTGCAGCGCTTACACCAAACTTCTCTTCGATGGCTTTCACCAGTTCATTGAGATCCATAACAGTCATGCTATCGAGTGCTGTTAAAAATGCGTCTTTATCAAATGACATTTGTTTTCCTAATCTTAATTTGGTCACCACTTAGGTAACCGTTAAACATCGACACAACTTGAGGCATTACGCGCTCAAGCAGTTGCCTCACCTTTTTTAGTAGCCAAAGCACCCAATACCACTGCGGTACGAGAGATTGGCGACATCAACAAACCACACAACTGGGCCAACAACACTTCTTTAGAAGGAATGCTAGCAAGTTGCTTAACACCGGCAACATCCAAAGCTTTTCCACCAATTGCGCCTGCACGTATTACCAACTTATCATTTGTTTTAGAAAAGTCAGCAACCACTTTAGCTGCAGCAACTGCATCAGTAGAAAACCCGTAAATGAGGGGTCCAGTCATCTGGTTAGCAACAACTTCAAACGGCCCACCGGCCACAGCACGTCTTGCTAAAGTGTTCTTTAAAACACTTAGCGTAACGCCTTTGCTGCGTGCGTCAGAGCGTAGTTTGATCATGTCAGCAACCGTGATGCCGCGGTACTCTGCCATCACAAGCGTTTGGGCTTGAGCGGCGATACCTGTCACTTCGTGAATGACGGCCTCTTTCTCACTGCGATTCAGACTCAAGGTCTACTCCTTAAAATATGCCCTCCGCGTTTTTCAACACATCTAGGCACGCTTGCTTTTCAGCGACCTTAACTGTCAGGAAAATTCCGTACAGTGGGATCGCCATCTGCGTTGGCGAGTCATCTCATTAAGTGCTCTCCCGAAACCAAAAAGATTCAGGTTTACACGCCAACGGTCTTGGATGGTTCCGCCTTCAAAGAGATTCTTCTCTAGCGACCCACCTCTTTGGGCGCAGCAACAAAGTGCCCCACCCAAAATCTCTCAAATATCCAAAAAATCTTTTACCGTACTCCGTTCTAGGCCCCAGGGCCTATATCCAAAGTCTTAAGCACTCAGAGTTTGCGTATCCACTCGCACACCCACACCCATGGTGGATGACAGAGCTACTTTACGCAGGAACACGCCCTTGCTTGTTGCTGGCTTGGCCTTATTCAACGCGTCCACCAATGCAACCAAATTTCCAAGCAATTTGGTTGACTCAAAAGAGCGACGACCAATCGTTGCATGAACAATTCCAGCCTTATCTACGCGGAACTGAACTTGTCCAGCCTTTGCGTTTTTAACAGCCGTGGCCACATCAGGCGTCACAGTTCCTACTTTTGGGTTGGGCATCAAACCACGTGGCCCCAAAATTTGGCCCAGGGTTCCAACGACACGCATAGCATCTGGTGCTGCAATAACTACGTCAAAAGGCATGTCGCCAGCTTTTACACGAGCCGCCAAATCATCCATACCGACAACGTCAGCGCCTGCCGCTTTTGCTTCCTCAGCCTTTGCACCCTGTGCAAAAACCGCCACACGGGCTGTCTTACCCGTTCCGTTTGGCAAAACGACAGCGCCGCGGACTACTTGGTCTGATTTTTTGGCATCAATTCCAAGTTGAACGGCTACATCAATTGACTCATCAAACTTAGCAGTTGCGCATTCCTTGACAATAGCTAAGGCGTCAGCCAGGGGATAGAGCTTGTTGGAATCAACTTTTCCCTCAAAAGCTTTTTGTTTCTTTGTGAGCTTAGTCATTTATACACCCTCCACATTCACGCCCATTGAACGAGCAGAGCCCGCAATGGTGCGCACTGCTGCATCTAAATCAGCAGCTGTCATGTCTTTCATTTTGGTCTTTGCAATCTCTTCGAGTTGCGCTCTTGTAATCTTGCCCACTTTATCGCTGTGTGGCTTAGCAGAACCTTTGTCTAATTTGATCGCTTTTTTGATCAAAGTAGTTGCTGGAGGCGTTTTGATTATGAAAGTGAATGATTTATCTGCAAAGGCAGTAATCACCACAGGCAATGGCAGTCCAGGCTCTACGCCCTGAGTCTGCGCATTAAAAGCCTTACAGAACTCCATAATGTTCAAGCCGCGTTGACCCAATGCTGGACCAATTGGAGGAGAGGGATTAGCCTTTCCTGCGGGCACTTGTAGCTTTACATAGCCGACGATTTTTTTCGCCATTTTTTTCTCCTTACGGGTGCATACGCTTTTTTAGAGCTCCCCGGGGTTATTGACTCTTTCCTCTTTGCTACGCTACCGAGTCTTTAAAAGTAGCGATTTTTAAAACCCAACACGAGATGAGGCTTAGGTTTTCTCAACCTGACTAAACTCCAACTCAACTGGCGTTGAACGACCAAAAATCGTTACAGAAACGCGCAATTTGTTCTTTTCGTAATTAACCTCTTCAACGGATCCGTTAAAGTCAGTGAATGGACCCTCTTTGACCCGCACAAACTCTCCAACCATAAATTCAACTTTATGCCGGGGCTTGTCCGTGCCTTCTTGCATCTGACCGACAATTTTCAAAACATCTGCCTGGGAGATTGGTGCAGGGCGATTTTTTGCTCCACCAACAAATCCAGTGACCTTGCTTGTATGTTTAACCAAATGCCAGCTAAGATCATCCATGATCATCTCAACCAAAACATATCCGGGAAAGAATCGGCGCTCAGTCGTCTTGCGCTGTCCGTTCTTCATCTCCACCACTTCTTCAGTGGGAACCAATATACGACCGAATTTAGCCTGCATACCCTCGCGATTGATTCGCTCAAGGATGTTGCGCTCTACTGCTTTTTCCATCCCAGAATAGGCATGTACAACATACCAACGCATGTCTGGATGCGCTGGCTCGCCAGAAATAACGGATTGTTCAACTTGTTCGGTCATTATTTCTTCCATCCCAAAATGAGGTCATAGATAACCCACTCTAAGGTCTTATCTGTGAACCACAAAAACGTTGCCATAATGGCCACAAATGCGAACACATATATAGTCATTTGTGTCGCCTCCTTGCGTGTAGGCCAAACAACTTTTTGCACCTCACGAGTAGCGTCTTTACCGAAAGCTATCAACTGTTTACCGTGAATCGATGTAAAAAACACGATCACTGCCAAAAACAAACCCCCCAAAAGGCTTGCCCACTGGACAAGTCCACCTTGCTCGCGAAGGTAGTAAAAGGCAACCACAGAGAGAACCGCCAACAACGCGGCCAATGTAGACTTCACTACATCGCCAGTCTGGTTCACTGTTTCAATATTTGCACTAGCCATAAACGGCATTTAATCCTGTTATTTAATCGATCTTTTAAGACACCGAAGCCCGCCGGTTAAGGCGGGCCTTGGATAGACACCAAAGTTATTTCTAACCTAGGTGGCAGGGGCGGAGGGCATCGAACCCCCAACCTTCGGTTTTGGAGACCGACACTCTGCCAATTGAGCTACGCCCCTATATCTTCTCGATTTCCTTTAAGCCATAATTTTTGCAACGACGCCGGCACCTACAGTCTTGCCACCCTCACGGATCGCAAATCTCAAGCCCTCTTCCATCGCAATCGGGTTGATCAACTTAACTGTTATCGTT
>CAIKVH010000046.1 GCA_903830725.1 uncultured Burkholderiales bacterium | reverse complement strand
TTCAGGGAACGTTGCTTGTTTTATGCATGATTTTTGTAGTGCTGAATTTAATGGTTGATATCGTCCAACCTTTAATTGACCCAAGGATGGGACGGGCTTGAACGTTAATCTTTATGAACGACATAACTAAGACTTCACAAAGCATGGGATATTGGCGGTTGGTGCTTCGCCAACTCAAATCCGAACCCTTAGCGATGATTAGCGCGGCTGTTTTATTAGCTCTCGTAATTTCCGCCGTGTTTGCGCCAGTTCTCGCGCCTGCCGATCCGTTTAAGGCCAGTATGCTTAAACGCTTATTACCCATAGGTAGCCCAGGCTATTTACTCGGGACAGATGAGTTGGGTCGAGATATGCTGACCAGGCTAATGTACGGGGGACGATTGTCTTTATTAATGGGTATCGTACCCGTACTGTCTGCTTTTTTTATTGGAACTACTTTAGGTTTAACTGCAGGGTATGTGGGTGGTCGTATGAATATGGTGATTATGCGTACTCTTGATATTTTTTACGCTTTTCCCTCCGTGTTGTTAGCCGTTGCCATCTCCGGCGCACTTGGTCCGGGTTTGAGCAATAGTTTGATCGCACTCACCTTGGTATTCGTTCCTCAAATCGTGAGAGTTGCAGAAAGTGTCACCACCCAGGTTCGAGAGTTGGACTACATTGAAGCTGCTCGAATGAGTGGAGCCAACACCTTCTCAATTATTCGTGTTCACGTTCTCGGTAATGTGCTTGGCCCTGTGTTTGTTTATGCAACAGGCTTACTAAGCGTAAGCATGATCTTGGCATCGGGATTGTCCTTCCTAGGACTTGGCGTCAAACCACCTGAACCAGAGTGGGGGCTGATGCTTAACACCCTACGCTCTGCGATTTATAACAAACCGTTTATCGCGGCGTTGCCGGGTGCGTTTATCTTCATAACATCTATCGCTTTCAATTTATTGGCAGACGGAGTCCGCTCTGCAATGGATATAAAAAAATGATGATCCAAGTCACACCCAACCTTCAAGCTGAGGACCGCGGCGGCCCGGCGCAACCACTCCTTGTGGTGAGAAATTTAAAAAAATACTTTCCCGTTCGTGGTAATTTATTTTCAAAAGATAAAAAGTTTGTGCACGCAGTGGATAACGTAAGTTTTTCTGTTGCCAAAGGTAAAACACTCGGTATCGTTGGTGAATCAGGATGCGGCAAATCGACTACTGCTAAATTGATCGCTCGCTTGATTGGCCTTGACAGCGGAAAGATGGTGTTTGACGGAGACGGTGTTGCCGAATACGGTGGCATTGC
Organism: uncultured Burkholderiales bacterium; assembly: GCA_903830725.1. Classification (GTDB taxonomy): domain Bacteria; phylum Pseudomonadota; class Gammaproteobacteria; order Burkholderiales; family Burkholderiaceae_C; genus Limnohabitans. The sequence goes on along the minus strand of CAIKVH010000046.1, from coordinate 6,133 downwards.
ACTTAAAGAGTTTCGTAAAAATCTCCAAATGGTATTTCAAGACTCCTTTGCTTCGCTGAACCCGCGTTTAACTATCGAACAAACCATCGCCTACGGACCAACTGTTCACGGCGTATCTAAATCAGAGGCAACCCATCAAGCCCGGACATTGTTGCAAAGGGTTGGGCTTGCACCGGAACAATTTGCATCACGGTACCCCTACGAACTATCTGGTGGTCAGCGCCAACGCGTAAATATTGCCAGGGCCTTGGCCTATCAACCCAGATTAGTCATACTTGATGAAGCAGTCGCGGCCCTCGATAAATCCCTTCAAGCTCAGGTCTTAAACTTATTACAGGAACTCAAGAACGAAAGACAATTAACCTACCTTTTCATCTCTCACGACCTGCACGTAGTGCACTACATGAGTGATGAAGTAATGGTGATGTATTTGGGCCAGGTTGTAGAGAAAGGTCCTGTTGATCGTATATTTAACCATGCAGCCCATCCTTACACGCAGGCTTTGCTCTCGGCTATACCTTCAATGGATCCAAACCAAAGAACATTAAAACCGCCCTTAGATGGGGATCCTCCTAATCCGATCAATCCTCCCTCTGGGTGTCGTTTTCAAGATCGCTGCCTTAAGGTCATGAATAAATGCCGCGCGGTATCACCCTCCCTCACCTTTGTAGGGCTTGGGTCAGAGCACACCGTAGCCTGTCACCTTAACGAAGTAACACAGTTATGAGTTCCCCACTCCTCCAAGTCAGTGACTTGCATGTGCAATTTAACGGACAACGCAAAGCGAAGGCTCTCAGCGGCGTGAGTTTTGAGGTCTCCAGTGGTGAGGTGCTAACACTACTAGGAGAATCTGGTTCTGGCAAAAGTGTAACGCTGCGAACTTTGCTGCGTTTGCATCCTGAGAAGACAACTCACGTTTCAGGGCAAATCTTAGTGGATGGACAGGACGTTTTGGCTCTAAAGGCCAACGAATTAAGCCAATACAGGGGCCACAAAACATCAATGATTTTTCAGGAACCTGGACTCGCCTTCGATCCGGTTTATACCATCGGCCAGCAAATCACTGAGGCACTGCAAGCGCACGAAATGATGGAGCGACAAGCTGCCAAGGTACGTGTGCTTCAGATGCTTGAGCGGGTACAAATCCCCCAAGCGCGCAAACGTTTTGATGCCTATCCCCACGAGCTTTCAGGGGGGATGCGCCAACGCGCTATGATCGCTTTAGCACTTATATGTAAGCCAAAGCTTCTGCTCGCTGACGAACCCACTACCGCTTTGGATGCCTCAGTACAAATACAAATTTTGTTATTGCTTAGGGAGTTGCAAAAAGAAACAGGTATGTCTGTCATCTTTGTCACTCACGATATTGGAGCAGCCGTTGAAGTGTCAGACAGAATTGCCGTAATGTACGGTGGACGGATTGTGGAAGTCGGTGGGGTACAGAGTATAGTCACAAAACCCCGTCATCCTTATACACAGGGGCTTTTGGCATCTGTTGTCAATCATGACAACCGTGGAAGTCCTTTAATCACTATCGCAGGTTCACCACCGGATTTAAGAGATCTACCATTGGGTTGCAGCTACGCGCCTCGTTGTCAAAGGGCGCAAACCAAATGCTTTTCTGAACAACCCGAGCTCTCAACTATTTCTCCAACTATAGGTTCAACGATGCGTTCAACTCGTTACGCATGTTGGAATCCTGTAAGCTAAACGCAGTTCTAACTTAAGATTACTAGAGAGTTTCTAAGAATTCTCTGCTATCTACGATATGGCCTGCTATAGCAGCTGCGGCGGCCATCTGCGGACTAGCCAAGTGTGTTCTCACACCCCTGCCCTGTCTGTTTTCAAAATTCCTATTGGACGTTGAAATACAGCGCTCCCCCATTTGACCTACCTCACCATTCGCTCCCGCGCACATTGAACATCCAGACTTATGCCATTCAAATCCGGCATCCTTAAAAATAACATCAAGCCCTTCTTTTTCAGCCTGCCTCTTCGTTGCTGTTGATCCTGGAACTATCAATGCCTTAACATGACTGGCAACCTTTCTACCCTTTACCAATTTGGCAACATCCCTTAAGTCATTAATTCTGCTATTTGAGCAAGATCCAATAAAGACGCGATTAACACTTAATTCCTTCAAGTCCTGACCAGGACTCACGCCCATATAGGACATTGCTTTTTCGTACTGAAAACTTAGGTTGCTATTTAATCCGGGCGCAAACGGAACGCGTTCGCCAATATCAATAACCTGAGAGGGCTCCGTACCCCACGTAATTTGCGGGACAAGGCTTGAGCAATCAATACTCAGCTCTTTGTCAAATTGGCATTCTTCATCGGAGCTTAACCCTTTCCAGTAATTCAGGGCTTCATCCCAGTCTTTACCCTTTGGAGTTTGGGCTCTACTCGAGCACCATTCGATCGTTTTATGATCGGGAGCAATGATACAAGTTCTACAACTCCATTCTATGCTCATATTACAAAGCGTCATTCTCTGCTCAACACTCATTTCATCAATGATGGGACCAGAAAACTCTACTGCATAGCCCTTGCCTGCATCTACCCCAAGCATTCCAATTATTTTTAATGCAACATCCTTGGCTCCTACACCAGAAGATAGATGGCCAGTCAATTTAACGCGCATCTGTTTGGGTTTGACCATCACCATTGTTTGAGTAACCAATATATGCTCAAGCTCTGAGGTTCCGCAACCAAACGCCAAGCACCCAATTGCTCCGACTGTAGAGGCGTGACTGTCGGGGCAGGCCAAGGTAAATCCAGGCAGCGCCAGTCCTAATTCGGGAGAGACTACGTGGACTATCCCGTGCTCAGCTGAGCTTACATCAATCAGCTGGATGCCGTAATTTTTGGCATGTTCACGCGTAACTTTTATATGCTCGGAAATCAACTCAATTCCATCGCGGGTGGGAACCGTGTGATCTTGAACGATTACAGTTAAATCTTTGCGGTGTATCGCATGTTGCGTTTTAGATAGTCTTGAAAATGCATGAGGAACGTGCAGTTCGTGAATAACGTGGCGGTCAATGAAAAGAAGTTCCTTACCGTCTGGCCTATAGCCAACAGAGTGGTTACTCCAAATTTTATCGAATAAGGTTTTGTTTTTCATCATCAATGTGGGAATGGGTAATTGGCTAGGATATTGGCTAATCTAATCTACTATTTGCTAACTTCAGAGTTCAGGTAATGCTCCTCAAGCTCTAGCCAATATTGCAAATTAAGGGCATTGTTATATTCGTCAAATGAAGCCATTCTCGACTTAACTGATGCAGTACTACCTTCGTTCTTGAGCGCATTAAATACATCTTTTAATGCACGCACAACAGCGTATCTAGAAATGCCAGCGTGCATAGCTATTGCACAGCCAACTTCTTTTAAAAGATCATCCGATAGTTCAGTGGTTGGAGGTGCTTCTTGTATGACAGCCACCAAAGGTGCTTTAACGATGGAGGCAACGTACTTAAGCTCATCCGGCGTATTGGCTCCCATGACGAGCGCCGCATCCGCGCCCGCTTCAATATAGGCGCGCGCGCGCGCAGTAGCCTCCTCTAACCCGAACATCGACATGGCGTCAGTCCTGGCGATGATCATGAATTCTTTAGATTGGCGAGCATCAACCGCAGCCTTCAATTTAATCAGTTGCTCCTCCTTTGAAATAACTGGGATTCCATTTGGAAGCAACCCACAGCGCTTAGGAGTTACTTGATCTTCGATATAGATGCCAGCTATCCCAAAGGCCTCATACTCACGAATTGTGCGAATAACGTTCATGACTCCACCGTATCCAGTATCTGCATCACAAAGCAAGGGCACAGACAGACTTTGAGCAACTCTGCTGGCGTGTTGAATACTTTCCTGCATACCTAAGAGCCCCAAATCGGGCAGTCCAAGTAAGCTCGCTGATACAGCATTGCCAGAAAACGCAAGCGCAGGGAATCCTGCCTGCTCTGCCAGCTTTGCAGATAGCCCGTCATATACGCATGGAATTCTAGTAAAGGTGCCGCCGTGAATGAATGGACGTAGGCTTTGGTTTTTTGTCTTGAAATTTAGAGACATAAAAATTTATATTAAATCAACGTAAAATAGCAATATACACCATTAAGCAGAAGCTTTTTTGTTGTCTCTATTATTTATTATCTTCAATTAAACAAAAAAATTTTGCATGAAAAAAATCGTATTTATACAAAATCTACAAAATATACAACACCTAATTGCTTCGTGTTTTCTGGCTTCGAAAAGAATCTTTCTGCTAAGCATCATCGCTTTTGGTGCGCATGCGGCGCAAGATTCTGCAACACAAAATAATGCTAACGCTATTTATCCAAACAAACCCGTAAGATGGATTGTTCCCACAGGGGCCGGTGGTGGCACAGATATGGCAGCGCGACTATTTGCCCAGATTGCAACTGAGACTTGGCATCAATCGGTTGTGGTTGACAATAAACCAGGAGCATCTGGGATGATTGGCCTAGATAGCTTAGCGATTTCGCCCTCGGATGGCTACACACTTGGATTTATCAGTGTTTCGCAATTTATTGACTCAATTTTGTTGCAAAAATTCGCATTTGATCCAAACAAAGACTTTACTCCCATCACATTAATAGCTACGTCCCCGATGGTACTTCTAACAAACCCCAACTCAGGTTTCTCCAGCGTTAAGGAGCTTATTGAGTTTGCCAAATCCCATCCCAATGAACTTAGCTACTCCTCTGGTGGAAGTGGAGGTCTTACTCATTTGTGCATGGAAGTTTTTCTAAATAAATCTAAAATTACAGCGGTACATGTTCCATATAAGGGCAGTGGCCCCGCTATCATTGATTTACTCGCAGGACGAGTTCAACTTACATTTTCTACTCTTCCCGCATCGATGCAATACATTAAAACAGGACGTTTAAAGGCCTTGGCTATTGCATCAAATGCTAGGTCACCACTCGCTCAAGATATTAAGACTTTCAAAGAACAGGAAATTAATGGTGTAGTTTTTGGAAGTTGGTACGGACTGATTGGCCCCAAAAATATGCAGCCTGCAATTGTTCAGAAGATTTCAAGCTCTTTAAATTCATCTGCAAAATTATCTGAAAACAAGAATAAAATTTCCGATGACGGAATCGAATCTATTGGCAATTCTTCTGCTGAATTTATAAATTTTCTTCAACTTGAACGCAGTCAATGGACTGCTATTTCAAAAAATATCGATTTTAAAAAACAAGACTAAACCAAGTATATATGCAGGCTAATTTAAATGCTAGCCCTAGTTAGGAGATAAGGTTTATTGGTTTTATGAGCCAAGCCTTATTTTCAGATGTGGTTTGCTCCCAATTTTGAATACTTTTCATTTCTTGAAGAGTAAGCGCAATATCATCAAGTCCGTTCAATAACATATTGCGCTCATTTTCGTTAATACTAAAATCGATTATCTTGATCCCATCGACGTTAGAAATAGTAAGAGCGTTTAAATCAACCGTTATGGTTTGCGGATTTGTGCCTTTGTCAACCATTTGCATAACTCTAGACATCAAATCCGGCGTGAGTGTGATAGGAAGGAGTCCATTTTTTAGGCAGTTTTCCCTGAACAACTCCGCAAAACTTAATCCTATTAAGCATCTAAATCCGTAATCCTGCATCGCCCATACTGCGTGCTCTCTTGAACTTCCGCAGCCAAAGTTCTCGCCAACTAATAAAATTTGTGACCCTTTATATCTGGGATCCTCTAGGGGAAAATCGCTTTTAATTTCCCCTTGTGGAGTTCTTCTCAGAAAAGCAAATAATCCATATCCAAGGTCTGCATTGATATCTCTTAAGAACTGTGAGGGAATAATTTGGTCCGTGTTGATATCATTTTCTAATATAGGAGTTACTTTACTCGTCAGTGTAATAAAGGGTTGCATAGTCAAAGTATTTTAAAATTAGTCTCAGTGATTCTAACTAACTTCCACCTTTGAGCGCTTAGAGATTCATTCCTAGAAATATTTAGCCCATTCATCAATCCAACGCGGCCTTAGCCTTTTCAATAACAGCAGATTGACGTACCGATTCAGCTTGAAGGTATAGCGAAAATTGTTCTCGGTTGGCAGCAACGGGCTCGTAACCAAATGAGGCGAATTTTTCACGTACG
>CAIKVH010000045.1 GCA_903830725.1 uncultured Burkholderiales bacterium | reverse complement strand
TCCATTGGATCTATGAGTTCACCTTTTAACAAGTAAATGGGGGACTTGTAATAAAGCATTAAGTCATGAAATGGGTCTGTGAGAATCTTAAAAGCCCATGACAAAGCAACTTGAACGTTATCTTGGATAATGAGTTGACCCACTCTGAATAAGAGTCCGCCCACACCTAGCGCAAACCAACTGATACCAACTAGGCGGTAGAAATCATCTTTGTCACCCTCTGGAGCCAACCAAGTCAGGGCTGAAGGATAAAAATAGGCGACTAGGGGAATAGCGGCCCAAATTGCCATGAGGACGACTTTCCTCTCAAGGTTATAGCCTACTTTGATGAATTCTTTGTGCTCATTTGTGGCTTGATTAACTGTGTCATAGTCTTTGGGCTCAAAGAAGAAGTGCCCGGACTGGCGAGTTGTCATGGCAATGAGCCAAGCAATGAGCGAGGACACAACGGGATCTATGAATAGGTAAAAATAGGCAACCAAGAAAGAGCTTGCGCTGATGAAGTGCAAGGACTGGTTTATTCGGCTGTGGTGATAGTAACGGTGGTCGTCCCAACGCTGCGTTTTTAAAGTTTGAAAGAAGCCTTCCATTTTTTTCCTTTAAATGAAGGATTTAAGAAAAGCAAGATGCCCTGCTTCGAATCAAATTATTTTACTTATCATCCCCTTGTTTTTGATGACTCTTTGATGACAAGTTTATAAATAAAATAATCTATCAAAGGACCCCTTAGATGAAATGGAGTGAGTAGACTTGATTCGATACAGATTAAACGCAATTGTCATCAAATTGTTACTAATGATTTGTAAGATCTCCTTATGTCTGATGAATCCCCTTTACACATTGAGCACTTTGGGAAATTAAGGGAAAGCCTTCGTATTGCATTTGTTTACGACAATCATACAGAGGACAGTAGCCTTGACCAATCAACTGCTCGATTAATCCAAGAACTCCAAGCGCGGGGGCATGAGATTTCGCTCATCCGAACAAAAACCAAGGCAAAGGTCATGTTTGCTATAGGGAACGTTTTTGAGCAAACTTTAGTCAAAAAATCCAATCTCGTTAGCAGAGCTCTAAAGATGGGTTCTCCAGCAATGGCCGAGTTAACCCATCTTTGGTCGATTCGAAGACCTGATATTGTTTTCGTATCCGCCGATGGGGCTCTTGGCTGGTCTGCAATAAAGTCTGCGAGGAAACTCAAAATTCCATCAGTCTCGGACATAAGATCCAAATTTACATCTACCAACCAGTTGGATAAAAAAGCCGGCGCCAAGCTCTTTAGGGGTGCTGTAATGGCTTATTTAAGGAAATTTCACAATTCGACCCAGAGAACATTGATACATTCCAACGAAATTAAAAGACATCTATCAGGATTGGGATTTGATAATTTAGAAGTAGTGCCCTCAAGCGTTGATACTGAGCTTTTCAATCCACGCAAACGCTCTGAAACACTTAGAAAAAGTTGGGGAGCAAATGAAACTACGAGCGTACTTGTTTACTTTAGTCAAGGAAAGAAGGATAAAAATCTTAAATGGATAGTAAGATTTTTAAATCAATCTAAATTTGAATTGCATTCACTCAAATTAGTGATCATCACAACTACCAAAGATAAAACCGAAGATAAGAATATTGAACATCTTTTTAGAGTATCTCAACTCGATAACTCAGAACTTTCTGAATACCTAGCAAGTGCAGATCTAATGCTTGCACCAGGTAATTTTGACTCAAGCAGTGTTGAAATAGTTGAATCATTAGCAAGTGGTATTCCCGTACTTTGTCAAACGACAATTTCAAATAATAAATTATTAATCCACAACGTAAATTCAATTATTGTGCAATCAGAAAAAGAGGATGATTATCTACGTACTCTTAACGATATTCTCAAGAAGCGTGAATATATTAAGCACATGGGATTTAATGCCCGTCAAAGTGCTATGAACTACGAATGGAATTATTTAATTGACAAAATTGAATCCATCTTTAGTTCAGTTACTTCTAGAAACTTGCCAGTCTAATTCGACTCTATTGACTGCAGCAATCATCAGAACTGTTTCATACATTATCTGACCCACGAAGTGCTAGAAGTTGGGTTGCAATTCATACTAAACCCGCTGATCCATGTACTTTAGGAATTAATAATTCAAATAGGCTTTAAACAACATATAACCCGACACACAAAATAAAAGTACAGCAAATCCTCTTTGCACTTGCCAAGGTTGCAGTTGGCGGGAAAAACGCCGCCCAATTAGCATGCCACTGATCATAGCACCTACAAACCCGCTGGTTTCAATGATAGGTACTTTAGCTCCTGCCAGTAATGCGTTGGCAACACCGCCGCTTCCCACTAAAGTAATTACAAACAGTGACGTTGCCACGATGCTAGGCACTGCCAAATGGGTAAAACGCCGCATTAAAGGAACAATCAAAAATCCACCGCCCACGCCCAACAACCCCGTCATCAACCCAGTCAACATACCGATACCTGCTAGTATCAATGTGGCAATTGGTGTCCAGATAAATTTACCTGTATCGCTGTTGATAAAAGCCAAACGTAACGCGTCTTCTTCTGAATTTAAAAGTGTTTGCTGTGACTGTTTATAAAAGCGCCAAGACACAGCCAGCATCAGCAATGCAAAGCCTCCCATCAAAATAAACTGCGGCATAACATGGGCCCACTGCTGTCCAATGCGCGTAACAGGTACGCCACACACAGCCATCAAAATTGCGGCCTTGTAGCGGACTACTCCATGTTTAAAACCATCAATAGCCCCGACAGCAGCGCCTGCAGCCACAGCAATGAGCGCTACAGGAGCGGCCTGCTGCATAGTCCAATGCATACCAGCGACCAAAACGGGGACGGCAAGAATGCCACCACCCGCGCCAGTTAAGCCCATGATGGCACCAATAAAAATACCCAACACAATGACAAGGATCACGCTAATTTACCTTACTTAATCCGTCATTTCAGGCCGGGCCAAATCATCTTTATTGATTTAATCGGCAACCGAAATGGTGTTACTAACTATTTTGTTATCCAAGCTTTTTATTACCTGTTCAATTACTTAATTAATTGAACCGATTGGGCGCTGTATTGAGAAAATTTGACGATGCCCGCCGCTGGTTGATTTCAAAAATAACCATACCTGCGAGCATAAAAACCACGAAGACGGCCGCTTTAGGCTGACCAGCCGCTAAAGAAACTAAAGCAGGCCCAGGGCAAAATCCAGCGAGACCCCATCCTGCACCAAAAAGAACGGCACCAATGACCAATGGCCTATCTATGTCATTTGACTTTGGCAAATGCAATGCACCGCCCAAAAAATTAGCAGTTCTTTTTTTAGCTAAAGCAAAAGCAAAAAATCCAACCCCAATAGCACCCCCCATTACAAGAGCGAGGGAGGGATCCCACGCACCAAACAGATCTAAAAATCCAATGACTTTGCCTGGGTCTGTCATACCGGAAAGGATAAGTCCCATGCCAAATAGCAATCCCACTAAAAATTCGCTAATACGGTGTTGCATATAAATTTTTCTTTAAATAAAGTGACGAATGACGTAAACGACTAAAAATCCAAGGCCCATGAAAGTCATCGTAGACACGAGAGACCTTGGCGATAAACGAGAAAGTCCACAAACTCCGTGACCACTGGTACACCCTGAGCCGTACCGCGTTCCAAAACCTACGAGCAAGCCAGCTGC
>CAIKVH010000044.1 GCA_903830725.1 uncultured Burkholderiales bacterium | reverse complement strand
GTGTTAACTATGTGTCGAGTCGTACAAAGGGCAACCGTTCTCGGTTGCCCTTTCTTTTTTCGGACTCCTCCCACGCCACGCGGGGTGAGAGCCCGATCTGCATGCGCTGTGCAGTCTACAACGCCATCGCCATTTCTGGCCGAATCCCGCTGTTTCGATTCCTTTCTGTTCTCTGTTCTCAAAAAACAGCGCAGAACGGTGCTTCGCTTGGCACACGCAGAATGCATTTGCCCTCAACAACTTGCTGCGCTCGCGTCTGTTGACGGAGTTCGACAGCGTGACTGGTGCAGCGGTACACTCGATCTGAATACAAATTTGGTGATTTGGTGAGTCAACGACGTATGAACATAGGTGAATGGGAGTCGATCTGCGAATTCGTCGCCAACGAAATGGCGAAGCATGTCCAAAAGTTCACCACGCCGATTAGCCTGTCTCATGAGCATGGGCGAGGTGAAGGATGGGGGACTGGCAACTACTTCAAATTTTGCGACCATCCGTTTTTGCTCACGAACCAGCACGTACTGCAGCATGAGAATGGGTCGACTCTCGCTCATTTGCCAGGACCGACGGACGACTACGTCGCATTGAATGGCACCAGAAAAACATGGCCACTACCCCTTGATATTGGCATGGAAAAGCTGACTGTGACGCCGTATGGCCCCAATCGCGAACTACTGACTACATCAGTTCTAGATCAGAACTATTGCCCAAAAGATGGAGAGATTCTGTTCTGGTTTGGTTATCAAGGGACTCTGGCAAAGAGGCATGACGTCATCACAGACGCAAAGGTTCGATACAACTGGTTTGACGGTCCGTTGGTCATGCCAGGACTTCCAATGGCTTCTCAACAAGACCGTGGTTTGCACGTCGATGTCGCAATGTTCGATTCTGCCAAGCACGTGCTGGTTCATTACCCATCTTCTGCAAAGCGCGCACCCGGGGCAATCGAGGAAGATCTGCCAAATCCGAAGGGGATGAGTGGAAGCTTGCTCTGGGACACGAAGTATCTTGCTTGCGATTCACTAGGCGAACCGTGGGACGTCACTAAAGCAAGAGTATGTGGTGTTCTGTGGGCCGCTCATGACGATCCAGAAGTGGTCGTTGCCACGAAGATCGAGCATATCCGACCCGTATTGCGTCAGCATCTGAATGCTGAATATGGTTTTGTAGATCTTTAGCGGTCAGCGCGATTCCGCGAAGCCAAACAGCATGCGCTGCTCATCCCAATCCAAAGGCACCTCCGCCTGCCGACCACGGAGCGCGTGCAGGTTCAGATGACGTGGCTGCTGCCCGTCCAGGACCGCCCGGATGATGTCAGGTGCCAGGCGCGTCATCCTGAGTACTTCGCTGACCCATCCTGGCAGGCTGCAGATGTACATTGCGAGCGTAGAAATTCGTCTATTAAGCGAACAATCACTCTGACGGATTGACTTAGTACACCACGAGCGCCATAATTCTCACAATATGAGAGTAAGCGCGCCATGGAAAACCTAAACCATCATCTGTCTGGCCTGGGCAAGCTTGATCGAGAGCGCTTGTCCGCCGTCATGCGCGGCACGAAGGGAACGATCACCAATGCGCAAGCCGCCAGGATCATGGAGCTTGAACAAGCTGACGCATCGAAGTTGCTGGCACGGTGGTGCAAGAAGGGCTGGTTGTCGCGGGTAGCCCGAGGCCTTTACGTGCCAGTACCGTTGGAGGCCGAACGGTCTGATTTGCCTCTCGATGATCCTTGGCTGATCGCCGCCAGTCTCTACTCGCCGTGCTACATCGGTGGCTGGAGTGCGGCTGAGCATTGGGATCTGACCGAGCAGATTTTCCGGACAACAGTGGTGATGACCACGACCCGCCCAAGGAACAGAAAGCCCACGCTCAAAGGGGCGGCATTTTGGGCCACCACCGTCGCCCCGGAAAAAATGTTCGGCCTGAAGACGGTTTGGCGTGGCTCGGTGAAAGTCTCTGTTTCCGATCCCACCAGAACGATGCTGGACATGCTGTCCGACCCCCAGCTTGGCGGTGGTATTCGCTCAGTCCAGGATATGTTCAAAAACTACCTCGCTTCTGATGCAAAGAATCTCGATCAGCTATTGGAGTATGCCGAGCGTCTGGGCAACGGTGCGGTATTCAAACGCCTGGGTTTTCTGTTGGAGGCCAATGCAGAGCAGGAGGCCGAGGCGATCGAACAATGCCAGCACCATCTGACGATGGGCAACGCACGTATTGATCCCAAAATGCCTGCTGAGGCATTGGTGATGCGGTGGCGGCTATGGGTACCCCGCGACTGGAAGGCGGGTGTGAAGTGATCGAAAAGCAGGAAATATCGGAGCTGGCGCGCGAACTTTCGCTGGATCTGCACGTCGTTGAAAAAGATTACGTCCTCGGTTGGCTGCTGGCGGGCATTGCCGCGAATCCTGACCTTTCGGAGAACTGGGTCTTCAAAGGCGGAACGTGCTTGAAGAAATGCTACTTCGAGACGTATCGATTTTCCGAGGATTTGGATTTCACGGTGACCGATGAGGCCCAACTCGATGAGGAGTACCTGCTGCAGGCATTCCGGCAAATGGCGGAATGGATCTATGAACAGAGCGGTATCGAGATCCCAGGGGAGCAAATTCGGTTCAAGTTGTCAGTGTTCGAAGGGGGCCGGTACGCGGAGGGACGTGTCTATTACGTCGGCCCTCTCATGCAGAAGCGCAACCTGGCGCGGATCAAGTTCGACCTGACCAGCAAGGAGAAGCTCGTACTGCCGCCACAGAAAAGAGTGGTTCATCATCCCTACAGCGACTGTCCGGATGATGGCATCCATGTCTTGAGCTACTGCTTCGAGGAGGTTTTTGCCGAGAAGATGAGAGCCTTGGCTGAGCGGGAGCGTCCTCGCGATCTATACGATGTCGTGCACTTGTACCGGCATGATGAGATTCGGCCTGATCGTGCTGTGGTGCTGAAAACGCTGCAGGAAAAATGCGCATTCAAGGGCATTCCTGTCCCGACCATCGAAAGCCTGCTGCGTGAGGACGCCAAAATCAAGCTGGCCGCTGAGTGGGAAGACATGCTTGCACATCAGTTGCCTGTTTTGCCAGACCTCGAGCAGTTCTGGAATGAGATTCCGAACGTTTTCCGCTGGCTTCACGGCGAAGCAGAACGGCCCTCACTGCGATCGGCACCAATCATTGGCTCGCTGGACAATACGTGGCAACCGCCCGCGATGGTGCACGCATGGCGTGCAAATGTGCCGTTGGAGTCCGTGAGATTCGCGGCCGCAAACCGCCTGTGCGTTAATTTGCATTACCTGAACTCTTGGCGACTGATTGAACCGTACTCGCTACGACGTAGCATGGAGGGAAACCTGCTGCTTTGTGCCGTCAAACATGAAACCGGGGAATCCAGAACGTATCGAGTGGATCAGATTCAAGGTATCGAGGTCAGCAAAACGACTTTCAACCCCCGGTACCAGATTGAACTGACCCCGACCGGACCGTTGGCGGCACCGCCGGTGCAACGCCATGCCGCACCAAGGCAATCGATCAACTCGCGACCGAAGGTCTCGGTTGGAAGAGTCACAAAGGCGCTGACCGGGAAGACTGGACCCACCTATGTGTTCAAGTGCCCGAGTTGTGGGAAGCAATTTCGCCGGAAAACCTATGACGCGACATTGCCATCTCACAAGAACAAGAATGGCTTCCAGTGCTATGGGAGTTTCGGTTCGCTGGTGAAAACGGAATATTGAACGTGATTAGCGACATACCTCAGTCAGGCTCAACTGGGGAGCCTGCGAAGGGCTGAGAGTAGATTGCGCTGACCAAAGAATGTAGAAGTAAGAATGGCAAAGCCCGTCGTAATTGGTGCCCGGAGCTTCCGGACCCAGAGCAGCGCTCTTGAACACTTCAAGGCGTTACTGCACCGCTATCAAGATGGTCAGCGCATTGCCGACCACGGCGATCATGCCGATCTCGTAGCGCTAATCGAGCGGTATGACCCGGTGCTCGATGCTGTCGGTGAGCCGACGAAGGGGGCGGGCCAGATCGCCCATTTCGAGCGGCGGCTGAATACCGGGACCGGCTGGAGCAGTTCGGGGTTCTGGGTTGTTCGTCAGGACGGAAGCGCAACCGACTTCTCGTACATCGACGCCGTGAAGGGCAAACCGAAGGGCCGGTCGCAGGACTTTTACAACGCCTGCCGGCAGGCCGTCGCGCTCGACCTCATCCAAGCCAAGAAACAGGCATTTGTCCAGTATGGGGACGATCAGGGGCGGGTCGAGTGCGAGTTGACCGGGAAAATGGTCACTATCGACGACGCGCATCTGGACCACGCGTGGCCGTATTTTTCGCACCTGGTGAGTGGATTTCGAGCCGCCAGGAGTTGGTCGAGGGAAATTCCAGACGGAGTCGTTTCCGATCCGGCTGACGGGCAGACCACGGCGACCTTCCTCGACAGCACCGTGACTGATGCGTTCCGTGCATTTCACAACGATCAAGCCATGCTTCGAATACTCTCTCGGGAGGCTAATCTTCAAACTGCTAGCTCAGCGCGGCGGCCGAAAGTAGCGCGGCCGATCTCCTTGGTTTAATCGCGTGCCGCTTAACTGAATCGGACTGAGGATACCCACAAACCCTCATGGTTCCGCTACAATCCGCACCTCGGTGAAGGGGTGGTTTGAATTAGTGCCGACCTCCACCACCAAGAATTCTTTGAACACGAGATGTGGTACATAGAATCTCTAGTGTTAACCGCGGCCAGGTACCATTTCCCCTTGGTTTTCCAAATTCTCCCCGACTAGAAGTGTCCTTTAAAAGGACAAATCAATTCGACATCCTTGTGGTGGTCAAGTGTCGATTTAAGTGACGCTCATCTAGGGTCGTGAACACAAAGTTTTAGCCTTATCAGTCTAATTAAATTATTGTTGGGTGAGAATTTGTCGCGAGGATGGTGCCCGACTTCACCGTACAACTTGTTCGCAAAAATAGCTTCAAGAAAAATATTTTGCTATCCAACTATAGATGGGAATACCTAAGATTATGTTCAAGGGGAAGGTGATACCTAGCGACATTCCCATATAAAGGGCTGGATTGACTTCTGGCATCGAATGACGCAGAACTGCAGGTACTGCAATATATGAAGCACTTGCGCTCAAAATCATTAATAAAATCGTATCACCTAGGGGTAAGGTAAAAAAATGGCAACAGCTAAGGGCGATTAGCGCGTGTGTAGGCGGAGCGATTAAGGCGTAGCAAAGAGTAATTGGGGGTTTGTCTCTAATTTGACCAATACTTCTAGCCGCCACTAACCCCATATCCAATAGAAAGAATGCTAACAGCCCTTTGAATAAATCAATAGAAAAAGGTGCCATGACTTTGTGACCTGAATCGCCTGATATCAAACCTACAACCAATGATCCTAATAATAGTAGCTGTCCTCCATCTGTGAATGATTCATGAAGAACTTTCCCTAATGAAGTTTGCGATATTTTCATGTATTCGCGTTCTTGCCTGATGCGATTGGCAAAAAGAATCGCAATAATGATAGCTGGGGACTCCATCATTGCCATCGCAGCGGCCATATGTCCGCCGTACACAATACCGCTTTGATCTAGCACTTGTGTAGTGGTAATAAATGTTACCGCACTTATAGATCCATACGTAGCGGCAATCGCGGCTGCATCAAGTTTGTCTAATCTCCGTTTCAGCAGGTTATAACCTATCAAGGGTATTGTTAAGGCTAGACTGATTGCAAGCCCAAGACTGATTGCAATTTGTAAAGTAAAGCCTGACTGATTAAGCGCGAATCCGCCTTTTAACCCCAGTGCCATTAATAGGTAAAGGGAAAGAAAACGAGAGATAGGTTGAGGGATTTCTAGGTTCGATTTAACAAGCCCAGCAAAGATTCCGAAAATAAAAAATAAAATGGATGGATCAAGTAGGTTGCTCATATATTTCCCTTCTGAGATGATTCTATAAAAACAAATATATAAAGTAAAATCGAAAATACGATATGTTTGTATAGATAATTACCTATGAATATTACCTTTAGACAATTGCGATTATTTTTAGCTCTTGCTGAGACTGGAAGTGTGAGTGCGGCCGCTCGGATGGTTCATGTCACGCAACCAACTGCCTCAATGGGATTAAAAGAAATAACGGAAACCGTAGGAGTGCCCTTGTATGAGGTCATAGCCAGAAAAGTTCAATTAACTCAAATAGGGCAGGAGTTGGCGAAGACATCAAGGGCTATACATAACAATTGGGAAGCTTTTGAGCAACAAGTTGATGGCCTAAAAGGATTGACACGGGGTAAGTTAAAGGTTTCGATTACGAGTACTGCCAAATATTTCATTCCAAGAATATTGGGAACATTTTGTGAGAAATATCCGCAAATAGATATTTCCCTAGAGATACTAAATCGTGATGGTGTTGTAAAGCGACTCGAAGAAAATCTTGATGACCTATACATCATGTCTCAACCCCCGCTTCATTTGGATATAAACGATGAGGTATTTATGCCTAATCTCTTGATGTTGGTGGCTGCCAAGAATCATCCTTATGCTAGTAGAAAGAATTTCGATTTGAGTCTTTTGAAAAATGAAAAGTTCATTCTTAGAGAGCGGGGCTCTGGTACCAGGATGTCAACAGATGCATACTTTAAAAAACTAAGGTTCAAACCCGATATAAGATTGGAGTTGGGAAGTAATGAAGCTATCAAACAAGCTGTTTTGGGAGGACTTGGCATAGCGGTTCTATCTGAATATTCTCTGAATGAGAAATCAGATCGTGATGATGTTGCTATTTTGAAATGTAGAGGATTTCCAATTCATTCGAGTTGGTACATTGTGATCCCTAAAGGTAGAAAATTATCTCCAATAGCTGCTGTTTTCAAAATGCATTTATCAGAGCAAGCCAGGGATTGGAGATAGGATCATTATTTGCGTTTTAAAACAGTAGATACTGCAACCCGTTACTTTACTTAAAGATTGTTCTAAAAGTAAGATTTATTCTTGGGTCCTGAACTAGCAAACTTTTGAGGAGACTATGCTTCCAAAAAGTTTGCGTTTGTCCCTTCATTATCAAAAGACTGCCTTGCTCTAACATTAGGGATTTAGTCACCTTGGTTTCCTTGTGCTTGAAAGCGAACTTGCGGGTCGCACCAAAGCTGACTGACGCAATGGTTGCATTTCTTCCAAGTGATGCTTCATCATCGCTATGCCACGCCATCCCCTCTGATCCATTATGGTAAAAATTGAGAAGGCAAGAATTAAATGAAGCGTGTGTCAATTTTTCAACTTCTGATTTCAGTTTAAGTAATAAAGGTGTCCATTGTGTTGCTTGCTTTGTTGTTCCAGAGTAGGTATATGAAAACTTTTCATCCCCAATCCAAGCAATTTTCCGAGGCGTAACAATGCGTTTGCCATTGATAATTGCTTCATCATGTCTCCATGGAATAGTATTTAAAAGCGTTTCAAAATAAGAATTTGAGGTTGCTTCATCGAATATGGATCCATAGTAGAGGACTTCGCCGTCCAAAGGTAAAAGATTTATTTCTGGATCGTATCCGAAAAGACTATTTGTTAATGGCATACAAAAATAATGAGTGTTGAGTATCCTTTAAACACATTAATTTGTGTCTGGAGGGGAATATCCGTCGACAAGTATTAAATTACCCGTGGAGTTATTTTGACGATGGTGAATGATGGCTTGATACTCTTTACTGTGGTACCAAGCCTCAGCTTGCTCTCGGTTGGGGAACTCAAGAACTACGTTACGCCCTCCGTTACTCTCGCCTTCTATTTGAGTGGATGTGCCGCCTCGTACTAAATACCTGCCCCCAAAATCAGAGATGGTTTTAGGGACTTGTTTTTGATACTCTGCATAACCTTCTGAGTTAGTAACTGTAATGTATCCAATTAGGTAAGTTTTAGTCATTGCAACTCCTGGCTCGGTTGTTAGAAATTTATACTTAAAAAAATTAATGACAAAGTATAGGATCTTTTGCATGCTCTATCCAGTATTACCCGCTTGGTGCATTCACTTCTTTAACTATTAGTACGATTGAATTAAATGGATTCAGATACCGATTTTTTATTTAAGGCAGGTATAGTTATGTTCGACAAAATATGTCTTATCTGTTTTGTAATATTGAATGATGTCAATTTCAATTTGTTCAAAATGAAATATAAATTTCTATTCTTAATTTTGTTTCTTCTCCTTGGGCCTGTCAAAGCTGATTGGACCGATCCGTTTGAAAAATTTGATACGAATAAAAATTTTACAAATAGCAGTCTGATCTCTTGGAAACGAGTTGATAACCCGACACTGGAGTGCTCACTTGAACGAGCAAGGCGCGGATTCCCTAAACACGATGGTCAAGTGGTTGCTTGTAGTATGTGGGAGCAAGATAAATGTTTAATTATTACTGCGAAGTACACGGATAGAGACACGGTAGGTCATGAAATACAGCATTGCTTCCAAGGTAAATGGCACTAAGGACGGCGTAGGTTCTATCGAGGCGTATTCGCAGACTCGCTAGGCTTTGACTTAAGATAGGTGATAGCTCTGCTTAGTAAAGCCCCTGCGCCTAACGCGATGCAAAACCTGCGCACGTACCTTGACACTTTTCCTTGACCGCTTATGCTTTTTAAAATAGGGGATAAAAGCAGCAATGGATTTCCCCGGGAGAGAGAGGAATAAAGTGATATTGCTTTGGAGACTAAAGACCCTTTGCCCTTCCCAAAAGATCGTATCTTATGTATGTCATCTGCGATATCAATGCGGTGAATCATACCCTGGACAACAAGCAATTTAATTTTCTGCTCGCGGTTCATAATGGGTCCTTAGGGAAAATTGCCTCTTTATCCAACCTTAATTCCCGCAATGTTACTTTTAGTTTTAATTGATCACCGGCTATAACGCGCCATATTTTAGAAATAAAAATAATAGCGATCAACCAGTAAAGGCCCGCTATTATTGCGAGTGATAGAAGGCCCAGTAGGGGCCATGTATAGATCACGAATAATACCGATAAGGAGATTAATCCTAAGCAACTAAATATCAATGCTGCGATACCGCAAAGTAAAACAGAAACCAGCGCATCCTTAACTTGCCCTAGCTCTGTTGAAAGTAATGCAAAGCGAACGCTCAGTAAACTTAATAAATTATGAAAGAAATTTTTCATAATGTAATTCTTTTAATAAGATTTTTATGAGCATGCATTGCTATTAGAAATTAACGACGCCCTATTAGCATCCCAATAAGAGCACCTGCTGCGGCGGCTATGCCAATTGCATGCCAGGGGTGTTCGTGTACGTAGGTGTCAGTGTCCTGGGCGATACGCTTGCCTTTTTCTGCGCCAATTTCTTTGAGATGATGAGCATCCGTAATTGCGCGATCAAGGAGTTCCATTGCTTTTGACTGCAATTCCTCTGATTTACTGCCCGTTACTTTTGCGGCTTCAATAAATAAGAGTTGGGCATCTTTCATTAAAGTTTTTAAATCGTCGCGAATTGCGTGGATGTTTGAGTCAAGCATGTTGGTTACTCCCTTGTAATAGGCGCATTTGAATGCGCACTTAGTTAAAATATTGAATACCTCTAATTTTTGTAATTTTACACCGGATATTTTAATTGCGTCTTCTTCATAATACAAAAATAGTTAATGCTTTTATATATGCAAAAATTAAATCTTCTCTATTGAATTTAATTGACTTAAATCAATAAATTCTTTGTTTGTTTTGTTGTCGATCTTAAATAAATCTTTGAATTTAGAGTTCCAGTGTATGTCAGAGCTTTGGTAAGTCGTTTTGGCATGAATAGTTTGGGAGAGAGTTTCATCTAATCCGGTTACTGTAGCGATAATTGTCAGCTCCGTTTGATTGGCCTCAAGCGCACTTAATCCGTAGAGGGGACTCTGTTCATTAATCGGGTGCATGACAAGCCAGGTGAGTAAAAGCATTGGGGTAGAGCTTCGAGCCAACTTTAAATCATGAATACGCATCATACGCATCCCCTCCGCTGTCATCTCTTGCTTAAATAGACTCAGTGAGATTTGAGCGTCAATAACCGAATTGCTTCTGTTGTTAGCGAGTCGTATCATCAGCGTGGGCGTTCCGTTGATAATTGATACAACTGCCTTATCACTAAACGCAATCAGCGACCTCGGTAGCGACAGCCGTGAGAAGGCGACAGCCGCAAAAAGTCCCAAACTTAACAGTCCAACCATAGCCTCGGCTGTGACCAGTATATGGCCGTAAAGGGTTTGTGGGTACATGCCCCCGTAACCTATTGTTGCAAGTGTTTGAACACTAAAGAAAAAATAGTCAATATAGAGATGATTGAATACTCCTCCAATGCACTGCGGGTCTAGCCAGTAAAGGAGCCCAAATAAGCAGTTAATAGCAATAAAAATAAATACAAAGAAAGCATTGAACTTGAACCAGGAGAATCCTAAGATTGTGTGATACAGATCTAGATGATTTTTTGAATTTACCCATATTGCGGTATTGCGGATTGGACTATTGATTTTTTTAAATTGATAAGACATGCTGCAATAGAAGGTAATTGTTTAAGGTTTTGGGTAATTTGGCGGTCCACACTCCACACTCTTAACACCTATTTTTACGGTCGAGTACTGACCCAAGCACTGATCTGCGTACTGTCTTGCCTCTTTGAGTGCTGAGATTGATTCTTCAAAGCACCCTAAATATTAGGGTTAAACGCAATTTACGTCAATGAACCTGTGAACTATAGTAGCATGCTATTAAGTTATTCTTATTTCCAATATTTATTGAATTTACCTATGAACGCTCCACATCCATTTACATCCAAAGAAGATATCGGTCACTATGTGGGCGGTAAAGTAGTTAATCCCAAAGACGGTCGTTTTGCCGATGTATATAACCCTGCGTTAGGAGGCGTTGCGCGCCGAGTAGCTTTAGCAAGTCGCACAGAGGTGGACGCTGTAGTCGCAAACGCACAGACGGCTTTTGAGAGTTGGAGCCAAACTTCACCATTGCGTCGTGCTCGAATTATGTTCAAGTACCTTGAACTATTAAATGCCAACCGCGATGAGTTGGCTGCGATCATTACGGCTGAACATGGGAAAGTATTTACGGACGCCCAGGGTGAGGTGACACGGGGCATCGAGATTGTGGAATTCGCCACCGGTATCCCCGAGCTACTCAAGGGGGAATACACAGAGCAAGTTTCTACGGATATCGACAATTGGGTGATGCGCCAGCCCTTGGGGGTTGTGGCGGGCATTACTCCTTTTAATTTTCCCGTTATGGTGCCGATGTGGATGTTTCCTGTTGCTATCGCATGTGGTAATTCTTTCATCCTAAAGCCAAGTCCAACTGATCCTTCTGCATCACTGTTCATGGCGAAACTGCTTAAGCAAGCAGGACTCCCTGATGGTGTTTTTAACGTCGTCCAAGGGGATAAGGAAGCGGTTGACGCTTTAATTGAAAACCCAGATGTTAAGGCCGTAAGCTTTGTGGGTTCAACGCCAATAGCAAATTACATTTATGAGCGGTGTGCGCATTTTGGCAAGCGCTCCCAGGCTCTAGGCGGAGCTAAAAATCATATGGTCATCATGCCTGATGCGGATATGGATAAGGCGATTGACGCACTAATCGGGGCTGCTTACGGATCTGCTGGCGAGCGTTGCATGGCGATTTCTGTTGCGGTTTTGGTGGGTGATGCTGCTGACAAAATAATGCCTCAACTGATCGAGCGCGCCCAATCGCTCAAGGTGAAAAATGGTATGGAGCTCGATGCAGAAATGGGTCCGATAGTTACTCAGGCTGCACTTGAGAGAATTACTGGCTATATCGAAAGCGGTGTGGCCTCTGGTGCCAAGCTACTTGTGGACGGGCGCGGTTTGAAAGTGCCAGGCCATGAGAAAGGATTCTTCATTGGGGGCACATTATTTGATAACGTCACCCCTAATATGAAAATCTATCTTGAAGAGATCTTTGGCCCAGTGCTCTCGTGTCTGAGGGTGGCAAATTTTACCGAAGCTTTAAGTCTTGTAAATTCCTGCGAGTTTGGCAACGGGGTAGCCTGTTTTACAAGCGATGGAAATATTGCTCGCGAATTCGCGCGTCGTGTTCAAGTAGGCATGGTTGGAATCAACGTGCCAATCCCCGTTCCCATGGCCTGGCACGGCTTTGGTGGGTGGAAGAAATCCCTCTTTGGCGATATGCATGCATACGGCAAAGAAGGCGTGCGTTTTTATACCAAGCAAAAGAGTGTGATGCAGCGTTGGCCAGAAAGTATCTCAAAAGGCGCAGAATTTGTAATGCCTACTTCCAAGTAAGGTATTTGTTGACCTGTCCTGTCTTCAATCGATTAGATTTTTAGGTTGAAGTTCAACTCTTTTGGTACATTCGACTTGAATCAAGGGTTAGTCTTGCTGGTTGACTTTAATCAAAAGTCAACGCAAAAGAGTAATTCATGAGCCGTCAGCTTAAGCTTAAGAATCCTAGTTAATTTATAATGGGCTATAACTTAAGTGCCAGTTCAAGTCGAAACATATAATGAATACCAAATACTTACTGAAGATCGCATCCGCCGCCCTCTTAACTATCTCTTTGAATGTGAGTGCTCAGTCAACGGGGGACTCTTCTAGTCAGGGGCGTACCCCCTATCTTCCCTTTAAGGTGAGCTCTGATTTATCTAAAAAGGGATTTTTTAGTTTAGATGCAGAGTGGTATGGATCTTTGGGTTTTAATAAAACCTATTACCAAAACTCTGATATCAATATCAGCCAACCTGGTAGTAATTACACAATTAACAGTGTACAGGGGCATGATGAATACAAAACACCTGCATTGCGTGCACCAGACAATTTAAGAATTGGTCGCTTCTTGGATGACGAGAAAAAGTGGGGAGTTGAACTGTCTTTGGATCATGATAAATATACCTCCACCCTGGGTCAGACTGCCACTGTAACTGGATCGATTGCTAATGATACTGGTCCTAGTTCAACTAAATTAGGAGTTGGACCGAATAATACGTTGAACAGCACTACATTCTCATACATGCTCCACAACGGCCTGAATAGCCTGATGGTTGATTTAGTATACAGAAAGCCCTTGATAGGAAATGTTGCTGATAGTTCCAGTTTTTCCTTTATCGGTAAAGTCGGAACGGGTCTAGCAATTGTTCACCCCTTCAACACAATCGATGGAGTTGATAACAGTGTTGGCGCAAAAGAGCTCTCTAACGTGCTTGGCTTTAACAGTGGATGGTGGCGAATTGTTGGAACATCTACTGGGTTTGAGGCTGGATTTAGGTATGTTGTTAAGAAACCCATTTATTTGGAGTTAACGAACAAGCAACTTTTCACCCAAATGAGCAACATCCCCGTCAATCAGGGTCATGCTACTCAAAAGCTGATTTCAAATCAGTACATTATCAGTCTTGGTTATGAGTTTGGTGGCAGGTAATCTGCCACATTAAGGCTCATCATTACCGGCCCTAACCATCTCCCTAAGTATTCAAATAGGGATTACTTCTTCTAGCTTGTATGAATACCGAGTTTAGTAAGAAGCGCTTGGTCCCTATCCCAATCGGGATTACCAGTGGTCAATAATTTATCCCCGTAGAAAATAGAATTGGCTCCCGCCATGAAGCATAGCGCTTGGATTGCCTCGGACATGTTTTGTCTTCCAGCAGAGAGCCTGACGCGCGTTTTGGGCATCGTAATTCTTGCAACTGCAATCGTTCTTACGAACTCAAGCGGGTCAAGCTCTTGGGTTCCGTAAAGAGGTGTACCCTCGACTTGAACCAAATTATTGATAGGCACGGATTCGGGGTAGGGATCCAGATTAGCCAGTTGATGGATAAGTGCTGCACGTGATTCTCGGTCTTCTCCCATCCCTACGATTCCACCGCTACAGACGTTCACCCCGGCATTTCTAACGTTCTCTAAGGTATCTAAACGCTCTTGATACACCCGAGTAGTAATGATGTCAGAGTAGGATTCAGATGCAGTATCTAAGTTGTGGTTGTAGTAATCAAGTCCAGCCTCCTTAAGACTCTCAGCGTGCTTGGCACTGAGCATGCCCAAGGTACAACAAGCCTCTAAATCGAGCTCTTTAACGACTTTGATCAGTTCTGCAACTTTTTCGATGTCCCTGTCCTTGGGTTCCCTCCATGCAGCGCCCATGCAAAAGCGACTCGCCCCGTTTTTCTTGGCCTCGACGGCGGCTTTGCGGACCTCCTCTACATCCATAATTTTTGACGCCTCAACTCCGGTTTCATAATGAGCGGACTGTGGGCAATAGGAGCAGTCCTCAGGACATCCACCCGTTTTGATGGATAAAAGTGTCGACAGTTGAACCTCGTTGGGGTTGAAATGCTCGCGGTGCACGAGTTGTGCTTTGAAGAGTAAATCGTTAAACGAAAGGTTAATCAGTTCGAGTACCTTCGCTGATGACCAGACCCCCTTGGTCTGCGGTGCAGATGCCTTAAATGTATGGAGTTGGACCTGTTGTTCCTTGGATACTTGGGCGTGTTCGGTATGCATCGCAATCCTCTTAGTCTTCTATCAAATTAAACCCTATTGTCTCTCAAATTACCCTGGTTCTGTAAAAGAAAATTAAGTGCAAAATCTCTATTTTTAGCCATCTAAGTCGTGCATTAGAAGCTTGAGGGAGTAATTAATGTTGCCCAGCGCTGTCTCGAGATCTGCAGTATCGTCTGCGAGTGCGGACCATTTTAGGGAGGAGGTCCACACGGGCTTTAAGTCCGATAGAGCAACGCCTTCTACGTGGACACCTTTGCTCTCTATCACTTGCATTAAAACCAAAGTGGAAAATAAAAATAACCGGTAATACAAAGAGATGCAAGCATTTTCAGAGAAATGATTGCGTTCAACAAAATCGAAGAATATATTTTCAATCTCACCAATCAAATGTACTCTAGGGGTGCCGATATCAAATTCATTCTCCAATGAGCGTGTACAAATTGCCCATTGTTTTGCGCAGTAATCTGAGGTGTGAGAGTCTAAGGGCATTCGGCGAGGTTCATCAGTAAAAGGGTTGCACAGGGGGGTAGTTGAATTTTTAAGGGCAAAGGTGAATGTATTATGATTGCTATGGTTCACTTCTTAACTGAGTTTCAACTAAAGTCTTAAATCAAGCGATAACTCAATTGTTACCATCCCCATTCATGCAAGGCGTTCTCGACCCTTCTATCTTACAGGCACTTTTGTTGACCACAGAGCTTGCTGGCCTGACAACTCTGTTGTTGCTCATTATCGCTACCCCGATAGCTTGGTGGTTGTCTAGAACCAAAAACGTTCTTCGTTACCCCATTAAAGCTTTGGTGACAATGCCTCTTGTCTTACCGCCAACGGTCTTAGGCTTTTATTTACTTTTGCTACTTGGTCCCTCCGGCCAAATTGGCCAGATAACCCAGATCATGGGACTGGGGACCTTGCCCTTTACGTTTGCAGGATTATTGATCGGTTCGTTAATTTACTCTTTGCCCTTTGCAGTCCAACCTTTGCAAAACGCTTTTGAGGCCATTGGAGCCCGCCCCTTGGAGGTTGCGCAAACACTCAGAGCTAGCCCCTGGGACGCTTTTTTAAACGTCATTGTTCCATTGGCTAAGCCTGGTTTTTATATGGCCAGCATTCTATGCTTTGCCCACACGGTGGGTGAGTTCGGTATCGTTCTAATGATCGGTGGAAACATTCCTGGCAAGACCCAGGTCGTCTCTACTCAAATCTACGGCTTTGTGGAATCGATGGATTATCAAAGAGCGAATGAGTTAGCCGCATTTATGCTTTTGTTTTCCTTTCTGGTTTTACTCCCCGTGTCGGTTTGGAGCCAAAAAGAGCAGGCTAAGAAGTTATGAACGAAATTCGCTTAACTCTTGAAAAGGATACTTTTAAAGTAAATGTTGAATTCGAATTTCAAGTGGGGCATTGCCTAGCCCTTTGGGGCCCATCTGGCAGCGGTAAAACGACGATCTTGCGCGCTATCGCTGGACTTGATGCACCCAAGTCGGCCTATGTGAATATTGCAGGCGAGGTTTGGCAAAATAGCGAGAGTCATATCAACCTGCCAACCCATAAACGCGCACTAGGTTTTGTATTTCAAGAGGCCAGTGTCTTCACTCATTTGAACGTGCAGGAGAATTTAAAGTTTGCTGTGCAAAGAAATAAAACCGAATTGAGCCCAGTCCTTTGGGACGATATTATTGATTTATTGGACATCACACCATTGTTAAAAAAACGCTCTACCCAGTTATCGGGGGGAGAGCGCCAAAGAGTAGCCATCGCCAGGGCACTTCTCACAAGCCCAAAATTACTTCTGTTGGATGAGCCCCTTAGTGCAGTTGATATTCATAAAAAAGAAGAGGTACTACCGTGGCTTGAGAAAATTAGAAGTGAGTTGTCCATATCAATGGTTTATGTGACGCACTCTGTAGAGGAGCTAACTAGACTAGCAGATAGCGTGGCCGTTTTAAGCGGCGGGAGAATCCTTGCACAAGGTAGCTTAGGCGATATTCTGTCAAACTCATACGGCCCCTTCTCCAGCTTGAATCAAGAACCCAGTGTACTGATCGAGGGTGTTGTTGCGAAACTAGATTCAAAGTGGCATTTGGTTGAGATGAATTTCGCTGGGGGAACACTTTGGTTAAAAGATCAAGCTTTTAAGATTGGGCAACGCTTGAGGGTGCAAATTAAAGCCTCAGACATCAGTATTGCAACAAAGATACCTGAGCATACAAGCATTCAAAATATCATCCCAGGAGTCATAACTGAGATGACTCCACTGAAACACCCCGGTGAGTGCTTGGTAAGTGTGACGTGTCAGCAGACCATATTCCACTCAAAGATCACCTCTAGGGCTATTGATCAACTCCAACTGGTCGTTGGTAAAGACGTTTGGCTGCAAGTAAAGTCAGTTGCTTTGATGAAGTAATAACAATCAATCAATTTGATGTTTTTGTACACATCAATAATGGTTGTAATCGCAACGGCGAAGGCTGTGAGTACTAATTGCTTAAGTGAATTCTAAAGTTAACTCTTTAAGAGCCGATATTATTGATGATGTAAGTCTGCTTTGGTTAATTCCAAATTAGGGATCAAGCTAAAACTTTGGAACTTCAAATGAAATCTCTGGCCATTATTTCGCTATTGTGTGTAGGCTCGATTACAGGCTGTGCTAGCGTTGTTAGCACCAACCCTACGGCTCGGGTGCCTGTGCCCTTGATTGCCGCTTCGGACTCCATGGCTGATATTGAGGTTAAAGAGTTGGTTAAAGGGCAGGGCTGTGTGACTAAAACACTCGGAATTATTAGCTCTGGGGACAAAAATTTCCTGGATACAAAGGGGGAGACGAGCTTTGGGGTGTTGGAGCGCGCCAAAGCCGCAGCCTCTTTCAACGCTCTATCTAAAGAGGGCCTCACCACGGACATTTTGATCAACCCGGTCTGGGAGATTCATAACCATGAAACATTGTTTGTAGATGACGTGTGCGCGCGTGTTGTGGGGTATCGAGGCGTGATTAAAGGCTTTAAACCCATTAAAACGGTGACGAGAGGTCCTGGATATAAGGACCCAAATGTGGTTTCCCTAGGAAAAACGGATAGCGGTTGAGTCAGGCAAGGCATTCGCCTCAAAAGACGGCAATGTGTCCCAAGACACATAGAGGGCCAATCTAGATACTTTTGAAACCAATTATCCACAGGGTTATTGGGCGAAAATGTGAGTAAATCAATATGTCCAATAGGGGGGGGTGTACCAGGGACGAAATCAGCACGAGCGTATTTCCCTCAAACTACGATTACTTCGAAAGTTGATGTCCAAGTGACTGGGCATTTCGGACTACATCGACAAGGATAAGATAAAGATGCACACAAAGCTCGAAAAAGGTGCATAATTAGTGCATTCCTATTTATCTGGAGTCGACATATGCAAACAGCCACGCTTCAATTTTCCCCTGCGTTGAGCCACGGCTTTGATGGCTTTATTGATTTTCTGCGGGATCAAGACGCGGGGGCATCCACGCTTTCGCCCAAGCGATTCGGCGATGTGCTGAGCATAGACATCCAGACGCTTGCCTCGCAGGCCCACGTTCATCGCAACACTATCAGTCGTGCCCCAGGCTCCGAGAGTGTTCAGAAATTTTTGCGCGAGGCCTTACGCGTCATGCGTGCTGCCCATGATCTGTCGGGCGATGTAGGCCGTGCCATTTTTTGGTACCGCAACGAGCCATTACCTCCATTTGGCTACAAAACCGCAGAGCAATTGGTAACTGAAGGTCGCACCGAAGATGTGCTGCGCTATGTAAGTTCGTTAGAAGCAGGTGCCGCAGGATGAGGTTGACCGCGCTGACCGATGCCACGGCATACCGGATGCATGCGCCTCGTTGGGCTGTAGCGCCAACCAGTGGGGCGGGGGCAGGCAAATATGGCGGGCGAGCAAACCGCCTTGGCGTTGAGGCGCTTTATCTTGCTATGGAAACTGCCACAGCCGTTCACGAGTACCAGCAGGTGTCAACGCTGCTTCCGCCCGGCACATTGACCAGCTACCAGTTATCGGTAGGCCCTGTGGTTGATTTCACTCTCGGGTACAACGCATCCGAGTGGGAGCCTATTTGGGAGGACTTCTACTGCGACTGGCGCGAACTCTGGTTTAACCAACGTATTGAGCCGCCGAGTTGGGTCATTGGAGACTTGGTGATCGCTTCTGGGGCGAAGGGCATCCTGTTTCCATCACGCCTGGCAAAGGGTGGAATTAACCTTGTGATATTTAGTCAGATGCTGTCTTCGTCTGATAAGTTAGAAGTTTTTGATCCAGGTAAAGCTCTTCCGCAGACACAAGCTTCTTGGTCATAGATGGGCTTTCAGTTTGTGGTAGCTGCGAAATTGGACATCCAACAATGTTCCAACAGCATAGGCGCTTACAGACGTACAACGACAGCTAACTAATTGATTTAACATGTAAAGACGGTCAATGACTACCAATGGTAGGGACTCAATCCTGCGCAGGCAAGTCGGCCATCAAATCATTCCAACTTCCGAACTTCTTAGCCTTACCGGACAAGACTTGCGCGCGCGATCATATCAAGCAGTGTCTCCCCTTCCTCTAGGAGCCTGACCTTCTTTTCCTCCTTATGCCCCATTACCATCTCTATTTTGATAGCGGCCTCTGGGATCTGTAACCGCTCAATATGGCGAACCAACTTACCCCAGTCTGACGCATTCCCCGCATTCAACCACCCCCCGACATCACCCAGTGGGGGGTGAAGTAAAAGCACGGGCCGCCCTTCCCTCTCCATCAAATGAAGGGTTTTTTGGATTAGTTCATCAATACACCCGCCTAAATCGCCCGAAGGAGCGATCACAAAAGACTCCATACGGCAATTTACACCCCGAAGTAATTTACCAAGCGTATGAGATTGCGCTTCATCTAATTCTGATGGAAGCACAGCAACAACCACAAAATTCTTATTCATCTGCGAATTATCTCTTACCCCCTTCAGATACTTTCACGCGTGAAAGTAAGCACTACGGAGTAACAAACCCAAAATCCCAAGAAGAGCCCAGGCATGGGCCTCGGTTAATGAATATAAGCAATATAAGCAATTTCAGATAAGGCTAACGGCTTTCACGCGTGAAAGGTGACCGCCTCGTCAACTCTAAATATTACAAATAATATTTAATATAGATATTCACAATTACTAAAAAAGCAGCTTTCACCCGTGAAAGTAAGCACCACGGAGCAACAAACCCAAAATCCCAAGAAGAGCCCAGGCATGGGCCTCGGTTGATCAATATAAGCAATTTCAGATAAGGCTAATGGCTTTCACGCGTGAAAATAAAAAAACGATTTCACGTAAATAAAAACACTCACCTTCTAGCAGTTGATCTACTTTCACGCGTGAAAGGTGGCCGCCTCGTCTTAAGCGCGCGTTCAAATTAAACTCGCATTGAAAAATCTTTCC
>CAIKVH010000043.1 GCA_903830725.1 uncultured Burkholderiales bacterium | reverse complement strand
ATTGAACAAATCGTTGACCGCGGAACTGCATCTGAGCGAGCAGCCCTTTTTTGGAGATGGACGATGGGTTTTAACGCAACGATGGAGTCCATCCATCGCTGGGCATGGTGGTTTGCTGTGTTGTGTCCTCTAGTGGGCGGCATTGGAATCTTGCTGACAGGAACTGTTGTAGATAATTGGTATTTATGGTCTGTCAAACACGGCGTAGCACCACCCTATCCAGTTGTATTTCCAACTGTCATTGATCCTGCAACTCTTCAAGGAGCTAAGCCATGAGATCGATCATGATTAAAATTCTTTCACTAGCCAGTTTAAGTTTATTGCTCTTACTCTCAGGTTGTGAGCGCCCCCCCATGGATAGTGTTCAACACGGCTATCGTGGCACGGGAATGGTCGAAATCTACAACCCTAGAATCGTTGCAGAGAAGGCTGAAAATAATGCAGTCCCCTTTGCCTTACCGCAAGCCCCTACTGATGGACCACGAGCAAGTCAGGTATATAAAAATGTACAAGTCTTAGGGGGACTGTCCTCTGCGCAGTTCACTCGTCTTATGGTCTCAATGGCATCGTGGGTTGCGCCGAATGAGGGATGCGTTTACTGCCATAACCCTGCCAATTTTGCAGAGGACAGTAAGTACACTAAAGTTGTTGCAAGACGCATGATTCAAATGACCCAGAATCTCAACGTGAACTGGACAAGCCACGTTGCAAGCACTGGCGTTACTTGCTACACCTGTCATCGAGGTAATAATATTCCCCAACAAGTTTGGTTCAAAAGAGACGCAACTCCAGCAGGTGCTGATTTTATTGGAGACAAGGCGGGTCAAAATGAACCTGCAACAAGTGTTGGTTTATCTTCCCTACCGAATGACCCATTTACACCGTTCCTTTTGGGCGCTCAAGATATCAGAGTTAATGGTGTGACTGCATTGCCTAACGGCAACAAGCACTCTATTAAGCAAGCTGAATGGACGTATGGTTTGATGACCCACATGTCAACTTCATTGGGTGTTAATTGCACGTATTGTCACAATACGAGATCCTTTTCTAGTTGGGAGGGTAATCCGCCACAAAGGGCTACGGCGTGGTACGGTATTCGTATGGTGCGCAATCTAAACATAAACTACATGGAGCCCCTAAAGGCAACTTTCCCTGCTCACCGTTTGGGTGAAACGGGTGATGTGGCAAAGGTTTATTGTGCAACCTGTCACCAAGGCGTCTATAAGCCATTGAACGGTGCCAAGATGCTGCACGATTACCCAGAGTTGCAAACGATCACTGCGCCGGTTGCTAATGCCAAACTTGCTAAACGCTGAAAGATGATTAGAACCTAAGAGTCATCATGTCTAACGGGCGTCAATTCTTTTTATAGAATCGACTCGTGTTGTTCATGAATACCAATAAACATGACAGCACTTGACACTGACACAGCCAACTCTGCTTGCACCTTGAATGGGGTTGTGGTTGTGTTGTTGTTTGATTTTCAACCTCAGCACAGATCATGGGCGTGGTTGAAATTAATTCAAGGTACCCACATTTTTTACAAAACATTACCTGGATTATTATTCGCCAAGGTAATGGGATCCGGGGAGGGAGGAGGGTTTGGACTTAGGCCGAGTGGGACACACCAAGGTTTAATTTTTTTATTTGATAGTTTAAAAAATGCCTGTGATTATTTAAAAAGCCCAGACGCTCAACTTTACCGAGAAAAAACTCGTGAATGGTGGCAAGGTCTTATGGTTGTCAACTCATGCCGCGGCACTTGGAATAGCCAAGGTTGGCAAAGTGACGGTTTTCTTGATGAGACCGCAACCCAAGACTATCAAGGACCCGTAGCATCTCTAACGAGGGGCAGTATTCGAGCTTCTAAGGCAGCTGCATTTTGGCGCTACACCCCAGCAGCCCAAGAGGATTTACACCAAGCTGTTGGATGTGAGTTAGCAGTTGGCTTAGGGGAAGCGCCAGTGATCAGACAGTGTACCTTTAGCGTATGGGATAACGCAAAGTCTATGGTGAATTATGCCCATCAAGGCGCACATTTAAAGGCAATTGCAGCTGCAAATAAACATAAATTCTTTACTGAATCTATGTTTGTTCGTATGCAAATATTACAAATGTTTGGTGAGTGGAAGGGACGAATATTTAACTCCACCAGTAAAGTTATCGAGCCGTTTGAAGTGAAGATTTAATCGTTCAGTGAGGGTTTAGCTTGAATACCGATACTTATCTTCATAGCAGAAAAGAATCTTTACCAACTTCACCCAAAGCGGTTGTCATCGGCGCGGGCATAGGGGGCTTGGTTAGTGCACTTTTGTTAGCCGATGCCGGCGTTGAGGTGACCGTTGTAGAGTCACATGCTCAGTGCGGAGGGAAATTAAGACAACTTTGGCCAGGATCTGTAGAGCAGTTTAACAGTGACACCTCTAACGTTAATTTAAGTCAATCACAATTGATTGGTGTTGATAGTGGCCCAACTGTACTGACGATGAGATGGGTGTTTGAGGAGCTATTCTCGAGTGTCGGCGCTGATTTGGATTCAGAACTAGAGCTCACGAGGCTGCCCGTATTGGCTCGGCACGCTTGGAGCGCTGACGAGGGTGCAAATCAACTCACCCTTTATTCCGATGCAGATCAAAATCAAGTTTCAGTGGGCGAGTTTGCCGGTTTATCTGAATTGCAAAGATTTAATCAATTTTGCCGTAGTGCAAAAGATTTGTATAAAGCGCTGGAGGGGCCAATTATTCGAGAGGCCTCCCCGAGCGCAAAAAAACTTGCCTACTCGCTTGGACCTAGAGGTCTCGCATTACTCGCCGGTATTGGTCCTATGCGAAATTTATGGGACAGTTTAGGAGGTTACTTTAAAGATCAAAGATTGCGTCAATTGTTTGCAAGGTACGCAACTTATTGTGGCTCTTCCCCGTGGAGTGCTCCAGCTACGCTTATGCTCATTGCCCAAGTCGAAATGGACGGGGTTTGGTCTCTTAAGGGGGGTATGAGATCTTTAGCAAAAGCAATTGAAAAACTATGTGTGCAACGCGGTGTTCAATTTAAATACCAAACCCGCTGCAGTTTAATCGAGTTAAATCAAGGCTCTGTAGTAGCTGTTCAGACCGAGCAAGGCGAGAGATTGAGAGCAGACACGGTTGTCTTTAACGGAGACATTCAGGCGCTCAATGACGGTTTGTTGGGCGGGGAGGTTAAATCTCTCATGCCAGGAAATGGACGCAAGTTGGAGCGTTCTTTATCAGCCGTAACTTGGAGCATGAGATGCAAAGTCCTTGAGGACCGGTTTAGGTTGGATCGTCACAATGTATTTTTTGAAAATAACTACGTAAATGAATTTAATGATATTTTCGGAAGAAAAAAATTACCCGCGACTCCAACCGTATATATATGCGCTCAGGACCGAGGAACAGCGAGCCAGAGTTTAAACAATGATCAGAAAAATTCATATGAATCCATTTTCTGTTTGGTCAACGCACCAGCTGTTGGTGATACCCAAACATTTACAACGCAGGAGTTAGATGCATGCGAGAAAGCAACATTTTCATTAATCAAGCGCTGTGGGCTACAAATAGACATGGAGCCAACGCGCACAATTCAAACTCTACCTCAGAATTTTCATCAAGCTTTTCCCTCAACGGGTGGCGCTCTTTACGGTCAAGCCACTCACGGATGGATGCAGGTGTTCTCCAGGTCTCAAGCCCCAACCCCAGTCAAGGGGCTATTTCTAGCGGGGGGGAGCGTTCATCCGGGTCCGGGGCTACCGATGGCGGCAATGTCGGGTCGATTGGCGGGCGCAGCAGCAATGGAGCACCTCGGTTTGACCAAGCGGTAAATTCTGGAGGTTATCTATGGTGGTACGTTGATGCACTCAGTGATGATGGACAATTTGGTTTAAGTTTGATTGCCTTTGTAGGGAGCGTTTTCTCACCCTATTATGCGAAAGCTATTCGCAAAGGTTTGAATCCATCGCCCATGAATCATTGTGCTTTGAATGTAGCTCTGTATCAGCCAGGAGGTAAAATTTGGAGCATGACAGAACGCCCTCAAGAAAGTGTTACAAGAAATGAGAAGGAGTTTGTGATTGGACCATCTTGTGTTCACTGGGATGGTCAAGCGCTTCATATTGATATTGATGAGTGGTCTGTACCAATTCCAAGGAGAATAAAAGGACGCGTTAGTGTCTTTCCAGAGCAACTCTTTAATTTTTCAACACCTCTAGATTCCACGGGCCGACACCACTGGGGACCAATTGCCCCAACCTCTAGGGTTGAGGTTAAATTGACCCATCCCGAGCAAAGTTGGAGTGGTCATGCCTATGTGGATTCAAATGAGGGTGTGGAGCCGATTGCAAATGCCTTTACGGAGTGGGACTGGAGCAGGGGTCATATGTCTGATGGGTCCTGTACAGTTGTATACGACTGCCAATTTCACAACCAAGATGACCACGTTTTGGCTCTCCGGTTTTTGAAAAATGGAGTAGTCGAGAGTTTTCAGGCGCCAATGCGAAAAGAGATTCCTAAAACGCGCTGGGGAATCGCCAGGCGGTTGCGAAGTGAGTGTCCGCTTGGGGAGATAGTGCAACTAGAGGATACACCTTTTTACCAACGAGCAGTGATAGAAAATCAAATACTAGGTGAAAGAGTTAGATCTTTTCACGAAACTTTGAATGCTTCTCGATTTGCCACAAGATGGGTGCAATCATTGCTCCCATGGAGAATGCCAAGGTTATATAAATCAAGGGTTTCAAGAGTGGGTGAGTTTTAATAAGTTTTCATAGAATTTTGAAATCTAGTACGGTACAGCATGAAGAGTGTTAGTGTTATCATTTTTTGAGAGAGTTTTTTTGTTTAACCCATTTAAATGGTGGTATTCCAATGAAAGAATTACATAGGGTTGTGGTGGTTGGTGGCGGTGCAGGAGGCTTGGAGTTAGCCACCAAGCTTGGTGATACTTTAGGGAAATCAAAAAAGGCACATATAACGCTCATTGATAAAAACAGGACACATATTTGGAAACCAAAATTGCACGAGATTGCCGCTGGTAGTATGGATTTTGGCGACCATGAGGTGGACTACATTGCACAGGGACATTGGCATAACTTTACGTTTCGAATTGGAGAAATGAACTTTATTGATCGCACCAAGAAAGAGGTCTACCTCTCGCCTTATTTAGACAAGTCTGGGGATGAGGTTACACCCCCTCAGAGCATAAGTTACGATACCTTGGTTATATGCGTGGGAAGTTTGAGTAATGACTTTGGAACGCCAGGCGTTAAAGAATTTGCTTTAAGACTGGAGACTCAGGAGGACGCAAAAAATTTCCACTCCAAAATGATTAACGCTTGTATCAAAGCGCATTACCAACCAGGCTCAATACACGAAAGTCAACTGCATGTGGCAATCATTGGCGCTGGAGCTACTGGAGTTGAGTTGGCGGCTGAACTCAACAGGACAACCCGCGAGGTTGTCTCCTATGGCCTAGACAGGATAGATCCTAAAAAAGATATCAGAGTAACCGTCATCGAGGCAGCTCCTAGAATTTTGCCTGCGCTCAGTGAGCAACTCTCACAAGCAACAGAGAACTTATTGAGCAATCTTGGCGTTTCTGTGTTAACCAATTCGCAGGTCAGTGAGGTCTCTCCAACTGGAGTCAAATTAAAGGATGGTCGCACATTAAGCTCTGAGCTTGTTGTGTGGGCAGCAGGTGTGAAAGCTGCTGACTTTTTGAAGAATATGGATGGATTAGAGACCAATCATATTAATCAATTGATGGTGTTACCCACACTCCAGACCACTCAGGATGAGAACATCTTTGCAATGGGAGATTGCGCTGCCTGCCCCTGGTTAAATGCAAATAAACATCAAGGCAGATTTGTCCCACCGAGAGCTCAGGCTGCGCACCAACAGGCAACTCATATGGTCAAACAAATAAAATTGCGGTTGGCTCATAAAGATTTGAAACCCTATTTTTATCGAGATTTTGGCTCCCTAGTCTCTTTGGGGGAGTTCAGCACTGTTGGAAGTATGATGGGAGGGCTGATTGGTGACAATATGATGATTCAAGGTTATTTTGCAAAAATCATGTATATATCGCTCTACAAAATGCATGAGTTTGCACTTCACGGTTTCTTTAAAGTCTTGTTGGATACATTAGCCCGTTTGATCACTAAAAGGACTGAGCCCCATGTTAAATTGCATTAATCTGCTTTGTACCACTAGATGCCTTATTTAGCTACGTGAATCTACAGTTTTTCTAGAGCCGGCTAGATTTTGGAATGACTCCCCAGTAAGCTGATCCATTGATCT
This sequence comes from uncultured Burkholderiales bacterium, assembly GCA_903830725.1. Taxonomy (GTDB): domain Bacteria; phylum Pseudomonadota; class Gammaproteobacteria; order Burkholderiales; family Burkholderiaceae_C; genus Limnohabitans. The sequence continues at coordinate 80,341 of CAIKVH010000043.1, read as the reverse complement.
GCTGAACTGCTGTTCCTGCTCCTCCAAGCGACGCTCTATCAACTCTAGTACCCATTCAACGCGTTGCGGAAAGCCGCGGTTAGGAAATCCCTCGTGTTTAAGGTTATAGATTGCACAGTGCTCTTCACAAGCATTGATCAAATACGCAATGGCCTGAAGAGCGGGTGGAGGAGTCTTTGGGATGGTAATCCAAGGGGCTTGAATTTTTGCTTGAACCAAGAGCCAAAGTTTACGACTGAAAGGTACAACGCTTCTCTTGGTAACTGAGTCGCAGTTGTTAGCCCTAAGGTATTGTCCAATTTCTGCATAGATCAAACGGGCTGCAAAAATAGCGGCTCTAAATTCGGGCGCTAAATCTGCAACTCCCACACTCGATTTTTTATACAAGCGGTCAGCCTCATCGAGGAGCTTAGCTACAACATTTTGTATGCCTGGATTTAGGGTTGGATTTTTTAACCACACCTCATGATCAATTCCCTCTGCTTGTAGCCAATCTAGAGGGAGATAAAGTCGTCCATTTTTAGCGTCCTCGCCCACGTCCCTTGCAATATTGGTTAGTTGCATTGCCACGCCTAGTTCGCAAGCCCTAGCCAGGGTGCTTGAATGCCTAGCGCCCATAATCCAACTCATCATCGCACCTACGCTTCCAGCGACGCGGGCCCCGTAGTCATGCACAGCTTCAATGTTCGGGTAGAACCTGGTTTCGGTATCCCATTTAAACCCTTCCATCAATGCGTCTAAGAGAGGTCTAGGTAGTTTAAATTGGTGGACAACATGAGAAAGCGCATGATCTTCAATAAATTCCATGGGCTCTTGAGCGTAAATTAAGTCTAGTCTTTCACTGAGTTGTTTAAGACTATCGGATGCGCAGTTGGAGTTGTCAACCAAGTCATCAGCAACACGGCAAAAAGCGTATAAAGCTACTGAGGCTTGTCGAACACGTTTAGGCAGTAGTCGACTTGCAGCAAAAAAGGTTTTGGACCCCCCTCGCATGAGCGACACACACTCATCAAAGTCTCGCAGATTAACGTTGTTTTTATCGTATGGTTGAAGCATGGGGAATCACTTTCTCTAATGCTTTTGCAGACATCAATACACCGGGAACACCCGCTCCTGGATGGGTACTTGCTCCTACCATGAACAAGCCTTTAATGTCCTCACTCCTGTTGTGTGGACGGAAAACTGCACTTTGTGTGAGCAAGGGCTCTAGCCCAAAACCAGCTCCTTTGTATGAGTACAGGCGGTTTTGGAAGTCCAGGGGCGTTGTCACTTTAGAGGTTACGACATGTTGACCTAGGTCTTTTAGTACCGTTGACTCAAGAAATTCTTGAATAGATTGTCTAAATTCTTCACTCTTTTCTGGCCAATTTGTTTGACTGTCAAGGTTTGGAACAGGAGCGAGCACATAAAAGGTATCGCATCCTTCGGGTGCGAGAGAGGGGTCTGTAGCCGTTGGACGGTGCAAATAAAGACTAAAGTCCTTTGCTAAGTGATGTTTTTTAAATATGTCGTTCAACAACTCTTTGTAGCGTTTTGTTAAAAGCATCATGTGGTGGGGTATATCAGGATAGGTCTTATTGGTACCAAAGTACCATACATAAAGTCCCATCGAATAATGGCCTTTTTCAATACGTGAGTCAGTCCAGTGTTTACGGTGTTCAGGTGCAATGAGATATTTGTAGGTCCAAGCTGAATCCGCGTTACAAACAACGATATCAGATTTAATTCGCTCACCGCTTTCTAATTCGACGCCGCAAGCTTTGCCGCTCTCAATTTGTATTTGCTTAACTGGTGAGTTGTATCTGATATTCACACCTAGTCCAGTCAGTAGTCCGACTAAACCTTTAACAATTGCGCCGGTGCCGCCCATTGCCGAGTGAACACCCCAGGTTTTCTCTAAAGAATGAATGAGCGAATATGCACAGGTAACGCTAAACGGATTGCCACCAATTAATAGGGGATGAAAGCTAAATGCGACCCTAAGCAATGGATGTTTGATGTGTTTTGCCACTAAGCTATAAAGACTATTCCAAGCCTTCATTTTTGCAAAGGCGGGGAGTGCTTTTAATAGATCTTTATATCCATCAAATGCAACGTCCCCCATTTGTTCAAATCCAAGACGTTTACAGTTATCTGCGGCGGCCATAAGTCTGTGATATCCCGCAATATCGTTGGCATTAAATTTTGCAATTTCTTTGCACATGGCCTGCGTATCACCGCTATAGTCAAAAGTCTGGCCGTTGTAAAACCTGATTTTATAAAACGGGGTCATCTCCTTAAGCGTCACGTCTTCTGACATTTGTTTACCGCACAAAGTCCAAAGTTCTTCTAAAAGGAAAGGAGCCGTAATGATTGTTGGACCCGCATCAAAGGAGAAACCGTCTTGATGATGCATGTAAGCCCGACCGCCAGGGGCGTCTAACTTTTCTAAAATCTCAACGCTGTAGCCTCTTACAGCTAAACGAATTGCACTTGCTAAGCCGCCAAAGCCAGAGCCAATGACCAAAGCCTTAGGTCTGTTATCGTGGCAAGTCTCAAGGCTTGACGGACTCGTTGAGTAGCTGTTTAATCCCTGCAAATGGGGGGGTGAATTTTTATCTATGATTTCAGGAATAAGCATTTGTTTCGTAGAAATTTAGGGATCTATTTCGTATCTATTGCTGAGCTACTTACTAGACTTGCATTTGTTATCGGCGCAATAATAGAATCGCTATACACAGCTCCTAAGTGGTGGTTATGCGTCTCGTCAGAGTCTCCATTTTTCAGCGCCCAGCCCCAAACACGTTCGAGCGAAAGTGGGACCATCATTAGTATGTGCTCAATGATTGCAAGCCCTAACAAACTGGCTAACAAAACCCAATGACAAGTGATGGTCACTTGTCCAGCGTGAGCTTGCCAAATAAGTGCTAACCATACGATGATCGACAGGCTCATGGAGAGGTAAAAAAAACCACTGACCGCGCTCTTGCGAAAATAGCTTCCCATATATGCTAATTGACTTGGTAGATATTGCTCCCCTACCTGGGGAACACCAAAAAAGAGGTTTAGTTTGGAGCTTAGACGCATCATCCACAAAAGTCCAAACGTACAAACTGCTGTGTGATTAGGTTGTCCTATTTGCATGCCAATTAAGAGTAAGAGATTTAAAAATAATCCTAACTCATGATGCCAAATAACCTGAACAGATTGTTTAAAGCGGTTCCAAATATTTAGATTAGGCTCAAGGGGAGCGCGCCTAGGACCACTGATCCAGCCTGTTAAAAAAGAAAGCTCATGCCATCCCCAAAGCACGATAGTGCTTATGAATCCAAGATAGGCGTTGGCATTCGAATTTTCTTGCATTGATTGGTAACAAAAAAATAAAGCCGGAATACTTATTAATGTCCATAACCCCCTTGCTGCAGGGAACCATTCCCTTGGAAATCGAACCAGAAGCAAAATAATGCCAGTTCCAAACCACCAAGATAGCAACGCAATCAAGGACGGTTCGATAATTAGGCTAGAAAATTCTTGCATAGGCTTGAGAAGCGTGATCTTTTATAAAGCCATTTACCAAGTAGGTGTCATTCGAACTTGAAGAGGAAGTTCGGATTTGATTACTGGTAAAAAATACAACTTGCCAAACACGATCAATGCTTGCGCGGCTAAAAGAGCTTGGTTGAGACTGCTCACGATACCTTTTTTTGTCTTAGCTGCATCCATCAATAGTGATAGAGATGTTAATTTGTCTAGTCCTTCCTTGAACTTTGGATGGTCTGTATCAAGGAGTACGGGGAAGACTTGCTTCGTAATTTCAGTAGTAATTTTGAATACTGCGAAATCATATTCTGTTGCATTCAGACCCATAGCGTCGTGTAGGGCAGGCCTAGTGTGATCTCTGACATACATAGTCGCATAAACTGCTAGAAGAAAGAATCTGATCCACAGCACGTTAATGCCTTTTAAAAGCTTGGGGTCAGCGCGCATGATAAGTGCAAAAGATTCGCCGTGACGGTACTCATCGTTGCACCATCTCTCAAACCAGCGAAAGATGGGGTGAAATCTCTTATCTGGATTTCTCTCCAATTGTCTGAAAATCGAGATGTATCTCGCATATCCAATCTTCTCAGAGAGATAAGTCGCATAGAAAATAAATTTTGGTCTGAAGAAAGTATATTTCTTTGTTCGTTTTAATTCACCCAAATCAATTCCGAAATTAAAATCTTTTAGCGATTGATTCAAGAATCCGGCATGCCTAGATTCATCTCTCGCCATGAAGGTCATTAGCTTTTTGATATCAGGATTGCTGATGTTTTTCCTAACTTCGTTATATAAAATACAACCAGAGAACTCGGAAGTGAGAGATCCAATTAGAAAATCATAAAATTCTTGCTTCAAATTCTCATCGAGCTTAGACATGAGTGTTTTTACTTCCTCCGCAAATGTTGCGTCTCTTTGGAAGTGATCATGGTTGTTATCCCCCTCATACTCTTTCATCATTAAGTCCCACTCTTCTCGAACTGAGCTGACATCGATTTTGTCCATCGCATCAAAGTCAGTTGTATAAAAGCGCGGCGCCAATACCGTATTTGTGAGTGCTTTTTTCTTGGCATCTTCACCCGACTCCACGCTGTTGACGAGAAGTTGTGTAAAGTCTGTGTCCATGAAGGCGGTTTGTGCGTTCATTTGTTATCCTTGTAGATGATACTTATTGGATTAGTGATTGAAAGTTGGCTGCATGGCAGCTTCCGTTAATATTTTTGCAAAAACTGCTACGTTGTCCGGCCCAAATGCCTCTAGATCAATTCCCTTGTTGGTCAGTATGTCTGTGATGGAGAGTCTGCCATCTTCGTGAAGTGCTAACTCAAAAGGTGCCTCGGAAGTTAAATTTCGCATACGCCTGTCGCGCGCAAGGGCTCTTAGCGTTCCTCTCAAAAAACCTTGCTCGCCGCTGAATCTTAGGGTTGAGTTGGTAGATGTTTCCTGGGTAACTGGGCTCGTTTTTATAACGGTTAGTAAAATATCGCCGTTGGGATCATCGTTGATCACTAAGTTTACTTTTTGTAGAACCGGTGAACTCATGTCGATTTTTGGCGAACTAAATTGTGTTTCGTAGGTCACATATAACAATGTCAAGACCATGATCAAAATCATCGCTTGAAAGTGATGCTTGGTTATAGGTGAAAAATTTCTTTGCTTTTCACTTGACTGATTTTGGCTGGGAATTAAGAGTTGAGTCATAGGTTTAGGAAGCCGTCAATAAGCTATCGATGGAATGGGTTTCTGAGTTGGATGGTTTTTCAAGGCTACTCTTTTGAGTTATAACTTCGATATCTTTATTGGCTAATAGCCAGGCTGACTTTAAAATCTCAGCGCATTCGACCCCTTTTTTAATGCACCGAAGAGTTGGTTCAGGCTGATTGATAACCCACGGCCTTGAGTGCGGCCACAGGTGTAGCCACCCAATTCTGTCCTCTTTCCTCAAAGTAAGGCTAAGGTCTGATGTGCCGTTGGTTCGGTGAAGTTCGTGAGCACTGAGAATTTTTTTTAGAGGCAGATTAAATGTTAGGCTATACACAACTCCTACTCTCATCACCACTCGTTTGTTGGTGACTGTGTACATGGTTGTTTTGGCGCTCCACCAGGCCCATATTGATAATGCTGCGAGAGTTAGGGCAACCATTGTGCCCGTCAGCATGAGTGGCTTTAAATTCCAATCAGCTGATTGTCCGCTCAAATAGCTAGCCTGTAACAAAAGCATGAATCCGAAATAGATACTCAAACTTCTGAGATGAAAGACCTCAGCTCCTAAGCTTTTCCAGTGCGGAGCACCTTGCCATAAGATATGCTCTCCGGTAGGTAATTTCTCGGGGAGTCCGAGTTGGGCCTCGAACTCGTGTTCGTGGGTTGCGATCATACAAGTGGCTCCTGGCGCTCCGGCGTAGCGTAAAGGGTTCCTGCCCCGTAAAAGGCACAAATCTTTTCCTCCTCAAGTCTTGTGATTTGTTCAGGACTCTTGAGCGCAGGTACTTTATCAAACTGTGTTGACAAGATAGCATGAACATGGATGTTATGGTCTGTGATACGAGCAAAGTTAATTGGTAATAAGACAGATTTCCCGCTAGGCAGTGCGACCTCAATATAGCGAAAAAGCATCTCCATGCGGTCAACCCACAAATCTATAACCTTGCCTGCTTCTAATCGATCAGCACCGTAAACAATTAGTCCTCTTGGGTCGTGGTCTTGGGCGGCAACGCTGTGTTTGGGAGCAACTCTGAGGGGCACAATCTTTAGATCGCCGTGGGGATCTTTCTCGCAAATATCCTCACGTGCTGCCCAAGCTCCAGGTCCCATACCAGATAAAAGAGGGTCACCAACTGGTTCAAGAGGAGCGCCCAGCCAAGCGTGAGAAGGTGTAAATGAATAGTCACCGTCAGGACGATTTAAATCGGGGATGGTGATAACCCTTCCATCTTCTAATTTATATGTTTTCGGATCTGGCACAGGCCACCCGATTTGGATTGGACCGTTTTTTTGTCCATTATCCATTGGGTAACCTTCGCGGTGATTTTCACGTACTAAATAGTAGATGACACCTGCAAAAAATGCCCAAAATATATAGAGAACAACTTGTGCAACATCTAAGCTTTGAGTTAGAGCTCCAGTTTCCATCGTGACATCTCCTTTAAAACGGTATAGATATTAATATTAATTGGGCAGTTCAGCCAAGCCAAACTGTGCTGGGTGAGGGTAAGCGTTAGGTTTTTTTCTAGACAATGGGGACATTGCTATTAAAGCTGCGAACAGTAAAAGCATTTCTAGGGCAAACACTAGACCATATCCACTTGATTTATCCATCAGGGCATCACCAAGGTAGCCGCTACTAGCAAAGCTTGCAAAGCCATCTTTTAAGATACCTCCGACCGCCATTGATAAACCTGAAGCTGTGGCTTGAACCGCACCCCATGCTCCAAGAACCATCCCCGTCATACCTTTTTCCGGCATCTCCATTGCAATGATCAACATGCCAACCGAGAACATGCCTCCCCCAAATCCAATGAATGAAGTGCCGGCTCTAAATAGCCAAGATGAATCGAGAGGGGAGGCCAACAAAACGCAAGCAAAACCAGGCAGTCCCATTAACAATCCAAATGCAGAAACTCTGCAAGCATCAAGTCCCTTACCCATAAGTTTTGCTGCAAGTGCAAACGCCACAAGCGCACCCGCACCTGATAAAGCTGTGAGGGAGCTGGTAAAGCTGACATTGAGGTGCAACACCTCACCCCCATAGGGTTCAAGAATAATGTCTTGCATACTAAAGGCGCAAGAACCAATGCCAATAGTCCACAAGAACCTTTTCATATTGGGCATTTCAGTAAGTTGGCGCCAGTGTTTAGAGAAACCGTCAGGTTCGCGTTGACCCCTTTTAGTTTGACGCGCTTCTTGTCTCCAAAGAGATGTCAAATTCAGGGCTGCAACTACTACTGCACTGCCTTGAACTACTTGAACTAATTTTGTAGGCGTAAAGTCACTCAAAAGCCACCCAAGTAGGCCACTTCCAATGATCAGGCCAACCAGCATAGCGCTGTGAAGCAGAGCAACTACTCTAGGTCTTTTATCGGGTTGTGCAATATCAGTTGCAAGCGCAAGTCCTGCAGTCTGAGTGGTTTGCATTCCAGCGCCTACCAATAAAAAGGATAGGCATGCACCGATACGACCCACCCAAAGGGTCTGAGTTGTTGAATCGTTGAGCAGTAACAATGCAAATGGCATGATGGCTAAACCGCCAAATAAAAAGATATTGCCCATCCACAGGTAGGGCAATCTGCGCAGTCCAAGCGCAGAAGGGTGTGTATCGCTTCTGTAACCAATTAGCGCTCTTAGGGGAGCAAAGATGAGTGGGATCGCTACTGACAAGGCAACCCACCATGCAGGAACACCGAGCTCCACAATCATGACTCGGTTTAGCGTACCTACTAAAAGAGCCATGGTCATACCAATTGCTGTTTGGAATAAACAAAGTCTTAAAAGCCTAGGCAAGGGTAACTCTACAGACGCTGCGTCTGCGAAAGGCACATATCGAAGTGCAAAATTACTAAGTTTCGCCTTAGCCTTAGACGCAATACTGATCATTTACGTATCCACTCCCAAGCCTGAGAGGTATAAAAGCCTCTTGAAATTCGCGTTGTCTTGCCCTCTGCCCAACCCTGTTTTTCTATGCTCTTTTGTAGTGCACTTCTAAGCTTGTTTTGAGAGACGGGAGCAAGAGTAGGTGAGCGGTCAGAGCGGGGGAAGAACTGCCCCATGGTGTGTGCAAAAGCCAACAGCGGATTTCTTGGAGGGAAAGTAAACAGGATTGCTTTTTTGGTACGCTCGCTTAATATATTGATACCATTGATGAGATCCGGTGCATCGTAGTGAATCAATGAGTCCATACCAACGACGTAGTCAAATTCACCAAGCATTGGGTCTAGCATATCCCCACTAGAGAACTCTACCCAGCCCCGCTTTGAGGAGTTCTTTGAGTCCTGCGTTAAAGGAGCAAAGGCTGCGTATCTGTTTCTTGCCACTTGAATTAAATTGGCTGACAAATCTACTGCTGTAACGTGGGCGCCGCGCTCAACTGCACAAAGGGAAAGAGCACCTGTCCCGCATCCGGCATCCAAGAGCCTCATTCCAGTCATATCATCCGGAAGCCAAGACATCAAAGTTGCTCGCATCTCATCTCGTCCCGCGCGCACAGTTGCCCTTATTCGGCCAACAGGGTCAGTAGAGGTTAGGCGCTCCCAAGTCTTTGCCGCTGTGCGGTCAAAATAGTGCTCTATTTGCCCGCGACGCTCTAAATAGCCATGTTCAGCGTTGTTCATTTCAAAAAACTCCTTATAAAGCACGGATAAATTGATTGGTCTTCAATCAAAGCCAAGTAAATCAAAAATATCTCGGTCTTTCATGGGTACAGCTGGCAAGGGGTCACTACCAATCCAAAGTTGACTGGCCAAGCGCATATATTCATCTTGAACCGCTTTAACGCTCGGGGTGGGATCCAGTTCAAAGAGAGTTGATTTGGTCAGTCTGCTTTTTCTTATCTCATCTAGAGGGGGAAAATGAGCCATTGTTTTTAGCCCAACCGCTTGATTGAATTTATCAATTTGGTCGGTGGTTTCGCTCCGGTTGGCGATAACACCGCCTAAGCGGACGTTGTAATTTTTTGATTTAGCCCCAATCGCCTGAATAATTCTATTCATTGCAAAAATTGAATCAAAATCATTTGCTGTCACAATTAATGCACGATCAGCGTGTTGGAGTGGAGCTGCAAAACCACCACAAACAACATCCCCAAGTACATCAAAGATGACCACATCGGTATCCTCTAGTAAGTGATGCTCTTTGAGGAGTTTTACTGTTTGACCAACGACATATCCACCGCAGCCTGTACCCGCAGGTGGACCGCCAGCTTCTACACACATGACGCCGTTATAGCCCGGATAGACAAAATCTTCCACACGGAGTTCTTCAGCGTGAAAATCAACTTGTTCAAGGGCGTCAATGACTGTTGGAACTAGTTTCTTTGTTAATGTGAATGTCGAGTCGTGCTTTGGATCGCAGCCAATTTGTAAAACGCGTTTACCAAGTTTGCTAAATGCTACTGACAAATTAGATGATGTTGTGCTCTTACCAATTCCGCCTTTTCCGTAAATCGCAAAAACCTTTGCGTTCCCAATTTTGACATCTGGGTCAAGTTGAACTTGCACACTACCCTCACCATCCAGGCGTGAGCCTTTTTTTATTTGAGATACTGGAAATGTGACAGTTTCATTCATATGGATACCTTAATTAATTCGAAATTATTTACTGATATTTAATCTGTTACCTACTGAAATGAGCTTTAGCTTCGTACAAGGTTTCAACGGTGATTTGCAAGACGCCTGTTTCTTTTGCAAATTTTTCAGTATTGCGCTTAGCCTTTCCTCTCACAAAGAATGGAATTTTTTTGAGCTCCAGTTCAGCCTCATTGCTCCATACTTGGATTAATTCGTTCACCTTTTGCTCACCACTTTGGTTTTGTGTTTGTGATGAGGAGCTTGACTGGAGTTCCTCGGGGGACACAGAAGTGGTCTTTTCTTCTACTGATTTCTTTGCACCACCTAGGTGAGAGGGAGCAGATTGATCGTTGAACTCAAAATCTTCTCTAAACATTCCCAACAGATGCTCCTCCAGTCCCATCATGAGTGGATGAACCCAAGTATCAAATAAAACATTAGCGCCCTCGAATCCCATTTGAGGTGCGTAGCGGGCGGGAAAGTCTTGCACATGCATAGGGGCTGAAATAACGGTGCAGGGGATGCCGTGTCGCTTAGCAATATGGCGCTCCATTTGAGTCCCCAAGATGAGCTCTGGGTGTAACTCCTCAATTTGGTCCTCAACCTCTAAGTAATCATCGGTGATTAGGGCTGTCACGTTGTATATTTTTGCGGCCTCTCTGATTTCCCGCGCAAACTCTCTACTGTATGTTCCGAGTCCAACTACTTGAAAACCCATCTCCTCGGATGCAACCCTCGCGGCAGCTATTGCGTGCGAGGCATCTCCAAATATAAAAACTCTTTTATTTGTAAGATAAGTGGAGTCAACTGAGGCAGCATACCAAGATGCCCTTGAGCGTTTAGAGAGTCGATCTATTAACGCTTCATCAACGGGTAAATTTGCAAGCCCAAGGACTTCGCGAGCAAACGCTATAGTGCCTTTGTGACCTATCGGCATAGTCCTCGTATAGGGTTGTTTGTACTCTCGTTCGAGCCATAAAGCGGTCGTTTGAGCTGTCTCCGGGTACAGGACCACGTTAAAGTTAGCTTGGGGCAAGCGCTCGATATCACTGACTGATGCGTGCAGGGGAGCGACAACGTTAATATCAATTCCCAAGTCTCCCAGTAATTTACTAATCTCTGTTACATCATCTCTGTGTCTAAAGCCAAGTGCAGTTGCACCCAACAAGTTACAACTCGGGCGTACTGAGTTGGAGGGGGAGGAGGCTGAATCGTTATTGTTATCAGGGGAGCGCTGATTGATGTTTCTTTTTGTGATATTTCGAACCAAGTGATAAAGAGTCTCAGCGCAGCCCCAGTTTTCTTTTCTTTGATAAGCCGGTAAATCAAGAGGTATTACGGGGGTTTTAAGTTTAAGTCCTAGTGCTAAACCGCCTGGATCGTCTTGTATAAGTTCGGCTGTGCAAGAGGAACCAACCAAAAGTGCATTAGGCTTAAACCGCTCATTCGCTTGGAGTACCGCATCTATAAACAATTGAGCCGTATCTCCTCCAAGATCACGAGCTTGAAAAGTTGTGTAGGTAACTGGGGGGCGTTTGGGTAGACGCTCGATCATTGTGAACAGCAAATCGGCGTAAGTATCACCTTGGGGAGCATGCAACACGTAATGTACATCTTTCATTGAAGTTGCTACGCGCATTGCTCCAATGTGTGGGGGGCCTTCATATGTCCAAAGTGTGAGTTGCATGATGATTCAGTTGGGTTTAACTAGGTTAGGTTTTGTAAGCATTGCTTTTTAGGCTGCAATCTTCTCTTTTCTGACCAAGGGGCGACTGAACAACTCAGCCAAATCTCCGGCTTGATCAAACCCTTGAATGGGAGTGAATACAAGCTCAATTGACCATTTGGTTGTGAACCCCTTAGCCTCCAAGGGGTTAGCTAAACCAAGGCCACAGACAACTAGATCAGGGTTGGCTTGCTCGCAGCGATCGAGTTGATCCTCAACGTGCTGACCTTCCATGATTAAGGTATCTGTTGCTAAAAGTTTTAACTCTTGCTCCAAATGTTGACGGTGAATATATGGCACCCCAACTTCAGTTAATTTCATGCCTAGTTCTCGACTCAAAAACCGAGCTAGAGGTATTTCAAGTTGTGAGTCGGGGAAGAAGAATATTTTTTTATTTTCTAGCAACCTGCGGTGCTTAGCAATCGCTGTGTTGGCGCGTTGACGTGGGGCACTAAGGGCTTCATCAAGAACTGTGCTTGAGATTTCGAAGGCATTTGCAGCTGCTTCAAACCAAGCGCTTGTGCCCTCAACTCCCAAAGGGAACGGAGCGGGGAGTCTAATTGCGCCTTTATCTTCAATTCGCTTTGCGGTGTCGGCTAAGAAGGGTTGCGCAAGTAAATAGTATGTGTTTTCATCGATCAATGGAGGTTTTTGAGAATTGCGTCCCGGAAAAAACTCAACACTCTCCAACCCCATATCCTTAAATATACGCATCATCTGGTCTTCAACCACATCTGCAAGCGTTCCAACAATCAAAAGCTTTTTGTGGTTTGAAGTCTCACTCGTGCCAATTGGAGGCAGCGACTCCACGATGCTTGATAAACAGGCATCCTCGCCTTGAGTGAATGTCGTCTCAATTCCAGATCCAGAATAATTCAGCACCCGAACGTTGGGGTTAAATTGTTTGTTTAGACGTTGCGCTGCTCTTGCTAGATCAAGTTTTATGACCTCTGAGGGGCATGATCCGACTAGAAACAGGGTTTTTATGTCCTTGCGACGTCGCAGTAATTGATTGACAACTTTATCAAGTTCTTCGTTGGCATCTGCTATCCCAGATAAATCTCTGTCGTCAATAATGGCGGTTCCAAATCTTGGCTCTGCAAAGATCATGACTCCCGCAGCAGATTGAATAAGGTGTGCACATGTTCTAGATCCCACGACTAGGAAAAATGCATCCTGAATTTTTCTATGCAACCAAATAATGCCTGTTAGGCCGCAAAATACCTCTCTTTGTCCTCGCTCTTGACGAATCTGAGGTCCCTCGCTGTGGATCGGAGTGCTAGCGCGTTGTGCGGACTGAATTGGAATAACCGGGTTCATGCCATTACTCCTTGCTGCTTGCTCATCACCTGAACCCTTTGACCCTCGTTCTGTATAGTTGCAGCTTTCATTTGAGCCTCTTGCAGTCTTGCTGCCCGCAGTTTTAAAACAAACTGAATAGCATTAAGGCAGTAAGCGGTATAGGCACTCAAAATGAGTAGCATTTGTTGCTCAAGATCTAAAAATGCATAAAACAAGGAACAGATGTAGAGCGTATGTAGCGCAATGACTCCCATACTGACCACATCCTCCCAAAAGAAAGCCTTGGCAAAAAGGTACTTTCCAAACACCACTTTTTCCCAAATACTTCCTGTGATCATGATGGTGTAGAGGGTGAACGTTTTTAAAATAATTGACCACTTCGCCCAATCAGCGCCTTCCCCGTTATATAGGCAACGCAGCACTAGCCATAAGCTAACCAGGAAAACTGCAAATTGAAAGATAGCCAAAAATCCCTGAATCGGCGTCCAAATGGTTTGGTCACGCAAAACCCGTTGCTCTGGGGTGTACAACAATCCTGGCAGTGGCTTTTGTTCGTGGTTCATTTGCTGTAAAAGAAGTTCAGAGATCTCGTTTAACTAATGTATGAATAGTATGTCTGAATAGTATATCTGTCAACTTTAATTGACGTTAAATTTAAATTACATATTAGGGGTTTTCACTAGGTTTCAATAGTCATTTTTGGTGGACACTCATCAAAACTGATTAATGCATTTAGATTGAGGTGAAAGCAATTAGCTTGGGTCTGAATATTGAGTAAACCTTTAACGCCTGTTCAGAAGGGGACGGTCAATTGAGTTTTGAGCATTTGTTGCCTCTGGTGTCAACCCTTGCTAGCGAAATCATTCCTGATTTAGTAAGGGAACACGTTGGTCTTGGTGAGCACGAGTCATTAGATGAGGACACGAGTTCTGCAAAAATGATTTCTAGGTGCAAGCACCCTAAAACCGAGGTTTTGTCTGCACAAGAGATAGATTCTTATGCGGAGGCTATTTGCCATGCCTGTATAGAGATGAGCTCCGAGGATTTAGTTCTCTACGCTCTTAATTTGTTTGAGCAAGGTCTGCATATTGAGGTCTTTTATCTGGATATCATCCCGCCCTCAATCAGGCTTTTGCATGATTTGTGGGAGCAAGATCAGATCTCTTTTTTAGACGTCACGACTGCAACTTGGAGTATTAAGCGATTAATTTTTGCGTTAAGCCCTGAGTTCATAATGCCTAATGAGTCAAGTGTCACTCCCGGAAGCAACCGTTTTCAAGTGTTGGTCACTAGCGCTGCAGGTGCAAAGCACACTTTAGGTCCTTTGATTGTCTCGCAGTATCTCCAACGAAAAGGTTGGAGTGTGCTTCCCGGTTTTGATCACCAGGAAAAGACGCTCCTGGAGATGGTTACTAATAATTGGGTAGACCTTTATTGCATCAGTATTTCCGTATCCCAACAGGTGCCCGGGTTGAAGGCTTGGATTTCTAAGGTTAAATCAAAATCCCAAAATCCAGGAATTCAGTTCTTAGTTGGGGGACCTTTGATCGCCTTGCAACCTGAGTTAATCGATGAGTTAGGTGCTGATTTGATCTGTAAAACTGTTAGAGAAGTTCACACCCTGGGAATGAAGCTGGTGTCGGTGCACCGAAAAGCTAGGAAACTGAATCAACTTAACGCCATCGAGTTAACTAATAATGCTTACTTAGATGGCCTAGAGGTGCAAGCGCAAAAAAGAGAAACGAAAGCGACTAAACGGCAATCTCAAGGCGCACCTCATGGTGGTGGGGTATACCGAGAATCAAAGTCTAAAGAAGAAAGCAGATTAACATGTTAAAAATATAAAAAATATGACATACTTTATTGTGCTACATTGACTTAAAATTCGCCTTTTAGTATTAGAGTCCTTCATTTTTAATCATTTGCTTTGCATTAATTATGGATTGATTATTTGATTCTTTAATGGACTCAATTAAAAAGCGGTTTTTTTAAACGATTTCCCAAGACATTTTCCTTCCTGGACTGATACACATTGACAAACTCTTCTGCACTTTCTGATAACTTGGCTCTTTGCGAAGCACTTATCTACGGCTTGGCGGATTTGATCGTCGTTTTTCAACAAAACAGTACAAAAGTATTGTCAGTTAAAACAAAAGGTGTGGAGTTGAGCCGTCAGAAATTAGACGGGTGGGTTGGACAAAATCTTAGTGATCACATTGAACTAGACTCAACAAATAAGTTTGCTGGCGCTATAAAAGTAACCGTAGATCTAGAGAATTTTGAACCCTCCGAGTTAGATGCAGATTGGAAGCACATCAATTTTCTCTCGCCCGCTAAGACCTCTGCACCCCTGTTGATAAAGGTTTTTAAATTTCCTAATCAAAAAGATTTGGTCATGGTCGCTAGGGACTTAGGCTCTATGGCGAAGATGCAACAAAAGTTGATGGATACGCACCGTTCCATGGAGAGGGATTATTTGCGCCTCAGGCATTTGGAGTCCCGCTACAACACGCTCTTTGAGAACTCTAGTGAGCCTATTTTGATTGTGGACCTTGCGACAAAAAAAATCTCTCAAGCAAACTCATCAGCAGCGAAGGCACTCTTGCTTGAGGATCCTAAGAAAATAATCGGATCTGAATTCGCCCATCATTTTGCCCCAGAGAGTAAGGGCGACATTGAAGAGTTGATTCGATCAGCGCAGAACGCAGGAAAAACTAAATTACTCAGAGCCAAGAGCAGTTCTGCGGAGCAAGACTTTACCATCATGCCTTCTTTGATCGTTCAAGAAGGCGGGCCACAGTTGATGGTCCGTTTAGGTGTTAAGTCAATGACGCAAGCATCAAATCTAAACAAGTTAACCCAAGAGTGGTACACGGATGCACTGCAAACCGCACCTTACGGGTTTCTTGTCACAGACGCTGCAGGTATTGTTTTGAGTGCCAATGATGAGTTTATAACCCTATCAGGTTCTTTCTCGCTAGCTCAAGTTCTGGGCAAGCCTTTTGAATCTTGGCTTGCTAGAGGAGGGGTGGACTGGGGTGTTTTAAGCAACAACTTAAAGCAACTGTCTTCCATTAGAAATTTTGCCACAGAGTTGCTGGGTCAATCCAATACAACCATTGAAGTAGAAATTAGTGCAACAACCTTATCAACGGACGAAAAAAGATATGCCTTTTTTCTAAGAGATGTTCACCGCTTATCGCAAACCGGGCCTGTCGCTTCAAGTAATATGGCCGGCTCTGTCTCCCAACTCGCTCAGTTAGTTGGTCGTATGCCAATGAAAGATATTGTCGGAGAAACCTCCGATATGATTGAGAAAATGTGCATTCAATCTGCACTAGAGTTAACTCAAAATAACAGAGCCTCTGCGGCTGAGATGCTTGGTCTTTCAAGACAAAGTTTGTACGTAAAGTTACATCGTTTTGGCTTGGCAGACTTTAACGAGTAGGCTCCCAAGAAAACATTCTTGTTTTTCTTAACTTTCAGTCTTAATTCTCTGCGTTTTTTCATGCGACTCAGGACTGAGTTCATAAGGCTTGGCTAAATACCAAATGTGATTGGGTACTAAGTACTTTATCCTTTGCGGTATTTCTCTTCTAAGGTGAAGGATGGATTCAATCGCCTTCATCTCGACCCGTGTTCTTGCAAACTCTAAACCCCTAGGCCCCACTCTAGGCATTAACCAACCCACAATGGGCCTCAACCAGTTGGGCATCTTGCGTAGGGGGAGTCCGCCCGCAGCCAGCTCTACGTTCTTTTTAAACCCCACCACTGCAGAGTGCCTTTTACCTGCGCTACCGGGTTTTTGCAGACTCACCTCCTCTCCTAAAAGAGCGAGTAATTCTTCGCCCCTTTTGTTCCTGGTGATGATCCACTGCTCTCCCTCCCCAGCCATATAGCCAATGGTTATGTCGGAGAGCACATTTGTATAGTCCACGCAGGTTCGACACGTAAGGGGAAAGAAATCCTTTGGTAAATCTGAGAGTGGTAACTGGAGAAAGGGAATTTCTTTTTTTACCCCATTTTTATACCTAAGCTCAACATGGTAGTCGGCTTTGAATTCGAGGTAGGTAACGCTTGAGGGATCGGGCGAGATCAATTTAAGAAATTCGTGAAAATTTTCAGTCGTCGTATTATCTGAGCAAGGCGTCCCGATGACGTAAATTTTATCGAACCCTAAACTCCTCTCTAGCGCTCTTAAGGCGTAAATTTGGCAAGGAATCCCAATCACTGCAAGTCTTTTGTATCCTAGGGCTAGTGCAGGTTCGAGAAGAGATAACAGCGGGGCATAGCCCATTCTCATACCTCTCGCCTTTTGCATGTCCTCAGGTTTATCAATGAGCACCGGCAGGGGACGCCACTGATCAGTTGGGTCAGCTTGCATCGTTAAAACTGCATCTACTAGTTTTCGTTCCAGTAGCTTTTCTGCAATCCGAGTGGTGATCCCTGTCCACTGAGCGCCCTTGCTGGGTTTCTTTAAGCTCGCTCGGTGCATGTTAATGAAGGGACCAAAATGCATCTCATCCGCTTTATCAGGACTTCTAACTCGTCCGTGAACAACTTGCTCAAGTGCATCGTAGTTGGGTTGTATGAATTGACAAGCTGTTGCGCATTGCTTTGGATTTGATGTGCGCGAAATTCCACAATCCGTGCACATTGACCGGTGAGGTGCGGGCACTTGATATTGAGATTCATTCATTAAATTAATCATCTCGGTTATTTCAAATTTCTTTCATTCAGACCTTGGGGATTCGTGATTCAATCAAATAAAGTTAAAATTAATACCAAAGGACTACTTTGATTTGTCTAACAAATTGTAGTTTATTGAATGCTGAAGAAAAATAAGTGTCAACTACTATTGACATTTTCTTGTGTAATGGAAAAATTAAAAAATGAATTTTCCAAAGTTGAAAGTTGTAGCTGAGCTCTTAAAGCCAATCACGTGGTTTCCTCCCATGTGGGCGTATGCGTGTGGAGTTATCTCCACGGGTGAGTCTATTGAGATGAATGGATTCAAAGTAGTTTGGGGTATTGTTTTAGCTGGCCCAATGGTTTGCGCGTGTAGTCAAGCCTCCAATGATTGGTTTGACAGACATGTGGACGCAATCAATGAGCCCAATAGACCGATCCCATCGGGGCGCATGCCAGGGTACTGGGGGCTTGGGCTAGCAATTGTTTGGACTGTACTTTCCTTGTTGTGGGCAACTCAACTAGGGCCTTGGGCTTTTAAAGCAACTGCACTTGGTTTGGTTTTGGCGTGGGCTTATTCTGCCCCGCCTCTAAGATTTAAACAAAACGGTTGGATTGGAAATACAGCATGTGCGCTCAGCTACGAGGGCTTGGCGTGGCTGACTGGCGCTGCAGTCATGTTAGGTAACCAATTACCTAACAATTTGATTATTGTTTTTGCACTCCTATACAGTTTTGGTGCTCATGGAATTATGACCCTTAACGATTTCAAAGCTATTGAGGGGGATAGGCAAATGAATGTTAGGTCCCTGCCTGTTTTGATGGGTGCAAAGGGCGCTGCATGGATGTCTAGCCTAATCATGATCCTGGCTCAGTGGGCCGTCAGTGTTTTGTTAATGCAAGGCGGAATGACCCAAAGCGCAATCGCAGTGTTCATCCTCTCTTTGGGTCAGTTCCCCTTGATGTACTCTTTTATTAAAGATCCTATTCCCAAAGCAATTCACGTAAGTGCCTTTGGCGTACCTATGTATGTGGTGGGGATGATGGTTAGTGCATTTGCTTTAAGGTCAATGTAGAGGTAAGAAAAGATACCCACCCCCAACAGCCCATTAGTACACATCGTCCATACCAATGAATCAACTTACCCTACCATCATTACAAGTCGCTGAATCTACGAATTCCAATTGGCTAAATATTTTTTGTGTGGGTATCGTTCAAGCCTCTATGGGTGCAGTTGTTGTTACGACTACTACGACTTTAAACCGAGTAATGGTGATTGAGCTTGGACTCCCTGCAGTCGTATCGGGGTTTTTGGTGAGTCTTCACTACATCATTCAAATAGTTCGTCCGCGCTTGGGCTACGGCGCAGATCAAACGAAGCGGTGTACGCCTTGGATTGTGGGCGGGATGGGTGTTCTAACCCTCGGAGGTGTTTTGGCAGCGTTGGCCACAACATGGATGGCTGAAAATTTCGCCCTAGGATTAATGACCGCTTTAATTGCTTACTGCATGATTGGAATAGGCGTCAGTGCTTGTGGAACACCGCTTTTGGTTCTGTTATCCAAAGGAGTTGGCGATCAACAAAGGGCAACTGCGGCTACGTCGGTTTGGATTATGATGATTTTTGGCTTCGCGGTAACCTCCATTATTAGTGGCAAACTCCTTGATCCATTTTCTTTTGACAGACTCGTAATGGTCAGTGTTGGCGTGAGTGCATTGGCAATGACACTCAGCACTCTGAGTGTTATTGGGTTGGAGAGTCGATTGCTTAGAAATTATTACACTAGACACGCTCCGATTGCCGATGTTGCTGTCCCAACTTCTGCGCGGGATGAGGCTCCTAGCTCAAAAAACTTCAAACAAACCCTTGCGCTACTTTGGCGTGATGAGCAGGCGCGTTTATTTACTTTCTTCGTATTTACCTCCATGTTTGCATACAGTGCGCAAGATTTAATTCTGGAGCCGTTTGCTGGACTCATTTATCGCTATACGCCTGGGCAAACCACGCAACTCTCTGGCACCCTACACGCAAGCGTGTTAGTGGGAATGCTACTTCTTGCCTTTATAGGCAGTAGGTGGGCGAACGGTCGTTTAGGGCGAGTCTCAACTTGGATGAGCTGGGGTTGTGTGCTGTCAGCCCTGGGAATGCTGGGTTTGAGCTCTGCGGGATTAATCAGTGATAACTTTTACCTTGTCCCGCTTACCCCCATCTTACTTATCCTAGGCGTGGGTAATGGATTGTTCTCCATTGCCGCTATCAGTACGATGATGCGATTGGCCACTGAAACTCTTAAGGTTAACTCAAGTAGCGCTAATGTAAGTATTCAACCCGGCATCAGGATGGGTTTATTTGGAGCTGCTCAGGCGCTTGCCTTTGGACTTGGTGGGATTATCGGAACTGCAAGTAGCGATTTATCGATGCGTTTAATGGGTGATGCGGGTTGGGCCTATTCAAGTGTATTCGCCCTGGAGGCAGTCATATTTGTTTGTGCAGCGTGGATTGCGCGAAGAGTTCAGCGGATAGAGACTGAGATGTAAATTTAAAGGTGAGTGACTCCATCGATTAGCACGGGGAGTGGATTTTGGTTTAAGGTGTAATTTACTAAATTTTTAAAGGTGGATATCAAATGGATACGAAAACCTATGACGTAGTTGTAATTGGGGGAGGACCAGCAGGCTCCTCTGCAGCAAATGACTTGGCCCTCAAAGGGCGAAGCGTTTTGCTGATTGACAGACAAGGTCGAATTAAACCCTGCGGTGGGGCTATACCGCCTCGCTTAATTAAGGATTTTGACATCCCCGACCATTTGCTCGTTGCCAAGTCCCGCAAGGCCCGTATGATCTCACCTAAAGATAACCGTGTTGATATTCCAATTGAGGACGGGTTTGTAGGCATGGTTAATCGCCACGAGTTTGACGAGTGGCTAAGAGTGCGTGCACAAAGCAACGGTGCAGAGCGTCGCCAAGGTACCTTTGATCGTTTTACACAAGACGAGGACGGCATTCGACGTGTACATTTTGAGGTGCGTGAAGATAAAAACAACATCTCCCAAAGTAGCGTTCGTGCTCGTTTTGTGATTGGCGCGGACGGTGCAAAGTCTGAAGTTGCTAGACAAACTGTCGAAGGTGCGGAGAAGACAAAGTATGTTTTTGCATACCATGAAATTGTCAAAGCACCTGAAGCGGATCCCAATCACGACCCCGATCGATGTGATGTTTATTACAGAGGCTCCTTATCCCCTGACTTTTACGGGTGGGTTTTTCCACACGGTGACACAATGAGTATTGGCACAGGCAGTGCCGATAAAGGGTACTCATTAAAAGCCTCTGTCGGGCGTTTACGCGAAACCGCTGGGTTACAAAACCTTGAGACCCTAAGACGTGAAGGAGCACCTCTGCCTTTAAAACCGTTGCCGAAATGGGATAACGGACTAGATGTTGTATTGGCGGGCGACGCAGCGGGCGTGGTCGCTCCCGCCTCGGGAGAGGGTATCTATTACGCAATGATTGGTGGACGTTACGCAGCTGATGCGATCGAGAATTGCATACTCACGGGTAATACCAAGAACTTGAAGCTTGCGCGTAAAAGTTTTATGAAATTGCACGGTCAGGTGTTTTGGGTTTTAGGGATCATGCAATATTTTTGGTATTCAAGCGATAAAAGACGCGAGCGCTTTGTCAAAATTTGCGAGGACAAGGATGTTCAAAAACTTACCTTTGATGCTTATATGAACAAAGAATTGGTTCGCAAAGATCCGATGGCGCATATCAGGATATTCTTTAAAGACCTAGCGCATTTGTTTGGGTTGGTAAAAGCTTAAAGATTTCGAAAAATTTTGAAAGTTTAAATGCGTAGTTTTTGTGTGGTGTGTAAGGTTTGAACTGCACTAGCCATGCGCTGACTGTTGGCCAAGGGCAGGGGCACGTAATTGGCGCCCATCGCCAAAGCAACTTCCTGCGCTTGTAGGTCGGGTCTGGCAGAGGTATCTAGCCAAATACAGGGCAGTTGCGTTGCACGCCACTGCTTAGCCCAAGACAGTGCCTGTGCTTTCGCCACGGGTCGGGACCCCTCGCCTTGAAGTGTGACGTTGGCTCGTCCATCACTCAAAACAACTAGAGTAGGTGCCATGCCGTGATGGCGAGCTTGCATGGAGGTCTCAAGGGCTAGTTTTATTGCATTAGCCAATGGCGTACCTCCACCACCTGGGAGCGCTTGCAACTCTCGTTTTGCACGAACCAATGACCGTGTTGCCGGTAAATGTACCTGTGCCTGTTTGTCTCGGAAACCGATTACACAAATATGATCGCGCCGTGCGTAGGAGTCCTTCAGTAATAATTCAACAGCACCTTTTGCCTCTGCGAGTCGCTCTAATGCAGCAGATCCAGAGGCATCAATGCAAAAAATAATACAACTCTCACTTCGTTTTGCAAATCTTTGTATATGAAAATCTTCACTCAAAATTCTTAAACGTTTAGCTGTTGGCTGATGGACTGAATTGTTTTGAGCCGTTAATTCACGAATCCTTTGCCTGGGAGCGGCATGGCGTAATGTTGCCAATACATGCAATCGATTCCCGTTTTGCGGAAGTCCTTTAATCGCCTGCAGTGGGCGTCCTTTTTGAGCCCCTTTTTGGATATCACCGACCCGCCCGGCAGATCCTTTTTTCGATATCGATTTTCCTTCAGCAAGTTGCTTTAAAAGGCCCGTAGGTAATGTAGCTAAAGCCGCCTCGAGGATAGAGGTTTCAAGCTTTTGAAAATCGGAATTTTGAAGCTCCTCTACGTTTTGTTTATCTTGCCTTTCGGTATCGGGGGTTGGAGCAGTGTGTTTCTCTAGCGGGAGCTCAGAAGAGGGTGGTAGCTCATTTTTTAATTCCTCAGACAGTGCGCCGTCCTCTTGTTCGCTGGGATTCGCTGGATCAGAGGGGGGTAGTTCGTTTTGATTTCCTGTATCTGATGGTGCTTGCTCCATTTGGCTTGGCATTGCCTCGGCTCTTGGCGTCAGGACTAACCTAGCGGCTCTGCCTAGGTCCTGAGCTTGGACCGTGCTAGAGCCCCTCAAAAGAGCCAATACAGTAGCCAAACGAGCTGCATACCAGGGTGCTCGCATACTTTTTATTGCAAACCCTTGCGCAAGCTCACACAAGTCTCGAATATCACTTTCTTCTAGCTTGAATTTTTCTATATCTTTTTGATAGTAATGAGGATCTTGCTTGAGTTTTTTCTCAACCGTTTCAAGCATATCTAAGGTGTCGTCTTCCGCACTTTGTCTTGGATTGACCTGTGTTAAGTCCAACCATATTCCCAACTGTTCACGCAAAGAATTTGGTATCGAACTCTCCTCAGGGGTCGATTCATCGATAGCAATAAGCCCAAAACTTGCGGGCTCAGTATCCTGTCCAAATTGAGAGCTTACTTGCTTTGAGTCGAGAACCTGCGTGAGTATGGATGCAGTTGACGCAGGGAGTCGCTCGGACATAGGGCAAATGAGCAACTTCCCGTGACTTTGAGCGAGAACTCCGCTTTGTCTTACGGGCCGCCCAAGTTGCAGGGTGACCGCTAAGTCTAATCCTCCCAGTAATCTCTCTGAATCGATATTGCAGGGAATCTTGACAATGTCTTTTCTCAACGCATTAAGCCACTCAAGCCATTCCTGAGTGACAGGACCGTGAAAACTTTTAAGCCATATGCCCTTGAGACCAGCGGGATCAACTGTTAGGGCAGCTAAACCCCAGAGCGCATCATCCAAGGCCATATTTTTCATTTGAATGGCCTAATCCCAGAGGATGCTTTAGTAAAAGGAGTACAACTTATTGACGCGGTAGTCTTTAAAGCACCTAGACTTGATGAATTGGGTTTCAAGGTAATAAGGGAGGATGCAGGCACTCAGAGAAACCTTTAGGGGATTTTTATTTAAAGAGTTCTTCCAAAGCTCTCTCGACTCTTATGGTTGAGCCCGTGTCATCCAATGGGTCACGCCTTAGCCTATGGCACAAAGCCATAGGTGCAATAACTCTGAGGTGTTTGGCATCAACTTTCTTGTCACCCTCAAGCGCTGCGTAAGCTCTTGTTGCCTTCATGAGGGTCAGCTCTGCTCTTAAGCCGTCAGTGCCAAGCGCCATGCAAAGTCTGGAACATAACCGTAGAAAGTCATCGTCCATAACCACTTTGTCTAAGCGTTTTTTTGCTTTAATTATTTTTTCGCGAAGGGCATCATTGGCCTCACGCCAGTCTTCTTGAAATTTCTCTGGATTTTTCTCAAAAGCATCACGTCGTTTAATGACAAGGATTCGCTCCTCAAGCTCCTGGGGCGTTTTGACCTCAACACACAAACCAAATCTGTCTAGCAGTTGGGGTCTCAGTTCACCTTCCTCTGGATTACCACTGCCGACCAATACAAAACGAGCGGGGTGTCTAACGCTCAACCCCTCGCGTTCAACAAGATTTTCCCCTGAAGCTGCCACATCAATCAGTAAATCAACTAAGTGGTCCTCCAATAAATTAACCTCATCAATGTATAAAAATCCCCGATTAGCTTTTGCCAAAAGGCCAGGGGAAAACGATTTAATACCCTGACTAAGTGCTTTTTCTAGGTCCAACGCACCCACAACCCTATCCTCAGAGGCGCCAAGGGGTAGGTCTACAACTGGAACTGGTCTAAGCTCACTAGGGGGGGAGGCAGTCGAGAGCTTAAGTTTTTCGCATTGATCACAGGATTTAGATTGATCCTTCGGATCACAACCATAAATACAGTTCTTGACAGCTTTGATGGGGGGCAGTAAATCTGCAAGCGCTCTGACAGCTGTTGATTTGCCAGTGCCCCGATCACCTAGCGCCAAAATACCGTTAACACTAGGATCAACAGCCACAATTTGGATAGCTGTTTTCATATCGTTTTGTCCAACGATAGCAGAAAAAGGAAAAGGAATTGCCATTTAAAAAATGATTAGTGAAGCTTCAGGTCAGTAGTCTAAGGCAAGAATAATTGAAAATTAAATCTGAAATTCAAAAAAATAGATCCTTGAAGCTTTAAAGCCTAATTTCAGTAAACTCCTTCTAATCGATCTTCTAGTTCTTCAGTCGCTAGTTTAAGTTTTTCAAGTGTTTCTGGATCTGGGGTCCAGTAGTTACGCTCGCATGCCTCAAGCAATCTGTTTGCCATTCTCATGGAGGCGGTTGGGTTCAGCTCAGCAAGTCTTTGTCTTAGCTCTGAGTTTAAGACAAATGTTTCTGTGATTTGTTTATAAACCCACGGCTGTACTTGCCCAGTCGTTGCAGACCAACCCACTGTATTGGTTAGGTGAACCTCAATTTGGCGAACCCCCTCAAATCCACTTTTTAACATGCCCTCATACCACTTGGGATTCAAAATACGAGTTCTGGTTTCTAACTCTACTTGGTCGGATAAAGACCTTACTTTACCTTCCCCCTTGGTCTGGTCGCCAATAAAGACGGGCTTGGAGACTCCTCCGTTGGCCTGTTGAACGGCCTTGGATATGCCACCAAGCGTATCAAAATAGTTATCAATTGTGGTCACCCCTAGCTCAACCGAATCAAGATTTTGATAAGTCAACTCAACATCAGCCAGTGCTGACTTTAGGATGGTCGTGTTCTTCACAGCGAGTCCATCGATTCCAAAGGCAAAACCTTTTCTTGCCGTGTAGGTGTCGCCCAATTCATTTTCATCAGTCCATGCACCGCTTTCGATTAAATTATTTACGTTTGCTCCATACGCACTATCTGCGTTACCAAAAATTCTGAGGGAAGCAGTTTGTAGGTCACATCCGTTGTCCTGCATATATTTGAACGCATGCTTTCTAACAAAATTTTGTTCCAATGGCTCATCTGCACTTGCTGCCATATAGGCGGCCTCTGCGAGGAGTTTGATTTGCAGGGGCATCAAGTCCCTGAAGATGCCTGACAGCGAGATCACAACATCGATTCTTGGTCGTCCCAACTCTTCAAGTGTCATTAGGCTCGCCCCAACCAATCTCCCAAAACTATCAAACCTTGGCTTGGCACCATACATTCTTAAGACCTGGGCAATTTGTGCGCCTTCGGTTTTTAAATTGTCACTACCCCAAAGAACCATCGCAATTGACTCTGGCAGTGGTAGTCCGTCCTCACAGTAGCGTGTTAATATTTTTTCTGCTTGTACCGCGCCGTCCTTCATCGCAAAATTACTTGGGATTCGAAACGGATCAAAGCCGTGAAGATTTCTACCGGTAGGCAATATCTCTGGTTTGTGAATAATGTCTCCGCCTGGAGCGGGTCTGATGTACTTAGCATCTAAAGCTCTCATGATGCCCGTTAGCTCGGAATTTTGATTTAGCAATTGACTCGACTCTAGAAGTTTTTCAATCTTTGCTAAATTATTTTCATCCGCCGGCAAATCAGTAAGGCTTAGAACTTGGTGACTGTTTTCATTGTCCGAAATTGCATGAATGACCTCCGGCGAGAGAGGTTTCTCAAAACTAGCTTCTGCCATGATTTTAAGAAATTCATACTTTTCTTCCTCGCTTGGTGCTTTGCCTAGGATGTGAAGACCGTTTGGAATCAAAGAGTATTCAAGCTCTAAAATTTTATTTAATAATTTATGAATGGTTTGGTCTGCTTGTTCATACTCCTCGTGCTGAGGGGCTTGACTGTTGGCAAACCAAGGCGGGGTTGAAGCAGCTAAATCCAATTCCGCTGCTTGAGCTTGGATCATCAGGGCAAGCTCTTTTTTCTCTATGCTCTCTTCTTGATCTAGTAAGCGATACCGCTCAAGACTGGCTTTTAAATCTAGCAGGCCTGTATAAAGACCAGACTCTGTCATCGGGGGAGTTAAATAGCTAATTAATGTTGCCCCTGACCTTCTTTTAGCGATTGCTCCTTCTGAGGGGTTGTTAGCGGCATACAAATAAAAGTTAGGCATGTCTAAAATTAGACGGTCGGGCCAACACTGGGCCGTCAATCCATTTTGTTTGCCAGGCATAAACTCCAAAGCCCCGTGTGTTCCAAAGTGAAGCAGGGCGCTTGTTTTAAAGTCCTCCCGCAAGTAACGATAAAACGCGGAGAATGCATGCGTTGGCGCAAATCCTTTTTCAAACAACAACCGCATTGGATCACCCTCATAACCAAATGAGGGTTGAATAGCGACTAGGAAGTTTCCGTACTGTTTGCCAAGGACAAAGATATTGGCACCGTTGTTGAGTTGCTTGCCCGGGGCAGGACCCCACTGGACTTCGATTTCTGCCAAGTATTTTTCTCTTTTTATATGATCTTGGGTGGAAATCAGCGCGTGTACGTTAGCATCAGCACCATATTTTTTTGCATTTCCATACAGGATGTCATCTCTTAGCTCTTCAACACTAGACGGCATCTCTATGCTGTAGCCTTCTGCCTTTAGTCGGCGCATCATCTCAAAAACAGACTCAAAGACTGAAAGGTAAGCGGCTGTGCCGATGTTTCCGGCGTTTGGGGGGAAGTTAAAAAGAACGACCGTTACTTTTTTATCTTCCCTCTTGGTCCTTCTAAGGTCTACTAGCTTGGCAACTCTTTGGGAGAGCATTGCAGTGCGTTCAGTACAAGTGAACATATCTTGTTGAACTTGTTCTTTGGAGAATGTACACAGTTTATGACAACCTTTACACGTTACCCCCTCAGCCCCGGGCCTGCCTCCAAAAACCATAGGAACTACAGCGCCGTCTAGCTCGGGAATGGCGATCATGATTGTTGACTCAACAGGCAATAGACCGCGTTGAGACTCACCCCATTGATCAAGCGTTTGGAACTCAACGGGGTGCGCTGCGATGTAGGGGACATCTAGTTTTGCAAGCATTTCCTCTGCGGCGTGAGCGTCGTTGTATGCGGGACCCCCAACCAAAGAAAACCCTGTTAATGAAATAACTGCATCAACGCTACTTACCCCGTCTTTCATGAAGAATTCATTGATGGCTGGTCTTGAGTCCAGGCCGGCGGCGAAAGCGGGCACGACTTGGAGTCCTTGGACTTCCAAAGCAGCAATCACAGCATCGTAATGTTCAGAGTTGTTTGCGAGCAGGTATGAGCGAAGCATCAAAACTCCCACACGACCTCGTTTACTTTCTTGGTTATTTAGTATGGGTAAATCGCTGGCCTTCGCACTGATTTTGGGTTTCATCCTTGGGTGATATATACCAATATCTGGATATTCAAGTGGCGCCTCATAAGACAACTTTGAGTAAACAGCTCTATTTTTGGATTGGGCTCCACACCCGTAACGAGAGGCCAGATACAAACTCAAATTGAGCATGTTGTCTTCGGACCCGCCAAGCCAGTACTGTATGCATAAAAAATACGCCCTAAGGTCTTGGGCCGTCCCAGGTATGAAGCGCAGTATCTTAGGTAACCGCCTGAGCATTTTCATCTGCCGCTCACCCGAACTAACATCCTTCTTAGTTGTATCGCCTTTTAATTTTTTTATAAAGGCCATAGGCCCCGAGGTAGGCTTGGACATATCTAATTTGCCCATTTTTGTAAGCCTTACTATTTCTGCGGCTGAAACCACACAGATCATTGCATCGCATTTTTCTCTTCTAGCCTTTAAGTCATCAAAGATCGGCAGGAACTGGTTCTCTAAGAAAAGCATACCAACAAAAATAATATCTGCCTTTGCAATGTCATTGCGACATTGCTCCAATACTCTCGTATCGTTGGTGTATTGGGTTGCTGAATAAATGCTCAAATTTATTGTGGGCGCTGCTTTCTTCAGCGCCTCCATACCTCTACTAACCGCACTGTTTAAATGCGTGTCCATCGTAATTATCAGAACCCTAAGTTTGGATTTTTCAAATTCTGGTGATGTATTTGGTATCATTTAATTGACCGCCGTATTTGATTCTTAAAAGCTTATACAAAGCCTTTGTTGTAAACTTATGTTGACATTAGATACTGTCATATGTATTTTACTCATAGGGAAAACACCAAATCCGAGGTAATTTTTTGATGACTCTGATGGATTCAAAGCTTATGAATTTTTACTAAGTAAGTTATTTTTTTAAAATAAATACGAATTTAGTACTCAATAAATAATTGGTTTCTTGTGTTCCACACTCCTAGACATATTTTTTCCTCCTAATTCAGCTTGTTGTTAGGTCAAATACTGGGGGTATATTTGCAGTTATATGGGATATAGAATGAACTCAGCTGCATTCATTCATTGACGATTCATTACGGTTTTTAAGATTAATAGAGTGATGAAAAGTTACTTTTTTTCTACATTAATAGTAATAAGTTTATTCCTTATGACTCTCTTTACTCCGGATCTAAGTCGTCAAGACTTGGAATTGAAATACGCAACTTCGCCTAGCCAATTTGCATTGGTAGGTGGACTGCGGGTCCATTACCGTGACACGGGGACTAAAAATGCGCAAGCTGTTGTCTTGCTGCACGGATTTGGGTCGAGTTTGCAGACCTGGGATGAATGGTCTAGTGTTTTGGAGCGTAATTTTCGGGTTGTTAGATTGGATATAGCTGGTTTTGGGCTTACCGGAGCCTCACCAGACAACAATTACAGCGATGAGGCAGACGTTAAGAGACTCGCAAATTTTCTGAATCAAATAGGTGTGCAAAATCCGATCTTAATAGGGCATTCAATGGGAGGGCGCATTGCCTGGAATTTTGCGAGCGAGTATCCAGATCGTGTCAAACGACTCATCCTGTTAGCTCCTGATGGATTCCCGGTTCCGGGTCAAGCAATAGGCACTAAACCTTATGATGCAGGACCTATTGCGAATTTGATTAAATATTTCATGCCTAAATTTTTAGTTAAAAAGAGTTTAGAGCCAGCTTTTTTCGATCCCTCTGTAATGAATGACAACTTGTTGGAGCGGTATTACGATTTATTAAGAGCACCGACTGTTAGGGATGCAATACTAGAGAGAATGAAGCAAACTATCAATTCCGATCCTGTACCCAAGCTCAAAAAAATAACCGCTTCCACATTATTGCTATGGGGGGAGAGTGACCGGATGATACCTTGCAGTAATAGCGCAGACTACAGACGAGTTTTAGCATTCTCGCAATCGATTATCATGCCCAAGGCTAGCCATCTATTGCAAGAAGAGAATGCTCAAATATCTTTGGCCCATGTTTTAGAATTTATAAACTCCCCAGGTCCTTGAGGTAAGATACCTCTATCAATAGACACGAATTCAACAAGCTTATGAATTTTCTTCGCCGTTGGCAGTCATTAATACTATCTATTTTGCTGGGTGTTGCCTTTGCCAGCGTTGGCGCTTTATTGACTAATCTTGATGATTGGTACTTTAATTTAAATCAACCCAGCTGGAAGCCACCGGACCCCGCTTTTGGTTTAATTTGGAGCATTATTTTTGGTCTCAGCGCTGCTGCTGCTTGGCTTTCTTGGAATTCAGCTAAAACCCCAAAAAGGCAAATGCTCTACTTGTCTCTTTACTTAGTAAATGGGGGGCTTAATATTCTTTGGAGCTTCTTTTACTTTAATCTACACAGACCAGATTGGTCTTTAATTGAATGCCTCCCGCTATGGCTGTCCGTTCTCTCAATAATTATTTATCAATGGCGTGACTCAAAGCTCGCATCATTGCTTGTGGTTCCATATCTTATATGGGTATCAATTGCTACTGTTTTGAACTGGCAGACAGTTGTGTTGAACGGCTTTTAATGAGTTGTTTCACTATGAAAAATTCATTAAACTGATCCAGTACCCCATTGTAAAAAATGAACAGAAAGAAACAAAAAGTAAAGCGATAAATATAAGTGCCTTATCGTCTACAAATTTTCTTACCTTGTTTAAAGTCATTAATGTGTTCATGTTAATTTCCGATTAAAAGTTGACTAGATAAATTGTTCTGGCTTGCTAGAATGAGAATCGATAGGAGCTGAAATATGTTTAGAAAAAATTTATTGCTCGCAACACTTACTGTAGCTACATTTTTCTTCTTGTACAAAATTTGCGCTTTCCTTGGAATACCGCTTTATCCCTACGGAATGCTTTTTTTCTTGATTCCTGTGTTTGCAATCCTTCCGATTTATCAATATCTTGAATTCAAGCAATTGAGTGGATACAAACAGCACTTGATAGAAACTGGTAACTTCACCTCAGAACAACTAGACTCAATGTCAGGCTCTGAAATTGAGAGTTGCTGGAGAGATAGTTTGAGGGGGTAACAGTTAAAAAACTACCCCTTGGGGATTGTTTTCGCTGTGCCCTCTAATTATTTGATTTGACCCGGATAGTCACGGCGTAAGTTGCTTTTGTGAAACTGGTTGAGCATCCAGAAAACACAAAAAACGACCCAAATAATTAAAAGTAGAGTACTGGTAGGAATATGCATTTTTTTCTCCTTGGTTATAAAGTGACTATCGTATTATCTCAAATTGTCAAGAATATGTCTTTGCGGTTGTTGAATGAGGTAATTTTTTCATGAGTGGAATCATTGTAATTATTGTGACAAACAACATAATTATCTCAATAGAGTAAACAGCGTTATAACCAAACGGGGCTTGGTATAAAGAGTCCATAACATCCCTAATGATGCCGCTCACAGCTATAGCAAGACCTGCCGCGGTTGCTTGAACGGCTCCCCAGGATCCTAAAGCAAGACCACTTTGACCGGGCGGGGCAAGATTCATCGTTGCCGTAAGGGTGCCATGTCCAAATAGACCTCCACCAAACCCTATTAAGAAGATGCCAAATGCAAAAATGAAAGTCGAGCCTAGTGGGGCAGATATGATTACTGCGAAGAATGCAGGAATTCCGCAAGCCGCTCCAATACTGGCCATCTTGAAAGGATCAAAGCCCTTGCTTAATATTTTGGAAGCCAATGCAAAACCAAACAACCCCCCTAATGCTAGGGTTGCTGTCAATGCCGTAGTAGCGCCAACCCCAAGATGGAGTATCTCCCCCCCGTAGGGCTCTAGCAATATGTCTTCCATACTAAACGCGATAGTTCCCAGCCCCACAGCGATTAATCTTCGAACGGCTTGACCACCATAACAAAATCTTATCCAAGACTGCTTGAAACTCTCAGCTTTCTCTCTTAGGTGTGATGGAGTTTTTATTCTACTTTCCTGTTTCCAAAGGGCAATGACGTTTAATATGAGGGTCAAAAGTGCTGATGCTTGGATTACTTGAATCAGACGACCCGGAGTAAATTCTTTTAAGAATGATCCAAAAACAAGGGCACTTACCATCATGCCAACGAGCAACATGACGTACATGAGGCCTACTACTTTGGGTCTTGATTCCTCAGGCGCTAGATCAGTAGCTAATGCCAGTCCTGCAGTTTGAGTTGTATGAAGTCCTGCGCCCACCAATAAAAACGCTATGCCAGCACCCAGATGGCCTACCCATTCAGGGGCTCTTGAGGCTTGTCCCATGCCAGACAGCACTAAAAGTGCAAAAGGCATCACCGCAAGTCCGCCAAATTGCACCAGGGTACCTCTCCAGATGTAGGGGACACGTTTCCAACCTAGCTCAGACTGGTGGACATCTGAGCTAAAGCCAATAATTGCTCTAAACGGGGCAACCACGATGGGCATGGCAACCATAACTGAAACCCATGATGCTGGAACGTGTAGCTCAACAATCATCACGCGGTTAAGGGTGCCAATTAGTAGCGCTAAGGCCATACCAACTGATACCTGAAATAGGGAGAGTCTTAAAAGTCTCGATAAGGGGAGATCAACAGAGGCAGCGTCTGCAAAAGGTAAAAACTTAGTACCTCTTTGAAAAAAAGAGAAAATTAACTTTCTACCAATTGAAGTCTTTTCTCGTTGTGAAGAGTTCTTTGTAAGATTCAATTGAACGCTATTTGACATTGTTTACAAAATTTGAAACAAAAAAGCACATGAATCAAGCAAAAAAGTTTGATCCATGTGCCTTATCCAGGACCTATTTCGAGGCTGCTGGAGCAGTAACAGCAACTTTGTCTGCATTTCCGTTTAGGAACGCTTTAACCCAAGTTGTGTTATTCAAAATAGCAAGATGCACCGAAAACGATGCAACTGCTACTGCTGCAATAACAAGTGGAACTCCCACAGAGGGCTTAACCACTAACCACATTTTTCCGTAAATCATTTGCTTTACCTCTCTTATTTAAGCCATGGGGAATAAATATAAGCCAAAAGATGAGCAAAGGCAGCGATCATTCCAAAGAATTGAGTTCCTTGGATGATGTGCCGATGAAGCTCTTCTGACTCAGCCTCGGTCAAACCTGTGGGCCAAACTTTATGGTCACTCATTGGTTTTTCTCCTATCAAAGTTCAAATTCAGTGCTCAACCCGCACCAAGGTTTTCCATGGCCTTCATGGTCATGAATCTTATTACCTACATACTATAGTGTAATTTAAATTAGACATTTTAAAAAGTCAATCTATATTTACACTTATATTGGAATTATTTCAGCTGTCCCTTGTTTGCAAGAAAGCGAGGTCCCATTTAGAGTTATAAAGATTAGACAGTTAGAAATACGGCAATCGCCATTGAAAAGAAGTAATTTATTAGTTTTTAGGTATTAATTTAGTAATATTATTTGTTTATTTATTTATTACTTTATTGATGTTTTTTTAAGAGAAATGGCTTGATGAATTCATATAGATTCATGCATATTTATATATAAAAGTATTAATATAGTTTGAAGTCCAAACTTTCGCTCGCTCGTTTAATGGCGGTTAGCAGAGTATTTTGCAGAGATGTTCTGTTAGCTAAAAAATGAATCTCAGATATTAAATTCTTTCAATAAAAAGGCTTTGCCAGGTCAATCTATAGATCTGTTAAGACTAAATATCAACGCTAAATAAAAGAAGCAGCGAAATATTTAAAATTACGCTTTCCAGAGATACTAAATTTCAATGTTTAATTGATTAAATAGTAGGAGGGTATTCCCTTGAAAAGAGGTAATTACTATTGCGGTAACTGACACTCTAGGATAAATTAATAGAGCTATATTGCTACTCGTTATATAAAAAATCCCTTTTTATGAATACACACCTAACAGGAAACATTTCGCATCCATTTAATTCCTTTAATAAGTTTGCGAACGCGGCCATGTCCATGTTTTCAAAGGATGAAGGTGCTACCAAGACCAGTTCGTCTAGGATTTACAAAAGCAACGCAGAGGATTGTAATTTCTCGCTTTTGTCCATAATAGAAAATAATATTATTCCTAGACTCTTAAGTTCCCAGAGTACGAGTGTATTGGATGAAGAAAATTCTGATAACACAAGAGCAATGCCTACTGAGAAGGAGGTTCATGAGTTTGCCTTATTGTGTATTTCAGATGACCATTTGGCTCCTTTGGAATTCATAACACGTTTGTTGAATGAGGGTTTGAGTAAAGAAAATATATTCCTCGATTTGATTACCCCGGCAGCCCGATATTTGGGGGCAGAGTGGGAGTTGAACAAACTTGACTTTTACCTCGTTACACATGGCCTTGTAAGGTTGCACTCTGTAACACATGAAATCGGTTATTCCTACGTTGATGGTCCTTTAATTAAAGGAGAGGTTCGGAGAATCATGGTCGCATCTGCTCCTGGATCTGAGCATTTACTGGGGCCCTTAATTGTTTCAGAATTTTTTCGCACGGAGGGATGGCATGTTGTAGTGGAGATATCGCCTACGATTAATGAACTCGTGCAAGCTGTTAGCAATGAGTGGTTTGATGCAATTGGTTTATCAGTTAGTATCCAAGAGCAGTTGACCGATCTAAAAAGTCTTATTTCTAAAATAAAGAAATCATCAAGGAATCCCCATGTTGCCATCTTATTGGGAGGACCTATTTTCACTATTCAAAATCATGAAGCTATTGAATTTGGCGCTGGCGCAATATGTATTAATGCCAAGGACGCTGTAAGTCTAGCGAAATCATTAATGGTAAACGACTAGAACAACTCGAAAAATTGATAGTTCTTACCCTTAATCAAAATGAAAGGTAGCAGGATCATTTCGGACTATTATTACGCAATTGATTCAATAAGTTAATCGCCGTATCGATCCCGTTTTCTCTTTTCATCGAATTAGAGATGAGCATTGCATTATTACGGTAAGTTGAATCTTTTAAAATTAAAGATATATATTTACTCAAAAGTCCGCTCGTCATTTCATTTTTTCTCATATAACCAGGGGATACTCCTAGGCGCTTGAGCTCACTACCCCAAAAAGGCTGATCTGCAATATGCGCAACAACAATACTAGGACAGCCGGCCAGTAAGCTTGATTGTGTTGTACCAGCTCCCCCGTGATGAACAATTGCACAGCAAGATGGAAAAATTAAGTTGTGCGGGACTCTCCTTACGATAAGAATATTGGATTCGTTTTTAATAGTTGTAGACTCAGAAATTGGAAGCTGAAAAATAGCCCTACATCCAACCCTTTGAATTGCTTCTTTCCATATTTCATATACCTTTAGCCAAGAGGCTTCATTGGGTACGAGCATGCTGCCGAATGTGAAATAAACAGGAGCATCTTGATTCTTCAAGAAATCTAAAATTTCTGTATTTAAACTCTTCGTTTGATAAAGTTCAGTTGGATTCAAAAAACCACAAACTTTATAGTTGTCT
Source organism: uncultured Burkholderiales bacterium (assembly GCA_903830725.1). Lineage (GTDB taxonomy): Bacteria > Pseudomonadota > Gammaproteobacteria > Burkholderiales > Burkholderiaceae_C > Limnohabitans. Next base: position 45,256 of record CAIKVH010000043.1, on the reverse strand, counting down.
GGCCAATTGATTTGGGGAGGACAAACTGCATGACTTACTGCAATTAAATTTAAACTCTCATTGCCCCAGGCCTCAGTCAGAACATCATTGATGATTTTTTGATCATTTTGTAATCTCAACTGATTAATTTGTTTGAGAAATACTCGATTAATGAGCCACTGAGCAAGTCGCCACCAAATTGGGATAGCCCAGCGACCAAAGTTGACAGCGCCAAAGGGTGCTTGATACCGATTCGGCAATATGTTGTGAACTGGATAAAGCGTAGCGACTGGAATATCTGCCATTTCAGCAGCAAGTTGGGTTGGGTAACAAAAGATGTGACGAACAACCAAATCACTGGTTGAGCATAATTCTTTTGCTGATTTAAACATAGCAGACTCTGCTGGATAGAAAAAATATTTATTGATTATTTTTAACTGCTCACTCGGATCTCTAATTGCTTTGAATGCCTCGCCCATTTGTGCCATCATGTCTACACTTGGCAGCATAGGGTTAGGTACATTAATAAGTTCGAACCCGTATTGATTTGCAATTGAGAAATAATCTCTCTCAGACACTTCCGTTATACAAAGTTTAACGCTATGTCCACGCTTAACAAGTCCCGCAGCTAAAGCAATAAAGGGGTTAATGTCACCTTCACTTCCCCAAGTTTGTAGTCCGATTTTCATTATTTAATCTTATTTAATAACTGCCAATCAAATGACGGTCAAAGATTTTTAAATTAGATATTCATAGATTATTCTAAAAATTACTTTTTTCACAAGCACGTAAAAATTGATGCTTAATTTTATTGTGGTGTAATCGCGCCAACTGCTGAGAATAAATTTTTAATCATCTCTATGGATATATTATTGCGGGTTATAAAAACTATGCGAGTGGATTGATTCTCACTGGGCCATTTATCCAGTTCCACAGGTTTATGAAAGATATGTTGAACCCCTTGAATCACTACAGGACGACCCTCTAAATTTAATATCCCTTTTACCCTTAGTAGATCTGGTCCTCTTAGCGTAGTTAATAGCTCAAGTGCTGAAGAAAAGGCCGCCCAGGTAAAGGGCTCTTGGAATGTGATGGAGATAGTTTTAATTGAAATATGTTTTTCAGAAAAATCACCTAGATATTTGTCCTGCTTTGTATCCTTTTGAAGTTCAACGAGTTCAGTAAGAAATTTATTAGAATTGGATTGAACTTTGTTTGATCCTAGACCAATATTAATCAAATAGCTAGGTTCAATTATTCCGTTTAATACCCTGATGAAACTGGCCATTGGATTGATAGAGCTTAGTCTGCTTTGAAGGCTAGAAATTGAAGCTTCATCTGTCAAATCGCTTTTCGTTAGTAGTATTTTGTCGGCTAAAGCCACTTGTCTGACAGATTCAATTTGAGTGTCAAGTAAATTATCTGCGTTAACTGAATCAACTAAAGTTACAACCCCATCAAGTCTAAATCTTGCTTCTAATAGGGTATCGCTGGTTAGGGTTTGTATGATTGGAGCAGGGTCAGCTAGGCCAGTAGTTTCAATGACGACTCGGTCAAAGTCAAATACTTCACCCACTTGACGTCGCGCAAAAAGATCGCGCAGGGTTTCCTGCATATCTGTTCTTACTGAGCAGCAGATGCATCCATTAGCAAGTAATGAAATATTCTCAGTAGATTGCGTTACTAAATCATGATCAATACCGATTTCACCAATCTCATTTATTATGACTGCAACCTTGTTCATCATAGGATGAAGAACCAATTTAGAAATCAAGGTCGTCTTACCGCTTCCCAAAAATCCAGTTATGAGAGTAATTGGTAATTTACCGGCTAGTTGATCTCTCATTATTTTTCTTATTTGATTGGTTTGTTTGAGGCTAATGTGATTAGATAGTCATCTCTAGTATGTATAGTCCTCCCGTGAATCGGTCTACTGTGTAAACAATTCGACGATCATCTACGAAAACGTCATTTAGTTGTATAGCGCCTGCAGGTGAGAGTTTTGGAGCTGCAGGAACGTAATAAGCCACTTCCTCAACTCTAAATGGATTAGAAGTATCAAAAACCCTAACCCCAGCGTTAAAGAAAGTTCCGATGATTAATGTATCTGAAACAAAAGAGCATGGACCTGGCAGGTTTTCATGCAAATTGTGAGCGCCGTAGCGACCTCCTCTTTTCACAAAAGCATCCAACTCAGGTGTAGGAAATGTGCCTAGTGGTACCGGATTTTTCTCATCACGAGAGTCTAAAACCCATACTAATTTCGGCCAATCTAGACCACCGTCTTGAACGCATTCATCGCTGACGATCCATAAATTCCTGTCAAATAGCGGTAACACTGTATGAATGAATCCATTGAGAGGCGGGGAATGGTTCCAATGGGAGAGTACTTTGATATCGCTCGGTTTGGAGATATCGAGGACAAACCCACCGCCATCAATATATCCAACATAAGCTTTGTCCGGATGAGATGGGAATACATTGGTGTTGTGAGCTCTAAAGCCCGTATCTAAAATACCCTTTAATCTTTGGGGAGGAGGCACGCTATCTCCCACTCTAGTACCTGGATACCACCAGCGTCCTATTTCAGTCGGTTTAGAAGGATTTCTCACATCTAAAATTCTATAAAACTGATCGTCTAACGGATTTGTTGGCTCAAAGTCACCAGAACCCGCTGACATATGTATGGTCTCTCCGTCCACAAACCAAAGGGCGTGAACTCCTCTTGAGTGAGGGCCAGAACAATCGAAATGAGATATCAGTTTGGGTGACTCTGGTACGCTTACATCAAATAAGTCAACGCCAGCTGGCTTGATCCCGACCTTACTGGCTTGATAAGCAACAGCCAAAATATTTCCAACCACATCCAGTGAGTTGGATCGTAAGCTCATATGTGGCAAGTCAGTTTGGACAATTAGTTTCGGGTTTTTGGGGTCAGTGACATCAACGCCTGAGAAATTCTTCGGAGCCGATTCGTGGGCTAGCCAGAGAATTCTTCTTCCCTTTGGATCGATCTGCATGGAGATGCCTTCCCCTAGTCCTCCAAACCCTCCTAGCTCATGTTGAGCAAGGAGTTTCATATTTAGGGCGAGGGTTTGGTCTGGTTTGGACGAAGGGGAGGAAATGTTTAACATCGTATTTATACCAAGTGTATGTTTCTGAATACCAGAGTATATTGCGGGAATTACTTTGGAGGACTAATGAAAATCACTAATCTTTTTGGTTTTAAACCAAACGATCTATCAAAGACGCTAATTGGCTTTGTGTTTCTAATCCTTTTAGGTGCATTGGCTCATGCTCAGCCTGCTGCATTCCCGTCAAAGCCAGTTAAATTTATCGTCACTTATCCTCCGGGTGGTAGTTCAGATCTCCTAGCTCGGATCTTATCTAAAAAACTTAATGAACAGTTTGGACAACCCATTATTATTGAAAATAAGACCGGCGCTGCTGGTTCAATTGGGATGGACTACGCAGCTCACCAAGCACCTGACGGTTATAGTTTTGTTATCGGTAATTTGGGGCCAGCACTTGTCAATCCGTTGATGTCAAAGCTTAATTACAACATGGACCAAGATTTCATTCCGCTATGCTTGATAGCTACTGGACCGAATGTACTTGTCGTGAATGCTAACTCCCCCTTTAAATCTTTGGATGACATACTAATCGCTGCAAAGGCCGTACCCGACAAAGTTAATTTCGGAAGTAGTGGTAACGGGAGTATGTCCCATTTAAGCACCGAGATGATTATTGGGAAGACGCAAGTTAAGCTGACTCATGTTCCCTATAAAGGTGGTGGATTGGCAGTCAATGACTTGCTTGCTGGACATATTGACTTCTTAGTATCCGATGCATTACCTGTTATGCAGTTCATTAAATCAGGACAACTTCGCCCAATTGCAGTGACAAGCGCAACTCGATTTTCTGCTTTTCCGAATGTGCCCACCTTTAATGAGATCGGAGTATCAGGTTTAGTCGCTCTGAATTGGTGGGGTGTATATTTGCCTGCTAAAACTCCAAAAAATATTGTAGACAAATATTTAAGTACGTTCACCAAAATAATGGCCGATGAGGAGGTGAAATCTCAGTTCGCAAGTCTAGGCGTAGATGCAGTTATGAGTCCAGCGCAAGAATTTAAAAATTTCTTAGCAAGTGAAACTAATAAGTACTCGAAGTTAATTAAAGAAAATAATATTCGAAGTGAATGATAAATTAGACACCAAGAGAGATTATTTTTTTTAAAAATGGGAGCTTAAGTATCTAAATAAAAAATCTTTAAGCTATTTTTTATTTCAGTTCTTTGAGATTCTTATCGGGGAGAATTATGTTGGAAAAATTATCAAATAAAGAATTAGATACTCAGTTTGAAAGATTGAATACACTCTTTGGATTATTATTAGACTTTGAATTTTTTGGAGATTTCGCTCGGTGTAAGGTTAGGGACGAAGTAGCAGATGGTTTCCCCAAGACTGCATTAAAAGCAGCCGAGGAAGCTGGTTATGAGGATGACGAAGGTAATCCAGATCCTCATGAGGTTTATCCAGAAGAAATTTATGCTTATCTAAACACTTCGAATGACAAACAAATATTTATAAAAGCCTATAAGGAGGCAATTGCAAGCGCGATGAGTTGAGTCGATAAGTCTATTTTTTAAATATAATTTAAGCAATATAAATCGTCTAAAGTCTTATTTTTCTAAAAAAGCTTTCATTCGCGTCTGGGCCTCTGAGCTATTTCGGATATGAGCAATGCGGCGAACCGTATCTTGAATTAGATTGTCAGAAATTGCTTGGTAAGATAGATCGCGCACGATTTTCTTACAAGCCTTTACGGCTTGAGGACCATTATTAGTAATTGATTCGCATATTTCATTTACCTTTGCATCTAAATCTTCTGGGTTCACAAGTTCATGGACAAACCCAATCTCTTTTGCAGTTGATGCAGAGAAGACTTCCGCAGTGATAAAGTATCGACGTGAAGCTTGTTCTCCTAGAGCTCTTATTACGTAGGGAGCAATAGTTGCGGGAAGCAATCCTAGTTTAGCCTCCGATATACAAAATCTAGCTTGATTGGATGCTACCAATATATCGCAAACTGCAGCCAGTCCCACCCCCCCAGCATATGCATCTCCCTGTACACTGGCAATAACGGGGATTGGGCAAGAGTAGATAGTATTTAGCATTTTTGCCATCTTGGAGGCGTCGACAATATTTTCCTCTTGGGAATAATTCGTCATACTCTTCATCCAATTTAAATCTGCACCAGCGCAAAAACTCTTTCCACTGGCTTGTAAAACTATTACGTGGCATTGCTCGCTTGATCCTAGTCTTTCGAAAGCGATTTGAAGTTCTCCAATAAGTTCTGCATTGAAAGCATTCCTTACTTCAGGTCGATTTATTGTCACTTTGGAGATTCGACCTTCCTGAACGATTAAATGTTTTAATGAGTTAGTATTGGTCATTCGCTTTTGTTATTTCTCTTGCGTGCCAGATTTAATCTGGATTGATTTTTCTGAATTAGTATTAAGATACTTATGACTGTTTGAAGATTTTCCCTATTTAAGTAAATATTGCCATTAACTTACAGCATTTCAATTGCAAGTGCAGTAGCTTCTCCTCCTCCAATGCAAAGTGAGGCGACTCCTCTTTTAAGTTTATGTTTTCTTAGTGCACCCAATAAAGTTATAACAATTCTTGCGCCAGATGCTCCGATAGGGTGCCCAAGTGCACAAGCTCCGCCGTTTATATTAACTTTTTCCGGGTCTATTTGAAGATCTCTAATTGCTGACATTGCTACTACTGCAAATGCTTCATTGATCTCAAATAAATCAACATCCTTGGTTGTCCATCCTGCTTTATGCATTAATTTTTGAATGGCACCTATTGGCGCAGTTGGAAATAAATCTGGTGACGCAGCGTGGTTAGCATGCGCCACAATCTTTGCAATGGGCTTAACGCCTAGTTGCTGGGCTTTTGAAGATCTCATAAGCATCAGTGCGGCAGCTCCATCGGATATGGAGGATGAGTTTGCAGCAGTAACTGTACCGTCCTTTTTAAAAGCTGGTTTTAGGGTTGGAATTTTCTCAATATTTACGGCAAAGGGACCCTCGTCCTTGTCAATAGTTTCTTCTCCCTTTTTAGTCTGAAGAGTAATAGGAGTAATCTCCCAATTAAAGTCGCCCCTTTTCGTTGCCTCTTGGGCCCTTGTTGTAGAAAGGACTGCGTATTTATCCTGTTCCTCTCTGGTAAATGAGTAACTTGAAGCACATTGCTCTGCAAAAGTACCCATTAATTGACCCCTAGTCTCTGGGGAGTAAGCGTCTTCCAATCCATCCATAAACATGTGATCTATGAGTTGGGAATGGCCTAGTCTGTATCCAGCTCGGGCTTTTTGCAACAGGTATGGGGCTTGGGTCATTGACTCCATTCCTCCTGCGATGACGCAGTCGTAAGATCCCGCTATGATTCCGTCGTGACCTATCATAATTGACTTCATAGCTGACCCGCATACCTTGTGAATAGTCGTACATGCTACCCCTACATTTAGGTTTGCTTGCAGTGCTGCTTGTCTAGCCGGGGCTTGCCCTTGACCGGCTTGTAATACACAGCCCATCAATACTTCATCAATTAAAGCCTTATCCACTCCAGCTCGTTCAACGACGGCTTTGATAGCATGAGCACCAAGATTAGCAGCTGTTAACCTAGACAAAGTGCCTTGAAAACTTCCCATAGGTGTTCTTGCAACGCTAACAATTACAACGTGATCTTCAGACATAAGTTTTTAAAATAAAGTTGATTTAATATGTTTATTTTGCCGTTAGGCGTATGGCGCCGTCTAAACGAACTACCTCGCCGTTTAGGTAGTTGTTGGTTAACATAAAGCGAACCAGCTCAGCGTATTCTCGTGGCTTGCCCATTCTTTGAGGGAATGGAACGGTTTGACCTAGAGCGTCTTGTACATGTTGCGGAAATGACATCAACATAGGTGTCTCCATAATTCCTGGTGCGATACCCAGCACACGGATACCGTGCTTGGCCAATTCTCTTGCCATTGGGATCACCATACCTACTACCCCGCCTTTAGAGGCAGCGTATGCGGCTTGTCCAATTTGCCCTTCATATGCTGCAACTGAAGCGGTATTTACTAATACCCCGCGTTCATTGTCTTCAATTGCAGTTTGATTGGAAATAATTTCAGCTGCAAGTCTGCACATATTGAAAGTGCCGATTAAATTAACTTGAATCGTTTTGGAGAATATTTCTAGCGGATGAGGACCATCCTTGCCCAAAACTTTTACAGCAGGTGCTATACCTGCGCAATTCACTAGTCCCCTGAGCTCTCCCAAATTCTTGGCAAGTTTGAAGACTTGCTTTGCGCTCTCTTCACTACTTACATCGGCTTGGATAAATTTAGCATTCGGGCCAAGAAAGTTTGCAAACTGCTCGCCTGCCTCTTGATTCAAGTCAACGATCAAAACTTTAGCGCCTTCATGAACTAACATTTCTGCAGTTGCAGCACCTAATCCAGAAGCTGCCCCAGTGACTACAAATAATTTATCTTTGATTTGCATAGAGATATGAGGGGGTATAAAAAGTTTTTAAAAATCTAAATTTTTCAGGGCACGAGCGATCACCAACCTTTGAACCTCACTCGTACCTTCATAAATTTGTGTGATACGAGAGTCTCTGTATAAACGCTCTACTGGGTAGTCTTGTAAATAGCCGTAGCCACCAAATATTTGTATCGCTTTTGTGCACACAAACTCACAAACTTCGGAGGCAAAGAGTTTGGCTTGTGAGGCCTCTGATAAACATGGTTGTCCGTTTTGTCTCAGACTTGCAGCTTGTAGTGTCAGTAGTCTGGCGGCGTTAATTTGGGTGTGCATATCAGCAAGGAAGTTTCCTATGCTTTGGTGGTCAATAATTGGAACTCCAAATTGAATTCGCTCCTTGGAATATTTAAGTGCTTCCTCAAATGCTGCCCGTGCAATGCCAACCGCTTGTGAGGCAATTCCTATTCGACCACCCTCTAAGTTAGATAATGCAACGGCTAATCCCTTGCCCCTTGGGCCAAGCATGTTTTCCTCTGGGATAGTGCAGTTATCAAAAGTAATGGAGCAGGTGTCAGAGGCTCTAATTCCGAGTTTATTTTCAACTCGATTAACTATATAGCCCGGGTTGTCTGTTGGTACAAGGAAAGCTGAGATGCCTTTCTTACCCAGTTCGGGATCTGTCACGGCAAATACGATTGCGAGCTTTGCCCTTTTACCGTTACTGATGAATTGCTTGGAACCATTTATCGTCCATTGGCCATTTTTCAATGTGGCTTTGGTCTTTAGATTGTGAGCTTCAGAGCCAGCCTGAGGTTCAGTTAAGCAGAAACATCCTATCCATTCACCAGTAGCAAGAGGGGTCAGAAAATTGCTTTTCTGCTCCTGAGAACCATAGTTTAAGATGGGTGAACATCCCACAGAGTTATGTACAGACATGAGTGTAGAGACTGCTCCGTTACCAACTGCAATTTCCTCTACTGCAAGTGCATATGAGATGTAGTCAACATTTGCGCCCCCCCATTCCTCTGGCACCGTCATCCCCAGAAGACCTAAACTCCCCATTTGAGAGATTACGCTGTCATCAATCCAGCCCTCGCGATCCCATCTCTCGCCGTGTGGTTTTAACTCTTTCTTAGCAAATTCGCGTGTCATATCGCGAATCATAATTTGTTCATCACTAAAGGAATGAAAAGACATGTTCGTGCCTACTAAAAGTTGTGTTTAAGGGTTAATATTTGAAAAGAGGAGGAAATGTGGCCTTCAAAAAGTCGGAACTGATGTCACTCAACGCATATTTCCAAATAGGTTTTTTATCTTTATCCACCAATGCCGCTCTGACACCTTCTACAAACTCACCTCTTGTTTTCCAAATAATATTCAGAGCAAGTTCAACTTCAAATGCTTGATGCAGGTTCAAATGTGTCCCTTGACGAAGTAGTTGGAGTGATGCCGCCATCGCCAGGGGCGAGTTTTTTTTCATTTCATCTAGGGTATCAACGGACCAAGGATCTGAATTATTCTTGCTCAGCGATTGATAAATAGCATGCAAAGTAGGGCTAGAAAAGATGTGTTCAATAGATTTGATATTCTTACTGACTTCAGAATTCGCGGTATCGTTAGATGCTCCTAGGTTCTTTAATATAGTAAGAATACGATCTGATATTGAAGTTTGATTGCTAGCAGCGGACTCTATTTCTTCTATGTTTCGCATAAACATATCCCACTGACTGAGCGGGAGAATCCAGTCCGCTAGCCCACAATACAACGAGTCTTGTGGTTTTAGCAGTTTACCTGTAACGCCTAAATAAATTGCTAGGGAAGGATTCGATCGAGTTAGAAAATAACTAGCACCTACGTCTGGAAAATAGCCAATAGCAGTTTCCGGCATAGCTATTTTAGTGTTTTCGCATATGACCCTAAACTGTGCACCTTGCGAAAGTCCCATACCGCCCCCCATCACAATACCATGCATTAGTGCGATACAAGGTTTTGGATAGGAATAAATATATTCATCTAATGCAAACTCTTCCGTGAAGAAATCTTCATATTCACTGGAGTTTTCATTAATGCATTCATAAACTCTTCTTACATCACCGCCTGCGCAGAAGGCTTTTTCTCCATTGCCTTTTATAACTACGGCTATGACTTCACTATCCTTTGACCATTGTATTAATGCACTATGAATGGTCCTGACCATAGGTAGATTTAAAGTGTTTAGAGCTGCTGGTCGATTTAGGGTGATGTATCCTACGCCTTTATTTTTTTCAATTAAAACTTGATTTTCAGATTCAATACTCACGTTTTGATCCTCAATGTGGGGTTCCGAATGTCCATTTAATTAGGTTTGAGTGTGGATTATTTCTTAAACATTTGGATGACTGCAGAAAAGTCTAAATGACCGTTTCCGAGATTGCTAAAAGTTTGATAAATTTGTGTAGCTAACCCACCTAGCATGACAGGTTGCTTGACTGTTTTAGCAGCTTCACTTGCTAAGCCAAGATCTTTGAGCATCAAATCGGTTCCGAATCCACCGCTATAGCCTCGTGAGGCTGGGACGTTTTCTAATACACCAGGGTAGGGGTTATATGTGTCTGAACTCCAGCATCTACCACTAGACGTGTTGATGATATTTGCTAATATTTTTGGATCCATTCCTAACTCTACACCGAGTGCCATTGCTTCGGCCGTTGCTATCATAGAGATTCCAAGTAGCATATTGTTTGAGACTTTTGCAACTTGACCGTTACCACTTCCTCCACAGTAAAAAATATTCTTTCCCATTTGCTGAAAAAAAGGTTTGTTGGTGTTGAACACAGCTTCATCTCCACCAACCATAAACGTAAGTGTGCCTGCTTGGGCTCCCCCCGTACCTCCAGACACGGGAGCGTCAAGCATATTGTTCCCTTTTGAAAGTGCAAGGGCGCTTACTTCTCTGGCTGTTTGAGGATCAATGGTAGAGGAGTCCACAAGCAGGGTTCCTGCATTTACGTTCTCTAAAATACCGGAAACTCCTAAGTAAACAGAGCGAACGTGTTGCGCTGCTGGTAGCATAGTGATTATCAAGTCTAGCCTGGATTGAGCTAAATCTGCTACGTTAGAAGCCGCCGTAGCTTTGTGATTTGACTGCTCCAACAAAGAGTCAATATTTTTTTGTACAACATCGAAAACTATGAGCTCATTGCCTGCTTTTAATAAATTTAGCGCCATAGGCGAGCCCATATTACCTAAGCCTATAAAACCAATTTTCATTTGTTAAGCACCTAATTGAGTTGAATTTCTGTATGTGCCATTGAGTGGCAGGTGAATTACAAGTATATTTACTTGTAATCACCTAAGTCTAACGTCGTTGACTTACTGACCAGAACTCAGCTTACCCCTTTGGCTCCCAATTGTTGTCACTCGGTTGACAAATAAGGGAAATTACCAAGATACAAGCCAAGTCGTCACCTTGATTTAGTTGCGTTTATTTATTGTTAATCAATTAGTTTTAAAGATGATCGATTGACTAAAGTTACTAAGCATGACTCTTCTTTTACTTATTTTTGAAGATTGGCTTGCGCTTTTCTGCAAATGCGTTCATCCCCTCTTTTTGGTCCTCAGTAGCAAAAGTCGAGTGGAAAAGACGGCGCTCGAAGTGCACACCCTCTGATAATGAAACTTCATAAGACCGGTTTACAGAGTCTTTAGCCATCATAACAATTGGCATAGAAAGGGCAGCTATCTTTTGCGCAGTAGCCAAGGCCTCTTCTATAAGTTTATCGTTTGGAATTACCCTAGAAACAAGCCCGCAGCGTTCTGCTTCTTGAGCGTCAATTAACCGTGCGGTTAGAACCATCTCCATTGCCTTTGATTTTCCAACAAAGCGGGTAAGTCTTTGTGTTCCACCCGCGCCTGGAATAGTTCCTAAGTTGATCTCGGGTTGACCAAATTTCGCACTCTCAGCCGCCAAAATGAAGTCGCACATCATCGCTAACTCACACCCGCCACCAAGCGCGTAGCCTGCAACTGCTGCAATTGTGGGTTTTCTGAAGCTAGTTATTCTTTCCCAGGTATCTGTTATGAAATCCATTTTGTAAACATCCATGTAGGTTAGATCCTTCATGAATTTGATATCGGCGCCCGCCGCAAACGCTTTTTCACTGCCAGTAAGTACAACGACCGCTACTTCATCATCTTTTTCAAGTTGATCAAGGGCTAATCCTAGCTCTTTTGTTAGATCCGGACTTAATGCATTAAGTGCGTTTGGTCGATTAAGACGAATGAGCATAACCTTTCCGTGGCGTTCAAGAATGATATTTTCGAAGTTCATGGTAATTTACCTTTAAAAGAAATAAAGAATTGACTTATAACCGAGTTCCGAGGGCTTTGAATTATTTGAATCTAATTGGACTGTTTAGCCAAGATTTTCCATGGGTGTCAACAGTAAACATACCCCTTTCTTTGAAAAGTGGGAGGTGCATGGACTCGGCAAGACTGATGACTGGGGTCATACAACAATCGACTTGTTCGAATTTACTAAGCCAGTATGCCTTATCTTCACTTCCAATTAGAGCTTGGACCTTATCCCTCAATTCCATTGAATGATGTCCGCCAACTGCTTGACCTAGGCTCCAGTGTTGCGTGCTCCAATCGGGTTTGTTTACTGCTATACAAAAGTTTTGCCAAAATTTTAACTCCAGTGCTCCAAGAGCAAACCATGTTCCGTCTCTACATTGATACAGGTTGTAGCATGGAACGCCGCCATTCAATAGGTCTTCAAAAGGCATTAAGGAGCTTCCCTGTCCGTGGACAGCAACCTGTGCTGTTAAGTTGTGAGCTAATATTCCGTCTGTCATGGAGATATCAACAACTCCGCCTATTCCCGTACTCTTAGCTCTCCATAAAGCGGCTAAACTTCCCATTGCTGCACATACACCACCACCAAGTAAGTCGGCGATTTGAAGGTTAGGCATGATAGGCCTACTGTCAAAATCTCTCAATTGATCCAATACTCCAGTAAGTGCGAGCGAGTTGATGTCGTGACAAGCCATGTTTTTAAAAGGACCATCCATACCGTACCCCGTTATTGCGCAATAAACCAATGCAGGATTTAAAGTAAGTAAAAACTCGTGGCCTAGTCCAAGTCTGTCCATGACAGTTGGTCTAAAACTTTCGATTACTAAATCTGCCGTTTTGACTAGCTTCAAAAATTCTTCTCTATCGGGTTCGTCCTTAAGATTAAGTTTGATATTTCTTTTGTTGTGATTAATGGCCTTATAAAAAACACTGGGCTCATTCTTTTCTATATCTGATTCATTTAAAAAAAAATTCCTAGCATAGTCGCCACCTTCCTTGTCTTCAATTTTTAGCACATCTGCCCCCATGCTTGCCAGGTGCCAAGTACATACAGGTCCGGGAAGGAGTCTTGTTAAGTCAAGAACTTTCATACCTATCAATGGGAGTGCTTTCATAATATTCGAATTAGGGTTGAAATTTACTCAGACCTTCTAAGTTTAGGATATGTATCTCACCAAAACTCATCTTAATTAGTTGATGTTCCTCAAGTACTTTTAAAGCTGCGTTAACACGTTGTCTTGAAAGTCCTGCAAGTTGACCCACCTCCTCTTGAGAGATTTTAAGAACCATCTCTTTCATAGGTGACCATGTCTTAAACATGGTCGCTATTGAGCGCGCTAAGCGCGACTCAACATCAAGTAATCTCTCATTCTCCATTGCACCAATGAATTGGCCTAAGCGTTCATTGAGTTGTGATATTAAATACCGGTTGAAAGATATGCTTCTATCGAGGAGCCAGAAAAAAGTCTCCTTTGGCATTAAGGCTAATTCTGTATTCCCAAGCGCTACGACATCGTAGAGCAGAGTTTCTTTTTTCAATAAGGACCCCTCTCCGAACCAAGAGCCGGGAGCTAGACCTATTAAGGTAGTCGATTTACCGCTTAAGCCTACGTTATTTATTTTTACGAATCCGTTAATTACGCCCATCCAGTAACCCGCAGGGTCACCTCTTCGGCAAACATAAGCCTCACTTTGCGTTTTCTTAACAAATATGTCAGATTTCACTCTAATTTGTTCCTCTGAGGTTAGTGCTTGCAACCATGCACTGTTTGCCAATAAAACTTCTAGAGACATTAGTACTTCCCCTAATTTGTCAATTGGATGACTACATTTTGTATTGATATGGGATTATGCTTGACCCTTAACTCAAACTATGTAAGTTAAAGCCGAATTTTGCAACTTATGTCAGATCCCTTCGCTACCACATTTCCCCAACTACTGCTCAAGCACGCTAGCCGTATTCCTGATTGCGCAGCTTATAGAGAAAAACACCTAGGCATTTGGCAAGAAATCACCTGGAGTCAAAATCTTGAACAAATTAGGCAGTTGGCTTGTGGCTTAGCTAAAAATGGTTTCAAGCGCGGCATGAAACTAGCAATTATTGGTGATAACCGACCCAAGTTATATCAATCCATGGTGGCCGTTCAGTGTTTGGGTGGCGTTCCCGTTCCTTTGTATCAAGACGCTGTAGCAACCGAGATGGTTCATGTCTTAAACGATGCTGAGGTTTCGTTTGCGGTTGTAGAGGATCAAGAGCAAGTTGATAAGCTCTTAGAGATCAAGCAGGATCTTAAATTTCTAAGTCACATATTCTATGAAGATCCTAAGGGATTACAGGAGTACGGCGATACCGATTTACATAGTTTGGAAGATTTACTTTTAGAAGGCGCCTCCTTTCACGCACTTCATGCCGAATATTTCACTTTACAAGTGCAAGCATGTCAAGCGACGGATCTGTCCATTATCTTGTATACATCTGGAACAACTGGAATGCCTAAGGGGGTTGCCCATACGCATGAAAACTTTATACGTGCTGGAACGCAGAGTTGCAAATTTGATAATTTAGTCCACTCCGATAACATTTTGGCTTATCTTCCCATGGCCTGGGTAGGCGATCATTTGTTCTCTTTTGCTCAGGCTATGGTCTCTGGGATGACTGTTAATTGTCCTGAGTCTAAAGAGACAGTAATGTCAGACATGAGGGAAATAGGTCCAACGTATTACTTTGCCCCGCCAAGAATTTTTGAAGGTTTGCTTACAAGTGTGACAATTCGCATGCAAGATGCGGGATCTTTTAAGCGCGCTTTGTATAAATGGGCAATGCAGCACGCCAAGGCGGTAGGTGGGGACATATTGGATGGTCATTCCGTTTCGATATGGAACCGCCTCGTCTATGCCTTTTTTGACATCACGATTTACGCACCTCTTAGAAACGTACTAGGCATGGGACGCATTCGAGTCGCTTATACAGCGGGAGAGGCGATCGGGCCTGATTTGTTTAAGTTCTACAGATCGATGGGTATAAATTTAAAGCAGTTTTACGGGCAAACTGAAACTTGTGCTTATGTCTGCCTGCAGCCTGACGGTCAGGTTAAATACAATTCGGTTGGTATTGCAGCCCCGGGCATAGAGATTAAGTTAAATGAGAGCGGAGAAGTATTGGTCAAGGGCATTAGCGTAATGAAGGGATACTTTAATCGACCTGAGGAAACAAATAAAGCAATAGATGAAAATGGTTTCTTCCACACAGGAGATGCCGGGGCAATTGACAACGATGGACACTTGAGGATTATCGATAGGGCAAAAGATGTCGGCAAGATGTTAAATGGTAAATTATTTGCCCCTAAGTACATTGAGAACAAACTCAAATTTTTCCCTTATATCAAGGAAGTCGTTGTTTTTGGCCATGAGCGCGAATCGATCACTGCTTTCATTAACATTGATTTCGAAGCGATTGCCAACTGGTCTGAGAGAAGACAGATTTCATTTGCTGGCTATATCGATCTGGCGGCTAAAGATCAAGTTTACGATTTGATAACAGAGTGCGTTAATGAAGTAAATGATGATTTGTTAGCTGATGAAATTTTGAGTCACGCACAAATCAGTCGTTTTCTGATTCTGCACAAAGAACTCGATCCTGATGACGATGAGTTAACTAGGACTAGAAAAGTTAGAAGAGACTTTATTGCTCAAAAGTATGCACCACTCATTGACGCTCTTTATAGCAACAAGACTGAGCAATTTATAGAGACTAAAGTTAAATTTGAAGACGGTCGTGAGGGCCTAATTAGTGCAACAATAAAGATTAAAGATGCGCTCAATCATTCCACGCTATCCGGTGGCGAATCAAGTAGCAAGTTAGCCACCGAGCATTAATATGATCAGCAATATGAATACTCAAGATCTGACACGTGATGTTCTAAAAGTAGAAAATATTTCCTTATCTTTTGGGGGTGTTAAAGCGCTTAACAATATCTCATTTGATGTCAAAAAACATGAGATTCGCTCGATCATCGGCCCCAATGGGGCTGGCAAAAGTTCAATGCTTAACGTCATTAACGGTATTTATCATCCCCAGGAAGGTACTATCTTCTTTAATGGTCAAACACGTAACAGAATGAATCCTACCGATGTCGCAAGGCACGGCATAGCAAGAACATTCCAAAACATAGCCCTTTTCAAAGGTATGACTGTTCTAGACAATATCATGACGGGTCGAAATACCCTGATGAAAAGTAATTTCTTATTAAATGCTCTTTGGGTCGGCAGAGCTAGAGCAGAAGAAGAGGAGCACCGTGCAAAAGTAGAGGAAATCATTGATTTCCTTGAGATCCAGCATATTCGTAAAACCCCCGTTGGCAAATTGGCCTATGGTTTGCAAAAAAGGGTTGAGTTGGCTAGAGCTTTGGCTGCCGAGCCATCTCTTTTATTACTAGATGAGCCGATGGCCGGCATGAACGTCGAGGAAAAGCAAGATATGTGTCGCTTTATCCTTGAGGTAAACAATCAATACGGAATGACTATTGTGCTGATTGAGCATGATATGGGTGTTGTTATGGATATTTCAGATCGAATTGTTGTGCTTGATTACGGCAGAAAAATTGGGGATGGTTTGCCCTACGATGTAAAGACTGACCCTGAAGTCATTAAAGCTTATTTGGGTAGTGGGTACTAAAAAACGCTAGGCAGACAAGAGAGATTTGGGAAAAGAGAAAAGGGAAAAGGGAAAATTAATTTATGCAATTTTTTATTGAAATTGTGATTAGCGGGATTCTCTCAGGACTAATGTACTCACTAGTTGCTTTGGGTTTTGTGTTGATCTTTAAGGCATCCGGTGTATTTAACTTTGCGCAAGGTGCCATGGTCTACGCTGCAGCACTTGCCGTCGTCGGTCTCATGGGATATGGAATACCCATGTGGCTATCAATAATCGGTGCATTCCTTTACATGGTTCTTATTGGTATGGGAGCAGAGCGATTTGTTTTGGGTAAATTGGTAAATCAACCTGGCATTACATTATTTATGGCAACAATAGGCTTAAGTTATTTTCTTGAAGGTCTATCATCCATACTGTTTGGCAATGAAATTCGATCAATTGATTTAGGTATTGTTGATGAGCCAATTCAGGCTATTATGGATGCTACTGGGCTTGGGATCTCTAAATTTGACCTATTTGCATCAGGGATTATTATTGTCTTGGTAATTTTACTATCTCTGTTTTTTCAGTTTACTAAATTAGGCCGAGCTCTACGCGCCGTAGCAGACGATCACCAAGCTGCCTTGTCGCTTGGTATTTCCCTTGAACACATATGGACTGTTGTTTGGATCATCGCTGGTTTTGTCGCCTTGGTGGCGGGGCTACTTTGGGGTTCAAGAAATGGAGTGCAGTATGCTTTATCGCTGACCGCGCTAAAAGCCTTACCCGTCTTGATCCTTGGAGGTTTTACTTCAGTGCCTGGTGCAATCGTTGGAGGAATAATTATTGGAGTTTCAGAAAAATTAGCTGAAATTTACATCCCGCCTGTTCTGCAGGATGCTTTTGGGGGTAATTACGGCGGAATAGAAGGTTGGTTTCCGTACATATTTGCACTGCTTTTCCTTTTGGTCAGACCAGAAGGATTATTTGGCGAAAAACATATAGACCGTGTCTAAGGAATAGAAATGATTTACCGCGAATCAGGTCAATTCAAAACATCATACAGGGCGGATAGCCAAATCTTTCCAATATTGCAAGATAGGATAGGTGTTGTCGCAATTTTGATTGTGGCCTTATTTTTGATTCCAATGTTTGCAAGTGAATATTGGATTAATGCAATATTAATTCCTTTTTTAATTTTCTCGCTCGCCACAATGGGATTGAATTTCTTAACCGGTTATGCAGGGCAGCTCTCACTAGGCTCTGCTGCCTTTATGGCTGTGGGCGCTTATGCTGCTTATAACTTTCAATTAAGAATAGAGGGCATCCCCTTCTTAATTTCTTTTTTTCTTGGTGGGTGTTGTGCAGCTGTGGTTGGCGTTTTATTTGGACTGCCTTCACTTCGAATAAAAGGTTTTTACCTCGCTGTAGCTACGCTTGCGGCTCAATTTTTCGTGGTTTGGTGTTTAACTAAGTTTCCTTGGTTTTCCAATAACAGTTCCTCTGGGGTTATAAGCTCTCAAAATTTAGCAATTTTAGGGTTCCCAATAAATACCCCAGAGACAAAATACCTCCTGGTTTTGATCATAGTAATCCTAATGTCCCTGCTGGGAAAGAATTTAGTTCGTTCGGCGACTGGTAGATCTTGGATGGCAGTCCGCGATATGGACGTTGCTGCAGAAGTTATTGGTATCGAATTAATGAAGACAAAATTATTGGCCTTTGCTATCAGTTCCTTCTATTGTGGGTTGGCAGGGGTACTCTACGCATTTTGCTACCTAGGTACGGTTGAGCCTGATGGTTTCTCGCTTGAGCTTTCATTTAAGATTTTGTTCATGGTAATTATTGGTGGTGTGGGAAGTATTTTGGGTAATTTTTTAGGTGCGGCTTTTATCTTGCTGTTGCCCATTTTCTTGGATATAGCTCTTCCATTCATGTCCTCATTGCTAAATTTACCTATAAGTAATGCTGTCGTATCGCACGTGCAAGTTATGACTTTTGGATGGTTAATTATTTTCTTTCTCGTAATTGAGCCACATGGATTAGCGCGCTTATGGGCCATAGCAAAGGAGAAATTGAGGTTGTGGCCATTCCCTCATTAAGATTGTTGGTTTTTTAGGTTTCGTTGTAAAAATATTGATTCAAAGGAGACACTTCATGCAAACTGTTAATTTTAAGTTGAATAATTTATTCTTTCGTACCAAATCATTCGTACTAGCGGTATCAGTCGTCTCTGCGGCCTTATCTGGTATCAGTGTTGCGAAAGCGGATGATCAATTCATCTCCATTCCAAGTTATAGGGTAGGGCCTTATGGTCAGAACGGTCAGGCATTTTATGGTGGTTTTATCGACTACTTGAGTAAAATTAATATTGCTCAAAACGGCATTAACGGCGTTAAGTTGGCTTGGGAGGAGTGCGAGACAGAGTACAACAATGCAAAAGGCGTTGAGTGCTATGAGCGCTTGAAAGGTAAGTCAGGAATTTCCAAAGGCACTGCAATTCATACGATGTCTACAGGCATCTCTTACTCCGTATTAGATAAAGCCCAGACTGATAAAGTACCTCTCATCATGATGGGCTATGGTCGTACTGATGCAGTTGACGGTTCTGTTTTCCCCTATGCCTTCCCTCTCGTCACAACTTATCAGATGCAAGCTTCTGCGATTGTGAAGTTTTTAGTGGATAAAAACAATGGATCTTTGGCTAATAAAAAGATTGTTTATCTCTATCATGACTCTGCTTACGGGAAAGAACCCCTCATCGCCTTGGAGGCTGAAAGTAAGATTAATCGATTCAAATTAGTCGAAATTCCAGTTGCACATCCAGGCAACGAGCAAGGTGCTCAATGGTTAAAAATTCGCGAAGAAAATCCTGATTACGTTATTTTTTGGGGATGGGGAGTCATGAATCAGACTGCTCTCAAGGCAGCCCAGAAGGTTGGATTCTCAAGGGAAAAAATAATTGGCTCATGGTGGGCTGGTTCTGAAGAGGATGTGATTCCAGCAGGCGATGCAGCTAAGGGCTACATGAGTGCTACTTGGAATGTTTCTGGCAAAACTGTACCTGTAATCGCTGAGATTGAAAAGGTTGTGTACAGTGCTGGAAAGGGTAACCTGTCTGATAAGAACAAAATCGGAACTGTTTTGTACAACCGCGGAGTCTCTGCTGCAGTTGTTACTGTGGAAGCTATCAAACTTGCTCAGAATAAGTTCGGAAAAGGTAAAGTCATGACGGGTGAGCAAATGCGCTGGGCCTTTGAGAATTTGAATATTACGAATCAATCTCTAACCACTTTGGGTGCTTCTGGATTACTACCAGAAATTAAAACTTCTTGTGAAAACCACGAAGGATCTGGACGCGTCAAGATTCAGCAGTGGGATGGAGCCAAGTGGAATTTGGTGTCTGATTGGATAGAAGGGAATAAGGCATTAATTCACCCACTATTTAAAGCAAATGCTAGCGAATATGCAAAGGAGAAAAATATCATCCCAGCTTGTTTGAAAAATTAATTCTTTTTTTGAAACAACTCTAATTAAATCTTAGGAACCTTAACCTATGGATGCAGTGTCTCCCTTGTTGAGCGTAAATAACATTGAGGTTATTTACGATCATGTTATTTTGGTGCTCAAAGGGGTTTCACTGCAAGTCCCAAAAGGTAAAGTGGTCGCACTTCTTGGTGCTAATGGCGCTGGCAAGTCAACCACCTTGAAAGCGATTTCAAATTTACTTGCCGCCGAAAGGGGGGACGTAACTAAGGGATCGATTCACTACAAGAACGACCGAGTTGACAATTTATCTCCTAATCATTTAGTTAAACGTGGCCTCATCCAAGTTATGGAGGGCAGGCATTGCTTTGCGCATCTAAGTATTGAAGATAATTTGCTTACAGGAGCATTTACGAGAAATGCCTCACAGGCAGAAATCAAGGATGACTTAGAGAAAATATACAACTTCTTTCCTCGACTTAAAACCAGAAGGAAGTCGCAAGCTGCTTACACCTCCGGTGGGGAGCAACAAATGTGTGCGATTGGTCGTGCCATGATGGCTCGTCCCGAGATGATTTTGCTGGATGAGCCCTCTATGGGACTCGCGCCACAAATTGTTGAGGAAGTGTTTGAGATTGTTAAAAACCTCAATCAACTCGAGAATGTGAGTTTTTTGTTAGCTGAACAAAACACAATGATTGCGTTGAAATATAGCGATTACGGTTATATCCTAGAAAATGGACGTGTAGTTATGGACGGTAAGGCTGAGGAACTTAAGAATAATGAGGATGTTAAAGAGTTCTATCTCGGCGTTTCAACAAATGACGACGAACAGCGTAAATCCTTTAAAGATGTTAAATCTTACCGTCGACGTAAGCGTTGGTTATCTTAAAAATATTAATTGAATAAAAGAAGTAATATGATTACCGACAAGAAAGAAACGAGAGCTCACTCGGAAAGAATACACGAGCTTTATGCACTATTACCCTCTCAAGTTGCCTTGGCTCAGCAGAAAACCCAGTTTTACCAAGACCTTCTTAAAGACCTAAAGTCTGATGCATTTAATTCCGCACAGGCCCTCGCAACTTTGCCCGTTACTCGTAAATCTGATTTGGTTGGTATTCAAAAAGCCAATCCGCCTTTTGGTGGATTGAACGCCGTATCTATT
The DNA here is from genome assembly GCA_903830725.1 of uncultured Burkholderiales bacterium. GTDB lineage: Bacteria > Pseudomonadota > Gammaproteobacteria > Burkholderiales > Burkholderiaceae_C > Limnohabitans. The sequence continues at coordinate 24,103 of CAIKVH010000043.1, read as the reverse complement.
TCTAAGATGAAACGGATATTTCAATCTCCTGGCCCAATTCATGAATTACAGGGATGGGGCGAGGACAATTACAGAATGTCCAGAGCTATGCGCGCTGCTGGATTTAAGTCAGGTGATTTGGTTTACAACACTTTTTCTTACCACTTTACCCCAGGTGCTTGGATCATGGAGGCTGGAGCTCATGCCTTAGGATGTTGCGTATTTCCCGCAGGTACGGGTCAAACTGAGATGCAAGTTCAAACGATCGCTCATTTAAAACCAAGGGCATATACGGGGACCCCTTCTTTCTTGAAAATTATTCTTGAAAAAGCCGATGAACTGGGGGTTTCTTGTAAAAGCATTGAAGTTGCTCTCGTTTCTGGGGAAGCGCTACCTCCCTCTCTTAGGAGTTGGTTTAAGCAAAGAGGGATACAAGTGTCCTCCGCCTATGCAACAGCGGATGTTGGGTTAATCGCATATGAGTCCCCGGCACTTTCCTCAGGGATGATTGTGGATGAGGGAGTCATTCTTGAAATAGTGGAGCCCTTGGGGACTAATCCTGTAACGCCAGGTGAAGTGGGGGAGGTTGTTATTACAGTTTTTGATCCCGAATATCCATTAATTCGTTTTGCTACTGGTGATTTATCAGCTATTGATCTGAATTCTCTTGAGCAGGCGTCCCCTTGTGGTCGTACCAATTTGAGAATCAAGGGATGGATGGGGCGAGTCGATCAAACCACGAAGGTTAAGGGAATGTTTTTGTATCCCGGTCATATTCAAGAGATTGCTACGAAAAATCCAGATATAAAAAAAATGAGAGTTATTCTCAGTGGAACGATTGGGAGCGAAGTGATGACGCTTCGTTGTGAATTGCCCGAGTCCAATCCTTCTGATCTTGATAGTTTGAAAAAGCGTTTAGCGGATAGTGTCCGTGACGTTACTAAACTAAGGGCTGATATCGAAATATCCCGAGTTAATACACTGCCATCAGATGGGCTACTTATTGAGGATGCTCGATCATATGATTGATTTGAAGCGTTAAAACGAATATTTGTCGTTGGGACTTTCGATACGTTTTTTGATATCGCAATAGATAAACTAATTTAATAGATTGATATTTAGAACATTTTGAAGGACAAGGGATCGTTATGCATGTATTGCCTGGTATAGATTTTCAACTTGGCGAGACGATTGAGATGATTAGAGACTCAGTCAATCAGTTCGCTACCAGTGAAATTGCTTCGATAGCAGCAAGTGTAGATAAGGATAATGAGTTTCCCGCGCATCTTTGGAAAAAGATGGGTGAGCTCGGATTACACGGCTTAACGATAGGGGAGGAATACGGCGGAACGAATTTAGGGTACTTGGCTCACACAATTGCTATGGAGGAGGTATCCAGGGCCAGTGCCTCTGTTGGATTATCTTATGGGGCGCACAGTAACTTGTGCATTAATCAGATCAACAGAAACGGGACCTTAGCTCAGAAAAAGAAATATCTACCCAAACTAATCACTGGTGAGCACGTTGGAGCTCTGGCGATGAGTGAGCCTAATGCGGGGTCTGATGTGGTCAGTATGCAGCTTAAAGCCTCTCAAAAGTCTGATCACTGGGTTTTGAATGGAAGCAAAATGTGGATCACCAATGGAGGTGACGCAGACACCCTGGTGGTTTATGCAAAGACAGATCCACATGCTGCAAGTAAAGGTATTACTGCTTTCATCATTGAGAAGGGCTTTAAGGGCTTTAGTTGTGGTTCTAAATTGGACAAACTAGGGATGAGGGGCTCAAACACTTATCCTCTATTCTTTGAAGACTGTATTGTTCCTAACGAACAAATTCTTGGTAAAGAGGGCGAGGGTGTGAAGGTTTTGATGAGTGGTTTAGATTATGAGCGTACAGTATTATCCGGTGGACCACTAGGCATCATGGCCGCTTGTATGGACGTTGTACTTCCCTATATTCATGACCGAAAACAATTCGGCCAAAGTATAGGGGAGTTCCAGTTGATTCAAGGGAAAGTTGCCGATATGTACACCACTTGGCAGGCTTGTAAGTCCTACGTTTATGCAGTCGCCAGGGCCTGTGATGCTAAGGATCATTCTCGAACGCTGCGAAAGGATGCTGCGGGAGCAATTTTGTACAGCGCAGAGAAGGCTACATGGATGGCTGGGGAGGCCATTCAAACACTTGGTGGTAATGGCTATATCAATGATTATGCGACGGGTCGAATGTGGAGGGATGCAAAACTCTACGAAATTGGAGCCGGTACAAGTGAAATTCGTCGAATGTTGATTGGACGTGAATTGTTTTCAGAAACCAAGTGATTTTATTAAATCATCTTTAGACTTATTAGGAGCTTCACATGCACCGCCTTGTCTCTCAGATTGATACACAATCTGAAGAATTTAAAGCAAACGCTCTTGCAATGCAAGGTCTTGTGGACGATTTAAAAATCAAAGTTAAATCTATTTCCATGGGCGGGGGGGCAGTTGCACTTCAAAAGCACAAAGAAAGAGGTAAGTTATTACCAAGAGAGAGGGTTAACTTATTACTCGATCCAGGAAGCCCATTCCTAGAGATTGGACAATTAGCTGCTATTGGAATGTACGGCGGAGACGCTCCAAGCGCTGGTTTGATTGCTGGTGTTGGATTCATAAACGGTGTAGAGTGCATGGTGATTGCAAATGATGCAACCGTCAAAGGTGGTACTTACTATCCAATGACTGTTAAGAAGCATCTTAGGGCTCAAGAAATAGCTAATGAAAACGAACTTCCCTGTATCTACTTAGTAGATTCAGGTGGTGCATTCTTGCCAATGCAGGACGAAGTTTTCCCTGATAGAGAGCACTTTGGTAGGATTTTCTATAACCAAGCGAATATGTCTGCAAAAGGAATTGCTCAAATAGCTGTTGTCATGGGCTCTTGCACCGCGGGTGGAGCCTATGTGCCTGCTATGAGCGATGAAACTGTTATTGTTAAGGATCAAGGAACAATTTTTCTGGGTGGTCCTCCTTTGGTTAAGGCAGCTACGGGGGAGGTAGTTAGTGCTCAAGATTTAGGTGGCGCAGATGTTCACACGAGACTCTCCGGCGTAGCAGATCACCTAGCGGAGAATGACTCTCATGCACTGTCGATCGCTAGAAATATTGTTGCGAACTTAAATCGACCAACCAAACCACGCCTAATGTCTCAATCTTTTGATAATCCTCAATATAAAAGTTCTGACATTCTGGGAATTGTTCCTGCAGATTCACGTAAATCCTACGATGTAAAGGAGATCATTGCAAGGATAGTTGACGGTTCTGAGCTTGATGAGTTCAAGAGTAGGTACGGGGTTACTCTGGTCTGCGGCTTCGCTCGACTGTATGGACAAATGGTTGGGATCATTGCAAACAATGGAATTTTGTTTTCTGAGAGCTCCCTAAAAGGCACTCATTTCATAGAGTTATGTTCACAAAGAAATATTCCTCTAATATTTTTACAAAATATTACCGGATTTATGGTCGGTAGAAAATATGAAAATGAGGGTATTGCAAAGAATGGCGCAAAACTTGTCACTGCAGTTGCAACCACGCAGGTGCCTAAGTTAACTGTGATTATTGGCGGAAGTTTTGGGGCCGGAAACTACGGAATGTGTGGCCGTGCATACTCACCTAGATTTTTATGGATGTGGCCCAACGCTAGGATCAGCGTCATGGGGGGAGAGCAAGCCGCATCAGTATTGGCTACTGTTAAGAAGGATGGGCTTACTAAGGCTGGGCAACCTTTTAGTGCCCAAGATGAGGAGCAATTCAAAGCTCCGATACGTGATCAGTATGAACTCCAAGGAAGCCCCTATTATGCAAGTGCAAGGCTTTGGGACGATGGAGTCATTGATCCTTGTCAGACCCGGGCAGTTCTAGGGTTATCTTTAAGTGCAGCATTGAACGCCCCTATCAAGCCAACTCGCTTTGGTTTATTTAGGATGTGATGAGTTATGTTTAAAAAAATACTTATCGCTAATCGCGGTGAAATTGCTTGTCGAATAATAAAAACGGCAAAAAAGCTTGGTATCCAAACTGTGGCTGTCTATTCTGAAGTAGATGCTAATGCACAGCATGTTTTATCAGCAGATGAGGCGTATTGTATTGGTCCTGGACCTGCTCATCAATCATATCTTTTGATGGATAAAATTATTGAGGTTGCTAAAAGTACTGGCACTCAGGCTATTCATCCAGGATATGGTTTTTTATCTGAGAATGACCTATTTGCCTCAAAATGCGAAAAAGCCGGTATTGTGTTTATCGGTCCAAGTGCAGAAGCTATACGTTTAATGGGTTCTAAGTCACAAGCCAAAGCATTGATGCAAAAAGCAGGAGTCGCGCTAACTCCTGGATATCACGGCGATGATCAGTCTGCGACTCTATTGTCAAAAGAGGCTTTAAAAATTGGTTACCCTGTTCTCATTAAGGCCAGCGCTGGCGGGGGCGGTAAGGGTATCAGACTGGTAGAGCGTGCAGAAGACTTTGACTCTGCATTAGAGTCTTGTCAACGAGAGGCCAAAAATGCTTTTGGAAACGCTCATGTTCTAGTTGAGAAATATATTACTGAACCAAGGCATATTGAGGTTCAGGTATTTGGAGATAAGTTTGGGAATTATGTTTACCTGTTTGAGCGTGATTGTTCGGTGCAGCGTAGGCATCAAAAGGTCATTGAAGAGGCCCCCGCACCTGGTATAACAGCAATAACGCGTGAGCGTTTGGGTAAAGCGGCAATTGAGGCCGCAAAATCGGTTAATTATTTAGGTGCAGGGACAGTAGAGTTCATCTTTTCCCGGGAGGGTGAGTTCTACTTCATGGAGATGAATACCCGTTTGCAGGTGGAGCACCCAGTTACAGAGATGATTACGGGCCTTGATTTGGTGGAGTGGCAATTACGAATAGCTGATGGTGAGAGCTTACCTTTAGATCAAAATAGCCTCACTATTAGGGGACACTCTATTGAGGCTCGTATTTACGCAGAGGACCCTCAAACAGGATTCCTACCTTCAATTGGACCGTTGGTGTGCATGCGTATGCCAAATGAATCATTGAATGTCAGAATTGATACCGGTGTTGTTCAAGGGGATGTTGTGTCCCCATATTACGACCCAATGATTGCTAAACTTATTGTGTGGGATACAGACCGATCACTTGCGATAACTCAAATGAGCCAGGCTTTGTCTAAATTTCATGTTTTAGGAGTAGCAAATAACATATATTTTTTGGACCAAATTCTTAAAACCAAGTCCTTTGCAGCGGCTGAACTGTCCACTAAATTGATCGAGTACGAGGAGAGTCAACTCTTTCCTCAACAAACCGAGCCTTCGCCAGAAGTTTTAATGCTTGCAAGTGTATATGAGTGGGCGACGTTTGCTAAAGGGGAGGGAGTTGCACGCTATCAAAAAGGATGGAGACTTAACTCCGATGCTCAAATCGATTTTGTTTTCAAAGGAAAAGAATGGCGAAGAGGCGTTCGCTTGAGCTTAAGCGAAGAGGGTATTCCAAAGAGTATTAAGATCGATGTTGATGATAAAAATTATGAGATCTCCCAATTAAGAACGGACTCGGATCGAATTAGTATTGAGCATGATGAAACATGGTTAAGTGCATTGGTACTTAGCGACAACAGTTCACGATATCTATCTAGCGCTCACGGTCGCTGGACTTATGCCTTGATGAATTTATCTGATCAAGTGCACCTGAAGGACTCGCACGCCGGTGAGCTCAGAGCACCGATGCCCGGTAAAGTTGTAATGGTAAAAGTTAAGGTGGGTCAAAATGTTAAAAAGGGTGATGTTTTACTAGTCATGGAGGCTATGAAAATGGAGCACGCCATCACTGCACCGCAAGACGGCGTGATTCAGGCGTGTTTATGTAAGGTGGGCGACCAAGTTGCTGAGAGTGCAGATTTGATTGTTTTTGAATGACTAGATACATACGGCGCCTACACACTTAACCCAAAAACTAAAACAAATAATTTTTGAACTCTCTATTTTTAAGTTAAATTCTCAAGAGGTATTAATTTCATGAACCGAATTCAAATGATCATAAACGGTAACACAGTAAACAGTGTCGCAGATGAATGGATTGATATTGAAAATCCCTCTATTAAAACCGTATTTGCTCAAGTTCCAAGGGCTAGAAAAGAGGATGTCGATATTGCTGTTAAAGCAGCAAAAGAAGCCTTCTCCAAATGGTCGCGTACATCAGCGCCGGATCGCGGGAAGATGCTTTTCGCCATCACTGATGCACTGGAGCAAAAACGCGAGGAATTAGCTCGATTGATCAGTATGGAGAACGGTAACGCACTCCGAACTCAAAGCCGCGGCGAAGTTAATATTGTTATTGAGGTATTCAGATATGTCGCCGGTATTTGTCGTGAGATAAAAGGCAACTCTATGTTCCTCAATGTTGAGAATCTAGACTACACGCGCAGAGAACCCTACGGAGTGGTCGGGGCTATAGTTCCCTGGAATGCACCATTAATGTTAGCTGCATTGAAGATTGCACCAGCAGTTATGACCGGTAACACCGTAGTACTTAAGACAGCTGAGGACGCGCCTTTAGCTGTCTTGGAGATGGGGCGTATTTGTAATGAGTTTTTACCTGCAGGGGTGTTAAACGTCATCACTGGATATGGTTTGGAATGCGGTGCTCCGCTTGCCGAACACCCTGATGTGCCAAAAGTGTCTTTTACTGGATCAACAGCTGTTGGACGATCTATTTTGGCTAGTGCTAGTCAAAGGATTGCAGCCGTCTCTTTGGAGTTGGGCGGCAAAAGCCCTCAGATCATCTTTCCCGATGTGGACCTTGACTTCACAACGGACGGCGTTATTACTGCTATGAGATTTTCTAGACAAGGACAGTCGTGTACTGCTGGATCTAGGGTTTATGTTCATGAATCTATTGCCGACAAGTTTTTAGAGAAGCTGGTGGACAAGTTAAAGAAATTTCAAATTGGGAATGCTTTGGATGAGAAAACAGATGCTGGAAGTCTGGTAAATTTAAAACAGTTCAACCGCGTATGTTCTTATGTAAAGGAGGCAATGGATACCCATCCCGATGCACTCATCCTGGGAGGCTTACCAAGCAATACGGGCCCAATGTCTGAGGGATATTTCTTTGAACCTACGATTTTTTTGAATCTACCTGAATCGACAAGAATGACTCATGAGGAGGTCTTTGGCCCAGTGCTTTCAGTTTCTACTTGGTCCAGTGAAAGCGAAGTCATAAAACAAGCGAATTCTTCTGAGTACGGTTTAGCTGCTTTTGTTTGGTCTCGAGCCGGGGCACCGGCACTAAGGATGGCCCACGAACTCCAGGCTGGATGGGTTATGGTCAACCAAGGGGGTGGGCAAGCGATTGGGCACTCCTACGGTGGTATGAAGCAAAGTGGGGCCGGCAGGGAATTCTCTTTAGAGGGGATTTTGAATAGTTATACCGAGGTCAAGCAAATATCCGTAAGCTTAGGTACTCATGGATTTTAATATTCAGCCAAATCTTGCAAGAAGCGGAGTCAAAATTCTTGGCAATTTCGGTACATAGAAACAAACAGGCTGTAATTTATTACTAATTCTATGGACAATTATGAGATTATTGAAACAGCACAACCGTTTTGACTACAGTGGAATTCAAAGTAGGAAAAACTATAGCTTTCCTGGCAGAGCTAGACTAGCAATTTATTTGGGATTTAATGTCGAGCACTTTGATTTTGGAGATGGATTAGGAGCAACACTGGGTCCACCAAGTCCACAACCTGATGTACTAAATTATTCTTGGAGGGAATATGGTAACCGAGTTGGTGCTTGGAGATGCTTAGAATTATTTACTAAACTAGAATTTCCAAGTACGGGAATTATCAATACCGCTCTTTATGACCACTGTCCTGATTTAATTAAAGCCATGGTGGAGCGCGGAGATGAGTTGATAGGCCACGGACATACTAATTCTGAGCGTCAGGCTGTATTGAGTAAAGAAAATGAACTCAAACTTTTAATTAATTGTCGTAATATCATTCAATCCAAATCAGGCCAAACTCCCAAGGGATGGCTTTCGCCCTGGTTATCTGAGTCCAATTTAACATCAGATTTACTTGCACAATCTGGGTATGAATATACCTTAAATTGGTGTCATGATGATCAACCTGTGCAGATGAAGGTCGATGGTAATAAACCATTTTGGTCGATACCCTACCCGCAGGAGCTAAACGATATTCCAATGATTGTGGCCAGGCAACTAGATGCAAAAGATTTCACGCAAATGATTATTGATCAGTTTGATGAAATGTTGGAGCAGTCTGATCATCAACCTTTGGTCATGGGTATTGCCTTGCACCCTTATTTGATGGGGCAACCCTATAGATTGCGGCACTTGCGAAAAGCTTTGGAGCATATCGCATCTCACAGAGATAGCCATAAAATTTGGTTAACTACTCCCGGTAAGATTTGCGATTTTATGCAAAATGAATTTATGCATAGCTAAATTTCCGATCAGCAATTACTGCTATCCATTAACACATGTTCGTAAGCGAACAGACCTTGAGTATTAAAGAAGCGATCATACTTCTTTAGTCCCTTGGGTTAGTCATGAAAGTTTTCGCTCCACTTCAATGGATCACGTGGATAGCGTACTTAGCCTGTACACCTGGTTTCGCTCAAACCCCCAGTGCTGGATCAATTCAGCAAAACATTGACAATACGGTACACCAATTACCTGGGCCTAGTAAGGAAGTGTCTAAACTCATTCCTGCGCCAGATGTTCATCCTATTGGCGGGATTAGCTTCAAACTTTCAAAAATCGATTACTCTGGTAATACGTTTTTAACCAACGATCAAATTGATTTAGTCATTGCGCCGTTCTTACACAAGTCGATCGATTTTACCCAACTACAGGTTTTGGCAACCTACATTGAGGATGCATACCGACGTTTAGGCTTTTTAGCACGCGTTGTTATACCTGAACAAACTATTCGCAATGACTTACTGATCATTAGGATCGAAGAATCTAATTGGGGAAAAGTTCGAATTGAGGGACTCAGTAAACGAGTTGATTCCCAACAAATTAGCAAAACAATCATTTCCTCTCAAAAAACGGGTCAACCCCTTAACATTAAGACCCTTGAACGCGGGCTTTTATTAGCTGATGATCTCCCAGGCGTCACTGTAAGCGGTGTTCTTTCACAAAGCAATACCGCATTGACTACCGATTTAATAGCTCATATTAAAGATGATCCTTTGTATACGGTAAGTATTCAAACAGATAATTCGGGACCTAAATCTATTGGTACAAATCGCCTAGTAGGTAATCTTGGAATTAATAGTCCACTAGGTATTGGAGACTTATTCACCGGTGTTTTCTTGTGGTCAGAGGGTAGTAACTACAGTCGGCTTGGCTACACCCTACCAATTGGGCACGACGGGTTGCGCGTTGGCGTCAATACGTCAGTGATGTCATACAAGTTAGTTTCTTCCGAGTTTGAGGGGCTTAGAGCCTCGGGCTCATCAACTTCAAATGGGCTCGAAGCTCTGTACTCACTCATACGCTCTAGATTAACTAATCTATATACAGTGCTTAACACTGATTACAGAGTTTTTAGTAATAGCAACGCCTCAAGTGGCTTGATGAGTCAGTATTCAGTAATGGATTATTCTGCTTCTCTATTTTTAAGTATATTGGATGAAGTAGGGTGGGTAAGTTCAAATAACTTAAGTTTGGTTTTTATTAACGGTTATACAAATCTAGACGGATCTCCAAATCAAAATGCAGTTGCTACATCTAACAATGCCCAGGGAAGTTTCACTAAAATTCGCTATAGTGCCAACCGAACACAATTTCTAGATCGCAATGGTTTGAGTCTTTACGCAAGCTTAAGTGGGCAAGCCACTGGTGCAAACCTTGACCCATCTGAGATGTTCTACCTCGGAGGGATGAACGGCGTTAGAGCCTATCCTAGTAACGAAGGCGCAGGGAGTCAAGGTCAGCTCATAAGCTTTGAGCTCCGGCACTTAATGACTGAGAACGTAAATCTTGTGCTCTTTTATGACTACGGACACGTTTTGGTCAATCCCAACAACGCTTACGCTGTAGCTGGGGACCTAAGCGGTTACAGCCAAAAGGGGACAGGTCTATCTGTTGGCGTCAAACCTTACTCCAATACTGATTTAAAGGCTATATGGGCTAAACGTCTAGGAACTGATCCAAATCTATCCAGTAGCGGTACCTACCAAAATGGCTCTAGTGGCAGCACTCAGATATGGTTTATAGCGAGTATTGGGTTTTAACTATGAAAATATTTAAATTTACTTGCGCAGCAGTCAATCTATTTGCAAGTGGCCTATTGATCACTGCGGCTACGGTGTCTTCCCCCGCCGAGGCTACTCCGCCTTCCCCGGGCCAATTACCAAGTGGACCCTCTTTGATCGGTGGACAAGCATCGGTTGCTCAAATGGGATCGATCATGTCGATCAATCAGTCCACGCCACAAGCAGCCTTTAGTTGGAATAGTTTTAATATCGGAAGCGGTGCAACCGTCAATATCAATCAGCCCAGTAGCTCTAGTGTTCTGCTGAATCAAGTTATAGGCAATAACGCATCGCAGATTTTTGGTCGCTTAAATGCAAACGGACAAGTATTCCTGACCAATCCAAGCGGAATCTATTTCTCCCCCAGTGCGAGTGTCAATGTAGGGGGGTTGGTTGCCACAACAAACTCAATTGGTTCGACGGAATTTATGGGAGGACTTAGAACGTTTTCTTCAAGTGGATCTCCAGCAGCGGTTATTAATGAAGGAAATCTTCAGTCTTCCTTGGGTGGCTACATTGCTCTTATGGCCCCTACTGTTCGAAATAATGGTGTCATAGTTGCTCAAATGGGAACCGTCGTTTTGGCAGCAGGTAACCTATACGGATTGCAATTTACAGGTAATTCGTTAAACACAGTCACAGTGAGTCCGGCAACCATTACCACATTAGTATCAAATGGTAATGCGGTTTTTGCGCCTGGGGGACTCATCATTTTGTCCGCCCAAGCTGCTCGACAACTCAAAGGAGGTGTTATTGGCAATACAGGTGTTTTAGACGCAACAGGAATTACCAGCCACGGGGGAGTAATAGAGCTTACAGCATCTCACACCATTAATGCAGGGGGAACGATTAAGTCGGACGCTGCGATAGGTAGTGCAATGAACGGTGGAACCATCTCAATTGTTGCAGATTTAACAAATCCAAGTAGCCAAACTAACTTAACGGGGACTCTGTCCGCACAGGGTGGTAGTTTGGGTGGTAATGGGGGCCAGTTGGAAACCTCGGCGAGCTCACTGAGGGTCAGTCCCTCCGCATTTGTAAATGCATCCGCTGTTAAAGGAATCACGGGTGATTGGCTTCTTGATCCCAATAGCTTTATCATTGATTCTGTTCTCAACGCTGGGGATATGACATCCGCTACGCTTGTGAACAACTTACTCGCTGCAAATATCACCATTCTGAGTAGTAGTGGCCGCGGTGGAACCCTTGGTGATATTCAAGTCAATCAGCCCATCAGTTGGGCCGGTGCGACAACGCTCACCCTAAATGCTGCACATGATGTATTAGTGAATAATGCCATCACTGCCAATACTGCAGGCGCAACGCTGTCACTGATTGCAGGACATGATGTGGATGTCAATTCAACTCTGGCAACGATCGGAGCAGGTGCAACACTCCTTATGAGTGCAGGTAATAACGTTAATCTGAGTTCAGGTATTACGGGCACAGCCGCAAATACAACGATTGGCATTGCTGCATTACAAAATGTAACGACCCTTGCTCCAATTAATGCAGTCGCTGGAGCTTCAAGGATCACCATAACTGGAGGAGTTAATGTAAGTATCAATGGTGCCATAACAGCGACAGCAGCGAGTTCCGCAATTGCAATTAACGCTGGACTAGATATTACGTCTAACGCTGCGATCGCAGCAATCGCAGCAACCACAACAATTTCACTCACTGCTGGTCGTGACATAACCACCACAACTACAGCAGCAATGTCGGCAGGTGCTGCAACATCTCAAATCTCACTCGATGCTGGTAGGAATATAAGTGTGAATTCTGCTATTGCTGCAGGGGCAGCCGGGTCCTCTATCTACTTAATTTCTGGACTCGCCGGAACTGGACCAGGTCTTAGCTCAGGTACCGTAACTTTAGTAGGTGCGGTTGCATCACCTAGTGTAACTATTCGATTTAATCCAGACAGCTACACAAATACAGCTGCTGATATCGCACTTTATCCTGCACTCTCAGATGCAAGGGCCTGGGTTTATGCTATCGGCAATAACAAGGTATATGACGGCACTACCGCTGCTACTCTAGTACTGAGTAGCAATCCAAGTGTAGGCGCTAACGTATCTCTAAATCCAGGGTCTGCGAGTTTTGTCAATAAAAACGTTGGTGTTGCAGATATGATCAACTTCAGTGGTTACAGTCTTGGCGGTTCGAACGCACCCAGTTTTGCATTAATCTCTGCATCTGGTACAACGACTGCAAACATTACTCAACGACCAGCCATTGTTTCTGCTCAAGCATCAAACAAAACCTATGATGGAACTCCACTCGCCACTGTCTCGCTCTCCGCCCCTACAGTTGCTGGGGATGTACTAAATCTTACCTACGGACTCAGCAGCTTTACGAATCCAAGTGTCGGTATAGCTAAAACTGTTAATGTCACTGGTATTACCGGGTCTGGTATCAATGCAGGTAATTACAGTTTAAATACGAGCGCAGTGAGCACTGCTAATGTCAACCAGGCGCCACTCACCGTTGTAGCCTCAAACCTTGACAAAAATTACGGTCAAACTCCTATACTGACACAGTTCACACAAGTTGGGCTCGTGAACAGCGAAACGATCGGAAGTGTATCTTTAACAAGTTCTGGAACAAATAGCAAAGCCCCTGTAACTGGGAGTCCGTACTTAATCACGCCAAGTAACGCTTTGGGCGGGTCATTTCAATCGTCTAATTACAACATCACTTATGTGTCAGGACATTTATTTGTTTTACCAGTCGGACTAATCATCACAGTGGCAGATGCTGTAAAGCCTTTCGGCAGTGTCTTGATTCCTACGGCCTTCACATTCTCTGGATTGGTTAATGGGGAGACCATCGGTGCTATTTCTGAGGCAAGTCCAGGCAGCTCTGCAGCTGCAAGCATTGAGGGTAGTCCTTATGTCATTGTGCCTTCACTAGCAAGTGGTGGAACGTTCAATCCAGCGAATTATGCTATTCAATATATCAACGGCTCGTTGACAGTAGTTCCCCCATCACCTTAAACCGTAATAGATATAAGCATAGGAAAAATAAAATTAATGTCTGTCAACGAACAGATTTAGTCTGTATTAGATGAGATCATATCTTTTTAGTTTATGTAGATTTATAAAATGAAAACGATCAAAATACTCACGCTACCAATTGTCATGTCGACTACTTTACTCTTAGCGGTGCCAGTTGCATATGCAGCAAGCGCTACAGCCAGTGTTCCTGTAAACGTAAGAGTAGCCCAAGTATGTGCGATTACAACCACCAGCGGTTTATCGTTCGCATCGTACGATCCAGTTGTTATTAATGCATCTGCCGCTTTAAATGCAACCGGGTTGATAACTATTACCTGTTCTAAGGGATCAGCAGGTGTAACGGTTGCACTTGGATATGGTCTAAATCCTAGTGGTACAACACAGAGACAAATGGTTGGCTCTGTCGCATCAAATCTTATTCAGTACAACGTATTTCAGCCTCCCTCTTCCATAGCTGGCACTTCTTGTACCTTTCCCGGTGTTTTGCCCTGGGGAGTTTCAGGGGCAGGAATGCTTACTGTAACGACAGCTCCTGACAATGCACCCAGGGCTTACAGCATCTGCGGCACGATACCAGGGGCACAAAACGTTGCCGCTGATGCTTATACAGATACGATCATAGCAACAATTACTTTTTAAACTTCAAAATCAAGATGAAACCAAACCTATCTCTTCTTAAATATTCAAAACAAATTGTTGGTTCGCTGGCTATGGCACTAATACTCCCTGCCGTATCCCACGCAGCAGGTTGGAATATCGATCCGTTGCGTGTCGATCTTACTAATAATAAAAAGACAGCTGCAATCACTATTACCAACGACTCAACAGCACCGACCACTATTCAAATTCAACCGATTGCATGGTCTCAAGTTGAAGGCAAGGAGATCTATACGCCTACCAAGGATTTGTTGGTTTCACCCCCCATTGTAACTATTGCACCTAAAACGTCTCAAATCATTCGATTGGCACTTCGTAAAGTTGCAGATCCTACAAAAGAGCTTTCCTATAGAATCAATTTACAAGAAATAGCAACTACAAATGCTGACAATGTATCTGGCGTACAAGTTGCACTAAGAATTGGCATTCCAGTATTTGTTCAACCCTTATCTGGTAAATCCCAACCCAAGCTTTCTTGGAAAGTAGGCTTGGTAGCAGATAACATGATAAAACTGGAGCTTAGGAACGAAGGCACCGCTCATGTGAAGATCACCGATCTAGTGCTCTCAAGTGTGGGTCAAGAACAAGCGATAGCCAATGAGATAGGTTCTAGTTATATCCTCCCAGACCAAGCACATGTTTGGTTTCTCAAACCCTCAATGACAGAGAACTTTGCCAATGGTCACTTCCATCTTAAGGCATTTACCGATTCCATTAACGTAGATACAGTAATTGTTGTGGAAAAGCCTTAAGCTTGCTTTAGCGTTCTTGGGTTGGGTTTGTGTATCACTGCATGCGACAGAGTCGTTTGTCGCTGACGTTGATCCAATCTATGAATTACCTGACTCAAATGTGCCCCAAAAAACACAGGCTCAAACAGAGCTTGCAGCAACTGTTAAAAGCATCTATAAAGAGCGTCTTCTAGAGGTAGATATCAATGGACAACAACTTGACGAAGTAGTCATGTTGCTTGAAGCTCCTAACGGACAACTCTACCTATGGGGCGAGGTACTTAGGAGTTGGCGGCTTAGAACACCAGCCTCAATTACTGGTATTGTCTATCAAGGAGAGACATACTACCCCCTTGATGCAATCTCAGATGTAACGCCTATATATGATCCCCTGAAATCGACACTAAAAATACAATTTGAACCTCAGGCTTTTAATATGACGCAACGCACGCCCAGGTTCGACAATCTGCCCCAACCGACTAAATCTACCCCGGGTGGTTTTGTGAATTACGATCTATTTACCTCCAGTTCAGCAGGTCTTGCCCAGCACTCTGCGCAGTTTGAGCTAGGTTACTTTAACCAATATGGGGTCGGTACAAACAGCATCCTCCTTCAGAATTCAGATCGAGATAGTCAGATGGTACGACTTGATACGGCATGGACAATGGATATTCCCGAGAACATGCAAACTCTTAGACTCGGTGATGTAGTTAGTGCGCCTGGAACTTGGGGACGATCAGTCCGTTTTGGTGGAATTCAATTCGGCACCAACTTTGGCACTCAACCTGGATTCATAACGTATCCAATGAGATCCGTCAGGGGTCAAGCTATATTGCCGTCTACCGTAGATGTGTTCATCAACAATTCATTAGTATCGCGTCAAAACGTTCCGCCGGGACCATTTACCATAAACAACTTGCCAGTGATATCCGGGTCAGGCGAAGTTAATTTGAAAGTAAAGGATCTTTTTGGACGAGAACAAATTATCGTTCAACCTTTTTACTCGAGTCAGGCTCTTCTGGGCAAAGGATTGGATAATTTTTCCTACGACCTGGGTTGGCTAAGAAGCAACTACGGCATCAATAGCAATGACTATAACGCATGGCTTGTGTCACAAAACTATCGTCGGGGAATAAGTGATTATTTCACAGGAGAGTTGCACACTGAACTTATGGCAGACCATTTGACAGCAGGTTTTGGAGGTGATTATCTGATACCTCAAATCGGGACGCTTAGCACTTATGTTGCTGCAAGTCACAGCAAAACTGGCGCCAACTCCTCAACACAACCAATAGAATCCACTGATTCATCCCTCACTATTGCAAATTCTTCAAAAAACTCCTCCACTACGAACGGTGCTCTTTTATTACTTGGTTTAGATAGGTTTTCGCAGCCCTGGAGTATGGGGCTACGCTCGCAATGGGCAAGCACTGGCTTTACAGAAGCAGGGCAGTTAGTCTCACAGTTCTCACCTGCAAATCAAGTTACCGCTAATTTAAGTTACACGACTAAGCGCTCAGGATCTGTTAATGTAGCCTTTGTTAGTCAAATCAACCGAGACCTTCCAAGCTCAAAGCTAGTTACCCTTGGTTACGGCGTATCTTTGGGAAGGCTTGGATCGTTGAGCATCTCTGCATTGAGAGACCTTGAAGGACTAGATACAGGAACTACGATTTATACAATGCTTAGTATTCCACTTGGCGTTATGACTAGCAGTTCCCTCAGTGCTCAGTCCAGACGGGGAGGCAGTGGCTCCATTAGTGGAAACGGCAGTGGAAATACAAATGACTTTGTTGCGTCTATACAGAAAAATGTGCCTAGCGGCGAAGGGTATGGCTATTTCCTCCAAACAAGAAGCGGTGGATCAAGTCAAGCCTCCTTTACACAACAAACATACATCGGCAATTACACCGCTGCGGCTGCAGATTATTTAGGTATAACTTCAACCAGTTTTGATGTGAATGGTGGAATAGCTATATTGGGTAGCGATATATTTATGAGTCGACGTGTTGATCAAAGCTTTGCTGTAGCGCGTGTGCCAGACTATCCAAATATAACAGTACTCGCAGACAATCAGCCAGCTGGGAGAACAGATCAAAGAGGTACTGCGCTGATACCCAGGCTACGTGCGTATGATAAAAACGAAATCTCAATTGATCCTACCGATCTCCCCCTGGACGCAAAAATTCTTGGTGTCAAAGTCGAGGCTGTACCCTATTATCGAAGCGGAATACAGGTGAACTTTCCAGTATCGCGCTCGAATGCGGCAATTTTTACCCTTAATACAGAAAATGGAACGCCCGTCCCAACAGGGGCGACAGTAAAAATTGATACCAAGGAAGAGGTCTTTAGAGTTGGTGATGACGGAGAGGTATATGTACAAAACCTAAGCGCTATCACTTATCTACATGCATCTTGGAGAAAACAAAGCTGTGAGTTTGAAGTGAACTACGTGGCAAGCAACGATCCTTTGCCTAATTTGGGGATCATCATTTGTAGGAAGAAAAATCAATGAAGAATCCTAAAAGTCTTTTTAATCCACTAGGATTGCCTGGAATAAAAAAGCTAGTGTCGTTCGTATTAGTGACAGTCAGTGCATCTTCAGCTCTAGCAGACTGCTCCTTTACTGGGGTCAGTGGTATAAACTTTGGTTCATATAGTCCCTTGGACATAGCAGCAAATACGAATGGAGTCGGCACCCTTAGTATCAGTTGTCACGGGGACGGCCCCACGCGTGTAGTTTCATTGAGCACTGGACAAAGCAATAACTTTTCGCCTCGTTTTATGGTGAGTGGGATGAGTATCATTTATTACAACCTGTATTCCAATCCTGCACGTACCCAGATTTGGGGGGACGGGACGGGTTCAAGTGGATCAGTTTCTATTTCATCAAGTCAACTCACGATCTTGAATATATTTGGTATGATTCCCGCCAATCAAGATGCAAGTGCTGGTATCTACACTGATAATATTATTGTGACTGTAGAGTTTTAATAAAATATTTCAAATAAGAGCTTGAACGGAAATTTGAAGTGGCCACGCATACCGTCCTGGTGATAAATTGGGTCGAAGTATAAAACGAAAGTTCAGTTCATACTTAACATTTTGAGGAAATACCCCTCGTTGAACAATGGTACCACCAGCTTCGTCAATGTTTATATTACCAACGATACCGTCAACTTGAGCTGATTTGAAAATATCCCCAACAGGATAAAAATTCATTAAGAATCCATATTTACTATTCGTTAATACTGAGAATCGAAGGGCGGACGGGGCATCTACATAGCCTCTTGATATATCAGATTGAGTGATATTTAGATCTAACGCTTGGTAAGCTATTTCTAATTTAGCATTAGCAACAACGGTTACAGAAACGGGTACTGTAGTCATTAATTCACTAGCTTTTGCAATTACCAATAGACCCACCCCGATTGCCACAGCTAGCGTGCAGTAAATTAATTTTCGTTGTAAAACTGTTGCGTCATCAGCCTGAGATTTATTGGCTACGCGCGTTGAAGATAGCTCGTAACTAACATTTCTTTGATATTCTTGAGTTTCTTCTCTATCGTGTTGGATATCCAGTTCATTTTTGTTCATTTATTAGGATCCGTTAAAGTCCATGGACGGTAAAGCTCAGAATGCCATTTAAGGAGCGTTAATCTAACCAATATAGTTGATAGCATTCAAAAGTTATGTTCTAAAACGTACATCCAGGACTTTTAAATGAATTAGTATTACCGGTTGTGTTCGTTTATGTAGTGCCCTAAATCCTCAGGTTATAAAATGTTTTCGTGCATAAATAGTCCGATGCAATTCAATGCTGCATGAATAAGAGGAGTGGCAAATTAAATCCATCAAAACAATGGCCTGAACTAAAGAAGACCTTGAGTATTTGACATGCTAAGGATGTAAAATGTTAGGTGGTAGTTTGTGTTTTTAAACTATTCCTTATTTCTACAAACAATTTATTCATATCAATTAAATGGAACTAAACTCTGAAATTGTGAGCACCCAAGATATATCTGATCAACTACTGGAGAGAGGTTTTTGTTTTATTGATGCAAATACGTTATCTGATTTTTTAGGTCTATCTTTTGCTGATTTTCAGGGTTTTGCAACTTATTGGAATGATTTACATGAGGATAAGCATTTAAAAGACCTAGGACGCTATAGATTTCGAAGGCACAGTAGTTATATTGTTGATGCAGAAAAAGTAGTTTTAGCGCCTCACAGAGCGCACTGGCAGTCTTTAGACTACAACGCCTTACACGGAGGAATGTACAGGATGTTTGATCCAATTGATTCTAGTTTGATTGAATCATCAAAGTGGACTAAGCTAATAGGGGGCATCGCTAAATTATTGGTAAAACAAGAGCAGACTAAAACTTGGTATTCTGAGGCGCATCAATTCCGTATTACCACATCGGGGGGGATCGGCCGCCCAACTCCCGAGGGCGCTCATAGAGACGGTGTTGATTTTGTAGCAGTGATTTTGATCAAGCGAGAGTCTATCAAGGGCGGGGAAACGCGTATATTTGAAATAGATGGTAACTTGGGCTTTAGATTTACGCTTGAACAGCCTTGGTCAGTTTTATTGCTAGATGACCATAGGATGATTCATGAGACAACACCCATTCAAGAGGACGGGGGATCTGGCTATAGAGATACGTTGGTTTTAACTTTTAAAGGAGACAGTTTTCAACAACCCGGCTAAAGTTGGTAATTTCTTAAGATTGAAAATCAATATTTTGACTTGTAATAGATATTCTAGGAACAAGAAACTATTTAACGCTTTCTAAATACTATTTATTTATATTGGCTAAAAGCGGACGCATAGAGTTCATAATTGCGAGAAGGGTAGACCCATTGCTCAAAATTGTGCAAGTCGCAGGGGAAATAAGTCCTTGGGGTAGTGCTAGTCCTAGTGCAAGTGTATTTAGACCCGCAATTAATGTGCAATTTTGTTTTATCAAACCAAGGGCCTTGCGGCTGATATCAATCGCAGGTAAAAGTAAATGGAGCCCTTCTTTCATAAGAACAACATCTGCAGCTGATCTTGCAATATCGGCGCCGTCCATCATGGATATGCCAACATCTGCTTGAGCCAATGCCGGTGAGTCATTTACCCCATCCCCTACCATCGCAAATGGCCCATTCAATTTCCTTATTTGTCTAATAATTTCTGCTTTTTCATGAGGTAATACCTGTGAATACACAGTATCGATACCGACTGATTGTGCAATTCTTCTTGCTACGCCCTCGCGGTCGCCAGATAGCATAACAATCTCATTTACACCTCGCTTGCGCATTCCTGATATAACACTGCGAGCTTCTGGTCTTGGCTCATCACTACATGCAATTGCCCCTATAAGAGAATCATCCAGCGCAACTAAAAGGCCAATGTGTCCGATTTTCTCAAGACTTTCCAAATACGTTTGGGCTTTTCTTGTCGATATTTTTAGTTGACTTAGGTATCTTGCACTTCCTATATGTATTCTCTTGCCCTGAATGTCAGCGGAGACACCGAGTCCAATAGCAAATTGAACATCCTGACAACTCGGCAATTCAAGTCCACATGAAAGACGAGCATATGCGACTAAAGCTCTAGCTACGGGGTGTGCTAATTCCGTTTCAGCTGCTGCTGCGAGTAATAGCACCCTTTCTGTACTGATTGAAGAAACAAAGGATTTGATCTCTAAGACAGACAGATGACCACGGGTTAGAGTACCTGTTTTATCAAAAGCAATTCCTTTTAGTGTTGCTAGATTCTCAACATGACGCCCGCTTTTAATTAGAATTCCCTCCTGAGCGGCTCTCGTCATTGAAGTCAAAATACTTGTTGGAGCTGCAACTCTTATTCCCGTCCCATAGTCAACTATGGCAAGTGACATAAATCTATCTAAATTGCCAGTGGTTGCAAGTATAGCTAGGTTTGCAGCAAGCATAGGGGCGACCAGGTGATCTGCAAATTTCTCTGCATAATTTTGAATTCTGGTTTCTCCAATTGGAGCGGATTCAACTAATTCAACTATCTTAGAAGCTACCGTATCAGCACCGGATTCTGTAATACATACTGTGATGGAGCCCTCTACGATTGAGGATCCTGCATACACCATATCACCAAGTCTACGTGTAGCCGGCATCGACTCGCCTGTAATGTGTCGTTGATCAACTGCTGCGAGTCCGTTTATTACATGTCCATCTGCCGGTACCAGCTCGCCGGCTAAAATCAGCACTGATTCATCTGGCTCAAGGGATTGTGCAATAACCATAGTGATTGAGCCGTCAACCTCCAAGCGCCTGGCCTTTAGGGTATGCAATTCCAATAGGTGAGCAACATATCCTCTAGATTGATTTGCAGTAAGTTCACGCACAAAATCACCTAAATGAACTAACAATGCCATTAAAGCTGCAGTCCTAGGTTGTTGGCGAACCACTGCAATGGTTAACGCCAGTCCGTCTAGGAAGTCAACGTTTAACCTTCTCTCATAAATTAACGTAGAAAGCGCCCGTCGCCAAATAGGAAAGCCGATAATTAATATTAATCCTAACGATAATATTGGACCAGCACTCAATCCAATTGCTAATGTTAATGTTGACAATGTTAGAGAATGTAGAGGCTTTAAGTCACTTATTGAGGGTAAAAGTAAGGATATTTTGGAAGTCTGAATTTGTTCTTCAAAATCCTGTGATCTAAATTCCATTAGTGCTGAAAATAATATGTCTATATCACCGTTAAAAGTAATTACTACCGATGAACAAACTGTATTTATCTGAAATTTATCTATATTTTTAAAGCATCCTAGCCTACGCTCTAAATCTCGCTGAACAAGAGTGCTAGTCCTTAAAAACGGAAATCTGAGTCTACAACGTCCAGGAACGGCATGAATAACAGTGAAATACTGTCGATTAGAGATAGTCGGATGCATTTATTGCTTATTTTTCCTATAAGCCGAAATCTTATTTCGTGGAGTATTGATTCTTCGGTGGTGAAAGGTGAGAAATGAGTTGAATGCAAATGTACCAAGGCTAATCCACATCGGTGTACCCCTTCCACGTGCTCTGTTTAATGACGTAGCGATGGCAATACCCAACGGAAGCAATACCTTGAAATCAAGGTACCCGTTGCTTGCTTGGAGCAGTCCGCAGTCTAATTGTTCGGCAATCGAAACAATAGATTCAGCAATACGGGAGTGTTGATCCAGATACATTGAATCCAGTGGGAATGTTGGTTCAATAAGGTTATCTGCGTCTAACGTGCTCTCAAGTTTTAGCCAAGTATTAACTTTAGGATCTTCCTGAAGTCGACTTTTAAAGTCTGCATCGGGTGAGCGATAGTGGACTACGATACTAGATGAATGTGAGTTAACACGAACAGCATCTACGCCAACCAGGGATGAAATCGCCTGCTTAACATCTGCAAAGAAATTTGAGCTTGCCTGAGAACCTAGTATCTTTATCCGAACCCTTCCAGGTACATGGTGAACAATATTTCCATGCTTGCGTACTTTCTTTGCATCTATGTGCATTTCAATGCCTTGGTAATTCGTTTGCTACAGGCAAATTGGATGAATCTACAGTTTCTTGTTTAATGCTGGGTTCTTGTTCGTTCTTGACCTCCGCAACTAAATCGCTGACTTGCTCACTAGTTTCGGCTATTATTTGACGAACTTTGTGAGTTGCGCTAAACCCAGCGCGAACTGCGCCTTTAACTAATGGGCGAATGTAGCTAGTTAGTTCTGGAAAGACTTTGCTTAACAAAATTGCTCCTGCACCGATAACAAGTCCTGGAATAAGCTCTACTTCTATAAGTGCGGCCCCAACAATAATTGCAGCTGCGGTAGCAACACTGCTAGCTTCGCTAGACAGTAAATCTTTGCCGCGCTCTACGATATTCTCAGACCAATTTATATTTTCCGCCGTATATCCATTATTTTGAGAATTGCTATCTTTGCTTGCGTTCTCTCTACGCTCATTATCTTTAACTATATTTTCTTGTGATTCAGTTAGATGATTTTTTGTATTGCTTGAATTCTGTGATGCAACATCTTGACCAGCCATTACATGATTTTTTCTAATTACTACCATATTTATCCCCTTATGCATTAAAGCAAACCGAACTCTTCTGAGCTCTTAAAAATTGTGCCTAGCCAATAATGACACTTTCATTTCAGTTTCTCTGTTCGTTTTCGTACATATAGATTCAGAATTAGAGTACTTTATTTGTTTGAGGATTAATGCACCTATTGCGATCTTTTTGATTAACCGCTTTGACTGTGCGAGAATGCGTCAATTACTTATATTTATTTAAGAAAATTAAAATCAAAATTCATATTGCACATTATTTTTTTAATTTAATCAAGCGGGCTTTTTTGTTTGACTGAGTTCTCTATTTTTAGGGTCCATTCCATTGGACTTCTCGAAATGAGAAAGATTGCTTTCTCATGGGCAGAGTTTGCAGAAAAAGAATATCGAGTGTCTTGTATCTATGAGGAGGGCGATTTAGAGGATGTTGTTCACTTCTCTAAGCCAGGTGCGCATGGTCGGTTATCCATTACGCATAATCGTTTATTAGTAAATGTTCACCTAGGCGTGTTATTAAGTCCCTTCAAAAAAAATATAGAAAACCAAATATCTAAAAACTTTGATATTTTGATACTTCAATAGTTAGCCATTCGTTTGTTGGCTTTATATGTATTTTTATCCTTTATATTTAAAAAGCTTGATGTTAGATAGCGAACTGACTTATTTTTAATTGGTTATTAGACTTAATCCAATAGTTACCTTGGATGCCATATGTCAACGCAAATTTCTTGTCCCTACATAAGTGAAACACCACATAAAACTAACGTAGAGGATTGGTGGCCTAAAAAACTTAACCTGCAATTATTAAGTCAAAATTGTCCTCTTCGTAACCCAATGGATTCAGGTTTCGATTATGCTGAGGAATTTAATTCCCTAGATCTTGAGGAAGTGGTTTACGATTTAAACTTTCTGATGACCGATTCACAAGACTGGTGGCCTGCTGATAATGGCCACTATGGGCCGTTTTTTATTCGAATGGCTTGGCACAGCGCTGGCACCTACCGAATTGCCGATGGTAGAGGTGGGGCCAGCACTGGAGCGCAACGCTTTGCACCATTAAACAGTTGGCCTGATAATATAAATCTAGATAAAGCCAGAAGATTATTGTGGCCCATTAAACAAAAATATGGAATTAAACTTTCATGGGCTGACTTAATCATCTTAGCAGGCACCATTGCGCTACAGTCTATGGGTTTGAAGATATTGGGATTTGCTGGTGGGCGCTCGGATGCTTGGTGTGCTGATCAGGTTGATTGGGGGAGTGAGCGTAAATGGCTTGCTGATGACCGCTACAAAGGAGACCGTGAATT
>CAIKVH010000042.1 GCA_903830725.1 uncultured Burkholderiales bacterium | reverse complement strand
GCATTCTCAGAGCATAGTTACTCACAGCAGCTATGCGTTCGTCACAAGCGACGCCCGCGGCTATGGTTAGCTAAATCCAGGAACGGCCTGTCCGTTCACAGTTAAATCGACGATGCCCCAAAATTAGAAAACTCAGGTATTTATAGATTTCTTAATTCACGCCGTAAAATTTTGCCTACCGTGTTTTTAGGAAGATTATCCCTAAACACAACTGATTTTGGTCTTTTATAGTTAGTCAACTCTTTTTTGCAGTGTGCAGTGACAGCATCTGCAGTGAGGCTCGGATCACTCTTTACAACAAAGACTTTTACCGCCTCTCCTGTCTCTGTGTTAGGCTCCCCAACCACAGCGCACTCTAAGACTCCTGGCAACAGCGATATGATTTCCTCTAATTCATTAGGATAGACATTAAAGCCAGAAACTAAAATCATGTCTTTTTTACGGTCTATTATTTTAGTAAAACCTCTCTCATCCATCACCCCAATATCTCCTGATCTAAAAAAACCATCCTCAGTGATCGCGTTTTTACTCTCTTGCGGTTTGTTCCAGTAACCCGCCATGACTTGGGGCCCCCGAATACAGATCTCACCCGGAATATTAAAAGGAACAAGCGATCCGTTCTCATCCAAAATACGAACTTCAGTTCCGGGGACAGGCAACCCAATGTGGCCGGTGTATTCATCATTCAAAGGCAAATTGACCGTTGCTACAGGGGATGTTTCAGATAACCCGTAGCCTTCAATAATATTGGATTGCGTTGCTGCGTGCCATCTATTCGCGACTATCTTATGAATCGCCATTCCTCCGCCAATACAGGCTAATAAGTTCGGGAGTTGAACTTTCGAAAATAGCGAGTGATTTAACAATGCGTTAAATAAAGTATTTACTGCGGGAAAGATATTTATTTCAGGATGCTTGATCAATAATTTAATAAATCCTGAAATATCTCTGGGGTTAGGTACCATCAGTAACTTCGCCCCTCTTCGCATACCCAGCAGCCCACAAGCCGTCAAAGCAAAGATATGATACAAAGGCAAAGCACACAAGAACGTTAACTGATCAACTTGCTTTCTTTTTAGCGCAGGTTCTAGCCAATGGTCAATTTGCACCACATTGGCAAGCACATTTCGGTGAAGCAATATCGCGCCTTTTGAAATACCCGTCGTCCCGCCTGTGTACTGTAAGAAAGCAACGTCGTCGCAATTCAAGGCGGGAATAGTAAGTACTCTTCGCCGGCCCAACGCAAGAGTGTTTTTAAAAAATTCTTTATCCGCAATGTACCAAGCCGGCACTAACCGCTTAATATGCTTAACCGCAAAATCAACAAACATGCCTTTCAAACCAATCATCTCGCCCAGACTAGTCACAACGACTTTGTTAAGCTTCACCTTATCCGCAATAGAGGCGTACACATGTGCAAAATTTTCTAAAACAATCAAAACCTGCGCACCGCTGTCTTTTAACTGGTACTCTAGCTCCCTAGCCGTATATTGGGGATTCACATTAACAACTACGTACCCAGCCCTCAATATACCGATCATTGATATTTGGTACTGCAATACATTTGGCAGCATTATTGCAATTCGACTACCCGGGGGTAGCGCCAAAGACTGCAGGTAAGCAGCAAAATCCTTTGAATGCCGATCCAAATCTTGATACGACAAGACGCAACCTAAATATTCGATTACGTTTCGATTTTTAAACTTAGAGAAGCATTCTGAGAAAAAATCGTTTAACGAGTTGTACCTGGAGATATCAACATCGTGGGGGACGCCCTTGGGGTAATTGGAAAGCCAGGGTTTAGTATTGCCCATATGAAAAAAATGCTTCCATACCCAAGTACATATGAATTGTTAAGTGAATTGATATAACCTAGCGGGATTATCAACCAATATTTTATTCCTAACCTGCTGATTGGGAACTGCATCAGCAAATGCATCTATAAGATAAGCACCATTGGGCTTTTTGTCATAGTCCTCGGTCGGGTGAGGCCAATCACTGCCCCAAACGCAACGCTCTGGGGCGGATTGGGCATACGCGCTCGCTACCTGGGCGCTGTCTGAATATGATGGGGAACCAACTTTAGATTCGTTGTAAAAACCAGCAAGTTTCACGTAAGCTTTGTCCTTTTGTATTAATGCCTGAATCAAAGCAAAAGTCGGGTGATTCAGGGCCTGTGGCTGAGGCACATGGCCTAGATGATCAAAAACGACATAAATTGGTAAGTTCTCCCATATGGACTTGTGATCCAAGATGATCTCAGCTGAAGCGTTCACCTGTAAATGCCACCCCATTGGGGCTATTCTTTTGGCCAAACTGGGGGCCATATCTGGAGAGGTGACACCCCCTTGGGATAAATTAAAACGAATACCTCTTATGCCTGCGTGGTGCATTTTCATTAAAGCATCGTCACTAACTTCAGTATTGACGACCGCAACACCTCGACAATTGTTCAATCCAAAAGCAGATATCGCTTCTATGGTGACACGGTTATCGGTACCGTAGGTTGAGGGCTGGACAACTATGTTGCGAGTTAATCCTAAACGAGCTTGGAGTCCCTTGTAATCTGAGACATAGGCATCAGCTGGTTTTAGAGTTGCAGTTTTATCTGTAGGAAATCGAGCATCATAAATGTGATGATGACAATCCGTTGCGTTCAGGGGCAGTTGAGTTTTAGGGGGCTCTGTTCCCGTCGAATACCTTGCGTGGGTGTTCAGTGCAACAGAATATTGGAGACCTACTTGTGGGTCTAATGTGATCGCTTTTGTATTCACTGTTGTACTCACTGTTGTACTCACTGATACAACTCCAGTAATTGAAACGCATTACTGCGCATGGGTATTGATTAGTTTCCGGTATAACTTAGGACATCCTAGTTTAGAAACCACTCCAAGTATCTTAGAGAATTCCCTTAGCCTTAATGGTTAAGATAAAAAGATAGCTTTCTGGGAATACTGAGAAGCAAAGTCTTGAATTTTAAAAATTCATTAGTTCATTTGTTCATGTATTCATTGGTATAGCTTACCAACGCCTTAAATGTATTCTGAAACAAACATCTGCACTTTAGAGCTTGATGGGGCGTTCATATCAAATAACAATCAATCGTACGAAAAACTATTATCAAAATCTATCCGCTCAAGCGCAATACCGCATCCTTTGACAACACACTTTAGAGGGTCTGGCGCAATGATCACTGGTAAACCAGTTTCTTCTTGAATGAGTCGATCAATTCCTTTTAGGAGTGCACCTCCCCCCGTCAGGACGATCCCTCGGTCTGCGATATCGGAACTGAGCTCAGGAGGAGTTTGTTCTAAAGCCAATTTAATTGCACTTATGAGGCCGTTCAATGGGTCAGTTAGTGCTTCCAGTAACTCGGCAGATGTGACCACAAATGTCTGAGGTACTCCGTGACTTAAATTTCGACCAATCACTTCAGTCTCTTGAATTTCTGTATCAGGAAAAGCAATTGCCACCTCTTTTTTCAAACGCTCCGCAGTTTGATCGCCAATCAGCATCCCGTAATTTCGCCTTATAAAGTTAACAATGGCTTCGTCAAACTTATCGCCGCCAATTCTTACACTATTCTTGTAGACCATCCCGCCCAATGAGACGATTCCAACTTCTGTCGTACCACCGCCGATGTCAGCAACCATAGAGCCTGCTGGATCCGCCACCGGCAGCCCAGCTCCTATGGCGGCAGCCATGGGCTCCTCTATTAGATAAACCTGCGAGGCACCTGCCCCGAGCGCAGATTCGCGAATCGCGCGTCGCTCCACTTGAGTTGAACTCGAGGGCACGCAAATAACAATTCTCGGATTAGGCCTAAAAAATGAATTAGGGTGAACCATCTTGATAAAGTGCTTCAACATCAACTCAGTAATGGTGAAGTCAGCTATAACGCCGTCTTTCATTGGACGGATGGCCTCCATATTTTCTGGCACACGTCCTAGCATTCCCTTGGCTTGGGCTCCTACAGCTACTACAGACGCCTTACCTGCGTATTTTCCGTCTCGTTTAACAACCACTACTGAGGGTTCATCTAACACTAGACCCTGACCTCTAGCAATAATTAGGGTGTTGGCTGTGCCCAAATCAATAGCTATATCGGTAGAAAAATATTTAGAAATAAAGGGGTACATTTCAATCGCTTAATTGAGCTTATTTATGCATTATCAGTCTGATTAATATGGCTTTTAGTACTACAAAAAGAGTACATGATCATTTGCATCCAAGACAGTAGATAATACGTAGAAGTGCAGTACTGTGTCGACTAAATTTATGAAGGCCAGTTAAGCCACAAGAAACCCAAATGAGCATAAAGATTTTCAAAACAAAAGACAAAAGAAACAAAACCAGTACCACCGTAATTGGTGGCTCAGCTATGGTGGTAGGTAATATTGTGTCCGACAGCTTCGTCGTAATTGATGGCGGAATTGAGGGCGATCTTTTTGCACCTGAGGCGTTAATTAACGGTCTAGTTAATGGGAATATCAGGGTTACTTCCCAAGTTGAGGTCGCCAAGAATTCTAGGATAACTGGAGATTTAATTTATAAAACTGTACTCATACACGAAGGCGCAAGAATTTTCGGTAAATTACACCATCAAGACGATCAACTGTTAGAAAACAAGTAATCCCCTTTTAAAACTAATAACTTGCTTGCAACCCAAGATCTGACTGATAAGCCTTAAAGTCGGCTATCAACATAGCTCTGAGTTTGTGTTGCCAATTGATTGCACTAAAGTCATAACACGTTCTTAAACGGCGTCCAATAAAATAAAGCATAATCGTCCCCATACGTCTGCAAGTTCCAAACAGCATATACAGCGGAACCCTTAACACAGTATCAAAATTCAAATTTTGAAAATGAGCGATTTAATACAAACCTACCTGAGTTCACCAACTAAACCATCATTTATAGTGCCCAAAAATGCGTGTGATTCGCATTGTCATATCTTTGGACCAGCCAACAGGTTTCCCTACGCAGAGTCAAGATCTTTTACCCCTGTTGACGCTGGAAAAGAGCGGTTATTTGCGCTCCATGATTTCTTAGGGATAGAGCGATGTGTGATCGTTCAAACTGCACTTCACGGGTTCGACAACTCTGTTGTGGTAGACGCAATGCAGGCCCGAAAAGGTAGTTACCTAGGGGTTGCTCTGGCGCCTGCTAGTACCCCATCAGATCAAATTTCTGCGATGGACAAGCAGGGTTTTCGCAGCATCCGGTTTAACTTTATGGCGCACCTAAAAACCGGTGACACGATGGAGGACATCTTAGAGCTAACAAAGCGGATGGAGCCTTATGGATGGCATCTGCAGGTACATTTTTCAAGCGATTTAGTGCATTTACTGGCTCCGCTGCTTAAAAAATCAGCAGTTCCTGTGATGATTGATCATATTGGAAGAGTGGATGCGTCTTTGGGGCCTAATCACACTGATTTTGTTGCTTTACTAAAATTACTCGAAGACTCTAAAATTCATGTAAAGGTAAGTGGCGTAGACCGAATATCAAGAAAACATCCTTATAACGACGGCGTAGAACTTGCCAAACTTTTGGTTGATGAATTTACAGAAAAATGTGTTTGGGGGACTGACTGGCCCCATCCCAATCACCACCACATACCAGATGATGGGCATTTGCTTGATTTGATACCCAGGATTGCTGACAGCGACAACAAAATTCAACACATAATGGTATCCAATCCAGCAAAGATATATCGTTTTGTTTGATTAAATTTGAATCAACACACAGAGGGCTAAACATGACAGGGCGATTGGAAGGCAAAGTGGCATTCATAACAGGAGCGGGCTCTGTTGGGCCTGGTTGGGGCAACGGACGCGCCACCGCCGTTAGATTTGCCCAAGAAGGCGCAAAAGTATTTGCAACTGATATTGATCTGGCTCGACTCGTGGAGACAGTTAACTTAGCGGGTGAAGCAAAGGCTAATATTACAACTGGGGTCCTAGACGTTACAAAGCCCCACTCTATTGAGGAAAGTATTAAATCCTGTATCAAAGAATTCGGAACGCTAGATATTTTGGTGAATATAGTAGGCGGCTCAGCTAAAGGTGGCCCTGTTGAGATGACCGAAGAGGTTTGGGACGCGCAGATCGATTTCAATCTAAAAAGCGTATTCATGACATGTAAATACGCTTTACCAGAGATGATTAAAAAGGAATCAGGCGTAATTATTAATTTAGCCTCAACTTCAGGTATTCGGTGGACCGGTTCTGCGCAAATTGCATACGCTGCAACAAAGGCAGGTGTAATCCAGTTCTCCAGAGTACTAGCAGTGCAATATGCAAAACAAAATATACGTGTGAACACTGTAGTTCCTGGCCAATTGCACACACCTATGGTTGAAACTAGATTAGCAAAACAACGTGTTGGAGGTGATGTAGAACTACTCCTTAAGCAAAGACAAGCAAGAATCCCCTTGCCCTTTATGGGTGATGGTCGCGATACTGCAAATGCTGCCCTATATTTAGCTTCAGACGAAGCAAGATTTGTGACTGGAACCGAAATTATTGTGGACGGTGGTATGTCTGCTCGTTGTGATTGATAAGATTATTATGAAAAAAAATTTACTCTCTTTTATTCTTGTATGTTCTTGCATACTTGCCCACGCTGAATCTAGTAACGTAATCAAAATGGTGATTGCCTTCCCCCCGGGGGGTCCTGTTGACTCAACGGCAAGATCATTGTTGGAGCCCCTTGCTAAGGAGTTAGGCGTCCAAATCATTGTTGACAATAAACCAGGGGGTAATGGAGCCATCGCTTTTGAAGCTTTGTCTTCTAGCCCAGCAGACGGGAAAACCATATGGTTTACAAGCGCTGGTGCAGTTGCCATCAACCCAGGTCTTTATGAAAAACTAGCCTACAACCCACAAAAAGATTTAGCCCCTGTCTCACTTGTTGCCAATAACGTAGAGGTATTAGTGGTTGCTCCAAGCAGTCCTGCAAATAATGCCGTGGAATTTGTAGCGCTTGCCAAAAAATCAGATCTGAGCATGGGATCCTCCGGAACAGGAAGTGTTCCGCATTTAGCTTTGGAGCAACTTAATGACGCTGCAAACATCAAAATTGTGCATATTCCTTATAAGGGTGCAGCACCTGCAATCACGGATGTGATGGCGGGACACGTAGACGGATTCTTTGGAGACATACCTGGTTTAATGGGTTACATTAAAAGCGGGAAGCTCAAAGCAATTGGGCTCGCTGCAGATCAACGTAACAGTGCAATACCGGACGTTAAAACCTTTCATGAGTTGGGACTCAAAGGGGTTGATACAAATAATTGGTATGCAGTTTTTGTTAAATCAGGGACTCCTAAAGCTCAAATTGATCGACTGAGTGAAGCTATCAAAAAAGTGGTGTCGCAAGATCCCTTGAAATCAAAACTATTGCAAAGTGGAAGCGAACCTATTGGATCTTCACCTGAGGAGCTAGCAGTAGTCCTCAAAAAGGATACCGCAAAGTGGACTCAATTGATAAAAGCAAAGAAAATCACAGCGGAATAGAAAAATGAATACACGCATACAACCTGTAGAACCCGGTACACGCCCAGAACTAGCAGCATTAGAGAACCAAATTCTTATTGAAAGAGGACGAATTTCCCCTCTATACCAAATATTACTCAACGCTCCAGAAATTGCTAAAGGATGGGAGTCACTTTTAACAGCCATACGCAATCGCAACTCTTTATCGCCAGCTATTCGAGAGATGATCATTCTTCGAGTAGCCGTTCTAAATAAAGCAGAGTATGAGTTTGATGCGCACATTCCGCACGCACTCAAAGCAGGCATGACTGAGGCAAAGGTCCAGGAAGTTAGGAATCTAGGTTCAAGTAATATGTTTAGCGACGTGGAACAATTGATCTTGAACCTAACGGATGTTATGACCATAGACATTCAGGTACCCGATTCTTTATTTGAAAAAATTAGGCCGTTCTTTAATGATCAAGAAATTCTAGAGTTGGTAGCTACTATTTCTGCATATAACATGGTGTCCAGACTACTTAACGCCCTACATATAGGACATTAAAAGAATCACTCGAAAAGGCTGAAACGTTTTAGCGATTTAATTAAATTGGTTCAGACACTATAGGTTAATTGTTAGGTTAATTGGTTTATGAAAACTCCTTTAAATCGAAATTTTATAGATGCTGTAAGAAGTAGTTTTTCAAAACAAAATGCGATGGAACTTATCCACGCCTCTATAGAAAATATTGCACAAGGTCGGGTTGATATTAAAGTTCCACATTGGAGCGGCATCGAACAGCAACACGGATTCGTGCACGGCGGCGTGGTCGGGATGATTGCAGACTCAGCTGCCGGGTATGCGGCCATGACTGTCGTAGCTGAAGGGGCATCAGTATTGACAGTTGAATTTAAAATAAATCTTGTTGCTCCAGCAGACGGAGAGGCCTTAATTGCGAAGGGGCAAGTTGTTCGCGCTGGTAAAACTTTAATTATTACAAAAGCGGAAGTCTTTGCAATCAAAGAGGATAAACAGATACTTTGCGCCATCATGCAGCAAACCATCATGGTGATGCATGGAAAGGATGAAAAATAATCCAATAATTCCTAGAAGACTTTGCAACCCCAAAGAAGTCCCATTCTTTTAAAATTGTATTTTAAAGTTTATCTTGTGTTTTATTCATGAAATCAGATGCTTCATGGCGTTCACGAAGTTGCTCCGACACTTCACCAGTAATTTTATTTACCATGCGCCCACGCTGAACAGCTGGCCTTGTTAGTAGTGCATCTGTCCACCGCATTACGTTCTTATATTCATGCACACTTAAAAACTCAGTTGCCCCGTACATCCAACCTTTAATCAATCCACCGTACCACGGAAATATCGCCATATCAGCAATAGAGTAATCTTCTCCGGCAAAGTATTCGTTTTTAGCTAGATGAATGTCAAGCACATCAAGTTGTCGCTTAGCCTCCATCGCGAACCGATCTATGGCATATTCAATTTTTGTAGGTGCATAAGCATAGAAATGTCCAAATCCTCCTCCAATGTAAGGCCCGCTCCCCATTTGCCAGAAAAGCCAATTCATACACTCCGTACGGGCAATAATATTCTTAGGTATGAAAGCATCAAATTTTTCGGCAAGATACAAAAGTATTGAACCAGACTCAAAGACTCTAAGAGGCGGATTTAAGCTCCTGTCTTGTAATGCAGGGATCTTTGAATTAGGATTTAGATCAACAAACCCAGAGCCAAATTGACTGCCCTCCCTAATGTTGATTAACCAGGCATCGTACTCAGCACCAACGTGACCTAAGGCCAATAATTCCTCGAGCATGATCGTGACTTTGACACCATTTGGAGTCCCTAGGGAATAGAGTTGAAGGGGATGGCGTCCCACTGGGAGCTCTTGCTCGGCTCTGGCGCCGGCAATAGGACGGTTGATGCTTGCAAAATCACCGCCGTTTGGCTTCTCCCAAATCCAAACTTTTGGGGGTATATGTTCATTTGAATTGGTCATAACCGGGCACTTTCTTAAAATAATGAGGATTTACGTTAATTGGGGATTGTATTTTCAATTAGAGTTATTACAAATACTTTTTTTAACTTGCATTAAAAATTCTAAAGTTTCTTGCGAGTGTTTCTTCAATAACCATATCAAAAGATTTTTTGTTAAGATACGTTACAACCAGCGCTGCGAAGTGCAAACAATTCTCTTTCACCTAATAACTTCAACAAATTTCTATGATTCGATACTTAACCGTCATTGGCCTGCTTATTTTGGCAACGGCAATGGAAACTACTGGTGATGCTTTTGTAAGGATTGGACTATATGACCGCAGTGGTTTTAGTCGAGTAACAATCCTTGGTGCTGGTGCCGCCTTGCTCTTTGGATACGGCGTTCTTCTGAATTTGGCTCCACTACCGTTTGAAAGAGTTGTTGGGTTGTACATCGCCACACTCTTTATCGTTTGGCAAATTTTGAGCTACCTCAGCTTTAGATCCATTCCTAATTTAACGATATTAGGAGGTGGAGCTTTAATCATCATTGGTGGTCTTATTGTTTCTTTCGGTGGCACTAACGAATAAAAGCCAGTACTGGCTGGACGCTATCCGCTATCCGCTATCCGCTATCCGCTATCCGTTATCCGCTATCCGCTTGATTCATTCTTTTGTATTTAAAGCAAATGCCTTAAAGATTTAAGTGCCCACCTCGCGGTTGTACCAAGCCTCAGAGTTATTTACAATATAAACAACCAAAAGCATTACAGGCACTTCAATGAGAACCCCTACAACGGTTGCAAGTGCAGCTCCTGAGTTGAAGCCAAATAAACTAATGGCTGCTGCAACAGCTAACTCGAAAAAGTTTGACGCACCAATAAGTGCAGAGGGGCACGCTATGTTGTGTTTTTCACCCACAGCGCGGTTAAGATAATAGGCCAGTGCTGAATTAAAAAGTACTTGAACTAATATCGGAATTGCCAACAAACCAATCACTAGGGGTTGCTTCAAAATAGCCTCGCCTTGAAACGCAAATAACAATACAAGGGTAGCGAGTAATGCTGTAATAGACCACGGCCCAATCTTTGCCAACGCTAGGTCAAAGGC
This sequence comes from uncultured Burkholderiales bacterium, assembly GCA_903830725.1. Classification (GTDB taxonomy): domain Bacteria; phylum Pseudomonadota; class Gammaproteobacteria; order Burkholderiales; family Burkholderiaceae_C; genus Limnohabitans. The sequence goes on along the minus strand of CAIKVH010000042.1, from coordinate 1,874 downwards.
CTGCGTACCTTGAGATAGCAATGACTTTCTAAGCAATTGAGCGATTATTACTGGAATGATGATGTACAGCACCACAGATGTTAGGAGCGTATCCCAGGGCACCGTAATCGCAGATAGCCCGAGCAAGAAAGCAACCAAAGGGGCAAAGGCTACGACCATAATACTGTCGTTAAGTGCCACTTGAGATAATGTGAAGAGAGGGTCCCCCCCTGTTAGGCGGCTCCACACAAAGACCATTGCTGTGCAAGGTGCTGCGGCGAGAAGAATTAAACCCGCAATATAGCTGTCGAGTTGATCTGGGGGAAGAAGCGGCGCAAACCAATGACGTATAAAAAGCCATCCAAGAAATGCCATAGAAAAGGGTTTAACGAGCCAGTTGACAAATAAGGTTACCCCAATACCTTTAATGTGCTTGCGCACTTCATGCAAAGCACTAAAATCAACTTTAATCAGCATTGGAATGATCATTACCCAAATTAACAAACCAACGGGTAGATTAACCTGAGCAAATTCCATATTGCCAATTATTTGGAATAAGTTTGGGGCAAATTGACCTAGTAAGATTCCAGCAATGATGCAAAGAAATACCCAAACAGTCAGATACCGCTCAAATACATTCAACGGGGCTACATTTAGTAATTTATTCATAATAGTAATTTCAGTGCTTCGATAAATCCCGCGCTGTTTGCTCAATCGCAAGCTTGTTTAAACTCTCTTGTGGCAAATTAACCAATATCTCAAGGCGTTTACCAATTTGGTGTAAGGTATGTATAAATGCCTCACGCTGCTTGCCCTCCCCTTCGTGAACTTCGCTAGGGTCGGCATATCCCCAATGCGCAGTTGCCGGTTGACCAGGCCAGTAAGGACAAACTTCCCCAGCAGCGTTATCGCAAACCGTTATGACCAAATCCATGTGCGGTGAGTCAGGCCTACCAAATTCATCCCAACTTTTGCTGTAGATACCCTCTGTGGAAATACCAGCCTTTTTGAGTGTCTCCAGTGCCAAGGGATTGGGTTTTTGATTATCACCAGGACTGCTACCTGCTGAAAACGCTTTAAAGCGGCCTTTGCCTAAGTGGTTTAGCAATGCCTCGGCCATTATGCTTCTTGCAGAATTATGTGTGCAGAGAAAAAGTACGTTTAAAGGCTTGATATCGGAGCTCATTTTGGATTTCCAATTAACAGTTGTATTGGGCTACTGATTCGGAGAGGCATGCCCCCCCCTCACAGCAGTTCTGGGTCAGGAAAGTCAATACAGCACTCATTCGGTCATACTGGGCTCGGTAAATCAAGTTTCGACCGCTGCGCTCTTGGGAGATGAGGTCAGCATGCACCAATTCTTTCAAATGAAATGAAAGCGTATTTGCCGGCATCATCAAATCCTGCGCTATTTGCGCAGGGGTTAAACCCTCTGCTCCCTTGACCACTAGAGCGCGAAAAATCTGAAGCCGGCTGGGCTGGGCAAGCGCTGCAAGAGCTTTAATGATGTATTTTTCTTCCATAATTCAATAGTACTGGAAATATATGACAGTATTGTGTCAGCGAAATGAATAGGCATTAAGAATTGAAAACTATCAGTACTTTGCAGTTACATACTTGTGCATCAGACAGATGGAATAGGGGCCGCACGCTCTCCAGGGTGCTTTTTGGAAAGGTCAGGCAAGCTCAGCTATTGTCATCAAATAGTAATCAAATAAGAAGACATTACTGGAGTTAACTCAAGATTCATTAACCCATAGTTATTGATGATTTCTTAAATCATCGTTAAAAAGGAAAAAAATGGAAGGCTTCTTTCAAACTTTAAAAACGCAGCGTTGGGACGACCACCGTTACTATCACCACAGCCGAATAAACCAGTCCTTGCACTTCATCAG
>CAIKVH010000041.1 GCA_903830725.1 uncultured Burkholderiales bacterium | reverse complement strand
GCCTTTAAGTCTTCAAACTGTCCTGGCGCATAGGCCCAGATATACGAACGATGGGTTTTGCCGTCTCCAGGGCTCAGGGTGGCCACCGGGGTCTCATCGGCATGAAGGACATTGTGTTTTAACACTTCACCCTTTAAGGCGTCGACCAAGGGCTGCAGTGCAGCACCACATTGACCCACCCAATCAGCCATTGTCGATCTTGGGATTGCCAATCCTGCGCGCTCAAAGATCTGTTGTTGACGGTACAAGGGCAAATGATCTGCATATTTTGCGATCAAGACATGGGCCAATAACCCAGGGGTTGCAACACCCTTGTCAATGATCTGAGCAGGAACAGGCGCTTGGGCCAAGGTCTTGCAATGGGCGCAAGCCCATTTGCCACGAATGTGCTTCTCAACCGTAAAGATACCAGGCGTGTAGTCCAGTTTTTCTGTGACATCTTCACCAATGCGCTTCATCTCACAACCACAATCGCAAGTGGCGTCTAGTTCATGGTGGATCTCTGTGCGGGGGAACTCTGCTGGGAAGGCCGCCTTGCGGGGTTTGGGCAGTTCGCCAACTGAGGCCTGCCCGCCATTCACGACTTTGAGCTCTTGCTCAATCTCAGAGATGTCGGCAAGAATAGCATCGTCAAAGAGCTTGAATTGATCGGCTGCCAACTGCTCACTCTTCTTGCCATACTTCAAGCGCTTTAAAGTCGCGACCTCAAACGTCAGTTGAGAGATCTTGAGATCTTTATTTTTAATCTCGTCTGAATGGCTCGCAATAACTTGTTTATGCTTCTCAACAATGGAGACGATTTCATCGAAACTCAAGCCCTGCAATTGCTGTGCAACTGAAGGGTTGTTTGAGGCGTTGGTGTTCAACATGTAAAAGAGTTTCTCACACCCAACGACACTCGAGAATCGGGACTTTCTCTCTTGATTTCACTCACAAATCACTAGATAATTCAGACTCAATATCCCTCAATATATTCACGTCTCAAACGTGCAAGATCGCGCTATTGGCACCAATCCTCTGCCACGGCAAACCCACCACCAAGGCTTGCAACTGCTCACGGCTGAGTGAATGCTTCAATTCTTTAATGTCGCGCGGCCAGCTGAACGACCCTTCGGCCAAACGCCTCGTGCACATCCACATCCCGTAGCCATCTTGAATAAAAATCTTCAAACGACTCCCGCGAGCATTGGCAAATAAATACGCATGGTGCGGCTGCGCCGCACCAAAGACCAAGACGACACGGGAAAGTAAAGTATCCATCCCCGCTCGCATATCCAGAGCTTGCGTGGATAGCCAAATCTGATCAATTCTCAGCATTTGAAGAGCGATTTGATCATATGCACGCACTCGAGAGCACTTGACGTTGGCCACTTTACTTTGAGCTTGAGGTCGCCCTTTTGCAGGTCAAACTCAATACCATCACATGAATCAGTTTGTACAACGGGTGCACAAAGTGGTAATTCGATGAAGTTTGGTTTTACCGCCGTCCTAACTTGCGCAGTGTGCCCATTAGATAATGCGCCAGAGGTCATGGCCTGCATTTGCTCAAACTCTCGAACCCAGCGGTGGACAAGGTTGGGATTTAACCCGTACTGCCGGGAGATGGCCGCAGTCGAAACTCCGATTTGCATACATTCAGTAATAATTTGGGCCTTAAACTCAGGACTCCGATTATTTCTACGCCTTCGAGGTGAAACTCTTAGTTCATCAGTACTCATTACTCCATTACTCCTTAATGGAGTAGAGAATACTAGTCAGGCCGGATCTAAACAATATGACTTTATCGGACGCTTACGTATTTAATAGTTGTCGCTCAACTTGTCTTGAGAATTACAATTCCAAAATGTCCTGTGTTCAAAGACAATCTTCATCAAAATACTCACAATCAAATTGCAATAATTCATTTGCGTTTGAATCATTGAGTGACACGGATTCGAACCAAAAATCTAGTAATATATTATCTAGTATTTTTTGGTTGTGTGTATTTTTTCTTGGAGTAAGATTTTTGTTAAAGAAGAAATCGTAAAATTAATATATTATTTAAGTTTAATAAAAAATTGAAGTCAAAATTATCTTTGCAATCCAAGCACTACCTAGTAACATAAGTGGAACTATATAGGATGCAGATTTATCACTTAACTCCTCAATCCTAGTTAGTCCGTTAAACAAGATCATTACTGTTATACAAATTGATACGGTAAACAGTATCAAGCTTACTTCAAAATTACCAACACCAATTACTGTTGAGATCAATGATGTGATTAGCAGTGGTAGGAGGGAAACTCCTGAAATGAACGATTTGGAAGCGATATCGCCTTTGCCGTTACCTACTTTAGCTCCTATTAGACAAGCAGCTGTGAGGCTTAAAAATGGAGTAAAGCCAACAATTAGGAGCTTAACAAAACCACCTATTCCGTCCATATAACGGCTCATTCCAATTGCAGGGATCGTGTAAGAAAGAAACACGAAGGAAAGCGCAAAAAATATACCAAATGCAATTCCGACACCAGAAGCGCGAACGGCACCTAACTCCTGATAAGTCAAAAGTAATCTGCCAACAGGATCTAGCCCCAATGATTTAAGTGCTGACCACGCGTCGTCGGCAGTTTTTTTGACTTGTTCTTTGGCTTTGTCTGCGTCGAAAGCTTCCTTCACATTTGATACTTTCAGAATCTCACTGCAAGCGCTGCAAACACTAGCTTGTTCTTCGTTTTTAACACCGCATTTAGGACAAAACATATGTGCACCGTAAAAAAATTAAAAAGAGTTCTCTACATTCAAGTTCAAGAATTAGGACAATTATAGTATTTTGGATTTTTTTCAGCTAGATACTTTTTCAACTAATTAAAATTTTATTTTTAACAAGCGCAACTGTCTCCAAGCTATCTCAGGATTGAAAATTTATTCAAAAGTTCTAACAATTGAACCCAATCGTTTG
>CAIKVH010000040.1 GCA_903830725.1 uncultured Burkholderiales bacterium | reverse complement strand
GCCAAGGAAGCAGAACAGATCAAATCGCTGATGCAAGCGCAGATGGTGAATAACAACCTGATGAACATGATTGCCATGGGAGTAGGGACGACCATGCCCTTGATCGTTCAAAGCCCACAGCTCACCCAAGAGCTCGACGACAAGCTCAAAGCAGCCAATCAGCCGATTTAATCGGCAAAACCCAATCAAAGAAAACAAACCCATGGACCTGATCTCACGACCGAAATATCTGAGATAAGGAAAAAATCAAAAAAACTCAATAAATCAAAATAGAGAAATTAACCATGAGCGACATACTGCGTCAATATTTCGATCGTTATGCCGGCAACGCCATCGCTGAGATCAAAGCTGCAAACGTTGCGCTGGGTTTTTATAAACGATTGCGTTCAAGGCTCATAAGGGGTGAAGATCTAAGCCATGAGCTTGAATCCATTGCTCAAGCTGGTCCTGAACTCACATTGAAAGTGGTCAAAGTCATAGTGAAAGAATATGAGCAAAAAATCAAAGACGCTTGGAAACTGCATGACCGATTAATCCAAATTGGAAAATTCACCATTGCCTATGATGAAGACCCAAGGGAGTTGTTGCCCAGGTTCAAGATCAATTACATCTACAAGACCGAACTCGGAGATATCAAAATCAAGATTACCACAGCAGGGGAGAACTACAGACTTCAGATCCATACTGGAGGGAACTTGATGAAAGCTCAGATGATCAAAACTGAATTAGAAAAGCAGTTGACTTTTATTGCTTTGATAGATTGAAAGTGAATATGTTTAAGAAATTAGTATCCTGCAGGCGTATAAGGTGTCTCTGCATTCTTTTTATACACAAGTAAATTTCTAACATAAGAAATAACTCTAATATTTTTTTGATTAAAAATAGATGTGCTGACAGTAAGTATTCCTTCATTTAAACGAGATTTGGAAATTCTTTTATCCAATATTGTCGATTCAGCTCTTAAAGTATCACCTGGTAAAGTATCGTGATGAAATTCTGCATCATGCCAACCTAGGAAACCCCAGTCTTGCTGACGTTCGTGTGGATGGTTGGTCAGGTCTTTTTGCTCCTTTAGGAACATCAATTTCAGTAATAAATTTTATCAATCAAGAAATTAATAAGATCATAGTTGATCCTGAATTTAAAAAACGTGCCTTTTCTCAAAATCTAGAAGTTTATGCGCCAAGTTCTCCAGATCAATTTTCCACATTTATAAAAGCTGATTCTGATTTGTGGTTAAGTGTAATTAAACCCTTAAATATAGTCGAGAATCAAATTTTTTTGCTGAACATGATTTATCCCAAGGTGGTTTTGGTGTTTCTTGGTGGCTCAGAACGTAATCAACAAGGTTCTAGGATGTCTAAGCAAATCTTTTGCCTTTTTTAACAAATGCCCCCATAATCAAGAAAATAAAGGGACATTATGAATACAAAACGATCACTACTTTTTTCAGTGGGGGCTGGTCTCGTTACTTCAGCTTTTGCTCAAGCCACAACTTCAACCCCACCTAAAGAAAAAGGACCCTTGGTCTGGCTAGATATGGATCAGGCAGAACTTGACGCTTCCTATGATCAAAGTGTTTATGCGCCGAACATCAAACAAATCCAAAATAGGTACGCGTCCAATAGCGATATTACTCGGAGTCGTCTAGGCGATCCTAAACGATTTACCTATGGGCCAACACCCATCGAAGGGTTAGATGTTTATCTGTGTAACCGGCCTAAGGCACCTATTAACATTTTTATTCATGGTGGTGCATGGCGCTCTGGATTGGCCAAAAATTTTGGATTTAAAGCTGAGACTTTTGTGAATGCTGGCTCTCATTTCGTAGTGCCTGATTTCATTAATGCTTTTGAATCTGGTGGTGATTTAATGCCGATGATAGAGCAAGTAAGGCGTGCTGTTGCTTGGGTTTATAAAAATGCTTCAAGCTTTAATGGTGACCCCAATAAGATCTATATTTCTGGACACTCATCTGGAGGTCATTTGGCTGGTGTAACCCTAGTCACAAATTGGAAAAAAGATTATGACCTACCCATGAATATTATTAAAGGTGGTCTTTTATGTAGTGGTATGTATGATCTGAAACCTGCCCGACTATCAGCCAGAAGCTCCTACGTAAAATTTACGGATAGCATGGAAGATGCCTTAAGTACCCAAAGACATCTTGAGTTTTTAAATACTCCAATCATCGTTGCTCATGGCAGTCTAGAAACTCCTGATTTTCAAAGACAAAGCAGAGACTTTGCTAAAGCAGTTAAGGATATGGGTAAACCCGTTGACTATATAGTTGGTCAAAACTATAACCATTTTGAGATGCCAGAGACGATTGCGAATCCATATGGCATCTTAGGTAAGTTGGTTTTGAAACAAATGAAGCTCGTTTAACTGGTCCTTTTAAAGGATAATTTTTGAACTAGATACCCCATTCTATAACCAAGGTGGAATCAGTTTTCTAATGTAGCACTTGTTCATGTCTTCAAAAGGGATTCGATGTAAGAAGCAATATTGAATAACGCTGAGTCACTACCCGGATGCCCCATAACCTGAAGCCCAAGAGGTAGACCTTCAACGCGCATCACTGGCAACGACACCACGGGGTTACCCAGGTAAGATGCTGCCACGTTTAGCCTTGGATTACCTGTTGAAGTAATTCCAATCGGTGCGACACCAGTTGCAGCCAGCGAAATCACCGCGTCATATGCACCTAGTACTTCATTTGATATTGCCCGCACTGAATTTCGCTGTTTTAGCGCAGCAAGATAATCGGTAGGCGTCATGCATCGACCTCCCTCAACGCGAGCCAGTGTGTCTGCGCTAAGTCGGGGGTTGGGTGATTGAGCGTACTCCCGTAGTGGCCATATTGACTCCCATGTAACGATGCGACGAGTCTCGGTAAAGGCATTAAGCAGTGACTGGTCTAATTGCTTCAGATCGGGAGCACTATCGCTATAAATCAGTCTAAGTCCGCAATCTTGCAGTCGTTTACAAAGCACAGCAAATGCCTCCCGCTCTGCAAGCCCGACATCTGTAGGTATTACAAAATTCAGTACCGCCAAAGTTGTTGGCCGCACATTCGATTCTGTGGTTAGATGTAGCGCTGGATGCCCGGGATCTCCCCCGACTCTTAGTGCTATCTCTGCAGCCACTGCCCGAACGTCGTCAATCGATGCACCGAATACACCAAGACAGCTTTGACTGAGTTGGTCGTTGCTGCCTCCCCGGTTGAGGGAGCCGAAACTTGGTTTGAAACCGTAAACGCCGCAATATGAGGCTGGGCGGATAATTGAGCCCACGACTTGAGTGCCTACTATCTATCCGAATGATAAGTATGAGCGTTGGAAAGATTTAACCAAAAAGTTTTTCTCAGGCGAAGTTGTTGTTGCTGAGGATTTGATGCGTATCAACTAAATGCAATCATAATAATTAATTAAAAATTACAAATAATTAGATTTATCAATAATTGAGGTGTATAGATTCAACTTCTGAGTAAGGCATCTATTTCAATGAGCCTTCCAGTTTTTATTTATACTGGAAGGCCTTTATGAATCTGAAATCAGTTATATCAATATTTTTTCAATGATCGCTTTTTTTTGCTCAAGCGTATAGCCTATGCTGCCGTATGCAGAAAACTCTGTTTGATTTCGTCCATGTCCAGTGATGCATTCAGCTATATGGATAGGGATGTCATTTCTGGCTTTGATTCGGTCAATGAAAGCATGCCTAAACATATGTGTTCTAAAGTCATATGGTCGCATTGCTTTGTTCATGGTTGCTGAACAGGATGCGCCACCGATTTCTTTTGCATATTGAGGGACCAGCCAATCACTCTTGAGAAATTTAGCTCTCTCATACAACTCTTTGGCTGCATCCAGGGAAACACCACAGAGCGGTATAGACCTTATGCTAGCTCGAGTTTTACGATCTGTATATATGTTCTTTCGGATCCATATGTGTGGAATTTCATGGTCCAGAACTACATCTTCAATCTTTGCTATGGAAGGCTCTGAAACTCTACAGCCTGTATTGAGTTGAATCAGTCCAATCAATTTAGATGGAGTGGGTTCACTCAAAAGAAATTGCTTTATTTTTACTATTTTTCTTTCAGTAATTATGGGTATTGGTTTTGACCTTTCGCCTTCACCAGCGATTTGTAGTCGACGAAATGGACTTAAACGATCGATGTCCAAGTGCTTGAAGGACATATTGATCATAGCGTTCAAAATGTTATTGTGTTTTCTGATACTGTTGGGATGTAGACCTCTTGCTAAAAGGTGATCTCGATATTTGGTTATATGCCAGTGTCTGAGCTCATGTAATGGAAGATCGCCAAATAGGTCAACAAAAGTATTGTAGTAAGTGGTCGCATTAATAATAAATTTTCTTCTTTTTGACGATGGATTTTCTCTGATGTATATATCAAATGCAGTTGATAGAGTAGGGCATCCAATGAGCGAATTAGATTTGAAATAATTCGATATGAGTTCACTCAGAAAGCGTTCATCAAAGTCGACTTCTTGGATTGTTATTCGCCTTGAAAGTTCAATATTCGAATATGTAATTGGAGTTAGATTAAATGTTTTTTGCATTGTGATTGAGGAATTTATTTTTTGAAATGCTTTGAGCTTTTTAAAAAGCTCTAGCACTGATTTATTTTCAAAATTAATTCATCATTACATCTAACTGATTGATATTTTTTTTGCTAATTACAAGGTGTCAGAAATATTATTTTAAATTTATACAAGCTAGGTATTGGAGTTCCAAGTGTCTTATAAATTTGTATCATTATTATACAAACTATTTTTTTTGAGCAGCTAATTATGTATTCGTGCAATCCGCGTGTAATTGATAAAGCACATTAAAAAGCCCTTGTAACCAGTTAATTACAAAGGCGAAATATATATCAAAGTTAGAGGGTGACGGTGTTCTGCAGAGTTAACAGTCTGCTGCTCTACCGCTGAGCT
>CAIKVH010000039.1 GCA_903830725.1 uncultured Burkholderiales bacterium | reverse complement strand
TGGGGTGGCTGATGGGGCTCGAACCCACGACAACAGGAATCACAATCCTGGACTCTACCAGCTGAGCTACAGCCACCGTAAAGCTAATTATACATTGTCAACGAGTACTGAACAAAAGAACTACTTTAATCCAACAACTGCGCCACTTTGGGGAGATGGGGCATTTATCTTAACCTTGTATGTGGACTTAAGGAAGTTGTAATACGCCAAATTCTCACCAGCGGAAGCGGCCTGAGCTAAAGCGTCACCTTTGTCCTCGACACCTTTAGTTACAGATGCGGGGTTATGGGGTAAAACCTTTGAGACCCTTACAACTGCGTACCCCTGATCACCCAAGTCTGTACCCGTCCATGCAGGCAAAACCGAAGTAGGCACCCTAAGAGCGGCGGCTACAACGGCCGGATTCAGTTTTTCGTTAGCTTGTCGCGATACGATCAAAGATGACCCTAAATGAGCCGTTTCGGAGTGATCTTTCCATAAAGCTTGTTTTTCAACAGCCGTTTTCTTAGCCAAGGCCAACGCATTCTCACGCTCATAAGCAACTTTAACTTTGTCCTTCACTTCTTCATAGGACAAGATTCTGGCAGGCGTGTATTTGATAATTCGTGCAGAAGCCAACAAATTTGGCGCTAGCTCAACGGCTTCGGTGTTGCGCTTTTTATCAACCGAATCCTTGGCAAATAGGGCCCCCAAAATCTTAGAATTTTTAAGCACTCCCAATTGGGTTGGATTAGATGATGGGGAGATACCCGTTAATGTGTGAATCTCTAGTTTCAACTTATCGGCAGCGGGCTTTAAGCTATCAGACTGCTCATAAACCAAATTGGTAAAGAGTTCGGCAGCTTCAGCAAATTTCTTTTGTGAGCCCTGCCTCCTAACCTGCGCCTCGAGAGCTGGTCGCATCTCTTGGAAACTGGGCGTATGCAATGCCTTGATATCTGTTAATTTGATGATGTGGAATCCAAAGTCACTTTCAACAAGATCACTAACTTGTCCTTTTTGCAAGGAGTAGGCTGCGTCCTCAAATGGTTTAACCATAGAACCACGGGTAAAGAAATCTAAATCGCCTCCCTTAGCTGCAGAAACTGGGTCTTGGGAATTCTTCTTTGCAAGCTCAGCAAAACTGCTGGGATCTTTCTTAATCGTTGCTAGCAACTCAGTCGCCTTAGCCCGAGCTTTATCTCTCTCGCTTGCAGGAGCATCTTTTGGTGCGGTAATTAAAATATGACTTGCCCGGCGCTCTTCTTGCCCAGCCAACTTTGCGTTGTTTTGTTCGAAATATGTTTTCAAATCAGACTCACTCACGGAGACTGACTTCTCAATGGAGGGCATATCAAGAACTAAATACTCAACATCCGCTGACTCAACGGATTTAAACTCCTCTGCATGCAGTTTATAAAAAGCATTGAGTTGCTCCTCCGTGGATTTGACTTCCCTAATAAAGTCTTCACCCTTAAATATTTGGACCTGAATTTCACGCTGTTCGTTGAAGGCACTTGTGGAAACTTCCTTCAATGATGCGGGTAAGAAACTTCCCCTAGCCACTCCTGCAATCACCTGTTGTACTGCTAAATCTGCGCGCATTCTTCCTTCAAATGACTCCGGCGACATACCTTGGCTGGCTAGCAACTGTTTGTAACGCTCAATATCCAAAGACCCATCGGGTTTTCTTAATGAAGCGATCGTTGGATTTTTTTGCAACTCCTGAGCAAGTCGCTGATCGCTCACGCCCAGATAGAGCTTGGCGGATGCCGTTGAGAGCAACCGGTCTCTCACCATTCGCTCGAGTATTTCATACTTCACTTCTGGAGAGTCAAGCCACTTTGCATCTATATTGGGCATGGACTCACGTATTTTCTGAGTCTCATTGCGCAGAGCATTGTCCCACTCGGATTGGGAAATATCTTGACCATCCACGACTGCTACGGCCGCACCCTTTTCGCGAAACCTGTTGTAGCCATCGATGCCAAAAAGCACAAAGGAAGGAAATATAAGTAAGACCAGCAGAAACTGCATGATCTTGTTGTGCTGTCTTACGAAATCAAACATGCGCTAAAACTCTATTAATAAAAGAAAAAAGGCGAACCCGCGTTCGCCTGAAAGAAATGGTGGGTGCTGACGGTCTCGAACCGCCGACCTACGCCTTGTAAGGGCGCCGCTCTACCAACTGAGCTAAGCACCCCACCGAATCTATAAATTAATTAAGGGCTTCTTTTAAAGCCTTGCCCGGACGAAACTTGGGAACCTTTGCAGCCTTTATTTTAATCGCATTATGGGGTGGGCGTGGGTTACGCCCCGTACGAGCAGCTCTTTTTGTAACAGCAAATGTACCAAATCCAACTAAAGTAACTGTTCCGCCCTTCTTTAAGGTCGTCTTTACAGCTCCAAGAGTTGCATCTAAAGCACGCGTAGCAGCAGCTTTGGAGATATCCGCATGTTTAGAAATATGTTCAATCAGCTCAGTTTTGTTCACGAAATTTTCCCCTAATTAAAGGCCTGATCTAGGATGTACAGTAAACAAACCCCCAGCTCATTCAAAGTCATACTTCAAACAAAGCCAAGGGCTAAAAGTCATTGTCGCAGTTACTTAGGTTTTCAAATAACAAAAATTATTAATCTAAACAAAACTTGCGAACTACAAATTCTAATCTTATTTATCGATTTATTTCATTCATAGCCAAGCAAAATTCGATTTATAAGTAAAAAGAATATGAAAAAATGAATGAAATTTAGGCTTTATTTAGTATTTCTGCAATTGATTTACCCAAATCAGTTGTGGTAGCTTTACCGCCAATATCTGGTGTACGGGGCAACCCATGGGCAGGATCAAGTGCTTTCTCTATAGCTTTTAAGACAGCATCATGCGCTTGGCGGTAGCCCAAAAACTCAAGCATCATCGCACCACACCAAATTTGCCCGATTGGGTTCGCAATACCCTTTCCCGCGATGTCTGGAGCTGATCCGTGAACGGGCTCGAACAGTGAGGGGAATTGACGCGTTGGATTTAAATTCGCACTGGGGGCAATCCCAATCGTGCCAGTACAAGCTGGGCCTAAGTCACTCAAAATATCGCCAAATAAATTACTGGCAACTACCACATCAAAGAAATCAGGGCGCTGTACAAAATGAGCGGTCAATATGTCAATATGGAATTTATCTACGTTCACACCAGGATATGACTTGGCCATTTCTGCTACCCGCTCATCCCAGTAAGGCATAGTAATCGCAATGCCGTTAGATTTTGTTGCACTGGTCAGATGTTTTTTAGGTCTTGATTGCGCCAGTTCGAAGGCAAACTTTAAAACTCTGTCTACACCAACTCTGGACATAACCGTCTCTTGCATGACAATTTCTCTGTCAGTACCAGGGTACATGCGTCCCCCAATGCTCGAGTATTCGCCCTCAGTGTTCTCGCGAACTATGTACATGTCTATTTCACCGGGCGCTCTTGGGGTACCGTCACGGCGCACCACAGGCGCAATAATGCCTGGCATTAAGCGAGCAGGTCTTAAGTTGACGTACTGATCAAACTCCCGTCTGAATAGCAGCAATGAGCCCCACAAAGATAAATGATCAGGAATCTTTTCGGGCCAGCCTACCGCACCAAAATAAATTGCATCATGTGAGCCCACAAGATCTCGCCAATTGTCGGGCATCATTTTGCCGTGCTTCTCGTAGTACTCCCAACTAGAAAAGTCGAAGTGATCAAAATGCAGGTCAATACCGAATTTTGAAGCAGCAACCTCGAGTACTCTGATGCCCTCAGGCATAACCTCTTTACCAATCCCGTCACCGGCGATGACTGCAATTCTTTTCTTAGTCATATTCTTAACCTTCTTTTCCTTATATCTCAAGTCATTGAATTAATTAGACTGGGGAGTTCTCACCACCAAACTCACGCCAAGCGCAGTCAAAGCTACCCCCGCTAAGGTGATTAGTGTAATGGGTTCTTCAAAAAGCAACCAAGCAATAGCGGCTGTCGTAGGAGGAACCAGATACATCAAACTCGTAACAGCGGAGGAGGCTCCTCTATGAATCAGAATATAAAACAGTGAGCTCGCACCAATCGTTAACCCAACTACAGACCAAGCCAAGGAATAGAAAAATTGTTCTCCCCACTTTATAGCCTCAGTCTCCATTAAGGCAAGAGGTAGAGTGATAACTGCTGAGGCCAAAAGTTGAACTGTATTGGCCGTTCTAACGTCACAAGCCTTTACAAAAGTCTTTTGATAAAGTGTACCCGTCGTAATACTCAAGAGCGCAATTATCTCTGCTGCCAGTCCCCAAGTCGTGATCTCAATTCCCGCCATGAGTTTATTTAAAAGCACAAGGATCACTCCGCCCAAACCAAGCCACAAACCATACCACTGGCGCCGCGATATTTGGTGCCTCCTGGAAGATAACCAAATTGCAGTCAAAACAGGCTGCAGTCCCACAATTAAAGCAGTTAAACCAGAGCCAATACCAGATTTAACACCTACCCACACTCCCCCCAAGTAACCGGCCTGAATGAACAATCCGGTAACTGATAGGTGAAACCACTGTTGTCGCCCCACAGGCCATTTGATTTTGGCAATAAATATCCAGAGCAAAAAACAAGCTATGGAAAACAAAAACCTCAACTCAAGGAACTTGAATGGAGGCGATAAGGGCATTCCGTAACGGGCAACAATGAAACCAGTACTCCAAAGGAATACAAATAAAGGGGGCATCACCCGCACCCAAGATATTGACAATGAGAATCGACTCATTCAACGGAGGCTCGGATATGTGGCAAAGCCTTTTGTAAATAATAAATCATTGACCAAACTGTTAGCACGGCAGCGATCCATATCAGCACTTGCCCAATCAGTCCAGTATCCCACCCGCCCCATAATTTACCGTCGTATAAAAGAAAGGGAATTGCAATCATTTGCGCTGAGGTTTTGACTTTACCAATCATATTTACCGCAACACTCTTTAAGGCCCCAATCTGCGCCATCCACTCCCTAAGTGCTGATATTGCGATTTCTCGGCCAATGATGATTAATGCCACAAACACATCTGCTCTACCCAAATGCACTAACACCAGTAAGCTTGCGCAGACCAAGAACTTGTCTGCAACTGGGTCTAGAAAAGCACCAAAAGCAGAGGTCTGATTTAGCTTACGCGCCAAGTACCCGTCAAGCCAATCGGTTAGCGCAAAGACCACGAACATTAAAGTCGCTGCTAAATTGCGAGTTTCTTGTTCAAAGGGCAAATAAAAAATGACTGCCAAAAGGGGTATGGCAACAATTCTCGTCCAGGTTAACAGTGTAGGTATGGTGTAAAACATCTGATTCAATCATAAATTACTTGGGCTTGCCCCAAATAAGCTTGGTGAGTCCAGCCAGCAATTGCGGCATCGGTAGGATAAAAACGAGCCGTGTTGCCCAGTTCAATTTCAGCCTGTATATCGCCCCTCAAAAGCTGCATACGAACACCCAAACCTCGAACGATTTCTCCGTGCTCAGTTAACTCCCGACGCGGCGGGAACTCCTTGAGCAAACGATTTACGTCGGGATTAGATCCGTTCACGAGAAGTTTGAGGTATTTGCCAAATCTACACCGCGCACCAGCCAAATCCCAAATTTGTTGTATGTTGACTCTTAAAGCCCCTGAACCTGAAAAACGATCAACTTGCACCCGCGCCATCACAACAATCAGCTCATCCTCTTTGAGAATATTTTTGTACGTATTCATCAGCCGCTCATCAACGGAGGCGTCTAGACATGCCGTTTTATCATCTAATTTAAAAAGCGCGAGCTTACCCCTTTGCCCCGTTATAACTCTAAACTCACTTACCATTCCAGCTAACAATTGGGGCTCCTTTGATTCATTGATATCTTTCAAGGAACGCTTGGCAAAGCGACGAACCTCAGCTTGCACTTCATCAAAGAGATGGCCTGACAAATAAAAACCTAAAGCAGCTTTTTCATTAGAAAGCTGCTCACGAACACCCCATGGTTTTTGAACAACGTGATCGGGCTCTTTTTGCATTGAGCCAATCCCGTCGTCGTGTGCATCAAAGAGCCCTCCTTGATTGGCATTTGACTCAATGGCAAGAGCGTATTCAAAGGCCTTATCTAGAGTTGCGGCTAAAGTTGCTCTGTCCCTACTTACACAGTCAAAGGCACCTGCTTTAATCAACGCATCTACTGAGCGCTTGTTGACTTTAGACCGATCAATTCGCTTGCAGAAATCAAAAAGACTTGTAAAGGGACCATTTTCTTCACGCTCTCGAACAATAGCCTCAACAGCTTGTTGCCCCGTTCCCTTGACCGCCCCAAGTCCGTAACAAACCATTGAGTTGGAGACTGGCCAAAAGAAGAATTGTCCGCGGTTGACATTGGGGGATTCAAAATCAACGCCAAAACGTTTAGCGTCCTCAAAAAGAACGCGTAATTTATCTGTGTTGTCCATCTCAACAGTCATGTTGGCACAGAAAAACTCCGCGGTAAAGTGTACTTTTACCCAAGCTGTGTGATAGGCAAGGAGAGAATAAGCAGCGGCGTGAGATTTATTAAATCCGTATCCAGCAAAACGCTCCATCAAATCAAAAATTTCATCCGCACTCTCAGGTGTAATACTATTTTTAACTGCGCCGTCTCTGAAGATTTGGCGGTGCTGGGCCATCTCTTCAGCTTTTTTCTTACCCATAGCGCGACGCAACAAATCCGCACCGCCTAGGGTGTATCCACCCAACACCTGAGCCGTTTGCATAACCTGCTCTTGGTAAACCATGATGCCGTAGGTCTCAGAGAGAACACTCTCTACCAATGGGTGTGGGTATACAACCTCTTCGCGCCCGTGCTTTCTGGCTACAAAACTCGGAATCAGATCCATTGGACCGGGGCGATACAAGGCGTTGAGTGCAATCAAATCCTCAAGCCGTGTCGGCTTAGCGTCTCTGAGCATCCCCTGCATCCCGCGACTCTCAAACTGGAATACTGCCTCGGTCTTGCCATCAGTAAAGAGTTGGTAGGTATCTTTGTCGTCCAAGGGTATGTCTTCAAATGCAAAATTTTCTTGCCCTGAATGTCTGGATTTAATGAGGTTCTTGGCGCGCTCTAATATAGTGAGCGTTGCAAGACCTAAGAAGTCGAACTTCACCAAGCCTGCTGCATCGACATCGTCTTTGTCAAATTGACTAACTGCGGAGTCACTCCCAGGTTGCTGATAGAGGGGACAAAAATCTGTCAATTGCCCGGGAGCGATTAAAACGCCACCAGCGTGCATACCGACGTTGCGAGTTAATCCCTCTAAACTTCTTGCCAGCGAGAAAAGATTTTTTGTTTCCTCCTCCTGCGCAACACGGTCCGCAAGAATCGGCTCAACTTCAATTGCTTTTTCTAGGGTCATATGCACACCGGGTTTATTCGGTATGAGCTTGGATATGCCGTCGCAAAAAGAATAATTTAAATCCAAAACGCGACCAACATCTCGAATTACCGCCCGGGCAGCCATCGTTCCAAAAGTCACAATCTGGGAAACTGCATTGCGCCCGTACTTTAACTTTACATACTCAATCACTCTGTCTCGATTGGCTTGGCAAAAGTCAATATCAAAGTCAGGCATAGATACCCGCTCAGGATTCAAAAACCGCTCAAAAAGCAAGTTGTATTGGAGGGGGTCCAAATCAGTAATTTTCAAAGCATAGGCCACTAATGAGCCCGCGCCAGATCCCCGTCCCGGCCCGACTGGGCATCCATTGTTTTTAGCCCAGTTGATAAAGTCACTAACAATCAAAAAATACCCAGGAAAACCCATTTTTAAAATCGTGTTGATTTCAAAATCAAGCCGTTCTAAATAGACTGGTGACTTTTCGGCCCTAAGGCTTTCAGAGGGAAATAAATGTTGTAATCGCTCCTGAAGGCCTTTGTGTGATTCTTGTCTAAAAAACTCATCGATCGGCATTGCCCTGCCATCAATTTCTGGGGTTGGGTAATTCGGCAACTGAGGCTTACCCAAGGTTAGGGATAGGTTGCAACGTTTTGCAATTTCAAGACTATTTTGGATTGCTGAGGGAACATCTTTAAATAGTTCTCTCATTTGTTCATTCGTTTTGAAATGCTGATCGGGCGTGAATTTTCTAATCCTTCGTGTGTTACCCAATATTTCGCCCTCAGCAATACATACCCGGGCCTCATGAGCCTCATAATCCTCTGGATTTAGAAATTGCAGAGGATGAGTAGCAACGACTGGTAGCTTTAATTGGGAGGCAAGTAAGACGCTAGCTTGAACAAGTTTTTCATCCTCAGGTCTACCAGCGCGTTGCAATTCAATGTAAAAACGGTGCGGGAATATCTCAGCCAAGTCCAAGGCGACTTTGCTTGCCTTGGAGTTATCTTGATTAATCAATGCCTGACCTAACGCTCCCGTGTAACCACCAGACAATGCGATCAATCCCCCAGAATGATTTTTGAGCCACTCTAGTTTTATCAAGCTTTGCGTTCTACAAACGTTCTCAGTCCAACCTTTAGTTAAGAGTTGACACAAGTTTAGGTAGCCTTGTGAGTTTTGAACCAAGAGCAACATTCTGGATCCCAAGTCTGCACGAGCGGGATCGTGCTGAATATGAATATCTGCCCCAATGAGAGGCTTAACCCCGTTGGAGCGACATTCTTTGTAAAACTTGATTGCACCAAAAAGGTTGTTCAAATCCGATATGGCTAGCGCGGGTTGTTGATCAGATTTAGCCGCTTGAACAATTTGTTCAATTCGGTTTGTGCCATCAATAACCGAGTACTCAGTATGCAATCGCAGGTGAACAAACATATCTATCAAAAATATAAAACATTAAACAATTTAAACATTCACACTTAAAGTGAGTACTCAAAACCAAATCTTTGGCAAACTAAAAAACATTGAATCTGCTGGCATTTCAATCTTGCTCCGATGCTTCCTGCATCGCACGAACAAGGGTCTCGGGCGCCTGCGCGCCGCTTACTGCTAACTTTCCATTAAACACAAAAAAAGGGACTCCTTCCACACCCATTTCACGCGCCTGGGTGTCTGCTTGTTGAATCCTACGAAAAGCATCTGGCGAGTAAAGTGCATCCTTAGTAGTTTTTGCGTCTAGTCCCACGTCACTTGCCAATTGTGCGAGCACCTCGTCATCGGTTAAATCACGAGCCTGAATAAAATAAGCATCAAAAAGTGTTTGAACCATCTTGGCCTGTAAATCGCTCCCCTCGCAAGCAGCGATTAGGCTGTGGGCTTTGCGGGTATTGGGCTGCCTTTTAATTTTGTCAAAAGCAAATTCAATCCCAACCTCTGAACCAACGCCTTTGACGCGGTCGTAAACGCTCGTAGCCCTGTCCCCAAACTTCTTCCTAACGTAATCAGCACGGTCAATCCCCGCTAAATCTAAATCCGGGTTCAGCTGAAAGGGATGCCAACGCACTTGAGGCTCCTCAACACCGGGATTGGCTTCTTTAAAAAGTTTGATAGCGGTCTCCAACTTTACCTTGCCGACGTAGCACCATGGACAAACCACATCCGAGATAACATCAACCGTTAAAGACATTTTAAAACTCCACCTCTGTTTTTATAGAGAGTAATTAAACCCTGCACTTTTCGATTACGGCTGGAGCCGTATTTACTGCATTAGACCTGCCAGTGTAGTGCACGTTTAATACCCATGTTGAAGTGTTTTTTTGGAGTTTCTGCCACAATTGTATTTATGTCACAATTTAGTACTTAAGATATTTTCCCTTTGAGACATGTCTAAAGGCAATCTTAACTATTTGTTTTACCAAAGAATTAACCTCTCCCCCTACTAGAACCTAAAGGAAAGATCATGGCAAGCGAGCTAATTAAGCATATTTCTGACGACAGCTTTGAGAAAGAAGTTCTCCAATCAAGCGAACCAGTTCTCGTGGATTACTGGGCGGAATGGTGCGGGCCTTGCAAAATGATTGCACCTATTTTGGACGAGGTTGCGGGAAACTACCAAGGCAAATTACAAATTGCAAAAATGAATGTTGACGAAAACCGTGAAATCCCAGGCAAATTTGGCATCCGCGGTATCCCAACGTTAATGATTTTTAAGAACGGACAACTTGCCGCGACCAAAGTAGGTGCGCTAAGTAAATCTCAATTAACAGAGTTCATTGACCAGCAATTGGCCTAAACCTTTTTTGGCGACTCCTCCTGAACGTTTTAATTAGCCCTTCAGGAGGATTAGTTGCTTTTACCCTGGATTTACTGTCTCCTCTGCGGAAGACCCATTTTCCTGTCATAATACTAACCCATCACGTAATATCTTTAACAAAGATTACTTCAAGTGATTGAATTTGGGCGCTATGCCCATATGAATTAAACCTCAATCCCCCCTTCATTTATCTCGAACTCCCTCCTTGGAGTCTTTACATGCATCTTAACGAACTCAAGGCACTTCACGTGTCTGAAGTCCTCAAACAAGCTGACGATCTTGAAATAGAAAATACAGGTCGTATGCGCAAGCAAGAACTGATGTTTGCAATCATCAAGAAAAGAGCTCGCGCTGGTGAACAAGTATTTGCAGACGGCGTACTGGAAATACTACCCGATGGATTTGGATTCCTTAGGAGCCCAGATACTAGCTACACCGCGAGCACGGATGACATATACATCAGCCCAAGCCAAGTAAGACGATTTAATCTGCACACTGGCGATATGGTTGAAGGCGAAGTTCGAATTCCAAAGGAAGGCGAGCGATACTTTGCCCTGACCAAGCTAGATAAGGTGAATGGTGATTTACCTGAGAATAACAAACATAAAGTCATGTTTGAGAACCTTACGCCTTTATTTCCTAAGGAGCACATGCGCTTAGAAAGAGACATCAAGGGCGACGAGAACATTACAGGACGAATCATTGACATTATTGCCCCCATTGGCAAGGGCCAGCGTGCGTTATTGGTTGCTCCACCCAAGAGTGGAAAGACTGTGATGATGCAGCATATTGCGCATGCAATCACTGCAAATTACCCTGATTCACACATGATGGTTCTGCTCGTTGACGAGCGCCCAGAAGAGGTTACAGAGATGCAGCGAAGCGTCAAAGGTGAGGTGATTGCTTCAACTTTTGATGAAGCCGCTGCCAGACACGTGCACGTTGCAGAAATGGTTATTGAACGAGCAAAACGGCTTGTTGAATTGAAAAAAGATGTCGTGATTTTGCTGGACTCAATCACTCGCTTAGCAAGAGCTTACAACAACGTCGTACCAAGCTCAGGCAAAGTGCTGACCGGAGGCGTAGATGCTAATGCGCTGCAAAGACCAAAACGCTTTTTTGGGGCTGCCCGAAAGGTTGAGGAAGGTGGCTCGCTCACCATCATTGCAACCGCTTTGGTTGAGACCGGTAGTCGTATGGACGAGGTGATATTTGAGGAATTTAAAGGCACTGGCAATTGTGAAATCCATTTGGACCGCAGGCTTTATGAAAAACGTGTATTCCCAGCCATTCAACTAAACCGCAGCGGAACACGCCGGGAGGAGCTCTTGTTTGCGCCTGAGATACTCCAAAAAACTCGTATTCTTCGCCAATTGATCTACAACATGGATGAGATCGAATCCATGGAGCTCATGCTTAAGAACATGAAGTCAACAAAAACCAACGTTGATTTCTTTGATTTGATGCGACGTGGCGGGTAAACTAATACTTTAAGTTTATAAAGCCGGTCGTTCCTGTGGCATAATATCGAGTTACGCGAAAAGTTCGATGGAAGTGGTCTGTCGTGGCTATCGCACCTGAAATTTAAGGATTAAAAATGAAAGAAGGCATCCATCCCGAATACCGCGAAGTTTGTTTCGTGGACTTATCAAACGGCTTTAAGTTCGTTACTCGCTCTTGCTTGAGTGCAAAAGAGACTGTAAAAATGGACGATGGACGTGAACTTCCTTTGTTCAAATTAGATACCTCTAGTGAATCGCATCCCTTCTATACTGGTACACAAAAATCTGTGGACACAATGGGTGGACGTGTTGAGCGCTTCCGTAACAAATACGGTAAAACAGCAGCTAAGTAAGCCTGATCTCTCTAAAAAGGCAGCACGGGTAACCACCGTAGCTGCCTTTTTTAATGTCCATTCTTTCCCTATGTGTACAGACTAAAGTTCGGCTCTAATGTTAAAGTAGCCTTGTGAATACGCCCACCCCCGCCATCGTTCCTCAGTACGCAGTTAGAAGATTGCCGCTTTGGGCAATGCTTGCTCTCAGTGCGCTCTACGTTCTGTCCGGCTATTTGGGCCGTGCGCCTTGGAAGGCTGCTGACATTACTGCGTTTGGCTACATGCTTGAGTTAACTCACTCTGGACTTAGCCCTTGGACATGGCTGAGAATCACCCCCTCACTTGGAGGCTTATTACCCGAGATTGATAGCACACTCAGTTACTCAGTAGGTGCGTGGTCCATTGCATTTTTCTCAAACCAACTTCACTTCTTAGAGGCTGACACTGCAGCCCGCATCCCTTCCATTCTTTTCGTAGCTCTCACATTGCTTTGCACGTGGCACAGTGTCTATTATCTGGCCTTGAGCCCGCAGGCTAAGCCTGTTCAGTTCGCATTTGGAGGCCAAGCCAAATCCGAGGACTACGCTCTTGCCTTAGCTGATGCGAGTGTTCTCGCATTGCTTGCAACCCTTGGATTAGCGCAACTTAGCCATGAAATAACCCCTACAGTTGCCCAATTAGGCATGGTAAGTTTGGTCATGCTCGGCTTTTCCATGATAGCCATTCAACCCATCAAGGCACAGGTCATATTGGCTTTCGGACTATTTGGGCTCAGCTTAATGGGTGCGCCTAGCTTAAGCGTTATTTTAGGGATTTGCGGTGCAACCACCTGCGCACTCGATAAGGACTCAGAGAGCAGTAAGCAACACAGTTTTACGCTATTGGTCATGTGCTTGGGGGTTGCTGTGATGAGTCACTTGCTATCTTTATGGCAGTGGCGACTCGTGCCACTGGCCCGGACCTGGGATGAGTTACCGAGTCTTGGCCGGCTTTGGATCTGGTTTTGCTGGCCAGTCTGGCCTCTCTCGCTTTGGACACTTTGGCGCTGGCGCAATCAATGGGCAAGTGCGCACTGGAGTCGCCACCTCATTATTCCGCTCACTCAAGTATTAGTGATCAGCATTGCTGCTTTTCTTACCTATTCACAAGAACGCACTCTTTTATTGGCTCTGCCCGCAATGGCTGTGCTCGCTACATTCTCCTTGCCAACTCTCACACGCGGCGTGAAAGCCTTGATCGATTGGTTCACCCTACTACTCTTTAGTGCTTGTGCATTTGTAATATGGGTGATTTGGATTGCCTACCAAACGGGATGGCCCGAGCAACCCGCTAAAAATGTTGCCCGATTGATACCTGGCTTTGTGCCCCATTTCTATTTCGAGACTTTTATCTTAGCGCTAATTGCTACTTTCACTTGGGGGTTTATCGTTCACTGGCGAGTAGGTCGCAATCCAACTGCACTTTGGAAAACGCTGATTTTGCCAGCTGGTGGTGCTGCACTTTGTTGGTTCTTGGTGATGAGCCTTTGGCTACCGCCGGTCGACTATGGGCGCAGCTACGTTGCCTTGACCCGTAGCGTGCAAAGCACAGTGGGAAACCCATCATGCGTTTACTCTTGGAAGCTCACCCGTCCACAAACCACCGCCCTCAAATACCATGCAAATCTACTGTTGGTAGATTTCCAAAAGAGTGACCAACTATTAAACGCAGTATTGGCACAAGTGCACGGTAACTCCAACTCCAGTACATCCCCCGAGTGTGCATGGTTAATTGTCAGCGGCGAACACCGCGCAGAGATACAAAGCATCATTAGTAAGCACCAAGCCGGGAATTGGAATGTGCTTAAAGTACTCAGAAAACCTTCTGATCCAGATGAAGATCTAGTGATATTTCGGCATAACCCATAATATCAGTCTATGTCCAAGACACCTGAGTTGAGTGAAAAAGCCTCACATCAAAGCATTGTCCCCTTCAAAGCCGTCTCTGAGCGTAAGGTAATTTTTAACCACGGCCTAACTGTCTGGGTGGGTCAGATTGCTGTGATGAGTTTTGGCATTACTGACACCATCGTTGCTGGTCGGTTCAGCGAGCACGCCTTGGCGACTTTGTCTATTGGATCAGCTTTTTATATTACCGTATTTGTAGCCTTGATGGGTGTGTTGCAAGCGCTCTTACCGGCTCTCGCCGAATTAAGAGGCGCTGGTAAAGCACACGCTCTTGGTGCAACCTTTCGCCAGTCCTTATACCTTTGCTTGCTGACAAGTTTGGTGGGTGTTGTTGCGCTACTTTCTCCGCACTTTATTTTTGAGCGTACTCAAGTCCCACTCACCTTAAGAGTTGAAGCGCAGTCCTACTTATCCGTCTTAGCCGTTGCCCTCCCCCCGGCCTTATTTTTCAGGATGTTTAGTACGCTAAACCAAAGCCTTGGTCGACCTCAACTGGTTACGTGGGTACAAATTGCCGCTCTTTGCGCAAAAATTCCGCTATCCATATTATTCACCTTCGGTGCGCTAGGATTTGAGGGACTAGGGGTTGTTGGATGCGCACTTGCAACTTTAGTTGTTAATTACTTGATGATGGTCTTGTCGATCATCCTTCTTAAAACGCAGGCCATCTATCATCCCTACAAAATATGGTCTCGAATGGAGCGTATCGACTGGGAAGAGCTCTGGGCTTTGGCAAAACTGGGAGTGCCTAACGCACTAAGCATCACTGTTGAGGTGAGCTCTTTCACACTCATGGCTTTTTTCATTGCACGCATGGGAACTCAGGCTTCTGCAAGCCACCAAATCGTGGCTAACTTGGCTGCTCTCATGTATATGGTTCCACTCTCCCTATCGATTGCAACCAGTGCTCGGGTGAGTTACTGGATTGGGGCGGGCAGGAAGGAGTCATCTCATAAAGCTATACAAATTGGATTTCAAAACGTCATAGCTATGGCTATCATAAACATTTGCATACTAGCCCTTTTAAAGAGCCAAATTGCAAATGTATATTCACCCACACCCGAAGTTGCAGACCTTGCCTCAAATATGCTTACTTGGCTGTGCTTTTACCATATAGGGGACTCCCTGCAAGTGCTTTGTTTCTTTATTTTGAGATGTTACAAAATTACTCTCAAACCGCTGCTCATTTATAGCGTCATGCTTTGGGGAGTTGGACTATACGGTGGATTTAATTTGGCCTACAACGGCGTTGGGTCTATACCCGCACTAATGAGTCCCAAGGCCTTTTGGATTGGATCAAGCACAGCCTTAATGTGTAGCGCTACGCTGCTTATAGCACTCGTATTGCAAGCACAGAGAAAGAACTCGCGCTTAGCCAATCAAAGTTAATATTTAAATACTGGACATTCACACCGATCGAGTGCAGCAAAAATTGCGGTATCAATTTACTACCTGTTATTGATAGCTAGGAGAAGAAGTTAAACTTTGCGCAAACGTTCAGCAGGAATTCTCAGAGCAAAACAAGAGCCCTTGCCGAGTTGACTTGTAATAGAGAGTTGTGCATCGTGCCTTTGTGCAACGTGCTTCACAATAGCAAGTCCAAGCCCCGTCCCGCCACTCTCCCGAGATCTGCTGCGGTCTACTCTGTAGAACCGCTCTGTCAAGCGAGGAATATGTTCGGGTGCTATTCCAGGGCCTGAGTCCTCAACCTTAAACTCCAATACCCCGCTATCTAGTAGATTTAGTTTAACGGCGATTGCCCCAGCCTCGGGGGTATAGCGCACAGCATTACTTACCAAATTAGTCATCGCACTTAGCAATTCATTTCTGGAGCCTGAAAAATCAAGTTCCTTTACTGAGTCACCAATCTCACAGGTTATGCTTTGAGGGTTATGAGGGTAAAGTAAATTAGAAAGTGACTTGGCCTCTTGCTCGCACTGAGTCCACAGGACCATCAAGGACGTCCACTCACTCTTACTTGGAACGGGTGAGCCTTCTAGTTTAGAAAGAGTCAGCAAATCGTTTACCAGTGTCTGCATTCGCATGGACTGTTGGGACATAAGCTCCAAATAGCCTCTTCGTTCCTCCTCCGTCACGTTTAGGGTAAGAAGAGTCTCTATAAATCCCGCTAATACAGTTAAAGGGGTTCTAATTTCATGCGATACGTTTGCAACAAAGTCTCTTCTCATCACCTCAGCTTGCTCGATTTGGGTGATGTCACGGGACAGGAGTAAGCGACGCCCATCACCGTAGCGAAATAGTTGCAAAGATATTTTTTTGGTGCTTTCCGGTCTACTTCCAGGTGCTAGGATAACGACCTCTTCACCCACACGCTCTTCCCTAAGATATTGACTAAACAAGGGATCTCTAACCAAATTACCAATCAACTGAAGGACGTCTTTGCCCATGCTGATGCCCAAATGATTGGCCGCTGTTTGGTTGCACCATTCAATTCGCAGCTGATCATCGAGCAATAAAACACCGTTGGGCGAGGCTTGAATCGCAGATAAAAAATCGTCTAATCTTTGGCTGCTCTGCTGGTTTTCTTGGAGCTGTCGCCTATTGAGTCGTACCACCTTATCGACAACTGCACCTAAGTCGCCCACCCTGCTCGGGCGATTTTGAAAGTCTTCATTTTGAAGCCACTTCAAGAGCCGATTTCGTTTGTATTGCTCAAAGATGGCCCACCCGATTGCAAAGAATAAGACACCGCCGAACGCGCCCCGCTGAGGGTTATCGCCAATTTGGCTTCCTATCAGTGATCCAAGGAAAAGAAGGAGGATAAGTTTAAATACTTGCCCGAACATCTCTAAACCGCATGCGCGTTGACCGTTAACCGGTAACCCGCACCTCTCACAGTCTCAATCATGGAGCCTGCATCCCCTAAGGCCTCTCGAAGGCGTTTAACGTGAACATCTACAGTGCGCTCTTCAATAAACACATGGTCTCCCCAGACCTTGTCAAGGAGTTGTGACCGGGAGTGAACGCGCTCTGTGTGGTGCATAAAAAAACTTAATAGCTTGAACTCAGTGGGACCCATTTTAAGGGTTTGCCCAGCAAAAGTCACGCGGTATGCCGCACCGTCCAAGCTAAGCGCTCCGACTGTTACGCTCTCTGCTACTTGTTCCGGCGCTCTTCTTCTTAGTACCGCCCTAATTCGGGCCAATAACTCCTGAGTTGAAAAGGGCTTGGTGATGTAATCGTCTGCCCCGGCGTCCAAACCCATCACTTTGTCACTCTCGTCGCCTCTGGCTGTGAGCATCAAAATTGGGACAGATTTGATTCTTGGATCTGCCCGCCATTTCTTGGCTAAAGCGACACCGCTTTGTCCGGGCAGCATCCAATCCAACAAAATAACATCAGGCAAAACAGAGTCTATTTCTCGCTGAGCAGACTCACCGTCCTCAGACCAAATGGGTGTAAATCCGTTGTGACGCAAATTGACAGAGATTAACTCAGCAATAGATTTCTCGTCTTCGACAATTAATACTCTTGGCAAATGTGAACGCATATTCAGTTTTCAGTTAGAACTCTTATTTTTAAATTATTTCTCGCAATTCAAAAAATACATCAAAGCACTGATGATTCGATCTCCTCAATTGAGGTATGCCTGATATCAGCGCCTTTCACAATATAGATAATGCACTCTGCGATGTTCTTGGCATGGTCACCAATACGCTCAATCGCTTTAGCTATAAATAACAAGTCCAAACTTGCTGATATTGTTCTTGGATCCTCCATCATGTAAGTGATTAACTTTCTTACAAAGCCGTCAAACTCTTTATCAATCAAGTCATCTTCTTTCAAAATAGTTACAGCAGAGATGATATCTAGCCTTGCAAAGCCATCGAGGGCTTTGCGAAGTTGACTGCTTGCCATCTCTGTTGCCAGTCTTAACTCTGAGGAGGGCAGTTTACGAGGTGCCCCACCGTCAATAATGGATCTGACCATTTTGGCAATTTTTTGGGCCTCATCTCCTGTTCGCTCTAAGTTGGCAGTGATTTTGGAGATTGCCATTAAAAGCCTCAAATCCCTGGCCGTGGGTTGACGTCGCCCAATAATAGAGGCGAGTTCTCTGTCAATCTCAACCTCCATAGTGTTCACTCGGTCTTCAGCCTCACTGACTTGATCGGTCACATCGGTGCTTAACTGGGTGAGAGAGTAAACGGATTGTCTGATTTGCGACTCAACCAAGCCCCCCATTTCCATCACGCGTGAGCAAACATCATTGATCTCACTATCGAATTGGGTAGATAAATGTTTATCTGGCATTTCGTATCCTTATTAAATAACTTGAAAATACTTTATGTAAAACTGCTAAATAAATACGCGTGTGTTAGTTAGATCAACCAAAACGACCTGTAATGTAGTCTTCAGTTTCTTTGCGCTGCGGTTTAAAAAAGAGTTGCTCGGTTGGGCCAAACTCAACCAAGTCTCCCAAATACATATAAGCGGTAAAGTCACTGCACCTTGCAGCTTGCTGCATGTTGTGGGTCACTATCACAACTGTATAGTCTTGTTTGAGTTCGATAATCAACTCCTCAACCTTAGCAGTTGAGATAGGGTCAAGTGCAGAACAAGGCTCATCCAACAACAAAACCTCTGGCTTAATTGCAATCCCTCGGGCAATACAAAGCCTTTGCTGCTGTCCTCCCGAGAGACCACTTCCGCTTTGGTTTAATTTATCTTTGACTTCAGTCCAAAGCGCCGCTTTCTTGAGAGCCCACTCTACACGGTCGTCCATATCGTTGTTGTTTAAGTTTTCAAACAATTTCACACCAAATGCAATATTGTCATAAATTGACATTGGAAACGGAGTCGGCTTTTGGAAAACCATTCCTACTTTTGCTCTAATCAGTGACACATCCATCTGGGAGGTCAACAGATTCTCACCATCAAGCTCAATTAAACCCTCTGCGCGCTGCTCTGGGTAAAGTTCATACATCCGGTTAAACGTGCGCAACAAAGTAGATTTGCCGCAGCCCGAAGGACCAATAAACGCGGTAACCTGATTCTCAGGAATTTCCAAATTAATATTTTTAAGGGCGTGAAATTTACCGTAGTAAAAATTCAAATCCTTGACTGTTATTTTTGCTTTGTTAGCGATTGCGACTTCCATATCAGTATCCCTTTAAATTGTTTCAGCTCTTTTGGCCAGTGATCGAGCGGGCCAATATGTTCAACCCCAAGACTGCAACAGTGATCAAGAAAACTCCAGCCCAAGCGAGTTGTTGCCAGTTATCGTGAGGGCTCATTGCAAATTTGAAGATGGTGACAGGTAAACTGGCCATTGGTGAACTCAGATCAGTGGACCAGAATTGGTTGCTTAAGGCAGTTAACAAAAGCGGTGCTGTCTCACCAGATATGCGAGCAACGGCTAGTAAGACGCCCGTGACAACTCCTGCCTGAGCTGAGCGCAGGGTGATGCTTAGTATTACTTTCCACTTGGGTGTACCCAAGGCGTATGCGGCCTCACGAAGTCCCGGGGGAACAAGCGACAGCATATTCTCAGTTGTTCTGATGACAACGGGTATCACTATCAGTGCAAGTGCAATGGATCCCGCCCATCCTGAGAAGGCTTTGAAATGAGCAAAAAGCAGCATGTTATAAACAAAAAGACCAATCACAATGGATGGTGCTGAGAGCAAAATATCGTTGACAAAACGAGTCACAACAGACAGGGTGCCTTTGGGGTTGTACTCAGCTAGGTAGATACCAGCCATGATTCCAATTGGGGTTCCAATCAGCGTGGCGATGGAGACCATCAGGAACGATCCGAAAATAGCGTTAGCAAGTCCTCCCCCCGGTTCGCCGGGGTTAGGGGTATCTTGCGTAAGGGTTGCAAAGCTGAGACCACCGAAACCCAACACCAATGTTTCGTACAAAATCCAAATCAACCAGATCAGACCGAATATCATGGCTGCTACAGACAGGATCAATGCTGCTTGGTTGACTCTATTGCGAACTAAAAATTTTTGATATTTGGGATCATTCATTAAATCTTCTTGGGTCATGATTTTGTCCCCTCACTTTTACGCAACTGAGCTAACATGAACTTGGAAAGCGACAACACAACAAAAGTGATAAAAAACAGTACCAAACCCAAATAGATGAGAGACGCCTTGTGCAGCCCCTCAGATGCCTCGGCAAACTCACTGGCCAAGACGGATGTAATACTATTTGCAGCAGAGAAAAGGCTCAGTGAGGAGAGTTGGTTAATGTTCCCGATCACAAACGTGACCGCCATCGTCTCCCCCAAAGCCCGCCCAAGACCTAGCATGATGCCCCCTACTACACCTGCTTTGGTGTAAGGTAGCACCACTTTGCTCACGACCTCCCAGGTCGTAGCACCCAATCCATAAGCAGACTCTTTAAGCAAAGGCGGCGTCACCTCAAATACATCCCTAATCACGGAGGATATAAAGGGGATAATCATGATCGCCAAAATTATTCCAGCGGACAAAATTCCGATACCAACGGGTGGACCGCTCACCAAAGAGCCTAACAAAGGTACACCTTTTAATAATTTTTGCAAGGGCAACTGAACATACGTCGCCAATATGGGACTAAATACAAGAAGTCCCCACATGCCGTAAACAATGGAAGGAATTGCAGCCAAGAGCTCAATGGCAGTTCCAAGAGGTCTTTTAAGCCAAGCGGGAGATAGCTCAGTTAAAAAGATTGCAATTCCAAAACTCACGGGTACCGCAACCAAAAGCGCAATCAAAGAGGTCGCAATGGTTCCGTAAATCATTACCAGACCACCGAACTCTTGTTTTACAGGATCCCAAACCATACTGGTCAAAAATCCAATCCCAAAATGAGTGATGGCAGGCCATGCACCTACCACGAGGGAGAGCAAAATTCCGAACAGCACTGTTAATGTGACGCAGACACACAAAAAGGCAATTAGCCCAAACGCCTTGTCAAAAAAAGTTCCGTAACGGGTCATCCTGGGTGAGGGGGGAGTTGGCATAGAGCGATCTTTGTAATTAGACATGAGAGCAGAATCAAGGGCTGTTCGTTGCGAGGAGGCAGACAAAATGGACACAGGGTAAATTCCTTGATTAACAATTCAAAAACTCAAAATAAATTCTGAGCAAACTGAACCTAACCAGGAAACCCGAGGTTAATACACTCGGGTTAACGGTTAGGTCAGATCTATCACTTAAATGGAACTGCTTTACCAGATGAGTCCTTGATTTGACCCCAGGCTTGACGAATTTCTTCTTTAACTGCATTTGGCATCACAACAAAGTCAAGTGCGTCAGCGCTCTTGTCTCCGTTTTTGTATGCCCAATCAAAGAATTTAAGAACTTGCGTTGCCACTTCGGGCTTTTCCTGACTCTTGTACATAACAATGAATGTTGCGCCAGTAATTGGCCATGCATCCTTGCCGTTTTGGTTCGTCAGGATTTGGTAGAAAGATTTTGCCCAGCTTGCACCGGCAGCTGCAGATTTGAAAGCCTCTTCGCTAGGCTCAACAAAGTTACCAGCGGCATTTTTCAAGCTCGCGTAGTTCATTTTGTTCTTTTTAACGTAAACATACTCAACATAGCCAATTGAGTTGGGGAGGCTGTTGACATACTTTGCTACACCGTCATTGCCCTTACCCGCAGCAGCGTTGGCAATATTGGGCCAATTAACAGCCGTGCTTGCGCCCACTTTTTCTTTCCACTCTGGGCTAACTTTGCTCAAATAGTCAGTGAACAAAAATGAAGTTCCAGAACCATCAGAGCGGCGGATAGAGGTAATTTCTGCATCGGGAAGTGCAACCCCAGGATTTAAAGCTTTGATAGCTGCATCATTCCACTTGCCGATCTTGCCCAAATAAATATTTGCTAAGACTTCGCCTGACAACTTTAACTGGCCTGGGGCAACTCCAGAGACGTTGATAACTGGAACTACACCACCAATTACCGTTGGGAATTGCATTTGACCTTTTTTAGCCAAATCTTCATCAGTTCTCGGCATATCAGAGGCACCGAAATCAATGGTCTTGGCATCAATTTGGTTCAATCCAGCGCCGGAGCCGATGGATTGATAGTTAATTTTTATGCCAGTTTCTTTGTTGTAATCACTTGCCCATTTGAAGTAAATGTCTGCAGGAAAACTCGCGCCTGCACCTGTCACTTGCTGTGCAAAGGAGCAAACAGACAAACTCATTGCCGCTGCTGCAATCAGTTTTAGGGTGTATCGGTTAATCATGAAATTCATTCCTATGTTGAGTGTAAGATCCTAGTGTTTTTCACAAACTAGAGCGGTATGCCCAATTTATGACTAGAGTGATAATGTAAGGCTGTAAAATGACAGTTTAATGACACACAAGAAATTGACATTTAATTGTAATATTCAATCAAATGTCGCCGTTTTGTCATAAACAATACTTAAGATAACGTTCTTATGCAAAATGGCACCCTATTAGCCGGGATTGATCTTGGCAGCAACAGTTTTAGGCTAGAAATTGGCAGATTCGACCACGGCCAAATAAACCGCACGGAATACATTAAAGAGACGGTTCGCCAGGGTAACGGCCTGGATGAGGACCGAAATTTAACCCTTCCCGCCATGCAAAGGGGATGGGATTGTCTAGGTCGATTTGCAGAACGTCTTTCGGGCTTTAAGAAAACCCAGGTGCGCGCCGTTGCCACCCAAACTCTTCGAGAGGCCAGGAACCGTGAGGAATTCCTAAGTACCGCACAACAAGTCTTTGGCTTCCCTATTGAGGTCATTTCAGGTCGCGAAGAAGCTCGGTTGATTTATTTGGGCGTAGCCCATTTGCTAGCGCACAACGATGACAAACGATTGGTGATTGACATTGGTGGGCGCTCAACGGAGTTGATCATTGGCACAGGACTGGATGCCAAAGTTCTGGAGTCCTACAGAGTAGGTAGTGTTGCCTGGAGCATGCGTTTTTTCCCGGAAGGGCAATACACAAGCCAGGCCTTTAAAACGGCCGAAGTAGCCGCAAAAGCCATTTTGGATGAGGCCTTGACAAGCTACCCCCGCCACGCATGGGACGTTGCATACGGGTCCTCTGGCACTGTGGGAGCCGTCGCCGATATTTTGGGTTTCGCTGGATGGCCCCCAACGCTCATCAACAGAGATAGCTTAAGCTGGCTCAAGCGCTGTCTGATCCGCGCCCAATCAAGCGACAAAATTAGACTTGAAGGCCTTAAAGAAGACCGAAAAGCAGTACTGGCGGGCGGAATTAGCGTGCTAAGCGCAGTCTTTGATCTGTTAGAAATAGATGAGATGCACGTTGCTCAAGGAGCACTCAGGCACGGCGTACTCTACGACATGTTAGACCGCGCAGAGTATGCAACGGATGTTCGCACCACCACTGTTGCCAGGCTCTCTAAAACATCAGGTCTGGATTCTGTCCAAGCGGAGCGTGTTAACCGCGTCGCACAGTACCTGCTGAACATGCTAATTGATAATAACAAAGCGGGTGATGCAAACAAGCTCATACAAAAATTAGAGTGGGCTGCCAAACTACACGAGGTGGGAACTATCATCTCGCACAGCGACTACCATAAGCACGGCGCCTACATCTTGGACAACACCGATGCGCCCGGTTTTGCAGCCTCTGAGCTTCACCGCCTGTCCCTATTGGTACTTGGACACAGGGGAAAGCTTCGAAAATTAGAGGTGGACTTTGACAACATCGGCTTTATCAAGCAACTGCTGTCGCTTAGGCTTGCAGTTATTTTGTGCCACGCCAAAAGAGACCCTGAATACAAGGCGTTAGAACTAGCCCTGGTCAGTGAGGAATCTAGATCCTTTAAACTATCTCTTAGCAAGGACTGGGGTGAAAAATATCCCCAATCCTCTCACCTTCTCAAAGAGGAGATTAGTGCTTGGCAGAAAACCACTTGGTCGTTTGATCTTAACTGGACAGATTGAATAAAGTTAGTGCATTTGCCGTTAAAGCATTTCAGCAGCCTGCACAGAAATAAGCACAGTTTGTTGGAGCTCCTCTTTTTGACGGGATCTTAGCCACCAAACAGCCCCCTTTCTTACTGCGCACTCCCCCGCAGGTAGCTCAAGCAGTTGCGCTATAGTTTGGCCTAAAAAAGGTTGATGCCCAACGATTAAAACAGAGTTTTTGTTGTGAGGCCATTGAACCAGCTCAAGGACCTGATCGGGTTGACTTTGCGGGGATAGCTCTTCTCTAATTTTGTATTTACGACCTAAAGCCGCAACCGTTTGCTCCGCCCTTTTCGCAGGACTGCACAATATTCGCACCCCCTCAGGCAGTTGACGATCTAACCACTGAGCCATGCGTGCGGCTTGTCTCTCCCCCCTCGGGGTGAGCGCTCGGGACATATCATTCTCACCCCCCTCGGCTTCGAAGGCTTCTGCGTGACGCCAAAAGATGAGGTCCATGCTAAATCTCTCTTACTTCGTAACGAGTCATCAATGCTTCTTGCGCACTTAAGGACTGCGCATTTTGTTGCTTAATGACTTGAGTATATTCTCCGTTTGAGCCCAACTGCCATGCATCCTTGGTGTCGTGAATATAAGCCACCAAACACTCATCAATGACACGTCGCTTTAGCGTTTCATCTTGCACCGGCCAAGCAAGCTCAACCCTTCTAAGCATATTTCGGTTCATCCAGTCCGCACTAGACAGGTATAGTTTCTCATCGTCACCTGATCTAAAATAGAAAACTCTTGAGTGCTCTAAAAAGCGACCCACAATCGATCTCACCTTTACTCGCTCTGATACGCCTTTAACCTGTGCAGGCAATATACAAGCCCCCCGCACTATCAAGTCAATATTCACGCCCCACTTACCAGCTTGGATCAGCGCAAGGGCCAGGCGTTCATCTGTAAGAGAGTTCATCTTTAAAACTATTCTTCCCTCGCGCCCCGCGCGTACGCCTCTAGCCACACGGTCAATAGCGGCGAGTAGGTTACTTTGCAAATCAAACGGGGCAAGCCAAATCGTTTTTAATTTAGGCAAAGTACTTTGGCTAGCAAGGTGTATGAATATGTTTTCAACATCCCCAGTGATCGCAGGATTTTTCGTAAGAAAACTAATATCAGTGTAAAGCCGAGCCGTAACAGGGTTGTAATTGCCGGTTGATAAATGCGCGTAATGTTTGAGGTATCTTCCTTCACGTCGCGTAATCAATAACATTTTGGCGTGAGTTTTTAAACCAACAACGCCGTATACAACTTGCGCACCGATTTGCTCCAGACGGTCAGCCCAGTTAATATTAGCTTCCTCATCAAAGCGTGCCTTTAACTCCACGACTACCGTCACTTCTTTGCCCCTTAAGACAGCTTGTCTAAGCAAGTCCATTAGCTCTGAGTTAGCGCCAGTTCTGTAAATCGTTTGTTTAATCGCAAGGACACTCGGGTCGCTAACAGCCTCCCGAAGAAAGCCCAAGACGCCGTCAAAACTCTCAAAGGGTTGATGAAATAGGACATCCCCTTTAGAGATTTGATCGAAAATAGATAGGTTAGGATTGAGCTGGTTTGGGAAAGACGCAGCGTAGGGTTTGAAAAGCAGGCGTGGGTTGTTGATCAGGTCTATAGCTTGGTTCAGGCGAACCAAATTAACTGGTCCCTGGACGCGGTACAAAGACTGTTCAGGCAATTCGAACTGTTTGAGTAAAAGGTCAGCTAAATAGTCAGTACAACCCGATGAAACCTCTAAACGCACTGCCTCACCGTAGTGGCGCTGCTCCAGCCCTTGACGCAGTGCGGTACGAAGATTTCTAACATCCTCCTCATCCACCGATAAATCTGAATTTCTGGTCACACGAAATTGTGAAAAGTGCACGACTTCTCGACCTTCAAACAAATCAGTCAAATGCGCCCTGATAATACTGGAGAGGGATACAAGGAGAATTTGATTTTTAGAAATCTTAGACGGTAGCTTAATCATCCTCGGCAAAACTCGGGGCACTTTCACAATAGCGATTTCGTTATGGCGACCTAACGCATCTTTACCCTTTAGCCGAACGATAAAGTTTAATGACTTATTCGCAACCTGGGGAAAAGGATGCGCTGGATCTAGACCAACGGGGATGAGTAAGGGTCTGACCTCTTGGTGAAAATAGCGTTTAACCCACTCAGCTTGCTCTGCATTTCTCTCGCTGTGGGAAAGGATCTGAATTCCTTTTTTACCAAGGGCAGTGATAATGTCTTGGTTGTAAACCCGGTACTGCTCACTAACTAGATCGTGCGCCTGGTGACTAACTTTTTCAAAACTCTCGACTGAATAAAGCCCATTTTGAATCTCTGATTGAGAAGCCTTTAGATGCAATGATGCTCGCACTTCAAAAAACTCATCCAAGTTGGAGGAAACTATGCACAAATACCTCAGTCTTTCCAATAAAGGAATGGAGGATTGCTTCGACAACTCCAAAACTCGCCTATTAAAAGCCAGAAAGCTCAGATCCCGGTCAATGAGTTTGACCGCACGATCTGAGTTAGCAGTAAAAGGATGAGGAATGGCCATTGGGTAAATACACCTTATTTAATAGTATGCACCAAAATATTCAGAAATTTAATGAATGAATGCTTGATGTTGCTCGGCAACTATATGTATCGGCCAAGAAAGATGCTATTTTGATTGTGACATTTTTAAGTCAGTTTCGTGAAAGCCCCGAAAATTGGTATCACGAGTTAAACTCTAAGCAGAGATCAGAGTGGAATTATGTACGAAAAATCGAAAAGCTGGCCTCTATTTGGATCTCTGGCTACCCTGGAGAACTTTATTTTGATAGGCTAGGTCAAAGAGCTTGGATTTGCCTGCGTAGTAACGATCCAATCTCCACTCTTGCAATATATCCATTGCAAGCGTGAACATTTTAATGTCCAACGTATAGAGCTCGGACAGGTTAAAGTTTTCGTCACTTTCAAGTGAATAAACTAAATTTGACAGCGTTTTAGAGGCCTGTGAATTTGGCTCAGATGCGATGAGTTTGCGCGCTTTTTTGATACCTAGCATGTCATTTCCTCAAAATATGAATGAGCTTATTATGCATTCTGCGACTCTCTAACTACTAGAGTATTTGAAACTATTTCATGATATGGATCAAAAATATTTGATTTTAATCAAATGAATGCTTTTCAATTCATTAAATTTTAATCATATGAAAAAAAGAGACCCGAAGGTCTCTCAAAAATTCGAAACAAGATCAATAGATCAATAACTCTTGGGTTTGAGCGCTCCGCGAAGGGCTGTCTGTGACATGAGGAAAAAAACGTCAGTGTTATCAAGCACCCCTGTAAATGACCAAGCACCTGGCCCCATCGCGGACAACGGTATGTCAGTTGCAGTGTGGACCGCGCTGTTTCCAGGGACTTGTCCCGTAATGGTAAGTTTGCCCTCAACGTCTCTTGCCATTGGATCTGCGGGATGCGCCGAGAGAGGTTGAATTTTATTGAATGGTTGCTGAGTATCTTGCAACGGAAGCGCATTGGTTCGCCAGTCCTCATTTCGATCTGCGTTAGCGCCGTAACCAACCAACAGTCTGAAGTCAATATCTGTTGTCTTAGGATAACCGTCAGCTTCTAAAGCATATTTGGGGAACCCAGCCTTTTCATAAATACCGACTACTTTATCTCTTAGATTGGAAGTCCCGCCTTCTTTTACCAACTCTTGGAGCTTGGCATCTGAAACCATTGAGCCGCCGATCAATGCTACGCCTGAGCATTCATGGTCAGCTGTAACGATGACAAGGGTGTTTTTATCTTTTTTAGCAAAAGTTTGAGCCAATTGAACAGTTTTATCGAATTCAATCGTATCAAGTATCCAACGCTCTGTATCCATATTGTGTGCTTGTTTGTCAATTGAGGCTCCCTCAACCATCAAAAGAAAACCATTTTTATTTTTGTTAAGCACAGACAAGGCTACCTGCGTCATTTCGTCTAGCATGGGTTGATCGGGGAATCCAAAATCATCGACTACTCTGCCTTTGATGCCCTTAGCGATGTTTCTGCGCCCATCAATCTTGTCAAGCGCAACATTCATGTTGGATAGCGAAAACAGTCCAAGCAAATGATCCGTTTTAGTCACGTCTAGGGCGTCTAAGGTTGTTTTATCCGAGACATATTTAAACCCGGATTTTTGAAAATCAGCGATGAGATCCCGATCTTTATCTAATTGACCATTTGATGCACGCCATTGCTTAACTATTGCGCCGGTATGGAGTTCAGTCGTTGCAAACTCGTAATCGGTTTTATCGTTTCTAGCTGAACCTGGTGTTTGAGCGGGTAAGAACCATTTGCGGCCCCCTCCCATCAAAACTGTCAATCCGCTGAGTTTGCGATCATCAAGGTATTGATCAACAATTCCCGTTCCGGCACCACGGTTACTTGTGTGAACCGCATTTGCCGCAGGAGTAGCGTCAAAGACGTCGGAAGTTGTAACCAAACCCAAGGATTTTCCTTGAGTCCGTTTTAAATACTCGCTTAAGTACTCAACCCTTGGGTTATCAAAGAAATCCGTTGTATCGTCAGGAAAGACTCCCTCCTCGTTGTTGTTACTTTTATTCCCCGTCACATAAGAGGACATACCGGGTGAGGAGTCTGTTACCAACGAATTAAGTGAGGAGGTCTTAACCATTCCGGTAACTGGAAAGGTGTCCATTGCCAATGGGGAAATTGATTTGCCCTGCGCGTAACCCTGAGCAACAATCCTTGCTGCAGTGCGTTGGGCGGCACCCATACCGTCGCCAAGTAAAATTATTATATTTCTGACCTTTTGGCCTGCGGGAACCAGGGGAACAATCTCAAAATTCCCGGTTGAGCTCACTTCAACTCCATCACTTTGTGTTGCTTGTACGGAAAACGTATGAATTCCAGGTTTTAAAACTGAAACCGCTCGAACCGTGGCAATTACTGAGGTTTTAGTAATGCCTGGAAGACATCCATTTGTACAGTTTTTTAGAGCAACCTCTTGTTTAATTAATGCACCGTCTATGAGAAATTTAGCATTAGCGATTGTTTTGCTATCGTCATCGGGCTTAATAGTAGCCTGAAGATCAAATCGCTGATCTGGCAAAAAACGCGCAATAACTGGGTTACTGCGACCACTAGCAAAGAGCTCACTAGGAGGGGTTAACCTTGTAACGGAAGGCGTTGCGTGCGCAAAACTTTGAAGAAGCAAGAAACCCAAACACGTCCGCGAAATAACCGATCCAACTAAATTCGATTGCATTTTCATCTTAAACATCCTCAATAAAAAGAAATAAAGGGGTTACCCACAATTAAATAGAGAGCCAGATCAGTTACTTATCACCGGCAACTGCAGGCGGATCCAAGAAATCACTCTGTCCTGGTTCTCAGATCGCCCCAGACGCAGTACACCACGAAATGTTTGCGGTCCATTTTTGTAGGGTATTAATTTCTCGGACTGAGATTTATCCAAAAGGACTTGGACTGTTGAAGGGGGCAAATCGTTGGCTTCGCCATCTGCGTGTTCGTTAAGCTGAATTGGCCTGACGGATAGCAAAAAATAGCCAGTCTCAGGTTCGTCAGTTTTAACCATAAAACCAGTAATCTGGACCAAGTGCTCATCTAGTAATTTAAACTGATCATCAAACTCTAGCCCCTTGGCACCAATGGGTGTTTTAAAAGCCAAGCGCAAATCAGCAATTTGAACTGAGGCACTTTTTTGAATCGAGTCAAAAGGAGAATCAGCGATTGCATTTAATGTGCAGAAGATAAAAACAAAATATGCAATATATTTATTCACAATATTGAATGGCTTTTTTTTGGGGAGGAATTCGGATTATTAAAGGATTGAAGTCTTAACTTGGTCTTCATTTTGCGCCCTGTCTATGACAAAGAAATGACAATGAATTCAAATTCATTACATTTAATATGTTGTAAACCATAAAAATTCACACCGAAGCAAAAAGCAACACTACCTTTTTCTTATGTTTTCTATAGCCAATTATGCTAATTTTATTTATTTAGGTTATCTAGCGGTTGTAGTTGACGCCGTATTTATCTAGCGTTAGAAGTTGAAATCGCAAATTTTCAAAAACACAATAGTTTTAAAATTCTTGAAATAAATACAACCTAAACTAGAGACCAAATAAGCCCTCTATCTATCTGTAGGAGTATTTATGATTAAAAATATTGAAAACCTAAAGTCCACGACACTCATTGCAAAGCTTGAAAAGGATGGTCATTTAATAGACGTTTATTCAAAACGTTGGGCTGCTCAAAAAAATGAATACGAATTCACAACAGAAGATCACAACTGGCTAATTGAAAGATACGGCAAACAATTTGAATCGCATCTATTGGTTGTTTATTTGGTTGAGCAGGACTACGAAACCTTTCAAGACTTTGTGGATATCTATCCAATATTAAAAAAGCCCTTAATTGATAACGTTTATCAACCAACTTTTTTATTTATAAATTTACAAACAAACCAAATATTATGCGCTGGTCTAGGCAGGAGAAGCTCACTTTTTCTACTCGATGCTGAGTCCAATGAGCCTTTGGTAGCAGGGGAACCCCTATACGACAGCTATTTCAGGAAATTCACCGCATTAGACCATCAAAATGTAGTACTAGATATTATCGATGCTCTCGAACAACTTGGCCAATCCTATCTTGAGTTTGATCAAATCCCGGGGTCCTTTGAGCAAGTGGAAGAATTATTAAGCACTTCTAGGCACGAGAGATTACCACTCTCTTTCAACAATGATTCTCAAAAATATACGCTCGAGCAATTACAAGAATTTGAATTAGATTACAGAGAGATTCTTGATAATCAAGCAGAATGGGTTGAGATTATTCAGAAATATTTCCCCCAATTTAAATCACATCACGAAAAAATGATTACTCTTCTAACTGAATAAGCCCTATCCATTGGGATAAATATTTCCTTTTTCTATCCAGCAACTTTACCGGCCCAACCGGGCAGGTAACTAGCTTCCTCCCCCTTTGCATACTGAAGTGCTAAATGAAGAGATTCATCCCAATTGCTTATCTTTTTCTTAGGTATTTTTGTTCTAAAAAAATCTGCCCATAAAAATTCACTAAACGGTGTCAAGTCCTTGGCGAAAGCACCCTCATCCCTCGCTAGCCCAGCCAAACTCCTGTAGGGATCGTCTTTTAGTTTTGAAACATTGGTCGGGATTTCGGAGAATGCCACTCTTTGTCCCCGCTCGTCAAATGGATGAACCCATTGATGAAATTCCATCACCCTCCAAAAGGTATTTTTATCTAACCAGGACATATCTTTCAGAACTGTCAAATTAACCTCCACTTGTTGTTCCAAGTGAAGTGCCATACCAAGGTGATGGTGATCAATAATGTAGTACTCCTTTTTGGGGCCAAGAATACTTGGGAACCAGTGCTCATCTAGTAAAGCGATTTTTTTCTTTTTTGAGAGTTTTTTCCATTCATCGCGTTTCTTTGTAACCTCCAGATATCCTATTGAGACCTGCGTTGGTTTGATATCTTTTAAATTTACTTTAACAACATGGTGGTGAAGAGGGTGCATGGTACTTTTGCAAAATAATTACAAACTATAGAAATTTAGCGACGGTGGCGCCCGCCCCATCCCCCGTAAAATCCGAATCCAATTGAAACTGGAGGCGCGTAGCCAAAAGGATAGCCGTAACCCAAAGGATATGCATAGGGATAAGAATAGGAATAGGGTAGAGGCGCAGCAACGTAAGTTGGCGCAGGAGCTACAAGGGTGCTTGCAATGGTTGGAGCCCCCACCAATGCGGTTGGCGCAGAACCCGCGGGTGGAGCAGCGCCGATTGGGGGAACTTGTCCTTGGACAATCGGATTGAGTTGGACCATGATAAATTGCCCAGGGTCTGAGGGCATCTCTACGCTGTACTGTTTACCCGCATATTCATATACCACCTGATAAACCGTGATGTTTTGAACAGTATTTTGAGTTGAACACGTCGTTAGATTTTGTGTGTCCAGTTGCTGCGACTCCAGATTGTTGCCAATAATCGCCCCGCCGACCATTCCTAGGGCGGTTGAGGCGGCTCTACCGCCCCCCGATCCAACTGAGTTCCCAAGTAATCCCCCAGCTACGGTACCAAGCAATGCACCGGCACCCGTTTTGGGCTCTGCAACGATGACCTGCGAGGCGCCACAAACTTGCTGCGGTACGTTGTACTGCTTGACAACGGGGGTACTTGATAAGACGCGGGCTTTCTCTTGAGCAATGACAGCGCTTACTGCGCCCAACCCCATAGCAATCGCTATTAGATTGGTCATTATTTTGTTTTGGTATTTCATGTTGGTTTTTAATTCACTTAAGTTTCTTTACTTCTTGGACCGTAGATTTCTTAAAAGTCTTTTGCCGTATTAAAGGTTGGCGTATTTTTCAAACTGCTCTTTCAAAAAGTCTGTATCCTCTTTAAACGCTTGGGCTTGAATTTGGTTGACTCGCCTATTTTTCAAATTTGTGAACCCCGGCATAAAGGCGATTAATCATCAAATGATTCAGCAAGGTACTGAGCTATTGGATTGACATCTACACCAGCTTTTGCTTCAACCATGATTCTTAGTAAGGGCTCAGTTCCACTGGCTCTGATCAACAAACGCCCCTCCCCCTTCAATTGTTCGGTAATTTGCGCGCTACGTCGCTTAAATTCGTTATTAGCTTGCCAATTCATTTCTGGCTTCAAAGGCACATTCAATAATACTTGGGGGAACAAGGGAACAGACTTCAAAATATCTGCTGGAGACTTCTTGTTTCTAATGCAGGCCTGCAAAACCTGTAACGCACTGATAATGCCGTCACCCGTCGTGTGCTTATCAAGAGCGAGCAAATGGCCTGAGCCCTCGCCTCCCAACGTCCACCCCTTGCGCTCTAACTCCTCAAGCACATAACGGTCGCCTACTTGGGCGCGGACCATTTCAACTCCACGGGCTTTTAATGCTAGCTCTATCGCCATATTGGTCATAAGGGTTCCGACTACGCCCTGGACTTGTTGCCCATTACAAAGTCGTTCATCGACCATCAAATACAAAATCTCATCCCCGTTATAAAGCCGCCCATTAGCATCTACAAACTGGAGTCGATCTGCGTCACCGTCCAATGCAACACCGTAATCTGCCTTGTGCTCAATCACCGCTTTAACCAATGCCTCGGGGTGTGTTGCCCCCACGTCTTTGTTAATATTAAAACCATCTGGCGCACATCCGAGGGAGATAACTTCTGCACCGAGCTCATGAAATACTTTTGGTGCGATTTGATAAGCAGCCCCGTGCGCAGCGTCCACAACTATCTTGACCCCCTTTAATGTCAAATCGTTGGAGAATGTGCTTTTACAAAATTCAATATACCTACCTGCAGCGTCATCCAAACGTTTGGTTCGCCCAAGCGTTATTGAATCAACCCACTGCGGTGATTGCTCGAGTGCCTCCTCTACTGATCTCTCCCACGCGTCCCCCAACTTAGATCCCGTCGCACTAAAAAATTTAATCCCATTATCAGCAAACGGATTGTGACTTGCACTAATAACTACACCAAGTGACGCGCGCTGCGCGCGTGTGAGATATGCAACGCCCGGCGTTGGTAAAGGTCCAAGAAGCAATACGTCTACACCAGCAGAATTAAAGCCTGACTCCAATGCGGACTCAAGCATATAACCAGAAATGCGAGTATCTTTACCAATGAGAACTGTCGGTCGGGACTCGGTCTGTCTTAAAACGCGCCCAACAGCGTGGGCAAGCTTAAGCACAAAATCTGGCGTAATTGGGTCCTGCCCCACTGCGCCTCGGATACCATCGGTACCAAAATATTTTCTAGTCATTTTTAAAAAAATTAATTATATTAATTAGCAATTTTTTACCGCTTGCCAAAGATTCAAGGCCTGACGACTTTCGCGTACATCATGCACTCTCAAAATGTTAGCGCCCCTATCTAATGCCATCACAAAGGCTGCGATACTTGGCGCCATTCTCTCCGTTACTAGACTCGCTGTTACTTCTCCCAGTGTAGATTTGCGGGACCATCCAATCAACAAGGGATAACCCAACTCTAACAGTTCTGACTGATTTTTAAGAAGGTATAAGTTTTGGTCAACAGTTTTACCAAATCCAATGCCTGGATCTATAACAATTCTTTCAGATTCGTAGCCCGTCTTGCACAGTTCGCTCACTCTGTGTTGTAAGAAAAGTTTGACACTTGCAAAAGCTTCAATACCAGAGCCCGTCAACGGTGAACGCTGCATGGTTGCCGGCTCACCCTTCATGTGCATCAAACAAACACCACATTTGTAAGGTTTCAAACGCTCAACTGCACTTGCTTGCTGCAAGGCCCAAATATCATTAATGATATCAACACCTAAATCGAGAGCCCTTAACTGAGTTTCCAATCTATACGAATCCAGGGATAGGGGGACCTTCCATCTGATAGCCTCTTCAATAACGTCTCCCACTCTGCGCCACTCTTCAGAGGCATCAATTGGCGAAGCACCAGGACGTGAGGACTCTCCCCCAATGTCTAGAATATCTGCACCTTCTTTAAGAAGTTGCGCCGCGTGATCAATGGCGACCTTGGACTGAAAAAACTGCCCTTGCTCGGAGAATGAATCGGGAGTTACATTAACAATCCCCATGATGAGGGGACGATGTAGGTCCAAAGCAAACCGACTGGTTTGCCAGTACCTAGTTGAGTGAGGATGCCCTGAAGAATGAAATGGAGAGGACATATTTTAGAACCGTTCAATATTCATAGTGTTTTTCGATGACTTGAAAGACACTATGAATTTGAATCTAAGCCTAAGTTGACTTAAAGCCCGGGTTTAGGGATTCAAGTAGCTTAAAGACACCTAAGATGAGCTATCCAACCAGGTACTTGAACTTTAGAAGAGCTTTACAAGTATTGAAATTCGCTGAAGTTCAGGCCGCTGTTGGCGTAGGCGTTACAGGAACAGATTGTCCGTTGCCGCCGCTTCCGTCCCCAGAGGGGGGGACACGGGGGGACCAGTCTTTGGGCGGACGCGGTGCGCGACCAGCCATGATGTCATCTAATTGTTCGATATCAATGGT
Source organism: uncultured Burkholderiales bacterium (assembly GCA_903830725.1). Taxonomy (GTDB): domain Bacteria; phylum Pseudomonadota; class Gammaproteobacteria; order Burkholderiales; family Burkholderiaceae_C; genus Limnohabitans. Next base: position 20,584 of record CAIKVH010000039.1, on the reverse strand, counting down.
TTCCCACTCAAGAAGCGCACCAGCCATTGCGTGCATCTTGTCTTGATTTTCTTCAATCAAACGTCTTGCCAAGTTGTACTGCGTATCAATGATTGAGCGAACCTCATCATCCACCTTCTTCATCGTGGACTCACTCATGTGTGTGGTCTTGGTAACGGAGCGACCCAGAAAAACTTCACCCTCGTTTTCCGCATAAACCATTGGGCCAAGAGCCTGCGACATTCCATAACGCATGACCATGTCACGCGCAATTTGAGTTGCACGCTCAAAGTCATTAGACGCGCCAGTAGTCATTTGATTCATAAAAACTTCTTCAGCAATACGACCACCAAAAAGCATACTGATTTGATTAAGCATGTATTCGCGGTCATAGCTGTAACGGTCTTTCTCGGGCAGACTCATCGTCACGCCCAATGCTCGACCACGAGGAATTATGGTTACCTTGTGCACCGGATCGCACTTAGGCAACAAACGTCCAATCAATGCGTGTCCGGACTCGTGATAAGCCGTATTGGTCCGCTCTTCTTCCGGCATGACCATACTCTTGCGCTCAGGACCCATTAGAATTTTGTCCTTTGCTTTCTCAAAATCTTGCATTTCAACAACTCGAGCGTTTCGTCTCGCAGCCATAAGCGCCGCTTCATTGCAAAGGTTGGCAAGATCAGCGCCACTCATGCCAGGCGTCCCGCGAGCGATGACGGAGGCGTTGACGTCCTGACCAATTGGGACTTTGCGCATATGGACGTTTAAGATTTGCTCGCGTCCGCGAATATCAGGGAGTTGAACATATACCTGCCTGTCAAAACGACCAGGACGCAAAAGTGCAGAGTCTAAGATATCAGGGCGATTGGTTGCCGCAACAACGATGACACCTAAATTGGTTTCAAAGCCGTCCATCTCGACCAACATTTGATTTAGTGTTTGTTCGCGCTCATCGTTTCCACCACCCAGTCCTGCGCCACGTTGACGACCGACAGCGTCGATTTCATCAATAAAAATGATGCAAGGTGCGTTCTTCTTAGCATTTTCAAACATGTCGCGAACGCGAGCTGCACCCACACCAACAAACATCTCAACAAAATCGGAACCAGAGATGCTAAAGAAGGGCACCTTAGCCTCCCCCGCAATACCCTTGGCAAGTAGTGTCTTACCAGTCCCCGGAGGACCCACCAACAACAAACCACGTGGGATACGACCACCTAGTTTTTGAAATTTTTGGGGATCTTTTAAAAATTCAACGACTTCCTTAACCTCTTCCTTGGCTTCATCGCATCCTGCAACATCAGCAAAGGTAACTTGGTTGTTTGTGTCGTCCAGCATTCTTGCTCGACTTTTGCCAAAACTAAAGGCACCGCCTTTACCGCCTCCCTGCATCTGGCGCATGAAGTAAATCCATACACCGATTAGCAGAAGCATTGGCCCCCAGCTCACCAAAAGCGTCATCAGTAAAGAACTCTCTTCTCTTGGTTTGACGTCAAATTTAACGTTATTGGCGATTAAGTCCCCGACCAAGCCACGATCGAGGTAGGTCGCATTGGTGCGAACCTTTCGGTCATCTGTTGTAATTGCCAAAATCTCGGACCCGCCCTGACCCTCTTGGATCACCGCAGATTTGATGCGCTTGCCGTGCACTTCATCCAAAAAGTCGGAGTAGGCAAGGTAGCCGGAACTGCCTGGAGAGTGTGAATCAAATTGCTTGAATACCGTAAAAAGTACCAAAGCAATAACTAGCCATACGGCCACCTTAGAAAACCACTGATTATTCAATGCAAGCTCCAGAAAATAAAACCCTTAACGACAGGGTTAAGAGTTCATATGAAGATTCATTTTAAGCTTTTCAAGCCTTGAAAGACACTCTTTTTTGCGATTCACCCCTAAAGGGCCTAAGGTTTTGTTAAATTTGCAACCCAAAAACCTATAAATGGGCGGGAAAGCCCTAAAGCCCGCCCACTTTGAGCCCTAAACCTACGATAAAGTTCTCCGAAGAATTGGAGCGACTGGACTTGGGTTTCATTGGCTTGACCACTTTAAAGGTGTCTTTAAACAATTTAACCAGTTGGCTGTAGCCACTGCCGTGAAAAACCTTTACGACAAGGGCTCCGTCTTTTTTCATATGGGTTTGAGCAAACTCTACAGCGAGTTCAACCAAATGCGCTATGCGTGCTGCGTCTGCTGACTCGATGCCTGACAAGTTAGGGGCCATGTCTGAGACGACAATATCTACAACGCGTCCCCGCAGTACCTTGCTTAGCTCCTCGGAGACGGAGGGCTCACGAAAGTCTCCTAATATGAACTCCACGCCCTCTATGGGCTCCATGGGCAAGATATCCAAGGCAATAATTGATCCCTGCAACTCCCCGCTTGCGGCGCCCTCTGGCGCTAGTTTTCGCCTTACGTACTGGCTCCAAGCCCCCGGGGTAGAGCCTAAATCGACGATGACATGCCCGGGCTTGATAAGCTTTAGTTCCTCGTCGATTTCCTTCAACTTATAAGCCGCCCGCGCCCTAAAGCCCTCTTTTTTGGCCAGTTTGACGTAAGGGTCATTAACATGGTCATTTAACCACGCCTTGTTGACTTTTTTGCTTTGAGTTTTAACTTTCACTAGAGTTCCTGTTGTGAGGGAGGATAATACAACGATGTCTGCAATTATCCTAACCCCAAGTCAGCGCAAAGTTCACCGCGCGAATGCCCACCACCTCACCCCCGTCGTCATGATCGGGCAAGAGGGTCTGAGCGCCTCCGTAACCAAAGAGATCAATGCAGCATTAAACGCTCACGGCTTGATCAAAATTCGGGTTCACGGCGATGACCGCGCAGCCCGAGAGGCGATGTTTCTTGCATTAGCTGAAGAGCTAAGTGCAGCTCCCATTCAACACATTGGCAAACTGCTTGTTCTTTGGCGCCCAACAGCTGAGAAAGAGAAATCGGTTGATGAAGACCGTAAACCCGGACCTCGTGAATTCAAAGTGCTCAAATACTCCAAGCGGGGTGGCCAACGTCCAGAGGTAAGAACGGTTAAGGTGCTTGGCAATCAACGCCTGAGCGCTGGAGGTCAAGTAAAACGAGCAAAACCAAAATTAAAATCAATTAAGAAAAGAAATTTAGACAACTAGTTCGATGCAATCAAAGTTGCATCGATTTCTCTTGCTTCCCCCTTGGTTTGCTTCTCAAGGTTACTATCTAGCCCGGTTTATTTTGGAGTACATTCTCCACATAAAACCAGTTGCGCATATCCACTGCAACAAGTAAAGGGCGCTTGCGACTGAGTGCCAAAATGCAAGATCCTCGCGCGCAATAATATGTGGTGATGCAACAAACTCAAGCACCAGCGCGCTAAGCATTCCCGTAATCACCCATCCTGAGGGTTGGGCTTTAACACTTTCACGACTAAAGAGAGTGTCATCTTGAAGTTGTCTTCGAGCTACTAGAACCAACCCCAAACCGCAAACGATGCACACCCAGGTTTGGGCGTTAAATAAAACACCAGCAATGCGCCCCGCCTCTGCGGGTGTGTCCATGTTTGAAAACAATAAGGGCACGACCATAAAGCCTACTGCGCTCAAGCTCCCCCACCAAAAGGCTGCTAAAAAGAGTTTAATTCGGCCCATGGTATTTCTCTAATTTATCGCAATGCTTTACACATAAGAAACAGCAACGATCTCATACCGTTTTTGTCCGCCAGGTGCTTGAACCACTGCAGAGTCGCCCTCCTCCTTGCCGATCAAAGCTCGGGCTATGGGGCTACTCACATTGATCAGTCCAAGCTTCAGATCTGCCTCATCCTCACCCACAATTTGGTAAGTAACCTTCTCACCTGAAGTCTCATCCTCCAACTCCACCGTACTGCCAAAGACCACCAAGCCTTCTGCATTTAAAGAGCTTGGGTCGATGACTTGGGCAATGGAGAGCTTACTCTCAATCTCTTGGATACGGCCTTCAATAAAACCTTGCCTATCCTTAGCGGCGTCGTATTCGGCATTCTCGGACAAATCCCCCTGTGCCCGAGCCTCAGATATAGCGTTGATTACCCACGGACGATCCACTGTTTTAAGACGGTGAAGCTCCTCTTTGAGTAGTTCAGCACCACGTTTGGTAATAGGTATAGTTGCCATAATGAAAGGATTTTATTCTCTAAATTAATAATTAAACGAAATAACGCATACAGCATGGCCGGTATTATGGCGTTTCTAAAATCAAAAGCACTCAGGTTAAACGAGCCCATTTGGGGCCGTCTAAGATGAGTACTTTCACCGCTCAGATTTAAATTTAGGTCGCCAAGGCTTTACGCGATCCTAAATCAATTGAGCGTGCATTTCTTGCACCGAATACACCTCAAGCTTGTCCATGTGCTTCATGCCCTGAACTGCTGCCTCAGCCCCCGCCATAGTGGTGATCGTGGTCACACGCGCCATGAGCGATGAGGTACGGATCTGACGTGAATCTGCAATCGCATTACGACGTTCTTCTACCGTATTGATTACCATTGCAATCTCATTGTTTTTGATCATGTCTACAACGTGAGGGCGACCCTCTGCAACTTTGTTAACTGCGGTAACTTTCAAACCAGCTCCACTCATTGCCAATGCAGTGCCTTTGGTTGCAACCAACTCGAAGCCCATTTCTAAAAGCGTGCGAGCGAGCTCTACGGCTCTGGGTTTGTCGTTATTTTTAACCGTCAAGAAGATTTTATTGATCGCATCCGTTGGGCGCGGGAACCGGGTTCCCGCTCCAATTTGACTTTTAACAAACGCCTCGCCAAATGTTTTCCCAACACCCATCACCTCCCCAGTGGACTTCATTTCGGGACCCAAAATAGTGTCCACACCAGGAAATTTAACAAAGGGGAACACAGCCTCTTTCACGCTGAAATAGGGTGGGTGCACTTCTTTGGTAACGCCTTGAGAGGCAAGGGACTGCCCTACCATACAGCGGGCTGCGACTTTAGCGAGTTGAATACCTGTTGCTTTACTAACGTAGGGAACGGTTCGACTTGCTCTTGGGTTGACTTCCAACACATAGATCACATCACTACCATTTTGTTTTTGAATTGCAAACTGGACATTCATGAGTCCAACAACATTTAATCCTTTTGCCATCGCCGCAGTTTGAATCTTCAACTCTTTTACAGTTGACTCGGACAAAGAGTAAGGCGGCAAAGAGCAGGCGGAGTCCCCGCTGTGCACGCCCGCTTGCTCAATGTGCTCCATGACTCCGCCAATAAACACATCCGTACCATCACACAGCGCGTCAACATCACACTCAATAGCGTCGTTTAAGAAGCGGTCTAAGAGCACGGGGGAGTCGTGGCTAACCTTGACAGCTTCACGCATGTAACGCTCAAGATCCTTTTGCTCGTGCACGATCTCCATCGCCCGTCCCCCTAAAACATAACTAGGCCGCACGACCAGGGGGTATCCGAGATCCTGTGCTTTTAGCAGCGCATCTGCCTCGGTTCTAGCAGTAGCGTTCGGGGGCTGTAAGAGTTTTAAATCATGAAGTAATTTTTGAAACCTCTCTCTGTCCTCAGCCGCGTCAATCATATCGGGGCTCGTTCCAACAATGGGCACTCCTGCAGCCTCAAGACCCAACGCTAGCTTTAGGGGTGTTTGTCCACCGTATTGAACAATGACGCCGTAAGGCTTTTCTTTGTCAACAATTTCCAGCACATCTTCAAGAGTAAGCGGCTCAAAGTAGAGCCGGTCACTCGTATCATAGTCAGTCGATACGGTCTCAGGATTGCAGTTGACCATGATGGTCTCATATCCATCCTCGCGCATGGCGAGCGCTGCGTGTACGCAGCAGTAATCGAACTCAATACCCTGTCCAATTCTGTTTGGTCCGCCGCCGAGCACCATGATTTTCTTTTTATCTGTCGGCTCCGCTTCGCACTCCTGCTCGTAGCAAGAGTACATGTAAGCTGTGCGGGTTTCAAACTCTGCGGCGCAGGTATCAACCCGCTTATATACAGGCCTAATACCTAGAGCGTGTCTTCTTGCTCGCACCAATTGCTCAGTCGTCTTCATTAACTTGGCCAATCGTCTATCAGAGAAACCTTTTTGTTTTAGTTTTCTAAGAGAAACCTCGTCTATAGCGTCTAGGGCCAGCTCTCCCTTAGATTCGGTTAATTTGTCAATGTCGAGTTCAATCTTAATGATCTCTTCAATTTGAACTAAAAACCAGGGATCAATTTTTGTAAGCGCATGAACTTCTTCTACGCTCATACCTTGGCCAAAGGCGTCGCCAACATACCAAATGCGCTCAGGGCCGGGTTCGCCAAGCTCTTTCTCTAAGACCTCTCGGTCCTCGGTCTTTTGATTCATCCCGTCTACACCGACCTCTAGCCCCCTTAAAGCCTTTTGGAATGACTCTTGGAAGGTTCTGCCCATTGCCATCACCTCGCCCACAGACTTCATCTGAGTAGTAAGTCTGGAGTCTGCTTGGGGGAATTTCTCAAAAGCAAATCGCGGGATTTTTGTAACCACATAGTCAATACTTGGCTCAAAGCTTGCCGGCGTAGCCCCGCCCGTGATCTCATTTCTGAGTTCGTCCAGGGTGTACCCAACGGCCAGTTTTGCCGCCACTTTGGCAATCGGAAATCCGGTCGCTTTTGAAGCCAAAGCAGATGACCTGGAAACGCGCGGGTTCATCTCAATCACAATCATGCGACCATCCACAGGATTGACCGCAAATTGGACATTAGAGCCCCCTGTATCCACTCCTATCTCACGCAACACGGCAAGCGAAGCATTGCGCATGATTTGATATTCTTTGTCGGTGAGCGTTTGCGCAGGCGCAACCGTTATAGAGTCCCCGGTATGAACTCCCATGGGATCTAAGTTCTCAATAGAGCAAACAATAATGCAGTTATCCGCCTTGTCTCGCACAACCTCCATCTCAAACTCTTTCCAACCTAGCAAAGATTCCTCAATCAAAAGCTCGTTTGTTGGAGAGGCCTCCAAACCACGCTTACAAATGGTCTCAAACTCCTCTGAGTTGTAGGCTATACCGCCACCCGTGCCACCTAAGGTAAAGCTGGGACGAATAACGGTTGGAAAGCCAAGGGTCTTTTGCACGACCCAAGCTTCATCCATGCTATGTGCAATACCGGAGCGCGCTGAACCAAGGCCAATCTTGGTCATTGCGTCCTTAAATTTCAAGCGGTCTTCGGCTTTATCGATCGCCTCTGGACTGGCTCCAATCAACTCAACGTTGTATTTCTTCAAAATGCCGTTGTGCCACAAATCTAATGCACAGTTCAGCGCAGTTTGTCCACCCATAGTTGGGAGTATGGCGTCGGGACGCTCTTTTGCAATGATCTTCTCGACTGTTTGCCAAGTGATAGGTTCAATGTAAGTCACATCGGCGGTAGAGGGATCGGTCATGATCGTAGCCGGGTTGCTGTTGATCAAAATAACTTTAAATCCCTCCTCACGCAGCGCCTTACAGGCCTGTACTCCAGAATAATCGAACTCACAGGCTTGACCAATAATGATTGGACCTGCGCCAATAATCAGAATACTTTTAATATCAGTGCGCTTGGGCATTTATCTCTTCTCCATGAGCGCAGTAAAGCGATCAAATAAATAGGCAATATCATGTGGGCCGGGTGAGGCCTCAGGGTGACCTTGAAAACAAAAGGCCGGTCGATCTGTTCGCATAAGACCTTGTATGGTTGAATCAAACAAGGATACATGTGTGACTTTTAAGTTATCAGGCAAAGTATCCGCATTTACAGCGAAACCGTGATTCTGACTTGTGATGGATACGCGCTTGGTTGAGACTTCTTGAACCGGGTGGTTAGCCCCGTGATGGCCGAATTTCATCTTGAACGTTTTAGCGCCACTTGCAAGCGCCATGATTTGATGCCCCAAACAAATACCAAAGGTTGGGACCCCCGCTTCAATAATTGTTCGTGCGGCCTCTATTGCGTAATCACAGGGCTGTGGGTCGCCAGGCCCGTTGGATAGAAAAACACCGCTTGGCTTCATTGCCATTACGTCCTTGGCTGATGTTTTAGCTGGCACAACAGTCACCCTACACCCCCGCCCACTAAGCATGCGAAGGATATTTCTTTTAACTCCAAAGTCATAGGCAACAACATGGTGTTTGAGATTAGCGGGGGCACCGTAACCTTTGCCTAGAACCCATTCAGACTCGGTCCATTCGAAAGACTTTGCAACCGTAACCTTTTGAGCTAGATCTAAGCCGCTCATCGAGGGCGCGCTTTTGGCGGCAGCCAAGGCTTTCTCCGTTGCTAATCTCAGAGTTGCCGTGTCTAGAACCTGCCCTGCAGGAAGCGCAAGTATCGCGCCGTTTTGCGCGCCGTGTGTTCTAAGTCGCCTGGTCAAACTACGCGTATCGATACCTGCAATGGCGACGGTTCCTTGTCGCATCAAATAATCACTTAAAGATTCATTGCTCCTAAAGTTAGAAGCTATTAGGGGTAGGTCTTTGATAATTAAACCGGCCGCATGTACTTTGTCAGACTCAACGTCTTCTCTGTTGACTCCGTAACTTCCAATATGCGGATAGGTCAGCGTAACGATTTGTTGGCAATAGCTGGGATCAGTAAGAATTTCTTGATAACCGGTGAGTGCTGTATTAAATACAACTTCTCCGACAGTTTGACCAGGAGATCCAATGGATTGACCCACGTAGACAGTACCGTCTGCAAGCGCCAAAATGGCAGGAGGGGATTTTCCCTGAAGAGACAAAAGCAATGGGTTCTCCGTTTATATTTCGGTGACGCCCATCGCACCTTTTAAGAGCTAGCTCTTCGAGGGTGTGTTTGTTCGAGGGATTGGTCTGTAATTAGAGCGTGGGCGTAGGTTTAGAAGGTGCTAAAAAGCACTTCATTATAGCCGAGCGCAAAATTCAAGAATTCCACGCCAACACACAACTTCAAATGCACTTTAAACGGGCTTCAATAACCCATTTGTATACAAATGTTGCAGAGAAAGTTACGCCTTAAGACCTAACTTTATAATTAACTTTCTAAACATCTCGCTATCTTTTTGCATAACTTGTTTGAACGCATCAGAGTCGTTGTAGACATAACCCAGATTTAGCTTGTCCAGGGATTCTTTAAACATCGGCTCTGAGGCGGCGCCCTTAGCAGCGACTCTAAGCGCGCTGATCACGTTAGGTGGCGTGCCCTTAGGCGCTGCAAGCCCTCGCCAAGCTCCAATTGATAAGTCAATTTTTCGCTCCTTAAGGGTTGGAACGCGCTCAAATCCTTTAACCCGTTGATCAGACATGACTGCAAGAGTTTTTAACTTCCCCGCAGCAACTTGAGCTGAGACCTCCCCGGGACTGACTGATACAGCGTCGATATGTCCGCCTAACAATGCGACCACTGCAGGAGCAGCGCCTTGGAACGGGATGGGATTGAACTTTACGCCGACTTTATCCTCCAAAGAGGCATGCGCTAGATGCCAGATAGAACCGTTTCCTGAATTACCCATTTTGATTGAACCGGGCGACTTTTGGGCATCGCTTAAGAATTCCTCAATGGTGTTCCAGGGCGCGTCGGCCTTAACCGTAATGGCTGCTGGATCAGCGTTAAGTTGGGCGATCGGAATGAAATCTTCATAGGTGTACTTGGTCAAACCAAGGGAGGGCAAAATGGTAATTTCAACAATCACCATACATAGTTTATAACCATCTGGACGCGCATTAATCATGTCGCCCATGCCTATAGCACCAGATGCTCCAGGCTTGTTGTTAACAGTAACGGGTTGAGACAGGTATTTTTTGCATGCCTCAGAAAAAGCTCTGGTCACTGCATCGGTACCTCCGCCCGCCGATGCTGGGACCACAATTTCAATGGGCTTATTTGGATAGTCATTGTCATCAGCCCATGCAGGAATAGCTAGTGGGAGTGCAAGCGCTCCTAGACCCGCAACGAATTCTCTTCTGTTTGATGAGTTCGGTATAGACATAATTAAGACCCTTTTTAAGTTAACCTACCATCCATGAATGATAGACACAAAGTTAGGTTTAAGAGACTAGGGTTTACGGTCGAATCGCCCAAAAGGTCACTCAAAAAGGTTCAACTCAAATAGAGCACCCAAGAACGAAAAAACCGTCCAAACCAAACAATGGTTCAGACGGTCTCTTCAGACGGTCTCTTCAGACGGCCTATAAAGCGAAGACTAACTATTTGCCTTATCAGTTAGCCTCGTTAGCCTCTGATGAAGATTGAGCGCGGCGAGCTTTATTTCTAAACTCAATGAACTTACCTGAACCAATCACAATACTGGCTCCAATAATTGGAAAAATAATATTGGCATTCGGAATATTCGTAGCGATATATTCTGCAAGGACGGGGTCTTTAATGATCATTTCACCAGAGACGTATCCGAGTAAAAGTGCGCCTAGTGTGATGACAATGGGGAAACGCTCCATTAGCCTCATGATTAAAGAGCTTCCAAATAAAATAAGCGGGACCGTCATGAGTAATCCAACAAACAGCATCCAGGTCTTGCCCTTAGCCACAGCAGCCATACCTAGCACATTGTCTAACTCCATCACGATATCAGCAATGATGATAATTTTTACGGCTTCCCAAAAATGAGCGCTGCTCTCAAGATCATCATTCTCATCATCTGAGACCAACAACTTAATGGCAATCCAAATCAACAAGACACTTCCTATCATCGAGACGTAAGGTATGTCAAGAAGATATGAGGCTGCAGTGGTCAACCCAGTCATGATCACAATGATTCCAATCGCACCCACCATATAAGCTCTTTTGGCTTGCTGGGGGGGCAAAGAGCGACAGGCCAGCGCAATTACAACAGCATTGTCACCACTCAGAACCACATTGATAAGGCAGATTTGAAGGAGTGCCCACCAAGTGTCTGGATTACTAAAAAGCTCGACCATAAAAACTCCACAGCATAAAATAGGGAAAGGACAATAGATAACTTAGTCCAATTCTATGAGAAAAATCTCATCCCCAGCATAGCGTGATCAATGATTTCGAGTAGAAATTGAAATTAATAGAAGGCTTTAAACGCAATCCATGCTCCTGAGCCGTAAATGGACGTGAGCTACAGATTAGGAATTTGGGATAAGTCCCTCTGACGTCCACTCCGTCAGGGCAATGTAGCCGTCCTGCGCAGCAACCACAAGAATATTATTAAAGGCGTGCACCACATGGCCAGGCGTATCAGAATGCTTTTCAGTCCAACCCAGAGCTTTTCTGACTTTAACCCGGTAACCGTTAACATTCGCTATGACCTCGTGGATTCCGAAAGCGTCAACAACCCTTAAAACCTCATCGACCCTGTTGCTAAAGTTGAGCGTCTTATCTGAGTCGCTCCATAGTCGCCAAAACTCACTAGGGGGTTGTTGCGTGGCGGTGTGCCAAAGCAGTTCAAAATTCTGAGCTACGTTTAAAGCTAGGCGCTTATTAGCCATTTGGATTTTAATATCCAAAATATCGTGCGTATCATTTACACCTAAATCAAACTCCTCCTTAGCCAAAATATCACCCGAATCAAAGTTCGGAGCTAATTTATGACAAGTTACACCCCATTTGGACCAACGCTCCTTGATAGCCCTGATCATCGGGTAGGGTCCCCGCCCGACTGGAAGCGGGGAGGGATGAAAATTTATTGCATGTTTAAGGTAAGGAGTCCAATCGGGAATTTTGAAACTATAACTAGCCACTATCAGCGCATCACATCCGTAAGCACTCAGTGCCTGCAGGTCCTCAGATTTGATGGGGGATAACTGGATGGGTAGTCCGCGCTGTACGGCAAAGTTGAGGGTGGTGTTGACAGGAAAGACTCGGCTATCATCAGACGGGAGGGTGAAGAGTTTTACGGGCGTCCATCCCACATCAACGAACGACTCGATGATTCCCAAATACCTATCAGACGCAGTGAAAGCAAAACGCATGCGATTCCCATCAAAAAACAATAAAAGACTTTCAACAAGAGAATTAAAACGTGAACAATTATCTACTCACCGTTCGATTGTAATCTTTGCTTGAAGGATCGGATAAATATGCCAATTTGTACATTTATGTCAAACGATTATTGAATAAAGACCTCACGCAATGACATCAGAAAAAGATATTCAGACTGCTTTAAGTTTCCATGAAAAAATGGACTTTGGTAATGCATTATGTCTTTATGAGCAAATTATCAAACGCGATTCTAATAATTTCCAGGTATTAAATTTAATAGGACTTACCTATCAACAGATGGGGCAAGAACAAGAAGGCTTGATTGCATTTGAGCGGGCCTTAAAGGTCGACAAAAACCAAGCCCTAACCCACTTTAGCGCTGGTGCCTGCGCCCTAAAACTCGGGCAGTTCACCAAAGCACTTGATCACCTCAATAACGCACTCTCCTTAGCACCCAGCGATTATCAAATACTTGTCAATAAGGCGATAGCCCTGCATAAACTTGGATTTTTAGAGCTGGCCAAAAAAAACTACGGGTTTGCAATCACCATTAATCCTCAAAATGCGGTGGCCCACTTTAACTTGGGCTGTACTTTGCAGGAAATGTATTTTGAAGGAGCTGTTCAGCTTGCAATCAAAAGCTATGAGGTATCGATTTCCTTAAACCCGCAGGACACCTCGGCATATAACAACCTAGGCAATGCCCTCAAAGAGCAGAGGTTCTATCCTGATGCTATCCGATGCTTTAAAAGCGCACTTAATATCAATCCTAATTTAGCAGTTTCATATTACAACAAAGGAACGACCGAATTTATTGCGAAGAGCTATTTTCAAGCCACCTTAGATCTTATCAAAGCGGTGGAGCTCGATCCTCATTCCTATATGAGTTGGAATAATTTGGGAAATTCTTACAAAGAATTAGCAGAGTACAAGAACGCACTTATGTCTTATGAACGGGTTCTTAATTTGACCCGAGTCGAACCCGGCAAAGAGATTTTTTATAACACTGGAATCGTTCAACATGAACTGGGCCTTTACGAACAAGCGCACCAAAGCTTCACTCAAGCGCTAACACTTGAACCCTCATACACAAACGCTTTAAACGCTCGCGCCTTAACGTTAAGACATCTCAAACAGTTTGATCAATCGGTTAGAGATTTTAAGACAGTACTCCAAATCGATCCGAGGTTTGAATACGCCGTGGGTAATTTATTGCACACCCAGATGCACATCGCTGATTGGTCAAGTTGGAATCAATATGTACAAAAATTTGAAAACTCAAACACGATCTTAAACACGGTCTTAAACACGATTTCAAATACTGGATTTGATCGATCTTTAGCGACACGTCAACTCAACGAGATGATCTTTAACGACCAAAAGGTCTCCCACCCTTTCCCGGTCCTTGCGCTCTACGACGACTCGTCTCTCAACCTAAAGGCCTCACAGGTTTGGTGCTTGGATAAGCACCAAAACGTTGCTCACTCCAATGAGATTGGTTTACAAGTGATCAAGTTATTTAATAAGTTGTCACTGGATTTGCTTGCACTTAAGAAAAATCAAAATCAACCACGAATTCGACTGGCCTATTTATCAGCTGACTTTCACAACCACGCCACTGCTTATCTTATTGCTGAGCTACTTGAATTACACAATAGGTTTGAGTTTGAGGTCTTTGCGCTTTCATTTGGGCCTAAGACAAAAGATGAAATGCAAACTCGCATCCTCCGTGGGGTCGAACATTTTATTAACGTAAGCGAGCTAAGTGACCTAGAAATTGCTCAAGTTTGCAAATCGCTTGATATTGATATAGCTATTGACTTAAAGGGCTATACCCTGCAAAGCCGCTTCAATATTTTTATACATCGCTGTGCACCTATTCAGGTGAGCTACTTGGGCTATCCCAGCACAAGTGGATCTAGTTGCATGAATTATTTGATAGCCGATAGAACATGCATCCCCTTCGGAGAAGAGCAGTTTTATACTGAAAAGATAGTGTTTATGCCTAACAGTTACCAAGTCAATGACTCAAAAAGGCGTATCAAATCATCCTCTCAAACTAGAAATGATCTGGGGCTTCCTGAGGATGGATTTGTTTTTTGTTGTTTTAATAACACCTACAAAATTAATCCTCAAACCTTTGAAACATGGATGAAAATACTCTCCCAGGTTGATAAAAGTATTCTTTGGTTGCTAGAGGATAACGAAACAATCACAAAGAATCTTAAAGCATCTGCCCAGATATTTGGCATCAATCCGGACCGACTTGTATTTGCGAAACGTGTGGCATTGGCTGAACACCTTGGAAGGCATGTCCATGCAGACTTATTTCTTGACACATTGCCCTACAACGCCCATACCACCGCGAGCGACGCGTTGTGGAGTGGTCTTCCTGTTCTTACTCTAAAGGGCAAAAGCTTTGCCGGTCGAGTTGCATCTAGTCTGCTCAACGCAGTTGGACTTGAAGATCTTGTCACGGAATCCACCTCAAATTACATAGACAAAGCGATCCACCTGGCTCTGAACCCGAACGAACTAAATTTAGTAAAAATGAGGCTTCATCACAATAAGCCTGAGTCTGCGTTATTTAACACCAAACAGTTTACTTTGCAATTAGAGTCGGCTTATAAAATAATGTTGGAGAGAAGCTTAAGAGGAGACGCTGTAGATCACATCTTCGTTTGAGGAGTGGCCTCCTGCTCCAATGCAATTTCACGTTCAATAATTCGCCTTGAGTGCACTCCACCTGCATCAATATTTAATTTCATCAAACGTCGATCTGGCCAATGCACTAAATTACTTTGTTGGCGTTCTAGCATTTCAAGATCTTCGCTAAAAATACCACCCTGCCCTTTTCTAATTTGATCCGTTAATTCATCGTCATTTGCCTTGAATTGTCTTGCCATTCCCCAGAAATACCACATTGAATGCTCATCCTCGGGAGTAATGAAGTCAACTACGGTGCTTGAAGCTTTTTCCGCTTGAGGCGCGTCATAACCGCCCTTACCCGCCCTAGCAACGCCTACATCAATCATGACATGTGTGGGGAGTGAGAACTTACATACTTGCCAGCGGTCCACCAACTCATCTGCTGGCAAACCCTGGGCAATCAAAGCGTTTTGCCAAAACGGAGGAGCTTTAACGTTTTGCATGTGACGGCTGGTACAAACAGTATGACTATCGAAAGTTGTTTTAACGGGAACTTCCTCAATCTCGGACTGCCCAATGCTTGTGGCATGAACATAAGTCTCATGCGTTAAGTCCATCAAGTTATCAATCATGAGCAAATAATTGCAATTGATGTGGTACATACCTCCCCCATAAGCCCAGTTGGGGTTGTTGTACCAATGCATAACGGGAATGAGCGATGCGTCAGCTTTTTCTGAAGCCCCTGGCCAAACCCAAACAAAACCATATCGCTCAACCGCTGGGTAGTTTTTCACACTTGGAAACTTATCAGTGTTTTGGCCCGTCATATGTGCCGCTTTACCTTTGCAATCAATCGCTAAGCCGTGATAACCACAAACAATTTGGTCTCCGCGTTGAAATCCAAGCGAAAGGGGTGCACCACGGTGAGGACAAAAGTCCTCTAAAGCACAAATATGCCCTTGGGTATCTCGAAAAAAAACGATCCGTTCACCACAAATTTTGCGGCCTAACGGCTTATCTTGAATCTCACGGCTAGAAGCGGCTACATACCAAGTGTTGAAAAGAAACATAATTTAAAGGTGTAAAGTCAAGATTTGCCAGGATAATTAATTGCTTGTATTCTAATTGGGAAGACCATAAAACACACTGGTTAGGCATAGGAAATTCAAAATTTCACATCCAATTATCCTAAGAGTAACCAACACTTGGAGTTTAATTTCCTAGAGAATTACGGTTAATAATTTTAGTGTGTTCAAAATAGATTGCTTCTGAAATTTGGTCACCGTCCTTGCGTTTAAGAGTACTGTTGATCCAATACATACCTGGTGAAAGAGGAATTGACACCTCTTTAGACCAATAAGAGTTTGGCGGAACTGTTAAATCACCAGAGTCAGCCACCAATACCAATTTCCTTGCAACGACCGGATAACTTGTTGGGTCAACCCACTGTGCAAGCTCTGTCTGACCTAACTTCCTAATTTCAATAGTTAGATCACCCTTACCCTGCGAGGTTAATCTAACAGGAACGTTTCCTTTATTTGCCGCTTTAACACGCAAAACAATAAGTCTTTGCTCTGCATCAGACTTCATGCTCTGTGCTTCTAATTGTATGACTATATTATCGTCATACGTGCCTGTGATGAAGTACTCCATTACGGGTTGCCATAAGAAAAAAATGGCAGCACCTAGAGCAGAAACTACTGCCGCGATCCATCCACCTTTAGGCATATGGTGTTGATTGTCAATCATATTAAAAATACCTCTAAAAGGATCAAAATTACAGAGTACCCCTCAATTTGGGATATCTTGTTACCTCTTCCCCCACACCCCAAAGCACTTATTTGCTCAATACCTCTAATACTAAAACCCGGATTTTTTAAAAAGCATTTGAGTTGCAGCATCCTTTGCCTTTTGGATCGGCTTTCTGCGGTAGTCCCAAATCTCATCTGAAGGTGGCAAAGCCATAATCATAGTCGCGTTGGCCTCATAGACCAAAACAGACCCGTCAGAACTTAATCCAAAATCAACCCCTGCATAATCTAGTCCAAGGGATTTTTTAATGGCTGCCAAAGCAGTCCAGGCCTTTTGTCCCAGAGATTGATGCATATTTTCTAAAAAAAACTTTTCCTTTAAACGGTTTTCAATTGAGTCTTTCATCTCAGCACTAAAGTAATGAACCTTCCAATGCTTTGACAATGCAAGATGCAAAGGATACATTTCACCGTCTATGAACATAACTCGGTATTTTCTAAAATAACCTTGCTCGTCAGGGACGCCTAAAAACTCCATCACCAATAGTTCATCTCCGGGAAGATTATGGGCTATAGCCACTAATTCATCAGGAGTTGAAGCAAGCTCAAAATGCTTTCCTGTTTGAAAACCCAAGCTTCGAATAAGCACGGGAAAGGAAACCTTTGAATCCAATAACTTCTTAACTGAGATTGAGTCTTGTAGGTTTTCTTTGTTAGCAACTAAGGACGTTGCTGTCTTAACAAATGGCAAATTTTTGAATCTTTCTGCATTTGAGATGCGACCAGTCAATAAAACCGCATCAGGTGGATTAAGTAAGTTAACCCGTTGAGCAGAATTCAAAAAACTTTGTGCAGCACGCAGGGAAACCGAGGATGAATCTGCGTCACCTATTGCATTCAAGACCAAATCGTAACTAGACGGGGGTTTAAGATTTAGAGATTTTTCGCGCCAAAATTCAACGGCAAGGGTTTCAATCGCAAATATTTTTGGATCCGTGATAGTAGGCCAAGGAATATCACCCCCTCTTCCCCCTATTAAAACAAGCAGCGATTTAGCCACGGGATTAGGGGGGTGCGCGTATCTTCTTAGCGGCTCAAGACCAAATCCCTTCAGATGATGGAAATCGGCTTTTTCTCGCAAACCTTCCTCAAAATAAATAAGCGCAAGACCTTGATGTGCATGTGCGCATTGAGCCGTGACTTCGACATCAACTTGTTTCTTTTCACAAAGGGACTGGAACAGTTGCAAGACTCGATCGTAATGCTCCTGCGCCTCCTTGAAGCGCCTTTCCTGAAAATACAAGTTAGCCAAATTAACATGCGCCAATAGGCTACCAGGATGATTGGATAAGGCCTGTAAATAAGCCGTTTTTGCAGCACTGTTAAATCCAGTTTGAACGAGGAGGACTGCAAAATTAATCAAAGTTCCCAAATGTGCTGGGTTAATTGATAAAACTTGCATAAACATATCACGTGCAGCTTGTAATTCTCCTTGAGTCATTAACAAACTCGCTTGCTCATATAGCGTCTCTATTTCATCCGGTCCAGAACCTGGGGATGTCAATGTGTTCTTATTAGTCATAAGATGTGCAGTTTAATCTTGAAACACCAACTAACCTTGATATTATTCAAAAATTGATCTTAGTAGATTTTCGAAATCCCTTGTGAATTTTTGTGAATCAAAAAGTGTTAACTGCTTATTTCTTTTGCGCGCCAATAAATCAGACTTTAATACTTTTAATTGTCCAGGATTCATAACCAAATTGCGAATTTTCAAAACATATTCACCCTCTGTGTAAGCAATAAGGTGAGACAGTCCCGTATGGATCAGCAAACTTGCGGCCACGCGGCTTGCAAACGACTGTCCAGTAAGTGTGATCAGTGGAACGCCAGACCAAAGTGCATCACTTGCCGTCGTATGCGCATTACAAGGAAAAGTATCAAGAAATAAATCTGCATGCGATAGGCGCTCTAAATGCTCGGCAAGTTCAAATTTTGGAGCAAATATTAATCTATGCGCATCGATGCCTTTTGCTATTGCTCTTTGACGTAGATTGTCACTGGCTGTTTTATTGTCATCCAATAACCATAAAACACAATTAGTGAACTCCGCAAGTATCCCCATCCAGTAGTCAAATATAACTGGTGTTATTTTATAAGAGCTATTAAAGGAGCAGAGGATTAACCCATTGTCCGGAAGTCCATGATCAATGCGCGCCGTTTTTAAAGGGCTTATAGCCCTTTTCTCATCGTTAACTTGGTATGACTCTGGCATGTACAAGACCCGTTCAGTCATGTAGTGCTGGGACTCGACTGGCACAACGACCTCATCGGCGATGCAATAATCAATAAATTCAGCGCCCATCGTACCGGGATACCCCAAAAATACAATCTGAACAGGAGCCACTCGCGCCGCAAATACTTGGGTTCTAGCACCCTCGGTATGTCCCTTTAAATCAATAGCAATATCCAACTCGTGCAGACGCGCTAGTGCAACAAGTTCTTTGTCTGACAGATTTCCAACCTCGTTCCATCGATCAACGGAATTGATCAACCTATTTCGCATAGTACTTTGATCGTCGGTACTCCAAGAATACACAAAAATTTGAAAATTGTCTTTGTCATGAAGCTCAAATAGTGATGCAATCAAGTATGCTGTTGCGTGCTCCTTAAAATCATTAGAGAAGTAGCCAATTCGAATTTGCTTGGGAATACTTTTAACAATTGCGCTTGCTTGGGATTCAATTCCTTGTTTGTAAGTCAATTCAAGGATTGATTGAGTCCACCTTAAATTTGCTAAGCGGTGTAACAACGGGTCATCTGATGCCGTAAGCAGCGCAAATGGATGCGTCACAATGCTTTTCAGCCCTACCTCTTTGAGTAAATGCACTTGTAATTCATCAAAGCCAAGCTCAAGAATAGAGTCACCGTCATTGATCTTTACCTTTGACTCCCAATCGCACAAACGCATCCTCAGGTGATAATAGGCTCCTAGCAACTGCGGGCAATGAGAATCTGTAAGCAAAGATTTTTCAAAATATATACGTGCTTTATTAAAATCACCCTTCAGCAATTGCAATGCACCAGCATTAAAAAAAAATTGTGAAGCACCTTGCTCTAATTGATCAATAAGCTTCGGATTTTGATTTGTTTCTACTAAAAAACGATCTATACAGTTGTTTGCTTGTTCATACATTCCAAGCGATTGGTATGCAACCAAGGCATTATTCAAACTCAATAGGTGTGAAGGATTCAGTTGAAGCGCCATTTCGTAGTTTTCAATTGCGTCTTGCCAACGACTTAGGGAGGATAAAAAATTGGCTTTGATATAAAAACTCTGGGCTGCATTAGGGGCTATCTTGATAGCTTTTGAATACGAACTCAATACAGATTCAACATTGTTTTTTCCTTGACTGCGACTGCTACTGCTACTGCTAACGTTACAGCCACTAACGTCACTGACAATTAATTTTTCAAAAATTAAGCCTTTCAGTAGATAAACGCGAACTTCCTCTGGATAGTTAACCATTGCGTGGTCAATGGTTTTAAGCGCTAGGGCGTTTGCGTTAAGTTGTAAATATATTCTTGCAAGAGTTACAAAGGAATTTAGATCGGGACGAATTTGGTGCACACGCAACGCATAACTTAGAGCACTGTCAAAGTCTTTCAACACTGACTCTAACTGGCATATTTGGTCTAAACACTCTCTTTTCAATTCCAAATGCGTACTGTCCTCAGATTGACTAACATTCTGTGTCAGTATTTCTAGGGCCTCCTCGTAATGATTGATGGCTTGCTGAAATTCATTTAAATTTTGTTTACATAAAGCCAAAGCCGTCCTGGCGTTAATGTTACTTGGCTCAAGTACCGTAACTTTTATAAAGTGATTTACTGCAGCCTCTAGATTTCCTAATTGACCCTCAAGCAATCCCAAAAGCATAAGTACTTGGGAGCTTTCACCGTAATGACCCAAAATCTCTAGGTATTTGTATTTTGCCTGTATCAAATCACCTTGATTCATTAATTGATGCGCTATGGATAGCCCATCTTCGAAACCAAGCAGGCCAGTGGGGTGAATATTTATCAAATCGCCTTCGAGATCATTATTGGATTCGTTATCCATTAGTTATATTTTTCGATTTGAAAATATATTTAATAACCGCAGGCCAAATATATTTAAAAGCATTGCAGTTATCACAAGCCCCCCAGCGCTGATTTTCCAAATTGGCAAAGACTCATCTAGTACGATAGCGGAGGCACCCATGCC
>CAIKVH010000038.1 GCA_903830725.1 uncultured Burkholderiales bacterium | reverse complement strand
GTTCAGAGCGTTGCATCAGATGAATCTGAAGACGAGCAGAGCTTGGACGATCAAAGAGAATTTCACACACTTTTGGACCTACCACTCTGTGGGTGCAGCAAACCGATTCTTCACTGAGTGGTCTAACAACGCCATGCGAAGCAAGCTCGAGCCCGTGAAGAAGGTGGTGAAGATGCTGCGTAGGCATTTAGAAGGCCTTCTTAACTACACGAGGTTTCACATCACTAACGCGACGGCTGAAGGCTTCAATAGCGTGATCCAATTGATCAAAACCAACGCTAGAGGCTTCAGAAGTTTCGAGAGTTACAGAACGAGAATTTTGTTTCATTGTGGAAAGCTGGATTTGAGTATCTAGGTAATAATCACAGTGAATTTAACGAAGAACCAATTAAATTAAGTCAATCCACTCGCTTCGAAGAATCAAAATGCTCCTGACAAGTAAATAAGCCACCCGAAGGTGGCTTATTTACTTTAAGAAGTACGAATTACTTCTTGTCAGCTGCAGGTGCTGCAGGTGCCGCTGCGGCAGGAGCTGCTGCATCAGCTGCAGGAGCTGCAGGAGCTGCTGCGGGAGCTGCAGGTGCCTCAGCAGCAGGAGCTGCAGGAGCAGGAGGAGCATCTTTTTTGCCACAAGCAACTAAAGCAATAGCTAACAAGCTTGCCAAGAGGAGCGATTTTTTCATTTCGTATTTCCTTATTAATTTATAGAGAAGAAAAATTTAAAAGCGTCACAGAGATCTGCGACTGAGCAGATGGACACTAATCCCCACAACTCAGCTGAATATTATAAGGGATTTCCAGAGGGCGTGGGTCCCTTAGCGCGATTAAGAAAATTACTTTACTTGGGTCAAATTGGTCGATTTGCCCCTACAAGGCGTGCACCCACCCAGCGTCAATCCAATTTTCAATCAAATCTAATGCATCTTGAGAAGCGTTTGTCAAATCCGCCTTGGATAAATTACGCTGATTGGCCAATAATCTGATCAAAGTCTTGTCTTTACCCGTGGCTCTCCAACTCTCCCCGTTAATAAAGACAAACAAGTCGTCATACAACATCTTTGTTTGAGTGTCCAATCGGATCCCTAGTGGATAGGGATGTTTACGTATTTTTCCAATATGATTCGTTTTGCCAGTACTCGTTGATTGAAACCAAACATGATCTTTGGGCTCGCTCAACGACTCACCCAACAGCCTGGTAAATACAGTTGGTCGCTCAATTGTTTTAGCCAAGGCTTGCATTGCAAAGTGTTGCAGTGCAACGGGTATATGAGCTGACTCGCTAACCGCAACTTGAGTGGGATCTGAATATAACTTTGAACCTATGAGTTCTTGTACTTCATCCCCCAGTCTTTGCAGTAAATCTCTTGCCAACTCATCGCTTTTTGGGGCTCGGAATCCAACCGAATAAGTCATGCACTCGCCTACGGCTACGCCGTCATGAGCGTACCTAGGTGGCAAATAAAGCATATCGCCAGGACTGAGCAGGTATTCTTTTTGGGGTTTAAAGTCAGCCAAAATCTTAAGCGGTGTATCGTCTCGCAAGGTGAGATCCTTTTGTTGACCAATTTTCCACAACCGTTGACCACTTGCCTGGATCAAAAAAACATCATAACTATCAAAGTGCGGTCCTACCCCGCCGTTATGCGTTGCGTAACTAATCATCAAATCATCTAACCGCGCATCTGGAATAAACCGAAATTGACGCAGTAAATGGGCTGCCCGCTCATCAACTAAATCAACCCCTTGCAAGAGCAAGGTCCACGCCTCTTTGCTGAAGGCAGGTTTATCCTTTGCTTTAAAGGGCCCATGCTTGACATCCCAAATCAAATGATCCTTCATGAATTGATGCTGTACAAGTCTAGACTGCACTTCATCACTTTGGGCCAGTTTAAATAATTCGGCACGACTCAATACGGGCTTAAAATCCTTAAAAGCCCCTTTAATCAGCAAAGGTTTTTTATGCCAATACTTTTTCATGAATTCTTTAGGACTTAGTCCTGCAAGCAGGGTAAGGGGTTGGTTGATTTGCATATTTTTTTAAAAATTCCTTAATTTTCCAATGACTACAATGCTTTGCTCAAACTGTAGGTTCGGCTTAAGTTTAAGCTAAGTGAGCAATCTCAGCTTTCACCGATCTACAAGAGTCTTTAAAACCAATTCACTTTATTTTTTATTCTTCTTCAACACCATGGAAATAACACCACAATGCGTCGTCGCTTTAACCTGGACTCTCAAGGATACATTGGGTGAGACCTTGGATCAACTTGATGATCCTGTCGAATTTTTTGTTGGCGGAGATGACTTACTTGTCAAAATCGAGGAAGCACTTATGGGCTATAGCAAGGGGGAGACACTAGATCTTCATTTAGAGCCCGAGGAGGCATTTGGAGACTATGATGAAATGCTTGTTTTTTTAGAAAAAAGGTCCCTCTTCCCTAACGAACTCGAAGAAGGTATGACGATTGAGGGCCACGCGCTCCCTGCTGCCTGTAACCCTCAGGCTCCTAAGGATTTGTTCTACACCGTCACAGAAATTTACCCAGAGCATGTTGTTCTTGATGGCAATCACCCCTTAGCTGGTATTGCCCTCAGAATAAACATCCAAGTTCAAAGTGTTCGTGAGGCAACTGAGGAAGAATTAGAACAAAAAAGCATGGGCAGTGGCTTCTTTAAAATCATCCCCCAGGCCCCTGGCGGGACACAACTGCACTAAACGCTAGCGCCGAGATATACCGTTAGATTAAACGACTAAGGCACTCTATCAACCCCGCTTTATTGAACCCTTATGACACAAGAATATCAATTCGAAATCACAGTACTAGACCCCAGACTCAATGAGTGGGGGCTACCCAAGTACCAAACCCCTCAGTCGGCGGGTATTGATTTAATTGCCTGTATAGATGAGCCCTTAACCCTTCTCCCCCAGCAAGCAGCCGTTTTGGTACCAACAGGAATAGCAATCCACATGAACGCCCCGGGTGTTTGCTCTTTCATACTTCCTCGCTCAGGGCTTGGACATAAAAAAGGGCTTGTCCTAGGAAATGGAACGGGCGTCATAGATGCTGACTACAGAGAGCAATGCTTTATCAGTGTTTGGAACCGTAACCCAAACTCTAGCAATCAAAGCATTGTTATCAATCCCGGGGAGCGTATTGCGCAGATGGTTTTCCTACCCGTCATTAGGCCAGAATTCAAAATAGTTGACACCTTCACTCATTCGAGCGAGAGGACCGGGGGATTTGGTTCAACAGGTGTTAAAACAAAGTAACACGCTGTCCACAAAATCAAAATAAATTCAAAGACTACCCGGCTACTGACGGTCAGGCCCTGGAAATTCGAGTCGCAATTTCTTTTACAAGCTCATCACTTAACGCATCCTTGCTTGCCCAGGGCAACTCTCGTGTGCCCGATTCGTCAACGAGTAGCAATGCATTCTCATCGAGTCCAAAGGTCTGAGGGCCAACATTGGCAATGAGCAAGGGAACGCCTTTGGAGACTCTTTTGGCGGTTGCAAGTTCCTCCAAGTTCTCACTCTCAGCGGCAAACCCGACGCAATACAGCTCTTGAGTGAGCGCTCTGGGAGAGGATGCAACAGTTTTTAAAATGTCTGGGTTTTCCACCAACTCTAGCTGCGGAACTGTCCTGTCTTTACCTTTTTTAATCTTCTGCTCCCCAGCTAAATGAACTCTCCAATCAGCGACGGCTGCAGCGGCTATGAAAATGTCCGCATTTTGGACCCGTTCCTGGGTTGCCTCATACATTTGCTGCGCTGAAATAACGCCGATACGCTCAACACCAACTGGAGTCTCAAGGGATACAGGCCCACTGATTAACGTCACTTGTGCGCCCGCCCGACTACAGGCGCGGGCTAATGCAAAACCCATCTTGCCACTGGATAAATTAGTGATCCCTCTAACAGGATCAATCGCCTCATAGGTTGGCCCTGCGGTGATCAGAACCCGCCTGCCTTCGAGGAGCTTTTCAGTGAAGTGCGCTTTTAAAGCCTCTAAGATTTGCTCAGGCTCTAACATTCTCCCGTCACCTACTTCCCCGCACGCCTGATCTCCTGCGCCGACATCCAGGACATGCGCGCCGTCATGCTTTAACTGAACCATATTTCGTTGGGTTGCTGGGTTTCCCCACATTTCTTTGTTCATAGCGGGCGCTACGATCAAGGGCACTTTATCGATGGGTCTTGCCAGGCACATGAGGCTGAGTAAATCATCAGCTCTTCCGTGTAGTAATTTAGCTACAAATTCTGCACTCGCAGGAGCTATCAAGATGGCATCCGCCTCTCTTGTGAGGTTGATGTGAGCCATATTATTGCTTTCCCGGGCGTCCCACTGTGAGAGGAAAACGGGTCGCCCCGACAGGGCCTGCATCGTCACTGGGGTTATGAATTGAGTTGCCCCCTCGCTCATGACGACTTGGACGCTTGCCCCATCCTTCATCAGAGCGCGACAAAGCTCTGCCGCTTTATAGCAAGCAATCCCACCGGTCAAGCCCAAAACAAAATGTTTATTTTTCAACTGTGTCATGAACCGCAATGTACCAGAGTACAACTATAATTTCTCTTTCCTCCTCCCGGGACATTAACAATCCCGAGCTCGACATGACCAAATTTGTCTTCGTCACTGGTGGCGTGGTGTCCTCTCTTGGAAAGGGCATCGCCTCCGCCTCTCTTGCTGCGATTCTTGAGTCCAGAGGACTCAGAGTCACCCTCATCAAGTTAGACCCTTATATCAACGTAGATCCCGGCACGATGTCACCATTTCAACATGGTGAGGTATTTGTGACCGATGACGGTGCTGAAACTGATTTGGATCTTGGCCATTATGAGCGTTTTATTACGACTCGTATGCAAAAGTCTAATAATTTCACAACCGGACAGATTTACAAATCTGTTCTTGAAAAAGAACGCAGAGGTGACTATTTGGGCAAAACCGTCCAGGTCATACCCCACATTACCAACGAAATTCAAGACTTCATCAAACGCGGCGCCGGTTACGGCACACCTGAGGGAGTAGACGTTGCCATCGTAGAGATTGGCGGAACGGTCGGCGATATTGAGTCCCTCCCGTTTTTAGAAGCGGTTCGCCAGATGAGCCTCAAAATGGGCCCTACCCAAACCGCATTCGTACATCTAAGCTATGTACCTTGGATTGCAGCTGCGGGGGAGCTCAAAACCAAACCCACCCAGCACACGGCTCAAAAACTTCGCGAAATCGGTATTCAAGCTGACGCGTTAATTTGCAGAGCCGATCGGCCCATTCCTGATGAGGAGCGCGAGAAGATTTCACTATTTTCAAACGTCGCTCAAAGTGGTGTGATCTCTATGTGGGACGTGGATACGATCTACAAAGTTCCGCGCATGCTCAATGAGCAGGGGTTGGATGATTTAATCTGCGACAAGCTTAAACTGCAAACCCAAAAAGCCAATTTAAAACGTTGGGACGACTTGGTCTTCGCAGTAGAGCACCCCTCTACTGAGGTGAGCGTAGCCATGGTGGGCAAATACGTTGATTTATCAGATAGCTATAAATCTCTCAACGAAGCACTCAGACACGCAGGAATACACAACAAAGCGCGCGTAAAGATTGAGTATCTCGACTCTGAATTGATTACCCCTGAGAACGTATCTCAGCTCAGTCACTTTGATGCTGTATTGGTTCCTGGCGGGTTTGGTAAGCGCGGCATTGAGGGCAAAATTTGCGCGGCCAAATTTGCTAGAGAAAACAAAATACCTTATCTGGGCATTTGCTTGGGCATGCAAGTCGCAACGATTGAATATGCCAGACACATGGCCAATATGGTGGACGCCAACAGCACAGAGTTCGAACCAGATACCAAAAATCCCGTCATCGCGCTAATTACCGAGTGGAAGAACAAGGACGGCTCCATTCAAACCCGCTCTGCCAATTCTGATTTAGGCGGCACGATGCGCCTGGGCGCACAAAGCTCGGACGTCAAAGCCGGAACCCTGGCGCATCACATCTACGGTAGCGTCGTCACCGAGAGGCACCGACATCGCTACGAGGCGAATGTTAACTTTCTTGATCAACTTCGAGCAGCAGGCTTGGTCATATCTGCTATCACCCAACGCGAACAGTTAACTGAAATAGTTGAATTATCCCAAGACGTTCACCCTTGGTACATGGGCGTTCAATTCCATCCTGAATTCAAATCAACGCCATGGGATGGGCATCCGCTTTTTAACTCCTACATTACAGCTGCCCTCACAAATAAAGGCTCAAAAGCGGGCAACGCAGTTACGGGCGGACCAGGGCTTGGCTCTCACACTAAGAGCAAGGCCGTTGCGTGATGACCTCTACTCTATCAAACCAATCACCGGCCGATTTCCCATCCATTGATTTGTGTGGTTTTAAAGCGGGTCTGAATCAACCATTCTTTTTAATTGCTGGCCCCTGTGTTGTCGAGTCCGAGCAACTGCAAATGGATACCGCCGGTGCGTTAAAAGAAATCACAACAGAGCTGGGAATCGCGTTTATCTTTAAGTCCAGTTATGACAAGGCCAATCGCTCAAGCGGTACCTCTTTTAGAGGACCGGGGATGGACGTTGGGCTTGAAATACTTGCGAAAGTAAAGAAAACACTAGGAGTACCCCTCTTAACCGATGTGCATGAGCTCTCTCATATTGAGCCTGTTTGCAAGGTGGTTGACGTTCTTCAAACGCCTGCTTTTTTATGCAGACAAACAGATTTCATTTACGCAGTTGCTCAATCAGGTAAACCTGTGAATATCAAAAAGGGCCAGTTCTTAGCCCCGCACGATATGAAAAATGTTATCGATAAAGCAAGACTTGCGGCCAAAGAAGCTGGACTCAGCACGGATCGGTTCATGGCCTGCGAGAGAGGTGCGAGCTTTGGGTACAACAACCTCGTCTCCGACATGCGCAGTTTGGCAATCATGCGTGAGACCCAAGCACCCGTTGTTTTTGATGCAACCCACTCTGTTCAATTGCCGGGAGGACAAGGCACCAGCTCAGGCGGTCAAAGAGAAATGGTCCCTGTCCTCGCCCGCGCCGCAGTTGCTGTGGGAGTCGCGGGTCTCTTTATGGAAACCCACCCAGACCCTAATAAGGCGATGAGTGATGGACCCAATGCGGTACCACTCAAACACATGCGCGCTCTACTAGAGACTTTACTGGAGCTTGATCGTGTCGTTAAAAGAGTAGGTTTTTTAGAAAACCACTTTCAAGCTTGATACTGTTATTTATTAACCCCTTCCTTTTTCAAAATTATTAAAAGTAAAAATCATGAGTGCAATTGTTGACATCGTAGGACGTGAGGTTTTGGATAGCCGAGGCAATCCAACAGTTGAGTGTGATGTACTCCTTGAGAGTGGCATCATGGGGCGAGCTGCTGTGCCCTCTGGGGCATCTACGGGCACGCGCGAGGCGGTTGAACTAAGGGATGGTGACAAGCACCGTTATTTAGGCAAGGGTGTACTTAGAGCCGTTGACAACATCAACAACGAAATTACGCAAGCCGTCCTTGGACTTGACGCCAGTGAGCAAGCTTTTTTGGATAAAACCTTAATCGATTTAGACGGTACCCCAAACAAAGGACGCTTAGGAGCAAACGCTATCTTAGCCGTATCTATGGCCGTTGCTAAAGCAGCTGCAGAGGAGGCAGGACTCCCACTTTACAGATATTTTGGAGGCATGAGTGGCAAACAACTCCCTGTTCCGATGATGAACGTCATCAACGGAGGAGCGCATGCGAATAACAACTTAGACATCCAAGAGTTCATGATCATCCCAGTCGGGGCACCTACTTTTAGGGAAGCTTTGCGATACGGGACTGAAGTATTTCATGCTCTAAAGAAAATTCTCTCCGACAAGGGCATCAGCACCGCTGTGGGAGATGAGGGCGGTTTTGCACCGAGCGTGGACAGTCATGAAGCGGCAATTCAGATGATCCTTGATGCGATATCGGCTGCTGGCTTTACAGCGGGCGAGCAAATTGCAATTGGTCTGGACTGCGCTGCAAGTGAGTTTTACAAGGACGGGAAATACCATTTGGGGGGGGAGGGTCTCTCCTTAACTGCAGAGCAATGGACTGATATGCTGGCGAACTGGGTCGACAAATACCCAATCATCAGCATTGAAGATGCGATGTCAGAGGACGACTGGGCGGGCTGGAAAATAATTTCCGACAGACTTAATCAAAAAGTCCAGCTTGTTGGGGATGATCTATTTGTAACAAACACACAAATTATTCAACGCGGCATCAAAGAAGGAATCGCCAACTCGGTACTGATAAAAATAAACCAAATTGGCACTCTCACTGAGACTTTTGAAGCCATTGAGATGGCAAAACGAGCTGGTTACACTGCCGTGATCTCTCACCGCTCAGGTGAGACCGAGGACTCAACCATTGCTGATATTGCGGTTGGCACTAACGCTGGGCAGATCAAAACGGGGTCCCTTTCACGCTCAGACAGGATGGCCAAATACAACCAACTTCTTCGCATTGAGGAGGACTTGGGGGAGGTCGCTGTTTACCCGGGCAGGTCTGCGTTTTACAATTTACGCTAATCTTGATAAGATAGTAACTAAAACCTAACCCCCGTCTGCAAAACAATCAGGGTCAACCAACCTCGTAAGAGTCTCCTCTCATGCTTCGTCCTCTTCCAATTATCTTGATCAGCTTGCTCGTAATTTTGCAAGCTCAATTGTGGTTTGGTCGTGGCAGCATCCCTGAGGTGATGAGGCTAAGTCAGCGCCTTGACGCACAAACCCAAAAGAACGCTCAACAAGAACTTGCTATCGAACGCATGAGAGCAGAATTAACAGATCTCCAAATTGGTCTAGAAATGGTCGAAGAACGCGCCAGGAAAGAATTGGGCATGGTCAAGTCCAATGAGATTTTTGTTCAAATCTCAAAATAACTTAAATTGTCCCCGCTGCATATAGATTTACTAGGCGAGAACGACCAGATACTCGGTGCTTTGCGGGCTCACTTGTTGACCATGGTAGAGAATATTTCAGTTTCTCCAAAACAGCAGATAAATAAGCAATCAAACGAAGCATCAAACCTAGCATCAAACCTAGCATCAAACCTAGCATCAAGCGCGCCTTTGCAAGAAGTAGTCCGTATCGATTGCTATGCAAATGCAAAAAGCACCAGCAGTCAATGGCTGCTTGACGCTCCCTCACTGACTGCACCTAAGAGGGTTCTATGTTTGATCTGCCCAGATGAGCATGCCGTTCAGGATGAAACTGCGATTCTTCTTTGGCGGTCTGTTATTGAAGAGTCTGAGATCCAAGCAGACTCCACCAAATCTCAATCGCTGCAAATGATTAGGGGACAGTGGAGCAGTGACGATGGCAACAGTATTAATCAGGCAACGCAAATCCGGCCATCCCTATTACTTAACGCTACCTATGCATTTTCAAATATTTTAAAAAACTTAAGCGAAGAAATTGATTTACAAAATATTACAGAGAATAACTTCAGACCTCTGCCAACTACACTGATCAACTACGCTTGTGAAAAATGCAGTGACCCAGAGTGCGAACACAAACTGTTTGGTTTTTTGAATTCAAAGTAATCCTCTCCCGCACTCTCTCTCCCGCACTCTCTCTCCCGCACTCTCCCCCCCTCTCCAGTGTCTGTTTATGCACAGACCAATGAGATACGCTGCAATAAAGTTCTCTTTTATTTTAGAAATTAAATACAAGAGGTAAACCAATGGAAGACACCAAAACCAAAGCCGCAATTAACGCGCTCAACCTCATTATGGAATTTGAGCTAGCGGGGGTCGTTAAATACATTCACTACTCACTCATGACCTTTGGATACAACCGAATTCCCATCGTGTCTTGGTTGAAGGGCAATGCGGATGAGAGTTTGGCTCATGCGCATAAGGCGGGAGAGTTGGTCACACTACTGGGTGGACATCCTTCCCTCAAAATTGGGAAGCTTTTGGAGTCTCAACATCATGACACGGAGGACATTCTTCGAGAAAGTCTTGCACATGAAAAAATTGCACTTGCAGCCTACTATGGACTATTAAACATAGTAAAAGATCACTCTGTTATCTTAGAGGAATACTGCAAAGACATGATCTTGAAGGAAGAATTTCATTTAGACGAGGTCAATAAGATGCTACGTAAGCCCGGAGAAACACAGGCGGTCAAGTAGTTTTTTAAAGCGTATTCTTCACTTGATTTGTGATTTAAGTTGGGATTTTAATAAGCATTCGTGCAAGTTGATCCGTTGCATCTGACCAAGCGGAGTCGCGCTCTAGCGCTTCAATTAGGAATTGTCTTTGAGAGGGACTCCAAAAGGGGGCGTCAACTAGTTTTACCTCTGAGAGCAATGAATGGGACGAAGCAAAAAGCTCTATTTCATGCACCTCTGCTAGGAGCCCCAACTGGAGAAATAAACCATTCAAATTGTGTTCACACATTTCCATAATACCTATTCTCTGTTGTTTGTAAAAGTTTAAAAAATAATTATTCAACTCAAACAGTATCACGAAATCAAATGGCAGTCTGTTCGGCTAGTTTTACAAAAGTAGGCTTTTGAGATTTTCTACATTAACCTAACCAGGTGCTTTTAATGATCGACACAAGAATTGAGCGGGATTCTTTTGGGGCCATTGATGTCCCCGCACAACGACTGTGGGGATCTCAAACACAGAGATCCCTACTGCACTTCAAAATCTCTACTGAGAAAATGCCTGATGAGCTCATCATGGCTTTAGCACAAGTCAAAGCAAGTTGTGCAAAAGTCAATTGCGACCTTGGACTCTTGCCTAAGAGTACTGCTTTAAGCATTGATACAGCAGCCAAAGAGGTCTTAAGCGGTCTTCACACACAAGAATTTCCCCTATCGGTTTGGCAAACTGGATCTGGAACACAAACCAATATGAATATGAATGAAGTTTTAGCTAACCGAGCCTCAGAGCTCTTAGGCGCAGGGCGTGGAGAAAATCGATCTGTTCACCCCAACGATGATGTCAATTTGGGGCAATCATCAAACGATATATTTCCTACATCTATGCACCTCGCGGGCGCCTCAGGCATCGCTCAAAAATTAATACCTGCTGTGCATTTACTTCAACTCACCTTCTCTAACAAATCTACCGAGTTCGAGACTTTTCTTAAGATTGGACGTACCCACCTACAAGACGCAACCCCCTTGACCCTGGGGCAAGAATTCTCGGGCTACGTGGATCAACTCAGTCATGCAGTGTCTTTGCTTCATAGCGTTTTACCCCCTATTTATTCACTTGCAGTCGGAGGGACTGCTGTTGGAACAGGACTTAACACCCACAGGGAATTTGGAACAAGGGTCGCCGAGGAGCTTGCCGTCACAAGTGGCCTGCCTTTTTTCAGTGCTGTGAATAAATTCTCCGCGCTCGCAGCACATGACGGACTAGTCGCAGCGCACGGTGCGATCAAAACGCTTGCTGTTGCTTTAATAAAAATTGCAAATGATATTCGCTGGTTGGCATCCGGGCCACGCTGCGGTTTGGGGGAGATCTCAATTCCCGAGAATGAACCAGGTAGCTCTATGATGCCAGGAAAGATAAACCCAACACAGTGTGAGGCGCTTACGATGGTGTGCTGTCAAGTCATTGGGAACGATATAGCCATTGCGATTGGCGGTGCTTCTGGGAATTTTGAATTGAATGTTTATAAACCACTCATTGCTTATAACTTCTTGCAAAGTCTGAGAATAATGACTGATGCTATTTTGAGTTTTAACACCTACTGCGCAAGCGGCATTCAAGCCAATCCCAAGCGAATGAAAGAGCTACTCAATCAGTCTTTGATGCTGGTTACTGCCCTCGTGCCTAGCCTTGGTTATGACAGGGCAGCAGCAATTGCGAAATACGCGCACACAAAGGGCACAACACTTGCTGAGGCAGCGTTTGCGGTTGAAGGCATTGGCTCAGATGACTTCAATCTCCTGCTTCAACCATCCACCAACTAAAAAAGGTGGATTCCTCCGTAGCTACTGAAGAACTACTGAAGAACTACTGAAGAACTACTGAAGAACTACTGAAGAACTACTGAAGAACGTTAGGTGACGGAGGCTGGGGGTCAGACGATTTAAACAGTTGAGCTGTATCTACAGCATCGAATTTATAGTTAGCACCACAAAAATCGCAACTTACCTCAATGTCTTCGCG
>CAIKVH010000037.1 GCA_903830725.1 uncultured Burkholderiales bacterium | reverse complement strand
TTTTTTGACGCTATCGTTGTAAGTTTCCAACTCATCGTCTGTAAAGTCTTTAGGCGCTTCAGCCATGGGTTTTCGATTGCGGTCCTCTTGAGGTGTGTCGTCTATGATTTCCACCTCTGGATCCGCTTCGACTGTATAGGCTTCTTCGTTGCCTTGTTCATCGGGAAATTTGTATTGAGTGTCGGCCATGATATCTCCTTAAGCTGCACGGCTAATGCCGCGAGGATCTTGCACAACTGCCTCTACAGAATCATCATTAATAATCCTAAATTCTTTGCCGTGGATTTTTAATCGTGTGCCTGTGTTGGGGCGAACAATAACAAAATCACCTACTTTACAAGATGGGCCAGACGGGAATCTGGTTGTGTCTTTATAAGCATCTGGTCCAAGCTTTACAATAAAGAGGACAGGTGAAAGCACTTCCTCGTAATGTATTGATTGGCCTGATTTAAGAATGCCGCTTTCGTACTCTTCATCTATTTCCGGCAAAACCGTTAATATTTGAAAACGCACAGGATCAGGCAATTGCTTGGCCTTATCCTCGGCAGTCTGCGGTAATGTTGTAGCCTGAACCCCATCTTGGCTGATCAGAATTTCAGGTGTCAACGTTGACATCTCATTTGTTTCACTCATCGTCATCTTCCTTATATCTACGCACGAGGTCTTCTATCTCTTGTTGTGCGATGGCTAGACCCCGGATCACCCCGCACAATTCTCTGTAAGCAGCATAGTCGGTAGCCGTACCGCTCGCCACAACATCGGCATAGTCCTCACGACGGACTTTAATTTTTTTATCTAAATGTTCTAGGATTTGACGTTCCATCATTTACCTTTTGGTTTATTCATGAGCCTCATCATTTCTAAATGAGCTTTGAGTCTGGCATCTTCAGCGGATTGTGCCATATTTTGTTGATGAACTTGAGCGTTTTGCATTAACTCTTGTTGATGAACTTGAGCATTTTGTTGTATTTCCTGCTGTTTTGCTTCCAACTGCTGTTGTAGTATTTGCTGTTTATTGGCCATATCAGCTTGTGGATTTTTAGCTTGGGCTGCTTGGGCTTTAAGCTGTAGTTCGGCTTGTTTAATTTGCAAATCACCCTGAACTTTTTGCGCTTTAGTTTGAGCTTCTTGTTGTTGAATTTGTAGCTGGGCCTGTTGCATTTGAACCAAAGGATCTTGAGCTTGGTTTTGAGCTTGTTGTTGGGCAGCCTGACCTTGGCTTTGCTGTAAGACGGCTTGAGCAGCTTGAGCAACCAATTGAGACAACTGAACTTCAACGTCTTTTGGTAAATCTTTGTCAGGTGCCGGCATTTGAATGCCCATCTGTTTCTCAATTTTGGATCTGTATTGAAATGCCAAGTGTTCTGATATATGAGCCATGATAGCTGCAGACATTTGTTGACCCATAGGGCTTTGTCCAATTTGTGCGGCCAATAAAGGATCTTGCATCATGGCCTGGTGTACAGCTATATGGGCATCGTGGTCTTGATAGATAAATGCTTTGGTGGGTTTTCCTTTGAGGAATGCCATATTTTCCGAAACTGGATCTCTTGGTTTTTGATCGTCGTCTGTAGGAACTAGTTTGTCTGCATTTTTAATGCCCAACACTTCTAGCATTTGTCTATGTAAATGAGGAAGGTTGTAAATCTGGGGGGCTTGCTGTGCCATTTGCATTGCTGCTTGGTACTGCATGATCCGCTGTGCCATAGTGGAAGAGTTTGGATCGCTGACTGGTATGACTTCGACCAGATCGTAGTCTTCGCGTTTGGCTTTTTGAGTGCCTGAAGACGGCATGTAGTCATACTTTTTAGGGGTAAAGTCCCTAATAATATCCCGTAGCAACTTAAACTCTTGTTTCATGGCGTAGTGGACACGGGCCTGTACTGCGCTCATGGTCTTAAGCTGTCTCTCTAATAGAGCAAGCGTAGTTCCTACTGGCGCATTAGCAGACATGTCACTAATATTCATGTCGCTGATTGCGCCTAGCTTTCTAGCTTCGTCTGTAATCGTTGACAGCAAGCCAGCTAAAACTTGTGACGGCTCCTTATAAGGAAGCATCATGATGTTATCTTTGATCGGACCGCTTGGTACGTCCACATCCCTAAACTCTCCAGGAGCAATTGGGGTGTCATCTCCCTTGACTCTTAAGCCCCTGGCCTTCAATCCACCCGGTAAATTGGCCAAAGAACCAGCATCTACTAGCTGTCGGATGATCATTGTGCCGGCTCTGGCATATCCACCAATCAAGTGAATTAAACCAAAACCATAGGCTCCAAACCCCGGAATGTAGGTATATTGGACAAAATGTTGGCGTTTTAAGCG
>CAIKVH010000036.1 GCA_903830725.1 uncultured Burkholderiales bacterium | reverse complement strand
CCGTTCAAAGAGCTGCGAAACAGATTAGGCAATCAGTTGTTCAAGAAATGCACAGAGAGCAGCAACAGATAAAACCGCAGTCTAAAGAACAACTATCTTCAGGCGCCGTATCATGAATAAAGTACCCATGAATAAAGTACCTCAAAACCATACTCTTGCAAGCAACGACCTACCTCCCCTCTCCCGCAGAGCCCTGCTCCAATCAGGCGCGCTTTGTTTCGGATTCAACTGGCTAAGCGCAGTTGCAGCGGATGACAAACCAGTCCTCCCCGGTAGCCTAAAGAACAATCCTAGACTAGATGCATGGCTTAACCTGCACCCTGATGGTTCTGTGACGATGCTCACCGGTAAAGTCGAGTTGGGTCAAGGTATTTTGACTGCACTCACACAAATTGTTGCTGATGAGTTAGATGTTAGTCTTGCCTCTATTAAAGTGATTTCTGGGGACACCTCCCTGACCCCTGATGAGGGCGTTACCTCGGGAAGTTTGTCTATTCAAGACAGCGGAACTGCGCTGCGTTTTGCCTGTGCAGAGGTGCGCTCTATGTTGCTTGAGGCTGCCGCAGTTAAGCTTGGTTCCCCCGCGAACTCTTTGACAACAGAGAACGGGGTGATTAAAGCTGCTATCAACGGCTCCCCAACGTTGTCCATTAAATACGTCGAGTTACTGGGCGATGTAAATTACGCGAGAACTGCAACTGCACGCATCACACCCAAATCTAGCACGGCTCACAAACTAATCGGTAGTGAATTACAAAGGCGCGATATTCCTGGCAAGGTCAGCGGCAAAGTCGTTTACGTTCAGGACCTAAGACTTCCCCGTATGGTCCATGCTCGGGTGGTGAGACCCCCCGCACCTAGAGCCGTGCTCCTTTCTGTTAACACAGACAAAGTCAATCAATTACCTGGTGTCTTGAAGGTTGTTCAAGATGGGAGTTTTTTAGGGGTTGTTGCACTCAGGGAAGAGCAGGCCATTCAAGCCTCAAAAGTACTCAAGGAATCCTGTCAGTGGCAAACCCCTAAAGACCTTCCTCCTCGCGGCGCTGCTCTTTTTGAGTACATGCTTAAACAAACGACCAAAGACGAGGTGGTGAGTCAAAAACCTGCGCCTGGATTCAAACTACCGGACGACAAGGTCATCAAACGGCGTTACACCAGACCCTACATTGCCCATGCCTCTATAGGTCCGTCCTGCGCAGTAGCTTTGTGGAGTAGCGATACAGACCCTACAAACTCTCGCCCACAGATCAAAGTATGGTGCCACTCGCAGGGGGTCTTCCCCCTTAGAGGGGATTTGGCAAAAGCACTGCGCATACCCACCGAACAGATAATTGTGTCTCACATGGAGGGCTCTGGTTGCTACGGGCACAACGGCGCGGATGATGTAGCCTTGGACGCAGCCGTGATCGCCCGCGCAGTCCCAGGTATGCCTGTTCGTTTGCAGTGGATGCGTGAAGATGAGTTTGCATGGGAGCCTCTTGGCAGTCCTATGGTTGTAGACTTAAGCGCACAACTCAGCGATACGGGTGAGATCACGCACTGGCAACATGAGTTATGGAGTTACACGCACAGTACGCGTCCCTATGACCCCGATGGGTGTAATTTACTGGGTTCCTGGTACTTGGACAAACCCCTTAAAGCCGGCCCCTCGCGCAACATCCCGCAACCCTCAGGGGGAAGTGATCGAAACGCAATTCCGCTTTATGAATTTGCCAATCAAAAAGTGGTCAACCATTTAATTCAAACTATGCCCATTCGCACCTCAGCTCTCAGAACGCTGGGGGCCTTTTGTAACGTTTTGGCGATTGAGTCTTTTATGGATGAGTTGGCCCTTCAAAGCAACCAAGACCCCGTTGCCTTTAGACTGAGACATCTAAAGGATCCTCGCGCTGTAGCTGTACTGGAGCGAGTTGCTGAGATGGCGCATTGGAAAACCAGTCAAGAAAAACTCTCTAACGACAATAAATCAAAATACGAAAAACGGGGACGCGGTATAGGCTTTGCAAAATACAAGAACATGGCCATCTACTGCGCCGTTGTAACCGATGTGGTTGTGAATACTCAAACTGCGCGCATCAGGGTCGAGCGCGCTTACTCAGCCGTTGACGCAGGACTGATCATCAACCCTGATGGACTAAAAAATCAAATTGAAGGCGGGTTGATCCAAGCAACGAGCTGGAGTCTTTTGGAACAAATGGACTACAACTCTGAGCGCATCAACACGCTGCAGTGGAGTGACTATCCCATACTGCGTTTCCCAGAGGTCCCACACATTGAAGTAGATTTAATCAATCGCCCGAATGAACGCTCACTCGGGGTTGGAGAGGGAGCGCACGGACCCATGGCAGCGGCTATAGCAAACGCAGTTTATTCTGCGTGCGGACAACGCTTGAGGGATACCCCCTTTAAGCTCTCTCCAAGGTTTAAAGCCTAACTGACCCAAGAGCCCAAGGAGCAAAGTCCTTTTGCTTGTCCAACATGTAGAGTGTTATTTATTTTTTTGAAGCAAACTTATCCATAAAGAACTTAACAACTTTTGATTCCTTAAGTTTTTCAAACTTGGTTTTTGGAGCAGTTGATTTGACGTTTAAAGAGCTTTCCATAAAACTCTTCATAGAGCTACGGCTTAAATGCGTATGCTTGTGATTGGCTCCAAATACAGTCTCGCGAATTTTGACGGTCTTATTGTGAAACACCTGAGCAGAGACAAAGTCACCTAAATCTTGTTTCACGTGTGCCATCCTAGTCATCAGGTTAGCAAGGGAGTGATGATTTTCAGGGTACACATCCTCCAATATCTCTAGCGCCTTGTGGTAATAAGTGTCCGCTACATCGTGCTTCTTTTGGATGTGCAGTAACTTTGCGATACTTTGGTAGGTCTGCGCAATATGGGGATGAGAGGCTCCAAGTGTTTTCTTAAGAGCGATTAGACTTTTATTTAATAGCTCAGCCCCTTTTTCTTGATGTCCCATTGAAATCAACACATTCCCTAATCCGTGTAAAGAGTGCGTAGTTTGTGGGTGATCCGAACCAAGTAAATCTTCCCTGATCTTCAAGGCTTGGTTGTGAAGGATCTCTGAATCAACAAAAGAGCCTTTATCGTGTAACAAAGTAGCCAAGCCGTGTATGGAATGAGCAGTATGGTGGTGTTCTGTGCCGAGTCGATTGGTTCGGATCTTTAAAGCTCTTTGCATCAACTCCTCGGACTCCGCGTGATCTCCCTTATCCTGGAGCAAATGCCCTAGACCGTGAAACGAATGAGCAGTTATGGGATGATCAGCGCCGTATCTTTTAGAGCGTATCTCCAACGCCTTGCCGTGCAACTTCTCCGACTCCTCCAGATCTCCAATTTCGTGAAGTAGCGCTGCAAGACCGTGCATGGACTGAGCCGTTTGAGGGTGGTCATCCCCAAAATGCTTGGCTCTGATGGACAGGGAGGACTCGTGCATTTTGCGAGAGTCTTCGTAGATGCCTTGATCCAAAAGCAAGCTTGCCAGACCGTGAAGGGAGTGTGCCATATGCGGGTGTTTGTCCCCAAGCTTTTTTTCTCTAATTGCGATAGAGCGGTTATGCATCTCAGCGGCTGCGGTGTATTCTCCCAAATCGTGTAAGACTCCCGCCATGCCGTGGAGCACATTGGCTGTATTGACGTGCTCACGCCCAAATACCTCTTCAAACACAAACAAAGCTTCTTGGAAATGCTTTTGAGACTCTTTTAAACGCCCGAGTTGCCTGAGCAAGTTCGCATAATTACAAAGCGTCGTCGCCGTTGATCTGTGATCCGTTCCGTACAAAGCCCCTTTAATTGAGAGTGCTTGTCCGTATAGCTTCTCTGCCTCTTCGAATTCGTAGAGATGGCTGAGCAGATTTGCGTAATTGTTGATGGTCGCAACTGTATCTGGATGATTCTCACCCAACTCCTTGCTCTGAACCTTAAGTGCCAACTGATAGTAAGCTTTCGCTTGCTCCCAGTCTCCCAACTCAGAGAGCAGGTTGGCTAATCCTTGAATAGACTGAACTGTATGGACGTGTTCAGCGCCCAGGGACTGGGTTCGAATATCAATAGCTCGCTTGTAAGCATCTTTTGATTCATCGTAGCGACCTAAATCAAAGTACAAATTACCCAATGCATGATAGGAGTACCCTGTTAGTGAGTGCTGTGCGCCAAGGCTTTTGATTCTAATACCCAAAGCTCTTTGCAACATGACCTCTGCTTGCTCGTACTCGCCCCTGTCGCACATGAGAAGGGCCAGACCGTGCAAATTAAAAGCTGTGTGGGGATGCTGCTCACCCACAATATCTTCACGTATAGCGAGAGACTTATTAAAATATATTTCAGCGTCCTTTAGATGGCCCAAATCGGTCAACAACTGCGCCATACCTTGTTGGACATGCGCAGTATGCAGATGATTGTTCCACTGCAATACGTTCTCATACGTATGCAAAGATCTTTTAAAGAACTCTTGAGACTCCGCGTGCTTGCCCTTAAATCTAAGTAGGGAAGCTAAATTGGCCTGAACAGCGGCGGTTTCTGGGTGATTCTCTCCCTTATCTTGAAGTAAGAGGTCTAATGCTTTTCTTTGTAAGGCCTCTGATTCTTCATAATTACCGGTTTGCTCAAGCAATATGGCCAGGTTATTTGAGGTGTGAGCCAAGCCCATTAAGTCTTTGGGCTCTTGCTTTTCTTTCAAAAGCAACAAGTCCCGGTAAAGGCCCTCTGCCTTTGCATAGTCCCCGCACTCTTTATTGACGATCGCAAGATCATTGATGGCCTTGGTTGTCTCGTTATCGTATTCACCAAAACTGGCTCGGAATAACTCTACTGCCCTCTCTAGATAGGGTCTTGCTTTGAGGTACTCTCCCCGCTCCTTATACAAATGCCCGAGTGAGTTGGGTAGAACAGCCACTGTGGAGGCAGAAAAATGACTCGAACCCGAGTCGACTTGCTTTAAAAACTCAACCAAGATCTGTTCCGCCTTATCGAACTGTCCAATAATAATTAAATTATTGGCAAGCCGAACGGAAGCAACAACTACCCTTTCATCGCTGGGTGGCAGTAATGTCCGAAATATCTTAATAATTCTTTCATGTATGCCAACGGTCTTGCTATGCTGACCCGTAAATGAAATTAAATTCGCATAAGAGATGAGAAGCTCTGTGTTCTCTAGGGTTGACTCCCAAATTGAGGTGTAGGGGAGTAACTCAATTAACCAGTAATAGACATGATATTGGAATTGGCTTGAGCTGAAGGTTAAGTACTCCGTCCATAAAAATTGGCCAATTAATTTACGCCCTTTGCTAATTCTCTTGTTTATCTCCTCCTCATTGTTGCCACGAAATATTTCCTTCATCAAGGTGCCGCCCAAGATGGAGATCTCATACTTGTCGTTGAACTTTAAAAAATCAATTTCCTTAAGTTCTGAGAACAATGCCTCCAGGTTGGATTCGCCAAGGACCGCTCCTAAAAGGTCTAAGGGCATATTACCTGGCGCAGCAGCGATGAGCTCCATTGCAGTCGTCACGTCAAATGCATGACTTGTAGGGGTCGAATTGGGCTCGCCCAAGGCGGACTTTGAAGAAAAAAACTTTTTGTCTAGGGTGGACATAATGTGCAAGGACGGGGGAGGTTAATCAGCACTATCTAGGAGATCAATTTACCCCTCCCCGCCCCTTTGAAGCTTGCCTTTCCTTTCCGTGCCCCCCGCGGTGCAAGGTGCCGGATTTTTGTCCTCATTTGGTCTTTTATTGGCATTTGAAAAATCTTGCATTTACTTGCAATCCGGAGAATTTAGGAGAATAATAGTTTGCGAATACCCCCTTAACTTGATAGCATTAAGCGGGAAACTTAGATATGTGGAGTTTGTCTCAGCAATCAGCTATTTTTTAAATACGGCCATTCAGCTTATTCACATCTATATGACTAAACTTAAGTTAACTAATTTTTTAGATGAACGCCTAGAACAAAGAAAAGCGGAAGTGGTCAATATAAAGCAGCTTCAACTAGATATTCATGAAAAAAGGGTTACTCAAAAGGATGAGCTCATTAAGTTTCAAGCCACCAAGGCTGCACTATTAGCCGCTAGCACTCGGTTAATTGCAAGCACCAGCACACTCGTGTTTCAAGAAGAACTATCAGACGAACTAGAAATGCGTGTATTGACACCCACAAACCAAATCTAACCATATTCCTCACTCATATTACCTTTTCACTTTCAATTTTTTCATAACATGAGCTTCTTTAATTTCTCCAAACCTGAACCCCTTAAGTTGTCCCCCTTTTTAATCCTAACCATCGCCGTCATCTATATGATGGCCTCAGACGGCGAAATTGATGAGGAGGAGTTGGGACAGCTTCAGTCCATCGTTGCTGGGGATGAGGAGCTATTTAGAAGCGCAGTTACTTACGTTAAGGCCAATCCGCTTGATCACTTCCTAGGCGAAGCCGCCCCTTTGCTCAATGATAGTCAAGCGTTGTGCGTATTGGTGAATATGGCGGACTCCCTCCTTGCAAACGGAAGAGCTGACGCTGAGGAGTTAAAGCTCTTTCACAAAGCGTTGATTGCTTTTGGATGGAGCGTTGAAGCTTTCTCCCCCTACTTTGACACACTCGCAGTTAAAAACGACCATAGCATTTTGGGTGAGCACTGATACTGCAAGCTCATCTCTTCAAGTGAGCTCCGCCTACAAGGCCACTAAATTCTCGACCAAGCCGTCTGTACCAAACACATTCTCAGCATCTAAACCCTTGGGTAAATCTGGCCAAAGGGGTTTAATGCTGAATTGGCGAGAGCCTTTAAGCTCTTGAATAAGCTCATCATTAATAGCAAACCAAATTTGCTTGGTGCTCGGCGTATTAACGGTCCCCGCCCTGCCCCAACCCGTTATGGGTTGAAGAACGTGAATCTTTGATCCGTCTTGGACCTGAAGGCTCACCTCTTTGGTGAAATATTCAACCCAGGTATTGGTACCTTCTAGTAGCGGGTCGGGTTTCACGATTAAAAGAAGTCTCATTTGACCGTTAATGGGAGTGAGTGCAATGGTCACTACTGCAGCGCTGTTTGTTTGTTTCCTTGAACTAAAGGCCAATCTGTTCCCAGATGCTGAGACTTCGAGTCGCCATTTGGGTAGAGCTTGTTGGGCGGTATAGTCCACCGCAGCCTCAACCTTCCAACTTCTTCGAAGACCCTCATTAATAATATTCACCTTGCCCGGGTCTGTCAGCATGGCCTGGTCTAGGAGAAGCCTGCTGACATTCATCGCGTCCATGTACTTGGCAAGCACTGCAGAGATCTTTTGTGTTTGAACAGAGTCCAAGCCGCTCTCTTGCGCTCTAAACTGATGAACCCCGTAAAGGGCTTGGGGATGGACTCGCCTGGCCACACCGCCCAAGAAACTGTAAGCACAGGCTGAGAAACATTTACCCGCGTCTTTACTTGTGTCTTTACTTGTATCTTTACCTGGCTGGGTGTTGTCTTTGGAGACCACCCCGTTAGGCACGTAGGTATAAAACCCCCTAGCCCTAATGTATTGACCAAGACGCAAACCTCCCATCAAATCACCCCCGAGGCTTTGAAAGGCAATGATCGCCCCCTGAGGCCAATCGGGTGTTATTTGAGCCAAAGTATCTGAGCTGTGAAGTGCGATGGTGCCCTGCGCCAAAATAATGGGGCCAGAGCCAAAGTCCAGGGGAAC
Organism: uncultured Burkholderiales bacterium; assembly: GCA_903830725.1. Classification (GTDB taxonomy): domain Bacteria; phylum Pseudomonadota; class Gammaproteobacteria; order Burkholderiales; family Burkholderiaceae_C; genus Limnohabitans. The sequence continues at coordinate 10,197 of CAIKVH010000036.1, read as the reverse complement.
ATTTAAACACTTGGCTCCTGAATTTAATTCGGCTTTAAGTTCAAGTTCTGTTTTATTAACTTTATTAGATTCATTTTTTTGAGCCTCCATTTTTGGCTCTGCCAACACGCTCATGCACCTTTGTACCCGCTCAAAGGTCATGGGCGAGTTTTGCGTATTGGGTGCCAATGGAATGACCGTATCCTCTGCAGCGAGAGTAGCGAAGGGGATCGCGAAGGGGATCGCAAAGGCGAGGACGATTAAAGGCACTAAAGCAAATTTATTCACTTTAGCTCTATCACGAGACAACCTTACATCAATGCTCGCAACTGTAATGTGCATTGATGGTTGAGAAGATCGTTTATCTTTCTCTAAAGGCATTTTCACGCACGGCAACAATCGGTTTCATCAAGTAACTCAACACCGTTTTATGCCCCGTAATAATATCCACGGTTGACTGCATACCCGCAATGATGGGTAATTTCTTGCCCAAAGAGTTCATCATCGATGTTTGGGTCTCGATACGAGCAATATAGTAGTACGAAGTCTGTCCACGCTCCTCTTTGGCTACTGCGTCTGCGGAGATCTCGGTCACCACGCCCTTAATCGAGCCAAAGATAGAGTAATCATAAGCAGAAATTTTCACATTCGCACTTTGCCCGATTTTGACAAATCCAATGTCTGAGGGCTTGAGCTGGGCCTCAACCACCAAAACATCATCTGAGGGTACAACCTCAACCAAAGGTTCACTGGGTTTGACCACACCGCCCTGCGTGGTGACTAAAATCCTGTTCACTACACCCTTCATGGGGGAGCGCACCAAGGTGCGCTCTACCTTGTCAGCAAGGCTTGGAAGTTGTTTACGAAGGGGGTAGAGTTCCTGCGTTGTTTTAGCAAGCTCAGCGGCAGCCTCGCTCCTACTTTGGCGCACAAGCGAGTCAAGCTTAGTGGTTGACTCATCCAGTCTGGACTGCGTTCTAATCAACTCAAGTTGTGGCTCAAGACCACGCTCGACGAGTCGTTTAATGATCTCGAGTTCAGACTTGGTGTTTCTGATTTGATTTTCAAGAACTGACATATCCGCTCTTAACCTCATGCGTCGGCTCTCAAACTCAGAGCGCTCAACCACAACATATTCTCCCGCCATACCGGCAAATTCAGGCGTGAATTGCAGTTCCTTGCCCCCAACCTCAGCCTGGAGTCTCGCCTCTTTTGCCATGAGCGAGAGAACTTGTTGCTTCTTCGTTTCAAACTCTGAGTCAAACTGAATGGGGGATAGCTTCACTAAAACCTGGCCCGCCTGAACCAGCTCACCTTGTTTGACCGCTATCTTTTGGATAATCCCGCCTTCCATATTCTGCAAGATCTGCATCTTTGCAGAAGGAATGACACGTCCCTCAGCATGAGTTACCTCATCTACGCTTGACATGCCGGCCCAGATGATCACGACAACTGTTAGGCCCACAATCGTATTGACCAATATAAAGGAGGCTTGGTGAGGCTTACCGAGACGTGCATTAGTCAACCCCGACTTCTCAGAGCCACTATCGTCTATTTCGTGCGAGCCAAAGAATCTGTGGAACACCCAGCGTAGGAGCGTGAGGATTCCAAATCCACTTAAGATAAAGCCTAATAAAAACCTAAGATAAGACATCAAGGGTTCCCGTAAGCAAAATCATCAATCCCCGCACCTGCTAAGCTTTGGGCACTGGGACGTTGGGGTTGCGCAGACTGCCCAACAGGTTTAAGGAAGTCGGACTTCGGACCCTGAGCAACCAAACGGCCCTGATCAATAACAATCACTTTATCAATGAGCTCAATAATTGATGCTCTGTGAGTGATCACAACAATCGTTTGGTTGATGAGCTTACTTTTAAGTTTATCAATAAGTATTTTCTCACCCGAGATATCCATCGCAGAGGTCGGCTCATCCATGAGCACAATCGCGGGCTTACCCACCAAAGCCCTTGCAATCGTAATCGCCTGCCTTTGTCCCCCGGACAAACCTTCTCCGCGCTCTTTAAGTCTTAGGCCGTAGCCATCGGGATGTTTAGAGATGAATTCATGAACCCCCGCAAGCTCAGAGGCCTCGAGAATCTCTTGATCGGTTGGGTTAAACCCACCGATCGATATGTTTTGTTTAACTGTACCCGTGATCAACCAAACATCTTGCATCACAGTACCAATGTTGCGGCGAAGATCTGAGGTATCGATTTGACGTGTATCAACACCGTCAATCAAAATAGAGCCACTATCGGGCTGATAAAGCCCAAGCATTAGTTTGGCAAGGGTTGATTTACCAGAACCTACTTTACCGACCAGTGCAACTCGCTCTCCAGGTTCAATTTTGAAGGATACATCCTTGATACCGTTTTCAATTTGGTCAGGGTAATTAAACGTGACGTTCTTAAATTCAATTGAGCCTTGCCAGTTCTCACGGCTCATGTATGCAAAGTTCTTTTTATGCTCTCTAGGTTGCTGCATCAAATTCGATAACGACTTGTAACTTGCAATCGACTGATTGATACGGGTTAAGAGCTGAGCGAGCTGAGCCAAAGGAGCGATGGAGCGTCCAGAGAGCATCGAGCACGCAACAATGGCTCCCGTTCCGATCGCCCCAGTCTGGGCCAAGTACACACCGTACGTAACCGTCGCAACAGAGACAAGCTGATTTGCTAGGTTCGACATATTGCCCGCGAACTGCGCAAGCATACGAGTCTTAAGTCCAACTGCGGACTGGTGCGCAATGATGTCTTGGTATCGCCGTCTCATGATGGCTCCAGCACCAATTGCCTTAATCGTCTCAATACCTTGCAAAGTTTCAATCGCAACGGAGTGCTTGGTTTGCCCGTCCTCAAAACTAGTTTGGGTCAACTGCTTCATCCGTGGTTGGATGAGGAGACTAGATCCAACAACGAGTGGAATCGTTGCAAGCGGGACCCAAACTAGGGGGCCACCCACCGCGAAAATAACGCATAAGAAAATAATCGCAAAAGGGATGTCGATCAATGTCGTGAGCGTTGCAGAGGTCATGAACTCACGCAGTGTCTCAAACTCTCTAAGTGAGTTGGCAATTGAGCCGATTGGCCCCTTGCGAGACTTGAGCTCCATGTCAATCACTTGCTCAAAAAGCGTATCTGCAATCACCATATCGGCCTGTGCCCCTGCAACATCTAGAAAGTAAGCTCTTAAGCTTCGGATGATGAAGTCACAAATAAAGATAATCGCCACGCCAATGACGAGGACTGTCAGTGTTTCAAACGCCCCGTTTGGCATAACGCGGTCGTACACAATCATGGAAAAGCCCGAAGTTGCTAGGGCAAAGAGATTGGTAAGTAGCGCAGCCAAGGCAACTTGAAAGTAGATGTGTTTGGCCGCGTAGAGGGGTCCAAAGAACCAGTGACCGTAGCGACCTGGGTGGGTTTTGGAGTCACCATCTGCGAGCTCTATGGGGGCTTCAAGTACAACTATGGAGCCGGTGTATAAAGAGGCCAGAAGTTGAACACTCAGTCCCGCTGCCCTTTTGCTGATATCAGGCGCATAAAGGATGGCGTCGTGCTCCTCATTCTTAGGAGCCGTTACTGCAGCAAAACCTGTCTCAGTGCGAAGAAGACCCATATGCTCAAGGCCTACTATTTCTTGCAGGGAGAGCTTTTTCTCCTCACACCTCAGACCCAAACTCTCTAACGCCTCAATGGCCTCATCAAATGTCCAAGGCCCTGGCATCCTGGCCACCCTCGCTCTGAGGGAGGCCGCAGACATCGGCTTGTCAAATCGCTCTAGCACCCAAAGTACACACTGCTCTATCGGATCATGGGATTCAAGTTTCTGTTGTTCGCTGGCAGGGGTGATATCAATAGGCATAGGCAAACATTAGATGATGGAGATATTTAGTCTATGGCGTTGATAGCAAATTTGTAATTCAAATCGAACATTTTGTCGAGCTCAGAGGTCAAATGCAACAAGCGGTAACGCGCCAATGCTCTGTCGAATTTGGCATCAATTAAGTCGTTACCCGCTTGCAACAAGCTCTCTTGCACCGTGATTAAGTCGAGCAGCGAGCCTTTGTTAAATGCAAACTGCTCACGCACAGCGCGCATCGAATCGACTGCGGAGTTGGTGGAGGCACGACGTGCTGCCATCAACTCCTCGTTGTTTCTGATCTCTGCCTGGGTCTGGGATAGTACTTTTTGGTACTGGAGCATCCCAGACTCAAACTCATTTCTGGCTTGCTCGGACTTGAACATAGCGTCTTGTTTACGGGCTGTGTCAGCACCACCCGTATAGAAGTCGTATTTTACCTGTAATATGACGGAGCTAGAGGTGCTAGGACTGATGTTAGTGGCGTTATACCCGGAGCCATTGTTGCTATAAACCATCGAAAAACTGGGTAAAGCTTTAGAAACGGCGCTGTTGTAGTCCATATCGGCTGCTTCCCTGAGTCTTGAGAGCTGCGCCAATCCGGGGTAGCTACTGGCCAATTCCTCTGCCGTCTTGCTCAGGCCATCGATTGGGAACTCATGAAGAGGTCCGTTAACAATCACCTTAGATGTTGAGTAAAACACGGCTCTGTAGGCGGCCTCAGCTGCATTCAAACGCGTTTCAGTAATGCTGATTTGTGACAAAGCCTCTGCGTACTTTGACTCTGCGCGGATGATATCGGCCCTAGAACCCCCGCCGAGCTCGCTACGCTCTTTAACGAGCTGCACAATAGCGAGTCGAGAAGAAGCGTTTTGCTGCGCCAAGTTCATGTGCGCTTTAGCGCGCTCGAGTTCAATAAAAGCATTGATACAGTTAAGTGCTTGTTCGGAACGCTTGGAATTGAGAAGCTCCTGTGAGGCGAGCTCTCTAGCTTTACCGCTCTTAACACCAAAGAGCGTTGAGCCAAAGTCAAAGAGCAGTTGACTAACTGTCACACCGTACTCTGCACCGTTTCTTGTGTAAGCAGATGTTCCTAAGAAGGGGTCACGTCCTACAGTCCTGGAACCGTTATTCACGGATCCAGAGACTTGGGGCAAGAGGCCTGAAAGCGCTACAGAGCGAACCGCCTTGGCTTGACCAACCTGTGAGGAAGCAATACCTACGTCAGGACTTGCGCCGACGGCCTCTTTAACGCGGAGTTTAAATTCTTCATAAGGCATGGGCTTAGCTAGGGACGCGCCACCGGGGAGCTCATGCTTGACGGCAGAAATCAAATCCTCCCCCAAAGCCGCTACCCGGGGGGGGAGATCGGCGGAGCTCGTCATCGTGGTCCAGCTTGATGAGTTGTACTTATCGGGCTGACTGACTTTAGACACAACTTTAGGGAGATCTTTTATGAGTTCTTTCGGCATTCCAGTTGAGAGGTCAATCACCTGAGCAAGTCTCAAGGTCGAGCTAATGGACTTCTCGGTACTCGCTAGTTGGGCCGATGAGTTAGCAGATGCATTGGAGACCGAAGACGCGCCTAATGAGGATGCTGGAATTGCTGGTGATGCGGATAGGGCGGTGAATACCTGTGCCGAGTTGTTGGCGGCTGCACTGGTTGGATTTGTCGAATTAGGAGTTGTAGCCATGACTGGAGCAGTGGCTAAGACTGGCGCAACCGAGGAGGCTGCAATCTTGTCTTGCTTGTCAAGGTTGGCACCCGCTTTTGCTGAATCAGCATCTGAGCTTGCATTGCCAGATACCATTGAAACGCTGGATGCCATTGAAACGCTAGATCCCATTGCAACGACTTTACTAGGGCGCGTGTCTTTATTGAAAATCTCTGCCGTACCGTGAAGGTCTTGTGTGGCGTTGAAGAGTTGCGCAGTAATTGTTGAGTTGTCCTGGAAATTCAACGGTGTTGTAGCATTGGCTTTATGGTTTTGTTCCCGTGTATCGAACACAGCAACCGTGAGGGGCTGAAAGCCCTCTTTACCATTAGCCGCAGAGCCAATTGAAGAGCTAGCACTTAACGCAGAACCCAGATATGTCTCTGCCGAGGGACTACGCAGATTCGGGATAGTGGATTTAGCTACAGTCACGTCATTCAGTTGGGCACTGTTCATCCACTTGGAAAGCTTAGAGATCTCAACTTTGGACAGCATACGGTTGATGCCAGATACTGCCGAGGTTGAGAGGATCTCCAGATCTTTAGACATTTGCTTTAGGGGAGCAAACTTAGATGCTGGATTAGAGGCTGAAATTGAGGTTAATTTAACGCTATCAGTTTGTGCGGGTAAGGTATCTGTCTGAGCACCTATCCCTCCTGTTAGAGCTATCGGAGCCTTTTTGATTGTGAGATCAGTCTGAGCTAACTTAGACTGTGAATTAGATGCTAAGGGGGCCGTTAAAAACGGCTCATACGCATCAACTCTAGAAAAATCCTCTATCTTGATCGGATTGGTAGTCGGTGCTGTAGTCTTATTTAGATTTGGATTTGGATTTGACTTTAAGGGCTCATTGTCAAAACTCAGTGCCTTGCTGATTTTGTCTGTAAGGACTGCAGTTAACTTAGATACCATTGAAACCGAAGTCTCTGTGCCAGTTACTGTTCCTGAAGTAACTGTAACGTTCGCTTTAGGCTTTGAACTCGCTGATAATTCCTGAGCAGGGGTTACTTTTTCGCTTAGAGTGCTGGCTTGCTGAATCAGTTGTGAGCGCTCACTGCCATCCGTCTTCTCACCCTTATTGATGCTTGAATCCAAATTAGAATTCGCAGTGACGTTAGGTCCTGCCGTAAGGTTAGTACTCACTTTACCTGAACTGAATGTTGCAGCAGGGATCATTCCGAGTGAATTCGCAGTAACCGAGGAGCCCGCAGTTGCTGATTCAGGCGGTAGGGCTAGGGAAGCTAGAAGCCTCGCGTCCTCGTCTTGAACATCTGCACCTCGGTTGGAGGAGGTTGCTAGAGGGAGATCAGCTAGAGAACGTGAAGAGTCAATAAATCCTAACTGATTGGTATCTCTTCCTCCTTCTTGTAAGGAGGTATCCGGCGTAACAGTGCGTTTGTCAGCATTAGACCAAACAATAGTGATGGGGTCGTTCTCGGAAGAATAAGCATTGATCAACAAATCACTTGATGCAATTAGTCCGATACAAGCCCAAAAGAGACAAATGCTTTTGAGGGAGGGTGTGTAAACACGCTCAATATTTGCCTTAACCTGGGTCTTTTTAGCACCGTAAAGTCGGTCTCCAACCAAGACAGGTTGCGGCAATTCAATGGGCTTAGAGTACATACTTTCATAAGCAGACTCCTTGATGAATGGATGCTCAAAAGCAAGGTTAGATTTTTTAACAACTACGGGGTCGCCGGTGTTTCCAAATAAACCTTTTACGGCATTTGACCTGGAAGAGTGGGTAACTTGGTTACCGTTGTTACCGGATGCATTGCTGTATGTATTGCTTTGGGGTACTTCACTCTCAGACTGAATCACAGCCCTCGCCTGAACGCCCACCTCAGCTAAAGTGTCAGCGATGGCTTTTCCCCTAACCTCCCGAGTCTCAACCAAAGGAGCGGACTGCTTTGACGACTCTAAATGATGAGTCTCAAAGCTGGAATGTGCTTTAGGCTTTGAGTCAGGTGATGAGTTTTTAACCTCCTCTTTGTATTGATCGTTAAATACATCCAAGGAGCGGTAAACGTTAACTTGGTGCCTGCCCAGTATCGTCTTTTGACTATCATTCAACTCTGCCAACTGCTCTTGGCTAAAGACCAAGAACTGCGCCTTCGTTAAAGAAATCAATTGCGCAATGCTAAAGGATGCGATCTGCTTCGGGGTTAAGGCTTTTAATTGATTCTCAGTCAAAGACCGTATTTCAAGACCACTTAATAATTTGAGCGCGTCGTCACTAAGCGCACTTAAAGCAGCGAGTGATTCTTGCGGTGTCTGATGTGTGGTGTTCATAAAAGTTACCCCCTCATACATTTCATTTTCTACAAACTACAAACACAAAAATCCAAGGTGCAATTTACACCTTGGATTTAAGCTGAAAGTTCCTATTTAAACTATCTTTTAATTTCTCTTTCCCTCAAAATTAATGATGGTTATAGGTATCTGTTAACGGTCCGAATGTTGTACTAAAGTCAATCGACGCAGCTGCGTGAGTGTTAACCGTACCCGCAGTAATTGCATTAGCAACTGCAGTCATCGTTGCATTTTGTACAAGAAGCGTTCCGCCTGATTCTGCTGTAAGGTGTCCAGCTGAGATTGCCGTAGCGTGAGTAGCAGTATTTGTTGAGTCGGTTGTACTTACATCAAAACTACTGAGGTTAACAGTTGTTCCCGCTGTAGTCATAGTCACTTTACCGCCACTCAAATCCGCAATTTTAGAAATTGCCGCATGAGCCCCAGTTGCAGTTGCACTTGCACTATCAAGGAAACCAAGATCAAGCGTGTCAGTAGCATGCAAACCAGCAATTACTGTATTGAAGCTACCTGCTGTTGCTGGGGTTGATCCAGTTGGGTGAGCAGCATCATAACTATCGCCGATTAGTGCGAAAGTATTTAAACCTGTTCCACCCACCAACGTTACCGCATTTGCAGAAGTAGCGGCATCGGTAGAGGCGTATGCGTTCAACAAGATATTCGTACCCGCACCGCCTTGTAGGTATGCCCCTGCTCCCTCAGCAAGTAAGATGTCAACCCCGTTACCCGCAAAGACCTGGGAGTGATAACCGGCAATTAATGTATCTGTACCACTACCGCCATGAATAATGTCATATCCATTTGTTGCATTAATTGAAGAGTCAATGTTTGCAACCAAGTAATCAGTACCTGATCCACCCCATATGTTATTAACGTGACCGGCAGAGATTACGGTGTGATCCATGATCGTATCGGTATTGTTATTGGCAGTAATGGTGAAGGAATGAGTTCCGTAAATATTGACATTCACTACTGCAAGTGAAGCATCAACACTCATCACAGCAGGTGCTATTGCAGAAGTGTCTTGATCTGCGAGTATCACATTAACATTTGCCGTATGAATAACACCGTTAGTTGCCCCACTTGCTAGGGTTGAGTTGGTCACGTAAACATTCAATGGATTAGATCCTGTGTAGTTCGTAGTCGCATCACTCAAGGAGTTGTAACCACCAGCACCCACAATCCTTACATCTGTACCAGAGGGTGTTCCGTCGTTAAAGTGGACATCTTGAATATTCTTCAAGATTGTTGTCGACGTCACACCAGACACAGTTTCAGTAACAGTAACTGTTCCGTTAGAGTTGTTAGTGAAGACGGCGTTTGCATAAGACCCGTTAATTTGAACCGTATCAACTGTAACGTCTGAGGCTCCAGTCGCTGTAGTATGGGTTGCCCCAATAACCGTACCGCCTTGTTGGCCCATGATTACTGTCGTTGCACCAGTACTTGACGGCGCAATCGTGAATACGTGGCTGCTAGCTAGAGTTGATGTATCAGATGAGTCATCAATTATCGCTACGCCGCCTGTGTGACTCAATGAAACAGAGGATACAACGCCACCACCACTGCCGTTAAAGTTCAAAGTTTGAACTGTAGAGGCGAGATGGAACACGGTTGAATCAATCGTACTAACTAAATCGTATCCACCTGTCGTCGGATTCGTAGAAATAGTCCAGTTACTGATCGAGCCTGGCAATGTTGCAACATCATAGGTGTCCATACCGACGCTTGCGCCTGTGATCACTGCACTATTAATTGCAGGATTACCAGAGTAGTCAACAATTGAAGTATTTGCTGATATTCCCAAACTTACAGAACCACCTGTATGTACACCAAGAGACGGCGAAACGGTTACCGCGTATTGATTACCACCCAAATCAGTTACAGATGTAACAGTACCGTTTACAGCAGCAAAATCACTAATCAATGGTTTTTGTGTAATCGCCTCGTTAAACTGAACCTTGAATGTTTCAGTTACTGTACCCGCATCAACTGTAGTCACATTATTTGAGGATGACAGTGCTACAAAAGTAGCAGTCGGTGTAGTTGTACCTACAGTTACCGATGCCAAGGCTGAATTCGCAACGATTGGGTTGTTGTTGACATCATGCACTGTTGCACCAGAGGCAACGCTCAGTGTCATTGTTGAGCCTTCAGGTACGTTAGCCGCAGCTGTTGCAAGCACTTTGTAATGCGTAGCGTCAACCTGTGTCACGCTAGTGACTGTCCCGTTCGTTACCGCAAAGTCTGCTGTCGTTGGCGTTGCCGCCTCGCTCAGCGTGACTGTAAACGTCTCAGTATTGTTTGCAATGTTGACGTTGGTTGT
>CAIKVH010000035.1 GCA_903830725.1 uncultured Burkholderiales bacterium | reverse complement strand
GGCACTTATGTTTTGCAAGTGGGCAAGCGAAAATTCATGAGACTTACATTAAGCGATTGAGGGATGCGTTTCTAAAGAAACACAGCATAACAATTACATCAGTCACTCTGTTGCATCGGTCACATCAGCCACATCAGCCACATCAATTTTTTTTGATTAGTAATTTATGAAAACATCTTCCACTTTAGCTAATCAAAATAAACCCAATCCTTTAAAGCGTCTTCTTTGGCTATCCGTTGTTGTCGCCGTGGTAACCATAGTCATGAAAACAATGGCTTGGTATGTGACGGATTCGGTTGGACTTTTATCGGATGCAATGGAGTCCTTCGTCAATTTAGCAAGTGCAATGTTTGCACTACTTATGGTGACAGTCGCTGAGCAACCTGCTGATGAGGAGCATCCTTACGGACATCACAAGGCAGAGTATTTCTCCTCTGGCTTTGAGGGTGTTTTGATCGTAGGCGCTGCGATGGGCATCATCTGGGCAGCAGTCAGTCGCTTTATGTCCCCCAAGCCAGTCGAAGCTTTATTCTTAGGTATCGGGTTATCCATTGTCAGCTCCGCCATGAACGGCGTACTCGCTTGGTCAATGTTTAAGGCGGCTAAATCACACCGCTCCATAGCATTAGAAGCGGACGCTAAACATTTGGTGGTCGATGTTTGGACCTCAGCTGGGGTGGTCATTGGACTTCTTGCAGTAGCCGTTACGGGATGGTATTGGCTAGATCCTTGCATCGCTATATTGGTGGCTATAAATATTTTGAGAGAAGGTGCTCATCTAATTTGGGTATCCTCACAAGGGCTAATGGATGAGGCAGTAGAGCCAGAGGTGAGAGCTCAGATAGAAAGTGTTTTAAAGGAGTTTGCGCACCATCACGAGGGGCGAATGATTTTAGATTTTGATCATATTACAACACGACGCGCTGGGCAAAGACGGTTTGTGGATTTGCACATGCATATGCCAGCGCATTGGTCCCTTGGCAGGGCGGCAGCGCTAAGAACTAATGTGGAGCAAGCCTTAATGGCTGCAGTCCCAGGCTTGAGAGCATCCATACAGCTTTTACCCAGCGGGGTGGAGGGGCACATAGACTGGCCAGGAGATCAGCATCAGCATTTGTAGGGAAAAGTAAACTGAGAATAAGAGCTAAATAATTAACTCTACTTTTTACTTTAGATTTGACGGAGTTTTGGAGATAGCTTTAACCTTAGCTTTGACTCTAGCTTAGACCCTAGCTTAGACCCTAGCTCTAAAACGATTTTCAACGCTAGGCTCAGCTATAAGGATCCTTAAACCCCAGAGCCAACATCAAATAACTCTCTATCGATTCCATCTCCAACTCCTCTTTAGGGCCCCTCTCATGATCGAAACCCTGTGCATGAAGTGCTCCGTGAATAAGCAAATGTACACAGTGTTCCTTCAGTTTGGAGCCCATTGACCTTGCTTCATCCATCACAACAGGCGCGCACAACAATAAGTCTGATTGGGTATTGAAAGTGTCGAGGGCGTTGAACGTTAAGATGTTGGTTGCGTATTTGCGGCCCCTAAATTGCTCGTTCATAGCCTTACCCTCCAAAGCTCCTACAACACGAAGCGTGACCTCCTTCAAATGGGGCGCTTGAGGATTGATGGCCCAACTTAACCAATACTTCACATTTTGCTTTGTGAAAATATTTTTAAAACGAGCGCGAGTCGCTGCACTTAGTTCGTCCGAAAATTGGATATTAATCTCCAGTTGTACGGCTTGCATGGAGTGAGAACGTTTAGATTTAATTTTAGGTTTCACTTGAATCTCGTATTTTTTCGGTTATTCACTCGAGCGCTTTATGGAGTAAGCATCAACAATCCGAGCAACCAGCGGGTGTCTCACCACATCCTTAGACGTGAAATGCGTAAAGCCAATGCCGTCAACCCGCTTGAGAACTCTTTCTGCATCAATCAACCCACTTGGATGGCCCTTAGGGAGATCGATTTGACTAACATCGCCGGTAATGACCGCTTTGGTTCCAAAACCCATACGCGTTAAAAACATTTTCATTTGTTCTGGTGTTGTATTTTGAGCTTCATCCAAAATCACAAACGCATGGTTAAGCGTTCGACCCCGCATAAATGCAAGGGGCGCTATCTCGAGGATTTGCCGCTCAAAAGCCTTTTGTACACGCTCGAATCCCATTAGGTCATAGAGTGCGTCATATAAAGGTCGCAGGTAGGGGTCCACTTTTTGTCCGAGGTCCCCGGGCAAGAATCCGAGTTTCTCGCCTGCCTCTACTGCGGGGCGGGTCAAAATAATACGTTGTACGCTTGCTCGTTCAAGGGCGTCTACAGCGCAAGCAACAGCCAGGTAAGTCTTGCCCGTCCCCGCAGGACCAATTCCAAACGTAATGTCATGGTGCGCGATACTGTCTAAATAATGGGCTTGATTCGCAGAGCGCGCGCGCAGGTCCTCACGCTTGGTCAAAAGGGAGGGGACATCAACTGCATCTGGACTTAGAAGGGTTTTGGACGACGAGGGGGCACCCTTCTTTCTCTTTGCGCCACTGAGCGCGCCGACCCAGACGTCCGTGTGCGAGCCTAAATCCTCGGCAAGCATTAGCTGTAACTTATCCTCAGAGATGGGACGTGCCGCCATTTCATAAAGTGCCTGCAAGAGTTCCATCGCTTTCAAAGCATTGGCCTTGGGACCGTCGACTTTGAAATGCTCGTGTCTGTGAGCGATTTTGACTTGAGTTCCAGTCTCAATCGTACGCAAATGCACGTCAAGTGGCCCGCATAGGTGAGTCAAGCGGGTGTTATTAGGGGGGGTAAAAGCGTGTCTGAGGATCAAGGGGGATAATCTCTATAAAAATGTATTCAAAGGACGCGGTAGATGATAGGTCAATTAAACGGTATTCTCCTTGAAAAAAATCCCCCTCAAGTTTTAGTGGACTGTGGGGGCGTAGGCTATGAAGTGGATGTGCCCATGAGCACCTTCTACCAATTGCCCAGTTGCGGGGAGCACGTCAAATTGTTGATCCATTTTGTTGTGCGAGAGGATGCGCAAATTCTTTACGGATTTGCCAGTCACGCCGAGAAATCAGCGTTCAAGCAACTCGTGCGCATCTCAGGGGTGGGACCAAGAACCGCGCTTGGTATCTTATCTGGGATGAGCGTTCAAGAGTTAACGCAGGCGGTGTCTCTTCAAGAAAGTGGCCAAATAACCAAGATTCCCGGTATCGGAAAAAAGACGGCGGAACGTTTGCTGCTTGAGCTAAAGGGCAAACTCATAGGGGAATTGGGGGTCTTAAGCGGCGCAGGGACTGGGGTAACGAATGCGGGAGAATCCAATCAGATCAGCGAGAGAAACCAGCAAAACGACATATTGTCCGCATTGATCTCTCTTGGATATAGTGAGCGCGATGCGGTACTCGCACTCAAGTCTTTGCCGCCTGGAACCGGGGTCGCAGAGGGTATCAAAGCAGCACTTAGGGCTATATCTAAATGAGCATTCAAACCGATGATTTTTCTGCACCAGAGCGTATCGTCTCCGCCTCTCCTGTGGGCTCCAACGAGGAGGCCATTGAGAGGGCCTTGCGTCCCAAACTCTTGAACGATTATGTGGGACAGTTAAAGGTACGCGAGCAATTGGATATCTTCATCAGCGCTGCCTCTAAAAGAGGTGAGGCCTTAGATCACGTGCTTCTTTTTGGTCCCCCAGGACTTGGCAAAACAACCTTGTCGCACATTATCGCCAATGAGCTTGGGGTGAATCTTCGCCAGACCAGTGGCCCGGTGCTAGAGAAACCCAAAGACCTTGCCGCACTTTTGACCAATCTCGAAAAAAACGATGTCCTTTTCATAGACGAGATTCACCGCTTGTCCCCCGTGGTTGAGGAGATTCTCTATCCCGCCCTAGAGGACTACCAAATCGACATTATGATTGGAGAGGGTCCCGCAGCCAGGAGCATCAAGTTAGACCTTCAGCCTTTTACCTTGGTAGGTGCAACAACTCGGGCTGGGATGCTCACCAATCCATTGAGGGACCGATTTGGAATTGTTGCTAGGCTTGAGTTTTATACCCCGCAAGAGTTGCAGAAAATTGTTATTCGCAGTGCGGGGCTCTTAAAAATGGACATGGATGAGGCCGGCGGCTTTGAGATAGCAAACCGTTCCAGAGGAACCCCTCGAATCGCAAATCGACTGTTACGAAGAGTCCGAGACTACGCAGAGGTCAAAGGCAACGGCCGTGTGGACAAGTCCATCGCTCAGGCCGCTCTATCCATGTTGGATGTAGACCCCCAGGGGTTTGATGTAATGGACAGGAAACTCCTTGAGGCGGTGATCCACCGTTTTGACGGTGGTCCAGTGGGACTAGACAACGTAGCCGCGAGCATCGGGGAGGAGCGCGATACGATTGAGGATGTGATTGAGCCTTACCTGATTCAACAAGGCTTCTTGCAACGAACGCCTAGAGGTCGAATCGCAACCCTGGCGGCTTATAAACACCTGGGGGTTACGCCTCCAATGGCAAACGGGAACCAAGAATAATCGGTGAAAGCGCCTCCTATTAAGTTATCTAAGATATTTCCAGGGTGGCGGAATCTGATATCGTTTTTAGTTTCACCCCAAACCATAGCGTTCGATCTATACACCCCAGGTTTGGTCTCTTTTACCTTTGTAGAACTCTATTTGTACATATTAAATGTACAACCAAATAAATTAATTCATAAGCTTTTCATCAAATCACCAATGTTCCGAAAAAGCTTGACAAAACCATCTAAATGTACATAATAATGTACATATTTATAAGGAAACGCGATGCAAGAAGCAACATTTACCGAATTACGTAGTCATGCGAAGACTTATTTTGATGCGGTCGAAGCTGGGGACACGGTTCGTGTTTTCAGAAATGGAAAAGCAATCGCCCAAATTGTGCCCATTGAGTCACCCAATCCATCCTGGAAAAGCAATCCACAGCCCTTGGCCCTAAAAGGACTGTCCCTGAGTCAAGCCATTTTGAAAGATAGAGAAAGCTCAGTTTGAAAATCTTTATAGATACATCCGCCTTCGTTAAGCTCTATGTTCGGGAAGCCAAAACAGATGAAGTATTGGGACTATTAGCCCAAGCAGACACCCTTGTAATTAGTGTGATTTGCCTCCCAGAGATCATCTCGTCCCTTTCTCGACTGTGTCGTGAAGGAAGTTTAGAGAACAAAGATTACCTAGCAATTAAATCAAAAATCCTGGCTCACATGGAGGATATTTTGATAGTCCAAATAACGCCCGAGGTGGTACTAAGCTCCATTCAGTTGTTAGAGGGAAATCAACTCCGAGCCATGGACGCCATCCATATCGCTTGCGCTAAAACCCTAGGTGTTGACCTTTTTGTTTCCGCAGATCACCGTCAACTAAGTGCTGCCGATCAATGCGAATTAAAAACAGCGGACGTTTCCTAACAGGATGTCCCAAAATACCAACGTAAGCCTAGAGCCATCAACCTCCACAAAGCTCGTCTTTGTGGGACTTCGCGTCTAGGTCATACTATTCAATAATCTGAAGTTAGCTTAATTTTTAAGTCTACTCTTAAACCAAGCTACCGGCCTCCTCCCAGTTAGGACCGTAGGTATGCTACGGGTGCGCGTTCATTTCAGTTTAAACGGATGAGTCATCTTTGGACAACTCACTTAAATGACTGTTATCTCCCCAACTCAAAAGACTTAAGTGATCAGGTGTCCATAACAATCGGTTGATCACAGCGTTCTCTATAGCCCAGGTTCGGGGTGTCTGAATATCTTGCCCCGTTGCCCATCTGTACAAAATATCCATCACTCCGCCATGTGAGACGATAACGATTTGTCCTCCTAGGTGTTGACTGGCAAGATCGTTCACAACTTCCTTAACTCTGGCCTGAAGATCTAATAAACTCTCCGAACCCTCGCCGGGTCTCCACTCAGGATCTCGCTCTCTCCATTTGCGCGCAACTTCGGGTGAGTGCTCATCAATCTCAGACCAGGTTTTGCCCTCAAAGTCTCCAAAATGACGTTCACGCAAACGGCGATCTTTGGCAATTGGCAATCTTAACGTTTTAGATATCTCCTCAGCCGTGCAGTAAGCCCTAATTAAATCGCTTGAGTAAATTGCAGCACTGCTAGAAAAATGATCAAGCGCACAACCTCCTCTAACGACCTCGCTGGTCTGGTCAAAGGCCTTACCAACAAGGGCGGCTTGCAGCAGCCCCTTGGCATTCAGTCCTATATCGATATGACCTTGGATGCGGCCTTGTATGTTCCAGGGCGTTTCGCCGTGGCGTATAGCTAAGATGCGTGTAGATTCCATTTGCGCTTGAGTTTTTTGGTCTAAACAGATTAAGGATAAGAGAGATCAGTTCATATGCAAATCATATGCAAATCATATGAGGGGATAGTTCTGTCAAAATAGCATTCGTCTATTTAAGGAATATAGCTATGTCTGATATCTTAATTCATACTGAGTCTGGTGTGCGCACAATAACTTTGTCGCGTCACGACAAAAAGAATGCGTTGACCAGTTCCATGTACGGTGAACTTGCCCAGGCACTGCGGGACGCAGAGCTTAGCCCGGATGTGAGGGTGCTCGTTTTGCAGGGTAGCGAGACGGTTTTTTGTGCGGGCAATGACATTTACGACTTTACGCAAAACCCGCCTAATAGTGAGGACGCTACGGTGTTCCAATTTATTGAGGCCTTAGTGGTCTTTCCTAAACCCATTGTTGCCGGTGTTTGTGGGCCAGCCGTAGGCATAGGGACTACGCTTTTGTTGCATTGTGATTTGGTGTACGCGGCAGATAACGCAGTATTTTCGATGCCATTTGTAAATTTAGGTATTTGTCCCGAAGCGGCGTCCTCTATCTTAGTGCCCAATGTGATGGGCTACCAACGGGCTGCACAGGCGCTCCTTTTAGGTGAGCCCTTTATGGCCGAGGCAGCGCTTGAGGTAGGGTTGGTAAACCAGATTCTTCCTCCAACAGAACTAAAAGCTTTTGTTCAGCGCCAAGCTGCAAAAGTAGCTGCGAAGCCCAAGCGCTCAGTCCTTGAGACCAAAAAACTGCTGAAGGGGCATCATATACCTGCGCTTTTAGAAAGAGTACGAGAGGAGGCCAAACTATTGGTACAGTTACTAAAAGAGCCTGCGGCAAAAGAGGCTTTAAAAGCCTTTGAAGAAAAAAGAAAGCCTCAATTTGAAGGGCTGTAAAGGGCTATGAAATAACAACACAGGTGCAGTGACCTATCTTATTCGGTTCGCACAATTATTTTTGGCTTTCCGTTTTCGTCAACTGATACATAGGTCAGAGTAGCGTCCGTGACTTTGACGTATTGCCCTTTCTCCGCCCAACGCTCAGCAAAGACTTCGACATTCACCGTAATAGAGGTTTTACCAATTCGAGTAATTTCAGAATAAAAGCTGAGTAAATCCCCAACCTTAACTGGCTCTTTGAAAACAAACTCCTTTACAGCAACGGTTGCAATCCGCCCATCTACATATCGAAACGGTAACACTGCCCCAGCCAAATCAACTTGAGCCATCACCCATCCACCGAAAATATGTCCATAGGCATTGCAATCAGAGGGCATTGGAATGACCTTCAGTACAAGCTCTTTATCACAAGGTGGTTTGGACGGTTGATAGGGGTGGGGTTTATTCATTGCAATGATTAAAATGAAAGAAAAATGATGCAGAAAGACGTAATCGTTAAGGTTTGGTTATAGTCGGCAAACCCAAACACACTTGAACGCTATATTCTCACATTACTTTTAAACAATTTACATAGTCTTTCAAAACTATATTCGGCCCCATATCAAATTTAATATCCACTACTGAATGCGACACAATACTCAATCACATAACCCGCCAGCACAGGCGATCGACAGTCAGCAATCCAATATCCCTGGGCGGGATTGGCTGACCTTAAAACGTTTATTCCCCTACCTATGGGAGTACAAGTGGCGTGTTATGGTTGCGCTGTTATTTATGATTGGCGCAAAAGTGGCTAACGTGGGCGTACCCATGCTCCTTAAGAAATTGGTTGATACATTGAATGCAGGGAGTCAAACCGCGCAACCCTTACAGACGAATCTGACTAATTCAGATCCCTCGGGTACTTTCCTAAATCAGCTGCTGGCGCAGTTGCACAGCGCCTTCTTTTTGGTCCCGGCTGCTTTATTGATTGCTTACGCTTTACTTAGGTTGAGTGTCTCGGCATTCACAGAGCTTAGGGAGCTTGTGTTTGCCAAAGCAACGCAGGGCGCAGCAAGGCGCATCGCTCTTGAGACTTTCAACCACTTGCACGGCATGAGCTTAAGGTTTCACCTTGAGCGACAAACAGGGGGCATGACCAGGGACATAGAGCGAGGTGTAAAAGGCATTGAGTCTCTTATTTCGTACTCTTTGTACAGCATCATTCCAACTTTCATTGAGGTCGCTTTGGTGCTCGGGGTTATGGCTGTTCAGTATGACGCTTGGTTTGCTGTCATCACCGTAATGGCACTGGTCTTGTACATTTATTTCACAGTTGTAGTAACCGAGTGGCGCACTCAGTTTAGACGTCAAGCCAATGAGTATGACTCTGCGGCGCATACGAGAGCGGTTGATTCGCTCCTAAATTATGAAACCGTAAAGTATTTTGGTAATGAAATTTACGAGTCCGAGCGCTACGATAAAAGTCTCGTTAGACTTCGGGATGTGAGGCTTAAAGCGCAGCGCTCATTAAGTATCCTCAACACCGGACAGCAACTCATTATCGCTGTTGCATTGGTTGCAATTTTGTGGCGTGCAACTCTGGGTGTTGCCGAACAGCGCTTGAGTTTGGGGGATTTGGTAATGATCAATGCCTTTATGATTCAACTCTATATTCCTCTTAATTTTTTGGGTATGGTCTACCGCGAGATCAAACAAAGTTTGACCGATTTAGACCGAATGTTTACGCTGCTTGATAGAAATCAAGAAATTGCAGACGCACCCAAAGCCTTGGAGTTGAGCCTCTCCGAGGAGCCACAGGTTAGTTTTGAGAATGTGAGCTTTGGCTATGAGCCCAACCGGGAGATACTCAAAAACATAACCTTCACAATTCCGAGAGGCAAAACAGTTGCCGTAGTTGGTCCATCAGGCGCAGGGAAATCTACGCTGGCACGTTTGATGTTTAGGTTTTACGACATCCAATCAGGCTCAATCAGAATAAACAATGATGACATTAGAGCCTTGACCCAGTCCAGTCTTCGCCGCTCAATAGGCATAGTGCCCCAGGACACGGTGCTATTTAACGACACCGTTTATTACAATATCGCTTACGGTAGACCTAGTGCCTCTAAGGCTCAGGTTGAGGAGGCGGCCAAGTCCGCGCGAATTCATGACTTCATCACCTCAACCCCAAAGGGTTATGAGACCATGGTGGGTGAGCGGGGATTAAAACTCTCTGGGGGCGAGAAACAGCGGGTTGCAATTGCGCGTACGCTTCTAAAAAATCCACAGATCTTAATTTTTGATGAAGCAACATCTGCACTTGATAGTGCAAATGAGCGCGCCATACAAGCAGAGCTCCAAACAGCGGCTCAAAATAAAACAACCCTCGTGATTGCTCACAGGCTCTCAACAGTTGTAGATGCGCATGAGATCTTGGTTATGGATTCAGGTCAAATCATTGAGCGAGGGAATCATCAAGATCTTTTGCACCAAGGAGGCCGCTACGCGGGCATGTGGGCGGTGCAACAAAGCACGGAGCACTTGGAGGTTGGAGCTTAAAAGTTTTAAATTAAAGAGGCACCGTAAATTTAAGTCCAAGCACCCAGTTTCTGGGCAAACCAGGTTCAAAGAAGCCGGAGTTGGCTTGGTTCACAATGACAGAGCCTACATAGGACTGGTTGGTTGCATTGTTAATAGCGAGGTAAGTATCTAGCGAGCCCGCGCTGAGCGGAATTCGCTCATGGAGTTTGATATCAAATATGCCGTACCCGGCTGCATAACCGTTGCTTGTATTTGTGGCTGAATTTGCATCATTGGCCCACATCATTGAGCGCGCGCTAAAGGCCACCTCTACCTCAGCGCCAGGGCTTGGGGGTTTGCCTTTTAATGCGTAACCCTTCTCAGACCAACCGAGAACCGTATACAAAGATTCCTTCGGAATTCCAGGCAACGCATTGCCAGCAACGCTTTGTAGTGAGTTGGAGGCGTTGTAGTAGTTACTGTCGTACTGCGCTTTCATGTAGGTGAAAGAGACCTGTTCCCTGAAATGTCCAATAGATGTGTCCCTTAAAGACCACTCCAGTCCTTCTCGAGTGGTTTGAGTTGCATTTTGATATACCGTTTGTCCACCAGAGGTATAGGCTGAAACAATGTCGTTGGATGTTTTGATTAAAAACCAAGCTGCATTGATCTGTGTTGTCTCTGTCTCAAGCCATTTTGCTCCCACTTCATAGTTGTGACTCTCTGATGCTTTTAATTTTGCGTTAAATACCGCAGAGGGAAGACCACTCATTGGACTGGGCAGGCTATAGGCTGTCTCACTCGTTGTGGGTGTTTCAAACCCAAGCCCAGTATTTGCGTAAAGATTCAAGTTGTCTCGCAAATGCCAAGTCACACCTATGACTGGATTGGTGTTTGTAAAACTAGAGGCGCCGCCATTGGCGGAGTTGGTGTAGTTGGTATTTATGATTTTGACGTGATCATTTCTGATGCCAGCAGTGAGCGTCCATTGATCGTTAATAAAAAAATTGGTTTGAGCAAATACGTCGTTATTGGTGGCTGAGTTTTGAAGGTACGCGGTATTTGAGAAAATACTGCCATAACTGGTTTTACCCGTTTGTCTGTTCTCCGTTGATTGATCAAAATCAGAGCCAATAATCCATTCCCAAGGTATGGACGCGCCTGGCTCTCGCCCCTTTAACTGCAAGCCTAGCCCGTTGAAGTTGCGCTGCAAAGCAATCCAAGATCCTGTTTTAGGTGGTGTTGTTGTACATGTGGGGTATGTCAGATTGTTCGGATCACACGAGGAGGCCTGAGTTTGATTGGTATCTCTGATGCCGTCATACACGCGTGCCTGAAAATCTAGTGTTGAGCTAAGTTTTTGCTGCATCACAAAACCAATTTGGTCTTGTTTAACGGTTTTTTGTGTTTGGTCCAACAGTGCATTAGTGCCTGCTTGCTGTGGATTTATTTTAAATTGGCTAGCAGTCAATCCCAGTGGATCCTGGGCAAGGGGCATATTAAAGGAATTTAAAACGATCTTAAATCTAGTATCCTCTTGCGGATCTAGCGTGATGACGCTATTGAACTGGGTTCTTTGCGCCGCACTGTTTTGTCTCATCCCGTCAATTTTGAAGGTACTCAAATCTGCAACGATACCGACTTGTGAATTCTCTCCCAGTCGTTCACTTGCCTGCCAATCTGTTCGTTTCATCCCGTAAGAACCAAAATAGGTTTGAATCTGGCCCACAGGGGTTTTGCCAGCCTCCTTTGTGTAAGTTTGTATGACCCCGCCTGATGAGTTGCCGTAGAGTTGGGCAAGTGGACCTGACAGGACTTCAAGATGATCAATGGAGGTCAGACTAACAGTTGATGCTTGTCCCTGTCCGTCGGGAATAGTTGCTGGTATGTCGTCTGTTATCAAGCGAATACCTCGAAGACCAAAGGCCGTTCGCGCGCCAAAACCCCGAATGGATATTTGAATGTCCTGAGCGTAGTTGTTGCGGTTGAGGGACACCACTCCGGGGGCGAGATTTAAAGCGTCAGACAGATTAACTTGATTTCCGGTGTTTGCAACTGTTGAGGAGTCAACAAAATAAGTCGCTGCGGGAGTGTCAAATTGCTTTGACTCCAAACGGCCAGCACTCACCTCAACTTCCCCAAGGCTTTGCGTGGATTTATCCTGTGCGTAGGTGCTTGAGTTCAGAAATAAAGTTGCAAGGCAAAGCAAATTTAGCCTAATCACAGTCTGCGACAGGGGCCATCCAATTGCGTGCAAACGGATCTTAGAAGCACTTTTTGGAGAGCGTGATTTTTTCTCTACGTATGGATACATATTACTTTAACTAAGGTAAATCAGGATTTTCCAGCAATGCTTTTGCTGCGTCCATGGGTCCGATCACGCCGAGTCTGGCTTTTAAGGACTGTGGCTCTGAAGTAATAAGCGCTTGATAGTTGACAGTGTTCGCAAGCACTTTCTTAACGTAATCCCGTGTTTCGTTAAACGGTAAAGACTCCGCCCAAATGGCTCCTTCCACAATACTCCCATCTTGCCAACGCCGGACACGACTCGGTCCTGCGTTATAAGCCGCAGCAGCCATGGGCATTGAGCCTTCAAAACTATCTAAGACCAGCTTTAAATATCCGGTTCCAATCGCAATATTCACATCTCTTGATGCAAGGGACTCGGGCTTGAAGTTGAGGAGTCCAATTTTCTTAGCTGTCCACGCCGCCGTCTTAGGCATGACTTGCATCAGTCCTGAAGCACCAACAGTGGACTTGGCATCCATCACAAAACGACTCTCTTGACGGATGAGTCCGTAGACGTAGGCTGGATCAAGGGAAATTTCTTTAGTGCGCTTGAACACCATATCTTTGAAGGGCATTGGGAATCGCAGGTTTGCATCAAACACCTTTGAGCGTTCAGCCGAGTTCACGCACCGATCCCACACCTCCAGCTCACACGCATAGCTCGCAGCCGCTAGCAACTCTCGATCACTCATGCCGCCCAGTTTGCCTGCGTTGTCAACCAAATTGGTTGCGTAATTCCACTCCCGGTTGCCCTCAGAGCGAAGCCCAAGATTGATTGCATATAAAGCTCTGCGCAAAGAGGGGTTTGCTTTTACGGCAGACGTTTCCTGGGCTTTTAATGGTTCAGCTCGAGGAGGTGTGGTTATTTTTTTACCAAGTTCTTCGAGCGCCAGTTGCTCGTAAAACCCTTTTACTCCGGCAACCGAGTTGAGAAGTGTCTGCGCTTCTAGCGTGTTTTGAGCAGTTTGAGGTTTCTTTTGAAGAATAGCTCGCGCCCTCCAGTAGGTCCAGGTAGGATCTTTTTGTGCATTAGGGCTCATAGCCAAAATGGCTTGTTCCACCATCTCCCACCTAGGGCGAACATCTACTCGGAGTGCAATTCTCACTTTCCATGCAAGCAACTCATCATTACCAATTTCTTTGTCTGCACTAGCGTGTTCAAAGTATTCAAGCGATTTAGGATCCCCCCTTAGTGCCGCCTCTCGCCCAGCCACTGCCCAAACCCAGGTCCGCTGTTCGTTTGTAAGTTGGGAGATCCAGCGGGTAAGAAGTTGACGGATAGCGTCCGCTGGGTCGCTAGCGCTTAGCCTTATCAGGGCCGCAGTGATTAACTCGTCCCGCGCTCTGGAAGGTGCATTAATGGGTTGTCCAAGAAAGCGAGAGGGGTTTTTAAAAATATCCTCTAAATCAGGTAAATATTTAGGAGCAACTATTTTGAGTGCACTCTTAGCAAGTCGCCCCTGGTTGTATTCGGTTGCGAGTCGAACTTTCCTCCATATATCAATTTCTGAGATTTTGCGTGCGTCATAAAGTCGGTCTACCGCAAGCATACATCCATCATCCGCATCTCTTAGCGCATGCCAGTTTTGGAGCACAAGCTCCCCTGTGTCTGGCTGTGCTTTCGGTCCGAGTTGTACAAACTGTGCCAACAAGTAATAGCACTGAAGTTCTTTGTCATCCCGCATGCGAAAGTAAGGATATTCATCAAGCAAAGTATCCCATTCCCGACGACTACCCGCCATTAATAACCAATCGTTTCGCATCCGGTCCTCTTGATAGGTACCCGCATAACGTTTTAAAAATTCACGAATCTCTGAATAGTTTGCCTCATCTAGGCGAGCTCTGAGCTCCCAGTAAGCGGCCCAGGGTTCTAAGGGATGACCCGCAGCATATGAAAGGGTTGAGCTGAGTCGCTTGCGGTCGCCTCTCTTAAAAGCCTGGGCCATGTCTAGTACCGCGTTGTCACCCGTGGTATTTCTCTCGCCTGAACTTAATGAATAGGGTGCAATTAAAGCCGAACTGTGCTTAGAGGGGTTTAGATAAAGTGGCGCTGGGACGGGCTCCGGCAAAGGTCCTAGGCTGATGAGTGTGCTCTTATCGCTTACAGGCGCCGGTTTAGGACTTAGCAATGGAATACTTAAGAACGAATCAACGAAAGAGCCAATCCAAGAATTATTGGAATCCGTAGAGGAGGAATTCGTTGGAGTTGCAAAGTTTTGAGAACCTGTTTTATTCAAACTCTGGCTCGCCTGATCTGAA
Organism: uncultured Burkholderiales bacterium; assembly: GCA_903830725.1. Taxonomy (GTDB): domain Bacteria; phylum Pseudomonadota; class Gammaproteobacteria; order Burkholderiales; family Burkholderiaceae_C; genus Limnohabitans. Next base: position 25,874 of record CAIKVH010000035.1, on the reverse strand, counting down.
TTAGTACCAATACTGCCGGCCGAGTTAGAACCAGGAGTAGTCCCAGACGTTGTCGGAGCAGCATTGTTGGGAGGGGCGGCTGAATTAGGGGCTTCTGGATTAGGGGAGTTTGCAGAATTCCCAGAATTCCCAGAATTCCCAGAATTCCCAGAATTCCCATAACTCGCTGGAGTTGAAGGAATTGGTGCCGGCACAGCAACCCCAGGGGTTGCGGGAGTCGGGGACTGCTTGGAGGCGCCTTCAGCGTTGCTGTTTTTACTCTTAACGTCCAAACCATTTTTCTGCGTTGTCGAGGCGCTTGTTGTCCCCGTTTGCTTGTGCTCGTCGGAGGGCCCTTTCGAAGTATGGGTCACGCGCTCATGGGCTTTATGAGTTGTGGTTTGATTTGTTGCGCGGTTAGTTACGCTGTTAGTTACGCGGTTAGTTGCGTGAGCGGACGACTGAGTTGTCGCGGACAAAGTTGGATGCTGTTTAGCTCCGTCTTTGGACGCCTCCTTAGTCGGCTCCTTTGTCAACTCTTTATTGGGCCCCTCCTTGGCCTGTTCAACCTTGGGGGCCTCCTTGTCAGCCTCTACGTGCTGAGTCTGGGATAAGACTTGGGTTGAGATAAAAAAAGGCAATACACAAAACGTGTTTAGAAGGGTTTTAGCGCTTACTTTGATAGGCATTTTTGAAAAAGAGGGCACAACAAGCTCAGACAATGTCACAATCGGTGGTTCATTCATATCCTGATTATCTCCTCATGGACAAGAAATCGCTCAGACAAAAGCTAATTACACAACGCGCCGAGCTAAATAATCGCTACGCCTTGACCTTAGCCTTGCAACAAGTAATGAGAATTTGGCTAGTAGGACGTGAGGATACGATGATTGGGGCCTATTGGCCGATAAAGGGTGAGTTTGATCCCCTCCCAGCACTCCACCGATGGAAAGAGGATGGTGAGTTGCTTGAGCAACAAACCCGTAGGCGTATAGGACTGCCAGTGGTGAATAAACTCCATAAAACACTCAGCTTTCACGCCTGGTATCCCGGCTGTCCAATGGAGCCCGATGCTTACGATATCCCAAAACCTAAAGACACTGAGCATATAGTGCCCACCTTGTTATTCGTCCCTTGCGTTGGATTTGGAGCGGGGGGATATCGTTTGGGCTACGGCGGCGGGTTTTACGATCGGACATTGGCGACATTAGCACCCAAACCCATTACGGTCGGACTGGGTTTTAGTCACGGATATGTTGATGACCTAGAGTGTGAGCCTCATGATGTTCCTTTAGACGCCATATTGACCGAGGACGGGGTTGCTTGGTCAGCCAAATAGTTGGTAGTGGCTTAGACGGATGCGACTTACTAGTTTTTCTTATTCATCAAGTCAGCTAAATCTTGCTCCAAAGCCTGTATGGTTTTAAGAGCATATGCTCTTTGTTTGTCATTTGTTGCGTTATGGAATTTAACGGCCCTTGCACACTGGGAGCGAAGCGTTTTGTTATGGTATTCCTGATAACTTGAGTCGGGAGATTCCATCGTGCTTCTCATCAACAAAGCGTGCATGCTTTGTCGAGCTTCCTCAAAAGCAGGGTGCCCATGGGCGATGGCTTTCAGGACGTGCAGGCTATCGGCCTGCCGCCTCAGACGCTCAGCGTAAGTTTTCTCTGGATCGAAGGGCGACTCAAGGATAAGGTCTTGCAATAGAGCTAATTGGGTTGGCGTTAATTTGCCGTAAATCCGCTCACCCATTTCCCTGTCTTTTTTGATCCTAAACTCCAACCGGTCTTCTGGATTGGATTGCATCCAGTCTTTTCGCCATTCTTTGTTATTTTTATCGTATTTGCGTTGCAAAGTAACCCACTGCTCAGGCTTGAGGTGAAGAGCAAGTCTTGTCAATGCAGGTTCAAAAGCAACTAACAAATCAGTGATCCGAGCCCGAACATCAGGCTCTAGCGCGCAAACGGTTTCGACGCTCAAATTGCCTTGTAGCTTTGAATCGACGTTATGCAAAATCTCCAGGTATAAGCCCAGCTGGGTTGTTCTGTGCCAGTTGTGAATTTCAAGGAGATCGCCTCGAAGATCCTGTTTTTGCTTTGAATTTAAATCCACGTAACCATCTATCCACCACTCTGTAATCTCAGTGCTTTGGTTGTAGGTCGTTTGCAAGAGGCTGCACCCTTGAATAGCAAATATAAAACCTAAAATAAATCCAAAACGGGTCAGGTTTGTGATTAATGAAGTCAAGGACTGTGAAAGGACGGTGTGCAATTGATGTTTTCTCGTCATCAGGGGCGAAGGTTGGAAATAATAGTAGTGACACTTCTGTTGAAGTCAAGAAACTATCCGCTACCCTTGGATTATCATATCAATGTTTTATGGATTTAAGAAATTAAAGGGTATAGGAGATATGTTGCCACTCGATGTTGTGATCATGGCTGCCGGCAAAGGCACACGCATGAAGAGTAAAATCCCAAAGGTGTTACACACATTGGGGGGGAATGCTCTTTTAGGGCACGTAATTCAAGCTGCAGTTGCCATTTCTGCTCGGAAAATAGTGGTTATTACTGGGCATGAGTCTGAGCTTGTACAAAATGGAGCTTTATCGCTATTTAAGCAGGCTTGTTTGCAGGGGGAGCAATCAAACCCACCCCCAGAAATTGAGTTCGCACTTCAAATGCCACAACTAGGTACGGGCCATGCTATTCAACAGGCAATGCCCCATTTGACAGATGACGGATTAACTCTAATTCTCTCGGGTGATGTGCCACTTACAAAATTAGAAACTTTGAAATGCCTAATTGAAACGAGCCTAGAAAATAAACAAGTCAATACAACGCCATCCCTTGCACTCTTAACTCTCCAAACAGCCAACCCATTTGGGTACGGAAGGATACTCAGGGATACTTTACAACCGCAACGAGTTTTAGGGATTGTTGAAGAAAAAGACGCAAATCCAGAACAAAGACTTATTACCGAGGTTTACACAGGAGTGCTTGTCGCACCAACCCAGTATTTACGGACTTGGGTAAATTCGCTGGATAACAAAAATGCGCAAGGTGAATACTATTTAACCGACGTTGTCACTAAAGCTGTGGACACTGGACATGCCGTTAAAACGTTGACCATCGACAACCCGTTAGAGGTGATGGGCGTCAATAGTCCGGCACAACTCGCCGAACTTGAACGCACCCTTCAACTCAATACAGCCCAATCGTTAATGGAACAAGGTGTAAGAATTAAAGACCCAGGTCGCATAGATGTTCGGGGCACACTCAATTGCGCAGAGGATGTAGAGATCGATATCAATGCAGTTTTTATCGGCAGCGTAACTCTGGGGCGCGGTGTGCGTGTTGGTCCAAACTGCGTGATATCCAATGCTCAAATTGAAGAGGGTGCTTTGATTGAGGCCTATACTCACATTGAAGGTGCTAGTATAAAAACCCCCGTGATCATAGGCGCGAACTCACGTGTTGGTCCCTTTGCGAGACTCAGACCTGGTGCAATGCTCGGCACTGAGGTACATGTCGGAAACTTTGTAGAAATTAAAAACTCCACCTTGGCAAGCGGCGCTAAAGCCAATCATTTGGCTTACGTGGGGGACGCTGAACTGGGGGAGCGCGTTAACTTTGGGGCAGGAGCTATCACGGCAAACTATGATGGGGCGAATAAGCACAGAACTGTGATCGAACATGATGTGCATGTTGGGAGTAATTCAGTTCTTGTGGCTCCTTTGACAATTGGTGCTAGCGGGACAATTGGGGCGGGCTCGACAATAACCAAAGGCTCAGAACCTGGCGCACTGAGCATCACGAGAGCTAAGCAAATTAGCATTCCCAACTGGTCAAGACCCCGTAAGTCCGAAGGTAAGAAGTCTGGTTAAAAATCTACTCCCCCGATTGTTTCATTGCGGTGTTTTAAGAGTTTTAAAAGTTTTAAAAGTTTTTACTATCAGGATTTATTATGTGCGGCATAGTTGCAGCGGTTTCCCATCGAAATATAGTGCCAATTCTTGTCCAAGGACTAGAGCGCCTTGAGTACCGGGGCTATGATTCTTGCGGTGTGGCTGTGCATTCGGGGGGCTTAAAAAGAGCCCGCAGTACGCATCGCGTCTCGGAGCTGATGGAGCAGGTGAGTGCTGAGCATATTGAAGGCACTACGGGCATTGCGCATACACGTTGGGCAACCCACGGTGTTCCCGCGGTTCACAATGCGCACCCTCACTTTAGCCATGGACCCAACAACACAGGTCAAAGTCATGGAGAAGGCCGCTTGGCTGTAGTTCATAACGGTATTATTGAAAATTATGAAGAAATTAAAGCGCAACTCCAACAAATTGGGTATGTCTTCCAAAGCCAAACCGACACCGAGGTGATTGCTCATTTGGTGGACAGTCTTTATAAGGGTGATTTATTTAAAGCACTCAAGGACGCATTACCCCAGCTTCGCGGAGCCTATGCTTTGGCGGTTTTTCACAAAGACGAGCCGAATAAGATTGTGGGCGCTAAATCGGGCTCCCCCCTTATATTGGGGGTTGGTGTTTCGGAAGTTTTTTTGGCAAGTGACGCCATGGCTTTAGCCGGTGTGACGGATCAAATTATTTATCTTGAGGAGGGTGATATTGTTGAAGTGAGCGCTCAAGGCTACATCATCGAGGACAAAGCTCGGGAAGTGGTAGCCAGAGTGGTCAAAACCGTAACCGCTCACAGCGGCGCAGCAGAGCTTGGGCCCTACACGCATTACATGCAAAAAGAGATTTTTGAGCAACCCCGTGCGATTGCAGATACTCTTGAGGGCGTACAAGCTGTCGTACCAGACCTCTTCGGAGCCAACGCAGAGAGTGTGTTTAAAAAGATTGATCGTGTTCTAATTCTTGCTTGCGGCACAAGTTATTACAGTGGTTGTGTTGCAAAGTACTGGATGGAGTCAGTCTCAAAAATAAGTACTCAAGTGGAAATAGCAAGTGAGTACAGGTATAGAGACTCCGTGCCCAACTCAAACACTTTGGTTGTGACTATAAGTCAATCGGGGGAGACGGCAGATACGCTTGCCGCGTTGAAGCACGCAAAGAGCCTTGGCATGTTGCATACCTTAGCGATTTGTAATGTATCCACTTCAGCTTTAGTTAGAGAGTGTGAACTGGCCTACGTAACTAGAGCAGGTGTAGAGGTTGGCGTCGCTTCAACCAAGGCCTTCACAACCCAACTCGCAGCACTTTTCTTACTGACATTATGCATAGCCCAGTCCAAAAAGCATTTGAGTGCCCAAGCGCAAGATCAGTTTTTAAAGGAAATGCGCCACGTGCCAGTAGCTTTGCAAGCGGTGCTAGCGCTTGAGCCCCAAATCATGCGATGGGCTGAAGATTTTGTGCCCAAAGAGAATGCGCTTTTCTTAGGTCGTGGGACCCATTATCCAATTGCAATGGAGGGCGCTTTAAAATTAAAAGAGATTACTTATATTCACGCTGAAGCATACGCGGCGGGAGAGCTTAAGCACGGACCGCTTGCATTGGTTACGGACGCCATGCCCGTAGTGGCTGTCGCCCCAAATGATGCTTTAATAGAAAAGCTCAAAAGTAATCTTCAAGAGGTCAGAGCTAGGGGTGGTGTTTTATATGTACTCGCGGATGCTGATTCAAAAATTGAAAATGCCGAAGGTATTCACGTCATAAGAATGCCTGAGCATTACGGTTTGCTATCCCCAATACTTCACGTTGTTCCGTTGCAGTTACTTGCCTATCATACTGCTTGCGCGAGAGGAACCGATGTCGATAAGCCTAGGAATTTAGCCAAGAGTGTTACAGTGGAGTAGTTAAATGGGATGAGTAAGTTCTTGATACAGTTAACAAATGAGATCAAATCTTGCTCTATTTGTAAATCTCATCTGCCTTTAGGCCCTAGACCCGTTATTCAAGTTGGTGACTCCGCAAGGATTCTCATTGTCGGGCAAGCTCCTGGTAGTCGAGTTCATGAAACAGGAATCCTTTTCAATGATGCAAGCGGGGACCGATTAAGGGCTTGGATGGGAGTTGAAAAAGATGTTTTTTACAATCAAAATAAAATTGCAATCTTGCCCATGGGTTTTTGTTTTCCAGGGACAGGCAAGTCCGGTGATCTTCCCCCAAGGCCAGAATGTGCTGATACATGGCGAGTAAAGTTACTCAGCCATCTACCTAATATTGCTTTAACTCTGGTTATCGGTCAGTATGCCCAAGCATGGCATTTAGGAAAAGCTAGTAAAGAAAATCTAACGGAAACAGTTAGGTATTGGAGAGATTTTTGGCCAATGGCAATACCTTTACCGCATCCCAGTCCAAGAAATAATATTTGGTTAAAAAAGAATCCATGGTTTGAGGCTGAGGTTCTACCTTCGTTGAAGAAAAAAGTGAAATCCCTATGCAATTAAATTTATCATTAAATTCTGATTTTGATGTCAATATTTGATAACGCACGCACTTAAGTGAAAAACAATTTTGTATAAACTAAATTACAGGACTTTTTACGGTCATATATTATTTTCCTTATTGATTACTTTGATCCATATCAATGTATATTCTCGCGAATTTACAGTTGGGAGCAAACGGTTTGCCGAATCATATGTGCTAGCGGAGTTGATATCAAAATCAATTGAAGATAAAGTCAATACGGCCATTGATAGAAAGCTGGGTTTGGGCTCAACTGGAATAGTTTTTAATGCCCTGAAAGAGGGGGAAATTGATTTATACCCTGAATATTGGGGAACTTTAACGCAGGAGATACTTCAGTCAAATCAAAAACTCACACTCGATCAGATCAATCAAAAACTACTGCCAATGGGTATTAAGGCCGGGTACTTTCTCGGTTTCAACAATACCTATGCCTTGGTTATTTCTAAAAAACTTGCCAATCGATTAAATATTCACACCATAACCGATTTAAGAAAGACTCCGAATTTAAGATTAGGTTTATCTCAGGAGTTCTTGGCAAGAAAAGACGGATGGAGCGGTCTTGCAAAGGCATATCATTTAGAAATATTTAGGCCTGTAGGATTAGAACATGGGCTAGGTTACCAGGCAATAGCGAATAATCAGATTGATTTAATTGATGCCTACAGTACAGATTCCATGTTAATTAATGAGGAATATGAATTGTTGAGGGATGATAAAGATTACTTTACCTCGTATGAAGCGTTGCTACTTTACAGAATAACAAGTGTGGAGAATAAATCTGAAATTAGGGAGGGTCTTGATCAACTAAGGGGTGCTCTATCAGAAAAGACGATGCGACATTTGAATGCCGAGGTTGAAATTGGCCGCAAAAGTCCATTAGAAGTTGTGAATAATTATTTGCATCAAGACGGGAAATCGCTGCAAGTTGAAGATACAGATAATGAAGAACCCATTAGCTCCATACTAAGATTTCTAGCCTTCTTCGTTACCTGGGATTTCTTGAGAGTTACCTATCAGCACGTGATTTTAGTAATTACATCGCTTGGGACTGCAATTATGCTAGGTATACCTTTAGGAGTATGGGTCTACGCACAACCCAAGAGCGGTAAATATGTTTTGTCCTGCATAGGAGTTATACAGACTATACCTGCTTTAGCGTTACTAAGTTTTTTGATCTTACTAGTTCATTCGATCGGGTTTTGGCCAGCTTTTATTGCTCTCTTACTTTACGCGTTGCTCCCTATCATTGAGTCAACCCATTCAGGACTCCAGTTAGTTGATCCCGCAGTCAAAGAGGCCTCCAAGGCTCTTGGAGCAGGATTTTGGATTCAGCTTCTCAAAATTGAACTTCCTCTTTGTAGTCCATCGCTGTTTAGCGGTGTGCAAGTAGCTGCAGTTTGGACTACGGGTACAGCAACCATAGCTGCTTTTGTTGGCGCAGGGGGATACGGGGAGCGCATTGCGCAAGGACTTTCCACCAATAATACAGAGTTAATGCTGGAAGGAGCAGTGCCGGCGGCAATCTTTTCCCTTGGTGTGAGGTATTTAATATCCTGGGTAAGTAGACTGTATCAAGTAGCTTGATATTTGAAACATAGATTTAAAGCGCTGAGAATGTGTTGAACAGGGTAGCTATTGTTAATCTAGACATCCCTCGCTAGTCTCAGACCTGTCATTTGCCAACGTGTGTTAGTAGGAAAGAAATTACGGTAACTTGGTCTGGAATGACCAAGGACGGTGAAAGAGGAACTGCCTCTGAGTACCATCTGATTAATCATGAATTTTCCGTTATATTCGCCCGCCATCCCACTCCAGGGGCGATAAGCGGGATATGCACTATAGCTACTGCTTGTCCATTGCCATAAGCAATCAAACATATCCTCTAACTGGGGGGCTTGCGTCTTAGCAAATACTTCCCATTCAAATTCTGTGGGAAGACGGACTCCCTCATGACCCACTAAGTTAGTGTTAGCCCACCTCGCGTAAGCATCGGCCTCAAAATAGCTGATATTTTTGACCGGATTGTTACCAACAAGTGGAAGAGAACCTGCGAGACTGAATTCATTAAATGAATTCGTATCTAAGTCATGTATCCAGTACAAGGGAGAGTGAACATTCTCGCGCTGGACCCAGGCCCAGCCTTCATCCAGCCACCACCTAGAATCTTCGTACCCTCCGCAATTCACAAAGCTTAGCCACTCATTATTAGTGATCAATTTGCTACTAAGAGTGCAGGGCTGGATGTAGACTTTATGCTCCGGACCTTCGTTATCAAAGTGAAAAACACCTTCACTAAAGCCAATTGAATAAATCCCTGGTTCAATCGCTATCCAGTTTGATTTTTCGAAGGAGAGATTCTTTGGTGCTGTGTAATTGTCCAAAGCAGGATATAAAGAGTTATTGAAAAATAAGTGCTGTAAATCAGTAAGCATTAATTCTTGGTGTTGTTGCTCGTGATTGATTCCCAGTCTGATTAAATTTTTTATCTCTAATCTAGGATTAATATTAAGTAGGTTAACGACTCGCTTATCGATATTGCCTCGCCAATTTATAACTTCCTCAAGGCTTGGACGGGTTAGTAATCCGCGCTTAGCACGGGGATGTTTATCTCCAATAATGTTGTAGTAGCTATTAAATAAAACAGCATAATTAGGATTCCAATAGTCGAAGTTCGCCTCAAACTGTTTGAGAACCATCATTTCATAAAACCAAGTCACATGAGCCAAATGCCACTTAATGGGACTCGTCTCGGGCATGGATTGAGATTGACAATCTTCTGGAGTTAATCCATTCAGAAGTTCTGTGGAGTGATCCCTAGAGGCTCGGAATTGATCAATTAGTGAATCAGTTGATTCATCTGTGAAGGAGTTAGCGAGCATAAATTAACGCGAAGTAGTTTTTGGAATCAGTCCAAGTAGTAAATGATTCAAAGCCAGCACTTGAGAGCAGACTCTTGATGGACTCATGGGTGTATTTGTGTGAATTCTCAGTATGAATAAGCTCCCCATATTTAAAGCTTCTAACATTATCACCGAAAGTTACAGTTGTATCTCTTAATGCCTCAAGATAGAGTTCTACGCGTTGAAGAGGATGGTTTATCTTAATGGAATGCTTAAAGTGCGAAACATCAAAGTTTGAATGTATTAATGTATTAACAACGCGCAGGATGTTTAAATTAAATGCTGCTGTTAATTTAAGAGGATCATCGTATGCATCCAAGAGTATACGGTCCTCTTTCATAAGATCAACACCAATGAGTAATCCCCCGCCTTTGAGTGCAGACTTTATTTGTTTCAGCAAATGCTTAGCTTCATCGATGTTGAAATTTCCGATACTAGAGCCGGGATAGAAAAAGTTATGACCCGAACTAACCACAGATGTTGGCAGTTGGAGGTTTTTTGAAAAATCCAATCCGATACCAAACATGGCGATCTCGGGGTATTTGTTTTGGAGTTGCGGTAAGATTTCTTTTAAATAGTCTAAAGAAAAATCTATTGCAGTATAGGAAGCGGGACGAAGTGCGGTAAATAGTGATTCTGCTTTTTGGCAATTACCCGCGCCCAGGTCAATAAGTCCGTTGTTTAGACCTAATGCCGCAGCAATTTCAAGCTTATTTGATTCAAATATTGATTTTTCTGTTTTGGTCGGATAATACTCTGGAAGTAGAGTGATGGCAGTAAAGAGATGGGAGCCTAAATTATCATAAAGAAATTTAGGCGAAATAAAAGCAAATTCTGAGAGTAGGCCTTCTTTTAATTCTCGGGATAAATCTAAGGGATTTATAAATTGTGTCTCTGTGATGTAGGTGGGTTCGAGCATGTTTAGTTGGATCAGAGACTGTAGGCGCAATGCCAAAATAATAAGGGATTTATATGAAAGCGATTTGGAACGGGAAAATTGTAGCGAGTTCGGATAAAACTATCATTGTTGAGGGTAATCATTACTTTCCAGCCAATTCGCTAGATATGCAATTTTTCACCCAATCCGTAAAGGAAACCGTTTGTCCTTGGAAAGGAACTGCAAGTTACTATGACGTTACAGTCAGTGGCGAAGTCAATAAGAGTTCGGCTTGGTATTATTCACATCCCAAAGAGGCTGCTAAAAATATTTCAGGACATGTTGCTTTTTGGAAGGGCATAAAGGTAGAGTAATAGGATTAAATGTTGTGTTCACAGATGATGCATCTGTGAGATTTAAACGATCAATTTATCTCTAGCTGAGATGCTTTACCTGATGTGATGATTGTTGAAATAGCGTTCATCACCTCTTTTTCTTTTCCCCGAAATCCGTGCTCTGTAAAAGCTTGACAAGCTCCGCCCTGAAAGTCCTTTCCTCCCGAAACTGTCACCAATGGAACGTTATATTTAGAAGCAATTGATTTGGCGCTGGTATAGGACGTCAACGCGCAAGGGTCATTCTGGTGATGTACAAAAAACTGAGGTATGTTTGATTTTGCGTAATCGAACCCGCCAAGTACCCGGTAAGAGCCCTGAGCGTAGGGATCAGTGATTGATGCCGTATGGATAGCACCGGCATATCCTGTAGGGTTAAATGTTGGCATAAAGGAAGAGGATATGGTTCCCATACTAGTTCCTACAAGCCATACCTCGGAAATGGAGGGGTGGCGAACTTTTACTTCAGATATTAATTTGTCAACGTCCTCTTGACGTTGTTTGGAGGCCTGATAGTAGCTTGCGCATTCGTAACCTGTGTCAGATTGGCAATCGACAATTAAACTCGCCACCTTCTCATCGACTAAAAAACGACGAGCTCTAATTAAAAAATTGCCTGTTAATTTTGAACTCGTCATCACTCCATTTTCAACTACGGGTTTTACAACCGATGGATATCCAGGTAATAAAACTGCTAGTTTTATGGGGTTGTCTACGCCTATTTTCGTTGAGAATACGCCAACTTGTTTATTGTTTCCAGATAGGTCTACCGAAATTAATTCCTCCTTGAGGCCCTGAGCGTGAACCGGAATGTCTTGGGCAAAGCTAAACTGCGAATAGATAAACAAAGCAATTAATGCTATATATTTCAAATTCGAGGAAAATTTATCCATACAACAGCTCCTAATACAAGGGGGAAAACGAAATAATATCAATACGATAACATCAATTTGGTGGCGTTAGGGCAATATGCCGTAATAGTGGTCATTGATTGGAATAAAAAATTGCACTATTTAAAGTCAAGTAGGGCTGTTTCGGGTATTTAGAATATTTCATTAAAAAGTGAAAGAGAACGGAGCATATGCTTGACGCCCTTGCGATCCTTAAATGTGTAGTTAATGTCACTCTCTAATTGAATGATTTCGTGCTTAATACTGGAGACTTGCCCTTTAAAGGAATTGCGAAGACGGGACTCAAGTTTTGCAGGGTCCACTACCAGTACATCAGGACTTACTTGCACTGTAAACCATTGTTTAATTTCTTTGACTTGCGTGGCCAATTCCTTTTGCTGTTTTTTGATAGCCTTTAAGTTGGCATTCAGTCCTTCTAAATCACTCATTAGGTCAACTGGTTTATCTAAATCGATTTCCTTTTGAATTTGCATAAGTTCATCTACATCATTGTTCCTATATGCATTGTTGAGTCGCTGCATTAACTCGGTTTTTTTATGCTTTATGAGGGGATCGGATTCTTTGTCTGGATGAACCAGACTAGCCAGTCTTCTGTATAAAGTCTTAATTACACCGGAAGTAAATTGTTTACTAGTAGGTTGGGTTTGAGCACGCGCAGTCTCTTCTTGTTCATCCATGTACTGCGTGAAGCGGTCATACATAGCTTTTTCTGACTTACAACCACTAAAGAAGTCTTTCGGTAGGCTCGATTCAGTACAGATATCTTCTGCAAGCCTTTGAAGAAATGACTCGTCAAAATTACCCGATTCTTCCTCTTCCTTTTTAGCATTTGCCTTTGCTGCTTCCTGGTACTGTTGAAAAACAGCCTCTAGTTCCGCGTCTCCAGGCATCTCATCTAAAAGTTCAACAACGTTGGAAACTATCTCCTCATCGAGTAATTCTCTCTCGCTCCTACTCCACTTCATTGTATTTCGGACCTCGAAAAGCGTTAGAACCCAAGTTTTTTTGACATTGTTTAATCTGTCAAGCTCAGGTTTAATGTGTTTTCTAAATAATTGGCTATACGTATCTGCGACTGACTTCCAATAAGTTAAATCCTCTTGAGCTTTAGAAAGATTTTTTTTTGCAGTATTGATCTTGCTCTTGATTTTTTGAATCGTTGGATCAACTGTCTTTTTTGTTTTTACTACGACGAGCACAATGACACCTTTTATTTGTCGAGCCTTTTGCAGTAGTCGCGTGTGTGCAACACTAGGCTGTGTAGCTAGAGATTTTGAATTAATTTTCAGCAGTGCAGTGTAAACGCAAACTGATTTAAGGGGTGGGAGTGCGTGTATTTATGAAAAATACCTGTATCTAAAAAGGTTTAACAGTTGCATCAACAGGACGCTTTGTGTTGTCAAAAATGCAAGCCACGGTGAAGTTGTGGCGATGTTATGGTGAAGTTATGGGCGATGCGCAAAAACTTTTAACTTTGTTGGACTTATAGTTCCACTTTGTCCTCCTTTAAGACCTCTACTCTGAAATCCATTTTGCCCCATTTGAACTTCAAAATTCTGTGCACCTGTTTTTGCCGAGTTGGAATTAAGCACTCATGGCTCAAATGCAAGAGCTCTTGCTAGAGCAATACGCTGGCTTTGCCTCCCCCTGCGAGTTGGCTAGGGTGTCTGTCAGCTAAACAGTCAAACTGCACCAACTGAAGTAAAGAGTGAACCTTAATTTTGATCGTATGAAACGATCGGTAAAGTAACGGTATTGTTTTGATCAAAAGTAGGGGTTGCGCTTAATATTGCAGCAAGAAATACTCCCTAAAGCCCAATTTTTAATTGCTTTCTAAAATTCATTTTAATCTGTACTGACAAATATTTACTCAAAAATGAAAGTTGAACCCATATTCAGGAATTGAAAAGTAATAAAAGTTCTCATGAAAAACAGATTTTCTTCTAAGGAATTTGAGAGAAGTAAATTTAAATTATTTTCCGAAATACAGTATTTTCAAAAAAATTAGACGCCGTGTAAGACGAGGAATACCACTCTATCTCTCAATTATGAAAGGATGATGACAAACGAAGTCTTTGTAGTATTGAAATAGAAGTATTAAAAATATTGTAGTTTTATATTAAGTTAACTATTGAACAAAACGAAATTGCTAGTTACATTGAGAATATAGATTGAGCATTTTGAGTTTTTAGTTTTAGGTATAAGTGTTCGTGTTCGTATTCGTGTATGGATGATTGAGGAGTCGATCAATGTTTAAATTATTTGAGTTAACTCAGAGCCAAGCGCAAGAGGCGATGATACGAAACCCTCGGTATTACGAATTCATAAGAGGCCGTGAGACCGTGAATCCTATTGCCCACGTTGATGACGGCGATCTTCCAAAAAATGATTTGCAATTGTCGATATTTCAACAAATTTTTTCTTTGGGTATCAAAGCCTCTCCTGCTTTTACATCACTTGATTTAGTAAGCAAATAAAGATTGAGGATTTCTTGAATCCTGACCTATCATTGTTTATTTATACGGCTTGACTGAGCCTTATTGGGGGCTTTGCGCTTTCAACTAATACCGCGTCTTTGCGCAGTGCAATGTTCTTCATCACAACTACTAAGTATGAAACCGGACTTATTGGTCTGGTCAATGAACCCATTTTTTTGTAACCCTTCGCTTTGAGCTTAGGAAACTCTATGGTTTCTTCAGCCACATTTATGATTCACCTTTGTATTTCTACGCTTTTAGGGCGCTCGAGTGCACTTAGCGCTAGGTAATCGCACATTAATGTAGTAATTTTGAATTAAAACGGGTGGGCTTTAATAGATAGAATACGATAATTGAGTCATAAAAATATTGATTCAGACGTTTCCTTTAAAAAAAGCACACTCTAAGTCCAATGGATTCACAAGAAATACTGCAAATTAAGAATCAACTGGCTAAGGCTGAATACGAGAGCAACCTGAGAGTTGTTTCGCAAAAGAAACCCAAAATCCCAGTCGTACTGTTCTTTGGTCGAGATAATTTCTCCGATAACTCAAAGTATCTTTATTTAGATGCATGTCGGAATAATTACGGCTTTCAACCCATATGGTGTAGCTATAACTCCGTATTGGTCAAACAGCTTTTGGAACTCAATTTGAATGCTCTAGATTTGAATGTCAATCTAGCAAAGAATATCGCATTACTTATCAAAGTACCACTTTGTGTATTTAGCATTAGTCCCAACGAATCTCTAAGAATTTCCACATACAAAGCAGCACTCGCTGGAGCTCAGAAGGTACAGCTTTGGCACGGAGTTGGTACTAAGCAATTGGATTTAGCCCTAACGGACAAAGGCGATATGGGCAATCCTACGTTTGTGAATCAGTTGGTTGAGTCTTCCTCAATTGACTATATTTTGAGCCCTGCCAAAACCTGGGATAGGCAGTGGAGAGAGTTCTTTGGGGTTAGAAAAATCATTCGCGCAGGCATGCCGAGAAATGAAGTCTTAACGAGGCAGCCCTTTGAACATGAATTATTGGGCTCTTATAAGAAGGTATTTAAGTCACCTGACGCATTCAAGATTTTGTGGGCGCCCACTTACACATTTATTGGAGACTCAGCGCATTGGATGAACCAAACTATTTACGAAAAAATAAAAGCTCCTTTTGTGAAGCGGAAAATAAAGGTGGAGCTCATCATTAAACCGCACCCTTACGACAACAGGTTTGAGGAAGAAAACAAAAACAACCCTCTTATTATTTCCTCTGAACCCGACATTTATCCTTATTTGAATCAAGTAGATTTGCTGATTACGGATAAATCATCCATATTCACTGATTTTTTACACTGTAATAAGCCAATCGTTTTTATTAAAAATAATAAGCTTCAAGAAACCGATCAAGATAACATCTTTATGAATCAACTGCCAGGCCTTGAGATTGAGCTCGGTTCAATAGATGTAGCGATCGAGCAAGTCCTGACACAAGACGCTTTTGACGGTATCAGGCAAGCCCTCAGATCAGTGGCCTTTGATACGCATGCGGGTGGGGCCTGTAAGGAGATAAACTCATATTTTGCCCAATTAGTCCCAGAGTTGGTAGCCAACTAGGATTAATTATTTTTACGGAGTTACGGATTTGAATTATGCAGTCATTCTCGCCTCAGGCGAAGGAAGCAGATTTGGAGGCGAGAAGCTTAAACAATTGACCCGGGTATCAGGCAAAACTATCTTAGAGCATACGCTCCAGTTGTTTGATAAAAATCCAAACATAGATGTAGTGGTGATCGTTGGTAACGCACAAGTACTTCTCCTAAGCGAGGAATTTAAAAGTAAATATCCCAAATTACACGCCATAGTTGCCGGCGGTGCAAGTCGCGCTGAGTCGACTTGGATGGGTCTTAATGCTTTAAAGGAACTCGCTCAGCAAGATGACAAGGTATTGATTCATGATGGAGTAAGACCCTTTTTGAGTCACGAGATCATTCAAAACTTAATTCTTGCTTTGGATGAATACAAAGCAGTAAATACCATCATAGATGCCACAGACACGATGCTTTACGTAGAGGATGGTAAAGTTATCTCTATCCCAGATCGAAGCAAGATCAAGAGAGGTCAAACCCCGCAAGGCTTTCGCTACGGCTCTATTGTGGAGGCGTTCACTGACTTTTTGCCCAAACAAAACGAGTTAAAGGTTACCGATGACTGTGCTATTTACTTAAATTATTGGGGCGAACGTTCAAGTATCTTCACCGTTCGCGGGAGCGAGGAGAACATCAAAATCACCTTTCCCTTTGATCTAATCACCGCGGAGGAGGTCTTTCGAATGGGGAGGTATAGCGACACCTACGGGCGCGAGGATATTCAGGGTAAGGTCGCTGTTGTGTTTGGTGGCTCACAAGGAATTGGTGAAGCAATTGCTCAAAAGCTCAGTGCCTCTGGCCTAAAGGTCTACTCTTTAAGTCGCTCAAGCGGGTGCGATGTGGGGCGAGCTGAGCAGGTTCAAAGTTCTCTTGAAAAAATTGCTCGCGAGAGCGCACCATTAGGTATTGACTTCATTATTAATTGTGCAGGGGTTTTGTACACAGGTCCAATGCTTGGTACTTCTCATGAGAAATTGGAAGAAATGATCCAGACCAACATCCTCGGCTCCATTCACATAGCCAACGCTAGCCATGCGTATTTAAAGGCGACAAAGGGGATGCTTGTATTTTTCTCATCCTCCTCATATCTAAAGGGGCGAGCAAATATTGCAACCTACTCAGCCACTAAATCAGCTGTCAGCAATCTTACGCAAGCACTGGCTGAGGAGTGGGCAAGCGATGCTATCAGGGTGAACTGCATAGCACCATCAAGAACCGATACGCCTATGAGGTCCAATAACTTTAATGATTCGGATGATTTGGCAGATTTACTTAAGCCAGAAAAAGTCGCTGAACGTGTTGAGGAATTGCTTCAAAGTGACTTAACCAGTAGCATCATCCGCGTTTACAAGTAAATGGTTTGATGGACTAGGGAGCTGTTGAGTTGTTCAAATTTAGGGGCGTAGAGATTTAAATATGAAAATGCTTAAACGCCGTCTAGCGAATAAACTCATTTTGTTGCGAATTAAAACACAGTCCCTGCATCAGCAGTTCAAGGGTCGTGCTGGGCACTTCAAAGCAAGCCGCGCAAGAGACTTAAGAAGAGTAAGGAGCAAAGGTGCAGAACTTCCCGCAGTTTGGAAGGGGATGCTATGGGTGGCACTGAGCGGAGTCTTGTTTACATGCCTAAACACGATCGTGCGTAGCATCACATTAACGATGGACGGATTAGAGTCGCAGTTTTTGCGCTATTTCTTTGGTTTCTTGGTCATGGCCCCACTCTTACTTAAAGAGGGTTGGCGAACTTATATCCCAATCGACATGAGGGGACAGTTTTGGAGGGGCGGCGTCCATTCGGTGGGCCTATGGTTGTGGTTTGCAGCGTTACCCAAAATCTCCCTTGCAGATACAACAGCGATAGGATTTTCTAGTCCCATCTTTATTATGATTGGAGCCAGCTTATTTTTGGGTGAACCCATGCGGCGGGACCGATGGATCGCCGCATTGATCGGCCTTTTGGGCGTAGCTGTGGTTGTTGCTCCCAGGTTATCTGGGGATGGGGGTTGGTACTCGCTCGTTATGTTTGCTTCAACTCCAGTATTTGCCGCATCATTTTTAATCACCAAGTCCTTAACCAAATATGAGACACCCGGAGTCATTGTCTTTTGGCAGGGCATTACGGTAAGTATCTTTAGCCTCCCTTTTGCTTGGATGGTTTGGCAAACACCTAGTGCTTTGCAATGGTTGGGATTTGTAGCCGCAGGGGTATTAGGCTCTCTGGGACATTACTGTTTAACAAAGGGGTTTAAAGCAACCGATATCTCCGCAACACAGTCCTTGAGATTTTTAGATTTAATTTGGTCCGCAACTGCTAGTTTTTTGGTGTTTGGGGATTCACCCAACCATTACACAATATTGGGTGCAGTGGTTATTCTGTCATCTACCATTTGGATTGCTCGACGAGAAGGCAAAGAGGTGAGAATCGTTGCAGAACGTGAGCATGTTTAGCCGAGTTGATCATGGATATTTAAAACTCACTGATTCGTAATTCCTTGTGCTACGTGTCCCGCAGGGACGTGTAAAGCAGCTGACTCGATATGCCCCGTTTGGTCATCAAAGAAAAAATCAGGTTCAAATTCCCTTAAGAATTCACCCTTTGACAATCCCCCTAAGAACATGGCCTCATCCACTTGGACGTTCCAGTTCATCAGCGTTCTGATCGCCCGCTCATGTGCGGGTGCACTTCGAGCGGTAACAAGCGCAGTTCTAATGCGCATGCTCGGCGTGCCCTCTTGCTGGAGTCGTTGAAGCGCTGCCAGCAGCGGCTTAAAAGGGCCAGCAGAAAGGGGTTGACTGGCTTTTTCTTTTTCATGCTTTTGAAAAGCGGTAAGTCCTTGGGACTGAAAAACTTGTTCCGCTTCATCAGAGAACAAAACGGCGTCCCCGTCAAATGCAATCCTCACCTCACTTGGGTGAGCCTCAGAGGCGTGAGCTGAGTGGGGGTAGACCTGAGCAGCGGGAACGCCTGCATTGAGCGCAGCACGAACATCACTTAGGTGAGTAGATAAGAAAAGATTTGCATTCAAAGGCTTTAAATAGCGCCAAGGGGGCTGACCCCTGGTAAAACTTCCGCGTTGGATCTGAAGACCATAGTGCTGAGCAGATCTGAAAACTCGCATACCACTCACGGGGTCATTGCGCGATAAGATGACCACCTCAACTCTTTGAGTGTCAGGTGAATTAAAGGCCAAGAGTTTCTTAACAAGAGAAAATGCAACGCCAGGTTTGGCCGGAGTTTCTAATCGCTTTAGTTGCAAATCCATGTAGGAGCGGTCGTCATTTTCCTCGAATACTTTGTTTTCTTCCTCAAAATCAAACAGCGCACGCGATGATATTGCAACGACAAGTTGACCGTTTAAAGTTATGGCCATGTTGCTCTACTCCGTTGGAATGAATTTGATTTGAATAATATCATCTAGGGCCTTGAGTATCCGCGTATTTAGTGAACCCATTGATTGAGTTGAATAATGGGTAGCATTACCGCTAAAACTATCAGAAGCACCACGATACCCATCACCACTATCAGCAGGGGTTCAAGAATGGTTGCCAAATTAAGGGCGCGTCGCTCGACTTCAGTCCCTAAATGGTGGGCTGCTTTTTCAAGCATTTGGGGGAGCTGGCCGGTTTGTTCCCCTAGGCGCGCAAACATGGATAGCATGCCAGGCAAACGAGCGTTCTGTGCCAATGCATTAGCAAGTGGAGCGCCCTCTCTAACCAATACCAGGGCTTCTAGGGCATGAACCCGCAGGGCTTCATTAGATAGCGTTTGCGCTGCAGTTTCAAGCGATTTCAAGATAGGTACTCCCGCACCACTGAGTAGTGCGAGCGTGCTCGCAAAACGCGCACTGTTGTAGCCAAGACTTAATTTACCGATGAGTGGAAGTTTCAGCCACCCTGCATCAAAGCGTTGCCTAAAGCCAGAATCTTTGAGTGCGACGTTAAGAGCCAGCACACCAAAACTCATTAGAAGAACGAGATATAACCAATAGTTTTGTACGAATTTAGAAATGGCTAGCATCACTACCGTCAATACGGGGAGGGTGTGATGGGAGCTCGCAAAAACATTCGCCACTTGAGGCACAACGTAGGAAAGGAGGAAGAGCACGATCGCAAAGGCCACTAAGCTCACAATAGCGGGATATAGGGACGCCGCAAGAAGCTTACCTTTTAAGGACTGCGCTCGTTCAAGATCATTGGCTAAACGCTCTAGAACTTGTCCTAAGCGACCCGTTTGTTCGCCAGAGGTGATAACGGCAATGTAGAGTTCAGTGAACTCGTCAGGGTGATTTGCAAGTGCTTTACCCAGTGCTACCCCAGCATTCACCTCGGCCCTAAGGGCTGCTATTAAATCCCGATGAGCCGGAGTAGATGCTTCATCTATTAATGAGGTCAAGGCCCTCTCTAGTGGTAAGCCTGCACTAACTAAACTGGCCAGTTGACGGGTCCAGATCATGAGTGCGTTTGCACTAAATACCCGTCTTCCCCAACTCAGTGGGGAATGAAAACCAATACGAGAAATGCCTCCAGAGCTTTTGTTAATCTGCTCAACACTGAGGGGGACCAATTGCTGAGCCCTGAGCATAGTCCTGGCAACGCGAGCTGACTCAGCGTCTAATACGCCTTTGCGGCTTAGACCCTCAGAGGTGATGGCTTCGTAGGAAAAGGCAGGCATTGGGTTGTAAGAAACACCTAAAAAAAGTAAAAATGATCTAAAAAATCTAAACCATCTCATCCAAACTAACAAGTGAGACACTTTAACTTAATTTTGAACTCTTTAAGTTAAAACTTTGCAATGGCAAATATTGGGTTTACGAAGACGCAGATCTAAAAAATATTAATCTAATCACTCTCGGGTAACTCTGATGAGTTCTTCCTCAGAGGTTATGCCCTCGCGCACCAATCGCTCACCGTCCTCTCGCATCAAACTCATACCTTCTGAAACTGCCTTGTTACGCAGGCTCGCCTCTGCGGCGCGAGCATGTATTTGCTCGCGGATACCCTCGCTCACACTGAGCAGTTCATATATCCCCGTTCGACCACTGTACCCAGTCTGTGCGCAGTGAGTGCAACCAGAGCCGTGGCAGTGCGTACAAAGCTTTCTCACCAAACGCTGAGCAAGTACGCCCAAAAGCGAAGAGCTAAGTAGGAAAGGCTCAACGCCCATATCCATGAGGCGAGTGACTGCGCTGGCTGCGTCATTCGTGTGCAGGGTTGCAAGTACCAAATGTCCCGTGAGTGAGGCTTGAATGGCAATTTGCGCGGTCTCCTGGTCCCTAATCTCACCAATCATGATCACATCAGGATCTTGCCTAAGGATCGCTCGCAAAGCTTTTGCAAACGTTAAATCGATTTTTGCATTGACCTGGGTCTGCCCAATTCCCGCCAACTCATATTCAATGGGATCTTCAACAGTCATGATATTCGCACGCCCCGCGTCCAGGCCTTGAAGAGCCGCGTAAAGCGTTGTAGTTTTACCTGAGCCGGTTGGGCCAGTGACCAATAAAATCCCGTGTGGTTGGTGGGTCATTTGTACCAAGCGCTCGAGTGTGTCCCCCTGCATCCCGAGGGATTTAAGCGTTAGTTTGGATTCGCTTTTATCCAACAAACGCAGCACAGCACGCTCGCCGTGAGCGCCCGCAAGAGTTGATACCCTAACGTCGATGGCGCGTTGACCCATTCGAAGTGAAATTCGACCGTCTTGGGGAAGTCGTTTTTCTGCAATATCGAGTTCAGCCATAATTTTTAGGCGAGAAATCAGCGCTGCATGCAACGCTCTGTGAGGTTGCACAACCTCTCTAAGTGTGCCGTCTATGCGAAAGCGTACGCTTGAGTGGCGCTCATAGGGTTCAATATGAATATCGCTAGCCCCGTCCCTTGCGGCCTGCGTTAAGAGAGCGTTGAGCATACGAATGATAGGCGCGTCGTTGGAGGACTCGAGTAAGTCCTCTACGGCCGGGATGTCTTGCATCATTCGGGCTAGGTCTGCGTCGCTCTCAACTTCAGTGATCACGGTTGCAGCACTAGACTCAGCCCCGGCGTAGACGGAGCTAATGCGTTGCACAAGCTCTGCGCTACCCAGGTACTCAAATGCAGTCACTGCGTATTTGCGCATCACCTCTGCCCAAGGCCCCGGCGCTGGCTGATCGCTGTGCCATAAACAGACGCTCTCGCCCTCAACCTCTAATAAGAGTTTGTGGGCGCGAGCAAATGCGTAGGGTAAGGGGTGACGCATCTTAGAGGGCTTTAAACGAGTGATCTATTACTTCACTGATTTTGTTGGAGCTACGGGTGCTAGTGGAACAACCCCCTTCAGCTCAGGTAGCTTTGGCCCCTCGTTAGCAGGGAGAATAAAGGAGGCTTCATTGAGGGGCTTGGTATCAAGAGACTTTTGTTCATTCATCATACCCAGGTATCTACCGTTTGAGAGTATCTCAGTACTCTTTGCGTCGCGTAACACCACAGGTCGTAGAAAAACCATTAAGTTCGTTTTATTTCTACTTCTAGATTCGTTTTTAAATAAGTTCCCTATTAAAGGGAGGTCAGCCATCCAAGGAACTTGTCCTCTGTTGTTCGAATAAGTGTCTGAGAGCAATCCACCCAAAACAACGATGGAGCCGTCTTCAACAAGGACGCTAGATTCGATAGATCTTTTGTCAGTGATCAATCCGGCTGTTGAGGAGGTTGCATCAATACTAGACACTTCTTGGAAAATCACCAACTTCACCGAACCCGTCTCACTAATTTGTGGTTTAACGCGAAGCGTAATACCAACGTCTTTTCTGTCATAAGTTGTAAACGGGGTAACGGAGCCGTTTGCAGTGTTGCTGTTGGTGTATTGACCAGTTGCAAAAGGGACGTTTTGACCCACAACAATTTTCGCCTCCTCGTTATCAAGGGTCAAAAGAGTTGGTGTAGATAAAACATTCGTTAGCCCGTCTTGCTGCAGAAAATTAGCAAGTGAACTTAAAACGTATTTGCCGTTCACCTCCCTAGCAGTCGCTAGGTTAAGCCCTGAGCCCGGCAAACTCAGCCCCGAGGTAGAGCTTGAATTCACAGCCGATGTTGAAAGAGATAAAAGATTGGACCCCCCAGAACCAAAATTGGTACCAATTACGCCTACATTCCCCCCGGCTTTGCCCATCACGTTTTGCCATTGAATTCCGAACTCAGCAAGTTTGCTGGTGTCAATTTCAGCAATCAAACTCTCCACCATCACCTGAGCGCGGCGTGAGTCCAGTTTGTCGATCACCTCTCTTAATTGCCTAAACTGGGGCTCTGGTGCGGTGATGATGAGTGAGTTGGTTGCAGTGTCTGCCTGTATTTGGCCGCCGGTTGTCGAGGTTGAGCTGGCATTAAATCCGCCTAGAGTTGGATTAGCCGATGAAGATCCGTAGCCTGCACTTTGACCCGAGTTCATCGCGTTAGCAGGATTTATGGTGGGGTTAGATACGTTGGATTGAGCGGTATTGCCTGTGAACCCCCCGCCTACTTTGGGGTCAGCTGCTAAGGCTGCGCGAAGGGTGCCTGCGAGTTTGGTTGCATCAGCATTTTTAAGATAAACGACATGAATATTGCCACTGGCTAGGTCACTGCTTGGGCGGTCAAGTTTCTCAATTAACAAGCGCGCTTGAAGGAGTCGTGCGGAATTGGCGGCCCTGAGAATAATCGAATTACTCCTAGGCTCTGCCAAAAGAGTAGTCTTGTAAGTTGTATCACTCGACTGTGCCTGCCCAGCGTTAGCACCTGCCGTCGCTGGAGTGACGTCAATGAGTCGCGAGACTAGAGCAGCTAAATCGGAGGCAATTGCATTGTGTAGAGCAATGATCTCGACGTCACTTGCATTGGATACGTCCAAAGAGGAGATGATTTTGCCAACCCGTTGTAAATTTTCTGCGTAGTCGGTGATGATCAAAGAGTTGGTGCCGGGATTTACATTGATCGTGTTGTTGGGGCTAATGAGGGGTCTGAGAACGGCGACCAAGTTGTTTGCATTTTCGTGATACAGATTAAAAATCTGTGTCATCACCTGCCCGCTTGTTGGTGCGTTTGGTGAGGGAACAACCGTTGAGACGCCGCCCTGAAGCTTGGCTTCTGCCTCAGGGACGATCTTATAGAGTCCGCTCGACTCAATGACACTAAATCCTTGAAGCCTCAAGGCCGCCAAGAACTGATTCCAAGCGGCGAGGGGGGTTACGGGCTTTTCTGCACTAAGGGTGATCAGCCCCTTTACCCTGGGGTCAACGACCAAATTTCGACCCGACAGTGTTGAGAGTGTTCTAGCCACTGCCTCAATATCTGCGTTCACAAAGTTGAGCGTAACCAACTCATCGCTCTTTTTAGAGGACACAGGCGGTGTTGACTTATGCACCTGGGCTGGCGATGTAGTTGAAGGTGTTGTTGTTGTTGAGGACGCTGAGGTTTGTGAACTGGGTGAAAGAGAAGGAGAGGGTGCGCTAGTGGTCGAAGTGGCAGAATTAGCCGTAACCGCAGTCGCCTTGGTGACCGCAGAGGTCAGCCCAATGGCGCAGGCTGTAATTAACGTAACCAAAACAATAGTTCCAGCTCGATTAATTGTTAAAGAGCTGGGATTTTGGGTATTAACGTCTATAACTGCATTAGCTACAGCTTTTGCGTGGGCTCTCATATCCGTTGTTTTACGGAGTTTTAGGAGGGTGAGATAAGAGTTGAGTTCCATACTAACCAATTTTAAGAGTTGCCGTATTATCGTGCCTAGGACCCAGGACACTTAGCAAATTTGCAAGTGCTGCCTCAAATCCGCTTTGCGCTTTGGCCAAACCGTTGAAATGGAGTCGCTGATTGATCCATTCCCCCTCGCCCGTGAGCATAAGACGACCTTCCAAGGTCTCTAGGCTAAGGTGTAGGGTAACACCATCCCCTGGCTCCCAGAGTTTGATGACGTAGGTGCCAAGGGGGTCCAAAGTTGAGAGCTGAGAGGAGAGGTCTTGTAGGGTAATTTGAGCCACCCCCTCTAAACGGGGCTCCTCTTCACTGAAAGGGTGAAGTATCGCCTGCACACCTCCAGTTTGGACAATTAGGGATCCTTTTGGGGCCACTGTATTCCAAGGCGCGCCCAGTCCGCTTAACCACTGGGCGGGCCAGGTGGACTCAGAATCTGAGATTTGGACTATCAAACCACTTGAATTTCTCGATTGAGGTGAAATCCTCAGCTCCAATGGGGTCTTTAAGCAACAAGTGTTTTCAACAGATGCCCGAACAACTGCGAAGGGGGTGAACTCCAAAGAAATATGCCAGACAAACGGGGAGGGCACCAAAAGCTCAGGTTGACCTGAGCTTAACTGCTCAAGGCTTGGATGAATATGTGACCTATAAAGTAGCTGACCCTGTCCGTTCCAGACGGTACCACTGGTTTGAACCATCGTGAGTTTGCCGTTACTTAAACGCTCGAAATAAAAACCTACCCAAGATGCTGGCGCAAAATAGATAAGCCCAAAAACAAGTCCCAGTCCGGCACCGGCTAAGGCAAATTTCTTGAGTGTTTTACCAAGAACACTTGACAAAGTGGGCAACGCTGAGGGTTGAGATAATTTCAATTCTTTGAGCTTCAAACTTTATACAAAAACTCTATTTCAAACAAATCTGATTTGAGATTCGGATGTATTTAGTCAGCATAGATTTAGTTGACATTTAAACTAGGCAGGGCCAGGGTTATAGAGCCCTCCCAAAGCTTTGACTGATTGTCTAACTTAAGACTCGCCTCTAGGATCTGTGACTGCGAGCGAGAGCGGATTTGAGGGAATAATTGCGTTAAGTTCTCTGGACTCATGCCTCTAATTTGCATTCGAGCCGTAGAGTCTTGAATAACAACTTTGCACTGAGTGCAAAGTTGCGCTGTAATCTCTTGAAGTGCTGATCCAGCTTCAGTTTGATTTATGGGGGACAGACTTTTAATGGTTTTAATTTCATTTTGAAGCGTTTGTAACTCGGACCACTGTCGTTGAATAATCTGGAATTTAAGCGCGCTCTTGTTTATAGAGCTCAGCGCGGGAAGCACAGCAATTGACCAAACCACATAAAAAGCCAGGATAAATGAGAGCGTTTTAACCAGAATTTGTTCACGCAAGGAGAGCGTTTTAATCCAGTTTTTAATAGAAATTGGAACGGGTCCGATCACTTTTAGGAGGCGGCTGTTCTTAGGGTTGTTAGGTGTATTCATGTTCTAAATTAGATTGTTAAATCGTCGCGCATTGTCAATACAAATTTTCTGTTTTAAATTGCTACTGCTGCG